>JALCSU010000006.1 GCA_022653735.1 Bacteroidales bacterium
TCTTCCAAAGCAAGAACTTCGGAGTCAGGTGGTCTCACTCTCAAGATTCGAAGAAACATCCTGGAACAACGTTTTCGGCATCAGTGAACTTTTCCAGCCCTTCGAACAGCCGTTACAATTCAAGGTCTGTTTCTGAAGCTTTGCAGAATCAGATTTCCTCCTCGATTTCATATTCAAAGAATTGGAACGGGAAATTCAATCTCTCGATCAATGCGATGCACAGCCAGAGTTCCAGAGACAGCTCATACGCATTTACCTTCCCTAACCTCACGTTTTCTGTCTCCAGATTCTACCCGTTCAAGATCAAGAACAGGGTCGGGAAAGAAAAATTCTATGAGAAATTCTCTCTGGCCTACAACACTTCATTGCAGAATAAGATTAATTTCAAGGCATCTGAATTCGGCGAGCCTGGTTTCTTGGACAAATTCCAGAACGGAATGTCACACCGGTTTACCATTGGCCTGCCGGACTTCACGCTGGCAAAATATTTCAACTTCACTCCTAGCGTGAGCTATGGCATGAATTGGTTCTTCCGTAAAAACGAGGCCTATTTCGATTCGCAGAAAAATAGCGTGCAAAGAAATCTCACTGGGCAGTTCTCTACATTCGGAGTGACTCAGACATATTCGGGATCGGTGTCCATGAGCACTCGAATCTACGGAATGTTCAATTTCGGCAAATTCCATAAGATACAGGCCATCAGGCACGTGATTTCACCTAGCGTAAGTTTCAGCTTCACTCCTGAGCAGGGTACGAGATTAAACGGATGGAGAACTCTGAATTATATCGACACGACCGGCGTGCAACGCTCATACGACTACAATATCTACCAAGGCCAGATGAACTCCGTTCCTGGACAAAATAGCAAGGCGGCCTCGATGAGCATTTCTATCGGAAACAATCTTGAGGCGAAAGTCAGAGACCAAAGAGACACGACAGGGAAAGGTTCCAAGAAGGTCAAAATTCTGGATCAGTTCAACATAAGCACAGGATACAATTTCCTTGCTGACTCATTGAACATGAGCAATGTGGGCATTACCATGTCAACCTCCATCTTCGGTAAGCTCGGACTGAACGGAAACATGAACTTTGACCCTTATGCGATTAATGACCACGGGCAAAGGATCAATAAATTCAACATAGTTGAGACCGGCGTGCCACTAAGGCTCACGAACATAAGCGCATCTCTTTCATATTCATTGTCCGGTAAAGGAGCGATTAATGGAAATGATGGATCAAAATCAGGGAAAGACGGCGGATCGGAGAATGCTGCTGACTATTATAGAAGGATATATTATCATCCTGTCACTAATGAATATATTCCTGGCGGCTGGTTGTACTACACAAACCCTAATGTGCCGTGGTCTGTGAATTTCAGCTATTCTTATAGTTTGAGTAAGCAGTACTCCTATACGAATGAAAAACTCGTGAAAAGGAATAACATAACTCAGACGCTTGGAATTTCCGGAAACGTCCAGCTCACGCCTAAGATGTCCTTCCAGTTCACGTCTGGTTACGATTTCACTGCCCTGAAAATGAGCACTACGCAAATCTCGGCCAGGTACGACCTGCACTGCTTCAATATTGCCGTATCTTGGGTGCCTACAGGCAATTACAAATCCTACAATTTCATAATTTCCGCTAATGCAGCAGCCCTTGCAGACCTGCTTAGATTTAAGAAGAGCACAAGTTATTGGGACAGATAATATTGCAATATTGAATTTTTTATTTATATTTGCATCGCCTTCCTAACACGACTTCTGAAGGCATTCACTTTTTGTAAACAAAATCTTACCATTTTTTCTCTGGCAATACTTTATTTTTATGGCATATACACTATTTGATTTAAACTCCATGAGCATTGATGAACTACAGTCAATAGCCCAGAAGTACAATGTTAAGAATTTCAAGAAACTCGATGCCGAAAATCTTGCTTTCGCTATCCTAGATGCTCAGGCAAGCGAAATTTCTCATAATCCAGTTCCTGAAGCTCCTGCTAAGAAGAAACGCGGCAGGCCAAAGAAAGCAGCTGACGCAAAACAAAAGGAGGAATCCAAGCCTGCCATCGAGAAGCCAGAGCAGCCGAAAGCTGAAGAAAAGCCTCAGAAGCAGGAAGAAAAACCGAAGGTCACGCTTGAAGAAAAGGCACCTAGCA
This sequence comes from Bacteroidales bacterium, assembly GCA_022653735.1. Classification (GTDB taxonomy): domain Bacteria; phylum Bacteroidota; class Bacteroidia; order Bacteroidales; family UBA932; genus Cryptobacteroides. Next base: position 2,156 of record JALCSU010000006.1, read on the forward strand.
CTAAGAGAGGACGTAAACCTAAGCAGCAAGCGGCAGGAAAACCTCAAGCGGAAGAGAAACCAGAAATGGAGGCTGTAGAGGTAATACCTGTTGAAAAGCCAGAAAAACCTGTTAATGAAAATGCTTCGGTGGCCCCGGAAAACAATGAACCGGCATTACCACTTGAGCAACCTCAGGAATCGAGCAACGATCGCAAATTCATTCATCAGCTTTTTGACGAATTGAAGGACGACCCGTCACAGAATAATATTCCAGGGAAGAAAAAGCAAAAGAATAATAATCAGAACAGGTTCCAGAACCAGCAGAATAAGGGTCAGCGTCCGAACGGACCTATGCCTCAGCAAAATAATCAGCAGAACCAGTTCAAGCCTCAGCGCCAGCCGGAAATTGAATTCGAAGGTACCGTAGAGGCTACTGGCGTGCTGGAAATAATGCCAGATGGCTATGGTTTCCTTCGTTCTTCTGATTACAATTACCTGAATTCACCTGATGACATTTATGTTAGCCAGGGCCAGATTAAGGCGAACGCTCTGAAATCCGGAGACACGGTTACTGGGGAGATTCGGCCTCCTAAGGAAGGCGATAAATATTTCCCGCTGGTAAAAATCAAATACATAAACGGAAGGACTCCGGAATTCATCCGTGACAGGGTTCCGTTCGATTTCCTGACTCCGTTGTTCCCGAACCAGAAATTCAATTTACTGGGCCACGGCCATGAGAAAGACACTTCCTGCCGCATCGTGGACATGTTTACCCCTATCGGCAAGGGTCAGCGCGGACTCATCGTCTCTCAGCCGAAGACAGGTAAGACCATGCTTCTGAAATCAATTGCGAACGCCATTGCTGACAATCATCCTGAAGTTTACGAGATAGTGTTGCTAATAGACGAACGACCTGAGGAGGTGACCGATATGAGCCGCAGCGTACAGGCAGAGGTGATAGCTTCGACTTTTGATGAGCCGGCAGAAAGGCACGTCAAGGTTGCGAATATGGTACTGGAGAAAGCTCGCAGACTCGTTGAATGTGGTCACGACGTAGTAATATTGCTAGATTCCATCACTCGCCTAGCACGCGCGTACAACACCGTACAACCGGCATCTGGAAAGGTGCTTACTGGCGGCGTGGATGCGAATGCCCTTCAGAAGCCAAAGAGGTTCTTCGGAGCGGCGAGGAATATAGAGGGCGGCGGTTCGCTGACCATATTGGCAACTGCACTCACAGAAACTGGTTCCAAGATGGATGACGTGATCTTCGAGGAATTCAAAGGCACTGGTAATATGGAGCTCCAGCTGGATCGCACTCTGGCAAACAGGAGGATATTCCCTGCCGTCAATGTCGTACTTTCGAGCACTAGGCGTGACGATTTGCTGTACAGCCCGGAAGTGGCGAACAGAATCTGGATATTACGCAAGCTGCTTGCCGACATGAATCCTACCGAGGCCATGAATTTCATGTTGCAGCTCATGGATGAGTACAAGACCAATGAAGCCTTGCTTGACAACATGAATAAGGTCTCGCCTCGCGAAGCCAAATACTACGACACGTATTAGATTCTGACACGTCAGAATTTATAAATATCCTGGGATGAACTAATATTCGTCCCAGGATTTTATTTGCACCTCATCAAGCGGCATTGCGCAGAACGCCCGGATGAAAGCCGTAGCTAGGCGCGAATTAGTGAACAGGGTCACATTGAAATCGACGGCAGCGCGACGAATCTTGTATCCGTTGGATTGCTCCAAGGCAGAATGATCTTTCGGAACATTGATCACCATATCAACTTCCTTGTTCTGAATCATTTCCAGTGCCGGTCTGAAGCGCCCCTTAAGGTTAGGATTGTCGCATTCGCTAGGCCATAGCACTTTAGTGCACGGAATGCTGTTCTCTACGAGATATTTATATGTTCCGCCGGTGGCGAACAATTCGTAATCATGCTCCACCAGCAGCTTACAAGCATTCAGCATGTCGGCTTTCTGCAAGGCATCGCCGGTTGAAAGCAGGATTCGTTTCTCTGGAATGCGCTGGCCTACGGAAAGCAAAGATTTTATCAGTGCCTCATTAAGGTCATCACCAAGGCAGCCAACTTCTCCCGTAGACCTCATGTCGACACCCAGCATAGGATCGGCTTCTTCAAGCCTAGCGAAAGAGAACTGGGATGACTTCACACCCACGTAATCCAAGTCGAATGCACTTTTCTGAGGCGGAGCCGGATGAAGCCCGAGCATAACCTTGGTCGCAAGCTCGATGAAATTGATTTTAAGCACCTTGGAGACGAACGGGAACGATCTGGAAGCCCTTAGGTTACATTCTATCACCTTAATCTGGTTATCCTTGGCGAGGAACTGAATATTGAAAGGACCTGAGATATTCAACGCGCCGGCAATAGCCCTGGCAATCTTCTTTATGCGACGGACAGTCTCTACGTAAAGCTTTTGCGGAGGAAATTGGATTGTGGCATCGCCAGAGTGCACTCCAGCATATTCAATATGCTCTGAAATCGCATATGCCAGCACTTCCCCGCCGTCAGCTACAGCATCGAACTCTATCTCTTTAGCCCTTTCGTAGAATTTGCTTATGACGACAGGATGCTCCTGGGACACTTCTGCAGCAAGCGATAGGAATTCCTGGAGAGACTGCGCATCGTAGCATACGTTCATTGCGGCACCGGAAAGCACGTACGAAGGCCTTACCAACACAGGATAGCCGACCTTGTCTAAGAATTCGTCTACGTCTTCTTTTGTCGTAAGCTCTCTCCATTCAGGCTGATCCACGTCCAGAGCATCCACGATGGTAGAGAATTTATGCCTGTCCTCAGCCTTATCTATGTCCTCTGCACTTGTTCCCAGAATATGCACTCCGTGATTGAATAGCCTTAGTGCCAGATTGTTAGGAATCTGGCCTCCGACAGAAACCACTACGCCGTGAGGCTTTTCAAATTCCTCGATGTCCATGACACGCTCGAACGTAAGCTCGTCGAAGTAAAGCCGGTCGCACATATCGTAGTCGGTGGAAACTGTTTCTGGGTTGTAATTGATCAGCACTCCCCTGTAGCCCTGTTTCTGAATAGCCTGAAGGGAAGAAACGGAACACCAGTCGAATTCAACCGAACTTCCTATTCGGTAGGCTCCTGACCCTAGAACGATGACTGATTTGCCATCATTTTCATATTCAATGTCATTCTTGGTGCCATTGTAAGTAAGATAGAGGTAGTTTGTCTTTGCCGGGAATTCGGCGGCCAAGGTGTCTATCTGCTTCACGACAGGCACAATGCCGCGCGATTTCCTATATTCCCGTACCTTATCCATATATTCATAGGCATTAACCGTGTCTTTGTAGACTGCCCTCTGAATCTGGAAATCCGAGAATCCTTCCTGTTTCGCCTCTCGCAGCAGTACATCGGGCAGATCCTCTATCTTGCCGTAGCCCTCCATCTCTTTGAAAGTGCCGACTATCCTCTCCAGCTTCTCTAAGAACCATTTGTCAATCTTCGTCAGCTCATGGATGCGCTCAACTGAATATCCCGCTTGCAAAGCCTTGGAAATCACGAATATTCGTTTGTCCGTCGGTTCTCTGAGGGCTTCCTCGATGTCTGCCACCTTCAATTCTTTGTTGCCCACGAAGCCGTGAGCCCCTTGGCCTATCATCCTGAGGCCTTTCTGAATAGCTTCTTCGAAGGTGCGGCCGATAGCCATCACCTCGCCTACGGATTTCATCGACGAACCGATTTTGCGGGAAACCCCGTGGAATTTGCTCAAATCCCAGCGCGGAATCTTGCACACGATGTAATCCAGCGCAGGTTCGAAGAATGCAGGTGTCGTCTTAGTGACGGAATTCTTAAGGTCGAAAAGACCGTATCCCAGGCCAAGTTTCGCCGCTACGAAGGCAAGAGGATAGCCTGTAGCCTTGGAGGCTAGGGCAGAAGAACGGCTGAGACGGGCGTTAACCTCGATAACCCTGTAGTCCATGGCATCCGGATCATAGGCGAACTGTACGTTGCATTCGCCTATGATTCCGATATGGCGAACGATCTTTATGGAAAGTTCGCGCAGATAATAGTAATCCTTGTTCGTAAGCGTCTGCGAAGGGGCGACCACGATGCTCTCGCCGGTATGTATGCCCAGCGGGTCGAAGTTCTCCATGTTGCAGACAGTGATGCAATTGTCGTATTTGTCTCGGACCACCTCATATTCTATCTCCTTCCAGCCCTTCAATGATTTTTCCACCAGCACTTGCGGAGAAAAGGAAAAAGCCTTCTCGCATATTTCTTCTAGTTCTTCATCATTGTCACAGAATCCTGAGCCAAGACCGCCCAAAGCATAAGCGGCGCGGATAATGAGCGGATAGCCAAGCTCTTGCGCTGCCCTCTTCGCGTCCTTTATGTTGGCGGCAGGGTGAGACTTGATGGTCTTTACACCGATTTCATCCAGCTTTTTCACGAACAATTCCCTGTCCTCAGTGTCCATGATGGCCTGCACGGGAGTCCCAAGCACTTTCACTCCGTACTTTTCCAAAACGCCTTTCTCAAAGATTTCCACTCCGCAGTTAAGCGCAGTCTGGCCCCCGAACGAAAGAAGAATCCCCTGAGGTCGTTCTTTCTCGATGACTTTCTCCACAAAGAACGGAGTGACCGGAAGGAAATAAATCTTATCGGCCACACCCTCAGATGTCTGGACGGTCGCGATGTTAGGATTGATTAATATCGTCTCTATGCCTTCCTCGCGCAACGCCTTGAGAGCCTGAGAGCCAGAGTAGTCGAACTCCCCAGCCTGGCCTATTTTCAAAGCGCCAGATCCAAGAATAAGAACTTTTTTTATGCTAGCGTCTTTCATAACTTGCTGATAAATTCGTCGAACAAAAATTTTGTGTCAGTCGGGCCGCTGGAAGCCTCGGGATGGAACTGAACCGAGAAAAACGGCTTTGTCTTGTGCCTGATGCCCTCGTTTGTGCCATCATTCATGTTAACGAACCACGGTTCCCAGTCCTCGCCCAGAGTTTTGTCATCTACTGCGAAGCCATGGTTCTGGGAAGTGATGAAGCAGCGATTTGTGCCGCACATCCGGACAGGCTGATTATGGCTGCGATGACCGTACTTTAGTTTGAAAGTGTTTGCTCCGCCTGCCCTTGCGAGCAGCTGGTTGCCCATGCATATTCCGAATATAGGCTTGTCGGCTTTCATCGCCTTACGAAGATTGGCGACCGTAACATTGCAGAATTGCGGGTTTCCAGGACCGTTCGATATGAACAATCCGTCATATTCCAGAGCATTGAAGTCGTAATCCCAAGGCACCCTGATGAGCTTCACTCCCCTTTCAACGAAGCACCTGAGTATATTGTGCTTCACTCCGCAATCAACCATCACGACCGTCTTGGGGCCGCTGCCATATTCAATGACTTTGTCGCAGCTTACGATCTGTATCTGATTCTCAAGGTTGGGATCATCCACAGGAAATTCTTTCTGGCAACCTTGGGGCACTATCATTCCCAGCATGGAGCCTTTCTCTCGAAGAACCTGCGTAAGCGCCCTAGTGTCAATGTCGTATATTCCAGGAATATGCTGTTCCTTTAGCCACTCGTCAAGGCTTTTCACGGCATCCCAGTGGCTATATTCAAAGGAATAGTCGCTAATGACCAAGCCACGGACCCAGATTTTCTCAGATTCGAAATTTTTCGATATTCCGTTTTCATCCGCTCCTTCATCTGGAACACCGTAATTTCCTATCAAAGGATAAGTTACGCAAAGAATCTGACCCGAGTATGACGGGTCGGTCAGGCTTTCGGGATACCCTACCATGGCGGTGGAGAAAACGACCTCCCCATCTGTCGGCTTGTCGTAGCCGAAAGAATAGCCGTGGAATTCCATGCCGTTTTCTAGCCTCAGTACTGCTCCAAGTTTTTCTTTCATCTCTTGAATATAAAAAAGACCATTCCAAATTGATGAAATGGCCCAACGTTTCAAAAAATAGACAGAACATCCTTCCCCGCGTCATGGAAAGACGCACTGCAAACATGCAATGTTCCAATAGACTCACTCATTCCGGACGTTCGTTTTGGCAAAAGTAGCAAAAAAATCCTAATTTCGCAGAAATATTTCATGAATATGAATCTGGCACGTTATGACGACACCATTGCTGCCCCTGCTACGATTCCAGGGACAGGAGCAATCACAGTTATCAGGCTGAGCGGAGGCAGGACATTTGACATATTGGACAAAGTCGTGACATTCAGCCACGGGTCTGCTTCAGAGGCATTGCCGAATACAATAAAGTACGGGAACATTTTGAATTCTGATGGCTCTGTCCTGGACGAAGTGCTTGTCAGCATATTTAGAGCCCCTCATTCTTACACTGGTGAGGATTCCGCGGAGATTTCCTGCCATGCGTCTTCTTACATTGCCTCAGAGATTCTTCGATTGCTATGCGATGCCGGGGCTCGCTCTGCAGAGGCAGGTGAATTCACTCGCAGAGCTTTCATCAATGGAAAGATGGACTTGTCTCAGGCCGAGGCTGTCGCAGATGTGATTTCTGCTAACAGTTCTGCATCACTGCATCTTGCGATGAGTCAGCTTAGAGGCAATTATTCTTCCAAGCTTAATGTGTTGCATGACAAATTATTGGAAATGTCATCTTTACTAGAACTTGAGCTAGACTTTTCCGAAGAAGACGTAGAGTTTGCTGATCGAGGCAAACTGAGCTCTCTGCTCGAAGATGTCTTGGCTCATATCCGGATGCTGAAGGATTCTTTCAAATATGGCAATGAAATAAAGAATGGAGTTCCTGTTGCCATTGCAGGGCGCGTGAACGCCGGCAAGAGCACTCTCCTGAATGCCCTCTCTGGAGAAGAAAGAGCCATCGTCACTGACATTCCAGGAACGACCCGCGACACGCTAGAGGAAACTGTCATCATAGATGGAATTTTGTTCAGATTCATCGACACTGCCGGCCTGCGAGACACCGATGATCCCGTAGAGAAAATCGGCGTTTCTCGGTCGTATGAGAAGCTAAAAAAAGCCTCTGTCGTGCTTGCCGTGATTGACGTTACTTCAAGCGAAGAAGAAAACACTGCTTCGATTACTGATATTGCAAAAAGGATCGATCCGAAGAATCAGAAGCTTATCGTATTGTTCAATAAAACTGACGAATTGGCTCCTAACATAAATGTTAGTATTCTAAACAATAGTGTTTTATCTACTGAAAATAAAACTGATATCATATATATTTCAGCAAAGACTGGTTTCGGATTGGATGAATTGAAAAAACGGCTCTCAGAGACCCAGAAAGACAAAACTTTCAATTCTGACGATGCAATTGTGACGAATTTGCGGCATTTTTCCGCCCTCGCCGAGGCAGAAAAATACCTCCTTCATCTCAAATCTGCGATGTCGTCCGGAGTCTCGAATGACCTGCTCGCCGAAGACCTCCGCCAAGCCAATTACGCCCTCGGCATCATCACCGGCGAAGTCACCACCGACGAACTCCTCGGCAACATTTTCGCACATTTCTGCATCGGGAAATAAATACACCGAACCACCCTCTACGCGCCCCGTATAAAACCTCCTAACTCTCACATAATCAACGATAAAATGTTGAAAACTTTTCCGGATTAGTTTGGGCTAATTCGGGATTTTTTTGCTATATTTGAACCACATTTGAACCACGCGTGGTTCAAGACTATGGAGGGCACCGGCCGAATACCATCCCTTTACATAGGTTTACGTAGATTTACAAACTTGTACCCAATTAGAAGGGTCAAACGGCACGTTGAAGGTCTTGCGCCTCATCTCCGCCAAAATGATGTAAAAAGTATGCACATTGTGACAAAGACATGCTCCTGCTGCGGCAACACGTTTACCACGGACATCCCGAGGCAGACGTACTGCAGCGTCGCCTGTCGCAATACGCAGAACACCCGCATCAAGCGCCAGCGCAAAGAGGCACGCAAAGCCAGAGCCGAGGTGAAGGAAGCGCGAGCGACGCTCGAAGGAAAAGCCCACCTCTCAATCACCGAAGCCGCCAAATTCCTCGGGGTATCCCGCCCTACCCTGTACGCCCGCATCGAGCAAGGAGAACTCGTCCCTATCCGCGTCTCTTCCCGCACCGTCCGCATTCCAATGGAGCAGCTCAAAGCGGACAGCCACCTGACGCCCCAGCCCAGCAAAGGCGACTTCTCCGTGCTCATATCAAAGGCCGAGGTCTTGGAGAAGTACAACATCTCCGAATCCTGGCTGATGCGACGAATGAAAGAAGAAGGCTTCCGCCCGCGCATCATCAAAGGCAAAGCCTTCTACCCCAAAAAGGAAGTGGACCGGATGTTCAAGCCCAAGCCCGTATATAATAAGGAAGACTGGTACAACGCTGAGGATCTGATGCAGAGCGAAGGAATCACGCGCAAATACATCTCCGCCTACGTCCGCGAAAAGAAGATTCCTGTCCAGCGGGACGGACGCCTACTCCTGATTTCCAAGAAAGAATGGGACCGCAGCCGCCTCTTCCAGGGCGACATAGAGAAGAACTACCTCACCGTAGACCAGGCCAAGAAACACTATCACCTCGGCCAGCAAACTTTCTACGACAAAGTAAAGGCGGCAGGCCTTGAGGGCACCCGCACCGGTGTCTTCGTCTACTACAAGAAAGCCGACCTCGACCGCCTCTTCAAAGACAAAACCCCGAAAATCCCCGCTGAGATTCGCAAGAACTACATGCGCAGCGGCGACGCACTCAAATACTACCACCTCGGCCAGAAACGCTTCAGCGAAGAAACTCAGGCCGCTGGCGTGACCAAAGTCCGGACGGAAGGCAACTACGTCTGGTACAAGAAAGATGAACTCGACAAGTTATTCAAAAAGATAAGCGATAATGGGAACAACTAAAGTAACACTACGCCAGCGGCTGCTGCCAAGCGGCAAGATTACGCTCTACTTCGACTTCTACCCGCCCCTGAGAGACCCGCACTCACGCAAGTACGTCCGGCACGAATACCTGGGCATATACCTCGTAAACAAGCCCCGTTTCCAGAGCGACAAGGATGCCAACAAAGAAAAGATAGCCCAGGCCGAAGCCATCCGGTCAGAGCGCGAACTGGCCATCATCCGCGGCCAGTACGACTTCCTGGACAAGACCAAGCTGAAGATGGACTTCCTCGCCTACTTCAAAACCAAGCTGGACACGAAAGATCAGAAATGGATTCGCGTCTACGACCACTTCAGCAACTACTGCGGAGGCGTATGCAAGATGGGCGACATCACCGTCCCCTTCTGCGAAGGCTTCCGTGAATACCTGCTGAATGCCAAGCAGCTCAAGCACCCCGACAAACAGCTCGCCCAGAACTCCGCAGCCGGATACTGGTCCACCTTCCGCGGCTTCCTCAAAATCGCTTATCAGGAGAAACTGCTGCAGGAGAACGTCAACGACTACCTGGAGACCATCGATGCCGTAGATGGCCGCCGGGAGTTCCTCACGCTGGAAGAAGTGCGCCAACTGGCCGCCACGCCCTGCGACACGCCCGATCTCAAGAACGCCTCCCTGTTCAGCTGTCTCACCGGTTTACGTATCAGCGACATCCTCGCCCTCAATTGGAGCAACATCGTAAAAGCGACCGACGGAGGCTGGTGTATCCGCATCAAGACCGAGAAGACCGACACCGAGGCCACCCTTCCACTCTCCCAGGAAGCCTACGAACTCTGCGGCACGCCCGGCACCGGACTCGTTTTCAAGAACCTCAAGCGGCACTACACCCAGAAGCCGCTCCAGGACTGGCTCAAAGATGCCGGCATCACCAAGCACATCACCTTCCACTGCTTCCGCCACACCTTCGCCACCCTCCAGGTCAACGAAGGCACCGACATATACACCGTCTCCCACCTGCTCACCCACGCCAATGTCGGAACGACGCAGATTTACGCCGACATCGTGGACAAGAGCAAGAGAGACGCAGTAGAACGCATTAAGATAAAGGAGGACAAATGATAAAGTTTAATCTTCTCAATTCGATAATAGGCGGCCAGTATCGCCTTATCGTGATGCCAGAGATTCCGCATTACAAGAGAATTGCCCCTATACTTGACAAGCGCCCAGACAATCTGGAGAATATTATTACGAATCTCAAAGCCATATCCGGCATCACAGATCCAGAGTGGTTCTCATATGAAAAGGGAGCAGACATCAATGCGCTGCTGGACGGTGCCGCGAAGAAATATACGCCGATAGTGGACGACCCGTATCTCATAAAGATGCCGGACATATCCATTGAAGACAAGCATTACAGTCGCTTCTACAAGGCGATGGTAGACCTTGAATGCCTGCGGATACGGCATCAGTTGCTGGATTACAGCCACGACGTAAAAGACGACTACCAGACGCGTAAGGAGGTTAAGTCCACTCTTTCAGAACTCTCCAGAAAGACCAACGAAGCGGCGTGGGAAGCCATCCTTATCGGTGACGAGATGTTCCCCAGGAAAGACGTTCCGCTGGATATTAGGATGAATTCCGCAAAGGAACCGATGGCGATATACGATTACCTCACATTCAGTCTCGTCAACCTGTATTACGAACTGGTGCTGCTATTTAAGCCCATTCTGAAAGAATCAGATTACATACAGCCTTTCGAGTTCGAGTTTGACCGCGGCATTGATGGTTTCCTGCCTTATGACCTTCCCGGTGAATTCAATCTCACGGAACTTATTCACAAAGCGCAGCGTTGTATCGTGGATGATAAACCGGGCGATGCATCCAAAGTGCTCGCGGAACTGAAAGACCATGCGGAAGAAGTTGAATCACGCCCCGCCCTGTTGAAAGTTGCGGCAGCGTTGGAGAACTTCATCTTTATCTCTTCCACTGGTACGCATGTGACGGATGTGAAACAACTCATTGAGAAGACGGTCGTCTCCCCTGTCGTGAAGGCTCAGCGCGAAGCGTTCAGAGCCGAATATGAGAAAGAAGATACCGCCCTGGAACGCTCCAACGTAATTGAAGAACTACTCAGTGATTACGATTTAAATAATTGCTTTAAGTGCGAGCAATCAATTAAATATCATTTAGCAACATTCCTGAACAAACAGAACGAACTATATCTCCAAGACCCCGCTGCGGTATACGTTACCAGACGAAAGTCCGGTCAGAAGCCTGGCTCCCCTAAGCCGCTTCCGGTCAGCACGGCGATGCCGGTCAAAGACAAGATTGCTTGCGTTCACAAACGTATTGCTTTCCTTGATGGAATAGACCCCGACACACAAGATCGTGTTATGCCGAAAACGGACTTCGAACTGCTCAAGACATATCTTGAAGACCTTGTGAAAAGTAACCAGTGTCCTGTAATCACACACCGCGTACCAAGAATACCCAAGGGTGTCACCTGGGTTCGCTATACGGTGTATCTTATACATCAGGACATATTTCACGACAACATCCAAGATGAATGGATAGATTTCCTATATCGGGGACTGGTCAACGACAAAGACCCTGAATGGGATGTGTTGAAAAAGCGATTTAGTATCCCCCCAAGCGGATACAACCAATACGTTAAGCGTATTACGGGAGAGTAATATCTGCCGATGTCGAACCGAGGACGGTGAAAAGGAGTAAAAACCTCTCACCGTCCTTCTCTTTTGCTCATTTTCTCGTGCTGATTATCAGCGACTTATCGCAGTAGAAGACAGAGAATAGGGTGAACCCCGTTCACTTCTGGAGCACCGCCCTTTCACCTATTTCCTTCGCGGCTGTCATTTGAATTCACAAGTGGCGGCTCACGGTTCAGCGGCGCGTTCCGGAGTCTATGCAGCCGCTGATAATTTATGTTACAAAACACTTTTACTCTTGAGCAGATGCCCCAGATCGTGGCATCTCTCGAACAGAAGGTTGACCGGCTTGTCAACCTGGTCCTTGAACTCAAGGACGCCAAGGGGAATACCCCCGACGAGTGGATGGACGTTGAAGGCCTGATGGCCTACCATCCCGACAAACCCGCTCGCAAGACCATCTACGACTGGGTCACGCTCAGGCGCGTACCTTACCACAAAGATGGCAAGCGGCTCCGTTTCCTCCGTTCCGAGATTGACGCCTGGCTTGCCGGCGGCTATCACAAGACCGAGGACGAGATGCAGGAGGCGGCCGTGGATTACGTCAACTCTAAACGTGGAGGGCTGCGCTATGATCAGTAGAGAAGCCATCCTCGCCAAGACGCACTACGGCACGGGAATCTATTCCCACATTCTGCGTCAGTTCTACCCCGGCGAGACCGTGATGAAAATCTCCGGTCGCGACTGCGGCATCTGCAGGAATCCATTTGCCGATGGCAGCGAGACCCTCCACGTCTGGACGGAAAAGATTCACCCGGAAGAGAAACTCTCCGACGAAATCGCCCGTCACAAAGACCAGTTCGACGCTATCCCCGAAGGCGACTGCTTCGACTTCGCCAAGCTGTACTGGAGGAAAGACGGACAGGATCTGCTCATCGCCATCAACGAAGACCTGTTCCTCCATCTTGAGGAGGGCTACAGCCCCTACGACCGCAACGCGGTCCCGGTGAAGCCGCTCCCCTCCTTCTCCTTCTTCAAGGCTCCGGTCACGAACAAGACTCCTCACAAGTCCATCACGCTGCTGGATGTCTGTAACTACATCACCGGTCACTACGCTCAGGCCGAGACCGAGAAACTCCGCTCCATCGAAGACAAGGACGCCAGACGCAAGTACAAGGCTGCCCACTTCGCATACTGCACGTTCTCCGGTGTGTTCTCCGAGCGGTCCAACGACAACCTGGTGGAGCATAGCGGCTACCTCTGCCTCGACTTCGACCACGTTCAGGACATAGACGCTCTAAAGCGGACGCTCCTGGACGACCCGTACTTCGAGACCGAGTTGATGTTCCGCTCTCCCAGCGGTGACGGGCTCAAGTGGATTGTCAAAATCAACGTAGCGTTGATGCCGCACTCCGACTACTTTCGTTCCGTCTCCAACTACCTGGTTCAAACCTACGGCATCGAGCCGGACAAATCGGGCAAGGACGTGTCCAGAGCGTGCTTTTTGCCCTTCGACCCGGAAGCGTATCTCAACCCTGAAATCTGTTAGCGATGGAAAAAATCCCATTTGATCCCCACGCATGGGCGAATAAAGTAACCCCTGCGACCGAACGTAAAACTTCATCCTCTGTCGTCAATACCGGCGACAGGGCCGATGATGTTGAAATCGTTCTTCAGCGAATTGAAGCGGGTCATATTGACATCACCACCGGCTACGACAACTGGCTGGACATCGGCTTTGCCTTTGCCGATGAATTCGGTGAAAACGGCCGTGACTACTTCTATCGCGTCAGCAGATTCCACCCGGAGTACAACGAGCGCATTACCGACGAGCAGTACGACAAGTGTCTCAGGGCGCACGGAACCGGTGTGACCCTCAACACGTTCTTCCACAAGGCCAAGGAAGCGGGCGTTTCCCTTCACACCCGCGAGCGCGTATGCGCAACTTCCGCAGAATGCGCGAAATCCGCAGACACATCTCCTGCGCATATTGCGGAAACTGCGGATTCTGCGCAAAAGCAGCCCGACGATGTCGAAGAGCCTCCGCTCCCCGTCTTCTCCCCTGCCGTCAGAGACCTTCTCCCCGCACCGCTCGATACGATCGCGGCCCAGTCCACTTCGGACGAAGACTGCGATATGCTCATCCTCGGTGCTCTTTGCGTTCTTTCATCCTGCCTTCCTCACATCTCCGGAGTTTACCACGGACGGAGAGTGTACCCCAACTTCTTCCTGTTCGTCACCGCCGGTGCGTCCGCAGGCAAAGGGCGTCTTACGCTCTGCCGGCACCTTGCGGAGCCCATCGACGATGCGCTGCACCAGAAGTGTGACGATGAAGAGAAGGAGTACAAGAAGAAGATGCAGGAATTCAAGTCCGCAAAGAACAAGTCCGGGCTTGAGATACCGGAAGAGCCGCCGATGTTGATGCACTACATCCCTGCCAACAGCAGCGCCACGGTGGTCTATCAGATCCTGAACGACAACGGTGGCAAAGGGATGATGTTCGAGAGCGAAGGCGACACCCTTGCCAACATTTTCGCTTCCGACTACGGCAAGTATTCCGACGGCTTCCGCAAGGCGTTTCACCACGAAAACATCTCGTTCGCCAGACGCAAGGACCGCGAGCGCGTGTTCATCAAGGAGCCCAAGTTGTCCGCCCTGCTTACCGGCACTCCGAACCAGATTCTCAATCTCATAACGGATGCCGAGAACGGCCTGTTCAGCCGCTTCGCGTTTTACTGCCTGCAGACGGAACTCGTCTGGCTCAGTCCGTTCGCCTACAAGGAGGAGGTTACCCAGGACGATTTCTTTTTGGAACTCGGGGCCGGAGTTAAAGACCTGTACGACATCCTCAAAGCCGGGAAGGACCTCCGTTTCTCTCTGACCGAGGAGCAGGAACAGGACTTTGACAGCCGCTTTTCCGACTCGCAGATGGCGCTTTACAACCAGTACGGTGACGCTATCGTCGCCTCCATCAGGCGTCTAGGTCTCATTACTTACCGTATAGCTATGATTCTGTCCGCCTTGAGGCTGACAGAGGATGGTGACTTCGAGAGCGACATCGTATGCCTGGAACAAGATTATCAGACGGCTGCCGCCATCTGCGAGGTGCTTGTGGCTCACATGGCGCGGGTATACAAAATGCTGCCGGAGACTCCGGTCGCCATCAAGTCCAAGCGCAGCGACAAGCCGAAGGTTTACCAGCGCTTCTACGATGCCCTTCCGGGCACCTTCGACCGGAAGACATACTCTGATGTGGCCGTGGCCGTGGGCCTCAACCCGCGCTCGATTGACCGCACCATCGGACAGTGGTGCGACGAAGGGCGTCTGGAGAGAACCGCGCACGGCCAATATGCCAAGGTTAAGTAGTCCCCGCAAGGGGGCTACTCAGCCTTTTTTCATTTGATTGAAATTCCGTAAGTTACAGATTAAGCGAGCAATAAACAGATAAAAACTACCGGCAAACCGATATTTTTTGTAACTTTGTAGAAATATGAATTGCTTATGAAGTTGTTCGAAGACATGACTCAAGCTCGGCCATTCATCAAATGGGTTGGAGGGAAGACACAGTTGCTGGATGAGGTTCGCAAATCGCTCCCTCGCGATTTCGCATCCCGTCAGCAAGTTACTTATGTGGAGCCGTTTGTTGGTGGTGGCGCCGTTATGTTCTGGATTCTTCAGGCATATCCCAACATTGAGAGAGCTGTCATCAACGACATCAACCAGGAACTTATCTGCACCTATCGTGTAATCAAGGAGAACGTGGAGGAACTGATAGCAGAACTCGCTCATATCCAAGAAGAGTATATTCCCCTGGGCGCAGAAGACCGCAAGGCTTTTTTCATTGAGAAGAGAGCCCGTTTCAACACGAAGCAGACCACTCCGGTAGAAACGGCCGCACTCTTCATCTTCCTCAATAGGACGTGCTTTAATGGCCTGTACAGGGTCAATTCCAAAGGCGAATTCAATGTTCCTCACGGCAAGTATGCTAATCCCCGTATTTGCGATGCTGATAATCTCCGTGCATGTTCCAGTGTCCTTCAGAGGGTAGAAATCCTCTGCGGTGATTTCGCGGAAACTGGACGCTTCGCCGGCCCTAATACCCTGTTCTATTTTGACCCGCCGTATAAGCCCATCACCGAAACTTCATCCTTCACGTCATATGCAAAGGAAGGCTTCGACGATAGCGAGCAACTCCGACTCCGCGACTTCTGTGACCAGATTAGCAAGGAAAAAGCCCTCTTTGTAGCCAGTAACTCTGATCCGAAGGACGTGAATCCTACAGAGAATTTCTTCGACACCATATACCAACACTTTGTCATCAAAAGAGTATCCGCCGCCAGAATGATTAATTCCGATGCTTCTGGCCGCGGCGCCATCTCTGAACTGATGATTTCTAACGTAGTTAACGCGTAAGTATGAGAGATTTTATGACTTGGTTGGCGGGCTTCCGCTCCGCCATAGCTGGCTATAAGTATTACACCGACTTTGAGAAGATTTACAAGAATGTAGACGCTATCAAGGTTGAGCTCAACATCATGAATTCCCTAATAGGATGTCAGGATATTGAAAAGGGATTCGTGGCGCTGTACCGGCGTTATCCGGAAATCCTCAAGTGTATTCCTATCCTGCTTGCCAAGCGTGAATCTGACATCCTTACCGTGGACTTTGACGGCGAGCACGTCTGGAATTTCAAGAAGGCCAACTACCACATTGAGGAATACACTGTTTTTATGCGTGAGACCGGCCTGTTCGACCTCATGCAGCAGAAGCACATCCACAATCTGGTGGACTACGTTACCGGCGTAGAGACCGGCTTGGACTCCAATGCCCGTAAGAATCGCGGTGGTCACGTGATGGAAGACCTGGTGGAAGGTTATCTTATCAAGGCCGGTCTGGAGAAGGATAAGACTTACTTCAAGGAGATGTACATCCACGAAATTGAGCAGAAATGGGGCATTGACCTGTCCTGCATCTCCAACGAGGGCGGCACAGAGAAACGCTTCGATTTCGTCATCAAGCGCCCCAATATGATTTATGGCATCGAGACCAATTTCTACGCCAGCGGTGGCTCCAAACTTAATGAGACTGCCCGCAGTTACAAGACCATCGCCCTGGAGACCAAGAATCATCCCAAATTCAAGTTCGTCTGGATTACTGATGGCCAGGGCTGGGGCTCTGCTCGTAATAACCTAAAGGAGACCTTCGACGTTTTGGAGAATCTCTACAATATCATGGACCTCGATGAAGGTGTGATCGCATCGAAACTGATATAACCCAAATGCCCACAGCCTACTACAAATCACAGGATAAAAACTTCACGCTCCTGCAGGGAGATTGTATCGAGCTTTTGAACTCCTTCGATTTCAAGTTCGATATGATTTTCGCAGATCCGCCATATCATCTGTCAAACGGTGGCATCAGCATACAGAGCGGCGTTCCCGTGTCTGTAAACAAAGGCAAGTGGGATAAGTCCCAAGGATTTGAGGAGGACTACAAGTTTGATAAAACATGGCTGGCAGCCTGCCGTGAGCATCTGAAATCAGATGGCACTATCTGGGTCAGCGGAACATATCACAACATTTTCTCCGTTGCTCGTTGCCTTACGGAGCTGGACTTCAAGATTCTCAATTGCATCACGTGGGTAAAAACCAATCCTCCACCCAATCTGTCCTGCCGGTATTTCACATACTCAGCGGAGTACATCCTGTGGGCTCGAAAGGAGCAGAAAGTGGCTCATTACTACAACTATGAGCTGATGAAGGAAATCAACGGTGGTACTCAGATGCGTGATGTCTGGACGTTGCCGGCTATTGCACCGTGGGAGAAATCATGCGGCAAGCACCCCACCCAGAAACCGTTGTGCGTCCTGTCGAGAATCATTCAGGCTTCTACGAAACCTGGTGCCTGGATACTTGATCCGTTCACAGGAAGCAGTACTACCGGTATTGCGGCCAACCTTCTGGGACGCCGCTTCCTCGGCATTGACCAGGAAGAAAAATTCCTCGAGATGAGCAAAGCCCGTCGCGAGGAACTGAACAGCATCAATCGTAGAGGAGAGATTCTGGAGAAATTAGAGAAGCAGGCCAAACTCTTCCAGGATAGCGACATCCGCGTCCTGTGTGAGCCGGAGGCGTATTACGGTCCCGAACTTCCGTTCTAATATTCTCTGTGTCGAATCACCAAATTAAGGACATTCTTGAAGTCCCGTTGGCCCAAAATGCACTCTTTTGTCCACTGAAGCGCCAGTTTGAACTGGTGGGCGTCAGGTGTCTGTTTCTCACACAAACAGAATAGTTCAAGGATAATGGCAATTCCACCGATGGACATTGTCCCTGGAGTACTAACATTTGCAAACTTGGTCTCGATCTCTTTTAGGGTGCGAGGCTGATAAAGCTTACGCTCTTCCAGTGAGTCGAAAGGCTTGCAAGATTCATAGAACTCAAGATAATAGTCCAGTAAACGAACAACCGCATCTTTGTGGTGCTGTGCTTTTAGCAGTAAGTCTACTACCCATTCGTCGTGGGGAAGAAGGAATGGCTTCGCATCAGGTTTTGGCTGAAGAATCTTCACGCGGAAATCCAGATCGGGTCGTGCTCCTTTTTTCCCTTGAAAGATACCGATTGCTGTTCCATCAGAAGCCACAAAGGTGTGAATGGCAGGACCTTTAGGATCACGGTACTGCCACATCTCATTGTCAATGAAATACTTTGGATTATACATAGGCAAAATGCTAAATGCTTCTAATACCATTGTAAAGCATATTGCGACCACTCCAATTCCAGTATGTTATATCCTGTTCAATAAAGAGCCACTTAATACACTTGCAAATCATGTCAACAGGATAGCCACTCTGGAAGGTAAACGCATTATACTCCAAAGGATCAATCTCGTTGCAGTTAAAAATACGGTCTATGATAGCACGAAGACTTGAATATTGCGCAGGGTCTTCTGCCTTCTTCGCTGCAAGGTCATCTAAGATATTATCGTGAGAAGGCCTATTGCTATGGGATACACGGCCATTTTTGCTTACATGCTTAAATCTTTGATTTGAAACACGTACCTCAAAGTCGAAACCTTTATTAAGATTCGTGGGCCTCTTCAAATAAATCCGGTTGCCAGCATTATCTGTTTCTACGTTATATTCGAAATTGCTTGGTGCGCCAGCAGCACCGTTTGGCTCATTTAGAAACAGCTCTGTTAGAGTACGCCTATAATCCGCTCTGGAATTTTCGTTAATAGTAACTGGGAGAATTGTTGCCATATCAGAATAAATCTTTGATGTCCAATTTCAATGCTTTAGCGATGCGCTCGATATTACAGAGGGTAATGTTCTTTTCTGCACGTTCTATCATACCGATATATGTTCGATGTACACCAGCCAAGTCAGCAAGCTGTTCTTGTGACAGATTACGTTCTTTTCTAAGCTCTTGAACTCTCTGTCCGAAAGCCTTGAGAATAGGTTCTTTTTCCATTATGTAATTGCTTGATTTACTAATTACAAAGGTAGATATGCTAACTAAAGTTATCAACATACTATGGTTAGCAATATGTTCCGTAATTAAAATTGCTCTTACCGAAATAAAACGTTATATTTGTGAACAAGCAGTAGTATAGTTCTTTGTCATCCTGTAGGCTGTTATTTATTGCCAATTATCGTTTTTATTCTCCCAATAATGGGAACAATATAGAAGCTGGGGTCTCCTCTCGCGGGAGGCTCGAACCGAGTGTTTAATTTAAGTTTTTAAACATTATGATTATCAACATTTTATCGGTCGATTTTATCACAGACGTAATCGACCTTGAGGTGAACAGAGAAAGAAAAGAACACGGACACATCCGGAGTCTATTCAAAGACCAGTGTCCCGAACTGTGGGCTGCTGAGCCCACCCTCTCCGCCACCCGCCGTCTCTATTTCTCCATCACCAGCAACGCTCGTGAGTGTTTTGGTGATTCTTACTTTGCCCGCATCCGCCTTGGTGCTGATCGGGATCTGACTAAAAGCGTTTTAAAACAACGTCTTTACGACTATTTCCGACAACGTGCCATTGTCGGTTATGATTTCGTAGACAACATCGAAGTCTGGATTGAGGACTCAGAACAAAAGCAGGAAGGCTGCACGCAGTACCTCCGTTTCTCCATTGTACCCAAAGACCAGACCGTCACTTCAGGATGGGAATTGCTCGTGTCATACAATGGGCACTCCATCGTATATGACACACCCCTTTCCGCCCTTGACCTCAAAGCAACACGCTATAAGGTTATTGTTGGAGACGAAGTGGTTAAAGTAAGGGACCTCACTCCCGAGCAAAAACGAGAAATCTCCTCCATCTTTCCAGTCGTCAACAAGGAGCTGTCCAGAGAACTCGGTGTCATTGAGCATTATGAGAAGATTCCTAACCGCTATGCCGACACCCTGCCCAAGATTCGTTCATTCGCAAAAGAGTATCTATACACAGAAGAATTCAACTCCACAGTACTGAAGATAACCTGCAATGATTTCATCACGGTGCCTGACGACAAGCTAACCGAGGTAACACAGGGCTCCAACGTGCTGCTCTTCGGCCGCAGCCAGATTAGTTTCGACCCGTACACCGGCTTATTCGGCAATCGAAATGGAGGCGGATACGGTCCGTACAGTGCAACAGAAAAAACAAACGTCCGCTTCTTTTTCATCGCTCAAGAGAGTCAGAAGGATGTTTGCCGGTCGCTCTACTGCATTCTGAAAGACGGAATGGTAAAGAATCCTTCCACCGGTGCGTACTTTCAGAAATACAAATCGCTTGCGGACGACATCCTGCAGCCTTTTAACACTGACAAGAATGGAAGCATCTTTTTTCAATCAGTTGAGACCGCTGTCGAGGACATACGAGCAGGCCTGGCAAAGAAGCAGTGGGATGACAACGCCTTCTACGTGGCTCTCTACATCAGTCCAGTAGATCGTGATGACCCTAACCCGGAGAGGCACGACATATATTTCAAGGTCAAGGAAATGCTGCTGGAGAAAGGGGTCACCTCGCAGGCTATTTACAACGAGAACCCTGGCAAGAATGCATTCCAGTTCCATCTTCCCAATATCAAAACCGCAATACTTGCCAAGATAGGTGGCATCCCCTGGCAGTTGCAGACACGCAAGAAAAGTAACGACGTTATCATAGGTGTCGGGGCATTCAAGTCCGAGAAGATTGGTAAGAGATACATTGGTAGTGCTTTCTGCTTCAATAATGAAGGTGTTTTCCAGAACTTCGACTGCTATCGAGATGATGACCTTGACAGCCTTGTGGGCGATATTCGTAAGGCATTGGGCCATTTCGTTATTGAGAGCGGTAATCCCGACCGTGTAATCATTCATTATTATAAGACGATGAAAGAAAGGGATTCTGCGAAGATTACGGATATGCTGTATAAACTCGGTTTCTCTATCCCGGTATATATCGTCACCATCAATAAAACTGAGGCATCTGATTATGTCGGATTCGATACTGAAGACCCTGGCCTTATGCCGAAGAGCGGCACTATAGTCAGGCTCTCGTACAACGAATTCTTGTTGTATAACAATGCCCGCTATGATAAGCCTGGCAGATACGATTTCCTCTTCCCAGTCAAATTGAAACTGAAGAAGGTCTATAATAACGCGGCCCCCGAGGACAAAGAATTGCGCATGGACGAAGCCCGTGCCCTTCTTAACCAGGTCTACAAGTTCAGCCGGATGTATTG
Source organism: Bacteroidales bacterium (assembly GCA_022653735.1). Taxonomy (GTDB): domain Bacteria; phylum Bacteroidota; class Bacteroidia; order Bacteroidales; family UBA932; genus Cryptobacteroides. Next base: position 23,379 of record JALCSU010000006.1, read on the forward strand.
GAAGTCTGTTAAGCAACAGAATCTGCCCATCACCATCAAATACCCGGAGATGGTCGCAGAGATAGTTCCTCACTTCCGCAAAGAAGAACTCCCCGCTTTCGGCAAAACAAACCTCTGGTTCTTGTAATAGAGATGCTCGGATTGCGCAAAATGCGCGAAATACGCAGAATACGCAGTGCCAATGGGAAGATAAAGGCCGATTGCGGACGGTGTCGATATGTGGGCCGATAAGGAAAGCGGTACTTGCCCTTCCGGGACGGACGAGCCGCCCGGAAAGGCAACCTTCAATGCCACCCTTCGCTGCAAGATTGTGGCCGGACAAGCCGCCCACAAACTTGCTGACGCCCTCCCCGCAGAAATAAGGAAAAGCGGTCACGGTCAGCAGTCAGTTGCTCCGCTCGCTGCGCTTGCTCCACAACTGCCAGCTCACCGTGCTGGTTTATCCCCCACCGCCCCCAGGGGCCATAATCGCCCGGGAGCCGTAGTGCCGGAGCGCGCAACCTCGTCCTGCCCAAGTACCGCGCCGTCATCTTCATCAACGGCTGCTTCTGGCACGGCCACCGCGGTTGCACCAAGTACGTCGAACCCAAGACGAACGCCGGATTCTGGAAAGAAAAGATAGCCCGCAACATCGCCCGCGACGAACTCAACGCCCAGCGCCTCGACACCCTCGCCTGGACCGTCATCACCGTCTGGGAATGCGAACTCGGCAAGAATACAGATGCCACCATCGACCGCATAGAGGCCGATTTACGGGCCGCAAAGGAGAAATACGACAAATGGACTGCTCTCCGCCGCGAGAGCCGCGAATACGCCCGAGAACAGGCCAGAAAGCATCGTGAAATCTTGCCCAGGTCGAAGCCGAACTCCACCTGCCCAAAAGTCTGAGGCGTTATGCTAAAAGAATAGTAGATGAAGAATAGTTCTTGGTTTTGCTATAAATAACTCTTTCATAACCTTTAACATCTTTTAACAGAAAAGATTTGCCCTCCCGAAATTGGCTTCATACCTTTGCGGAAACAAACGCATAAGTGTATGAATATTATTGATTTAGATTTAATTTTAGACAGAAACTCCGATCTGGGAGACCGGGGTTTTCAGAGCGACGGAAGGACCACCAGTCTGATGTCAATGCCAAACGAGTTGAAAGGGTTTGAACCGAAGAATGAAGGTGAGTACATGTACAAGGAAGCGTATAGTTTCCTGGCCAACGACAATCCCGTGATGGGCAGGCACTTTTTGGAAAAAGCCTATGAATTGGGTAACTTTGCTGCTGGCAACGATTTGGCCTATGGTCTTTGTCACGGATGGTTCGGCGAGCGGGATTATGACACCGCCACTAAAATCTACCGGAAGCTGGCCCGCAAAGGAGACCCTGATGCCATGAACAACTACGCCTTCAGTTATCTGTTGGGAACGGGCGTAAAGAAGAACCTCCGGCTTGCCGAGTTCTGGATGTGGAAGGCCATCTGGAAAGGGAACATCCACGCGGCCGCCAATTATGCCCAACTGGTTCTGGAGAACACGTTCAACAAAATCAGCAAGAGCCTGGGAATGTGGCTTTGCTTCTGGGCAGCAGATTGTGGCGAACCTACAGCGATGAACGACCTTGGCCTGAGCTATGAAACCGGCATTTTGGTCAAAAAAGACCTCAAAAAGGCCTATGAGTGGTTCATGAAATCGGTAGAGCATGGCGGTGGAGCCTGCGCCGAATTCAACGTCTCCCGGTGCTACAGGTTCGGCCTGGGAGTAGAAGAGGACGAAAGGAAGGCCGATGCTTGGCAGAACCTGGCTATAGAACACGGATTTGACATTGAAGCATACAATAACCTATATGATCTCGGATAAACAAACCAACGCTGTGTACCTGGCCGAAGGCCTGCAGCACTATATGCCCGCATTCAAGAGAATTCTTGACGAACTCGACTCTGCGCGTGTCCATCTGCATACTCTTCCTCTCACCAAGTCCAAGAAGCATATCTGGGCGCGGGATTATATGCCCATCCAGCTCGATAAGGGCCGCTTCCTGCAGTATGCATATCACCCTGACTACCTCTATGGATTCGAGGACTTTATCCCTGATTATAAGGGCATCTGCAAAGAAATGAACCTCGAATGCGTCACAACTGACATCATTATGGACGGCGGCAACGTGGTAAAGTGTGGCGACAAGGTCATTATGACCGACAAAATCATCAAGGAGAACCCGATGCGCTTCTATAAGGATTTGCTCAGAGAGCTGGAAAATCACTTCCAAGCGCAGATCGTTTTGATTTCCAGAGACCGATATGATCGCTATGGCCATGCAGACGGAATGGTCCGCTGGATCGACGGAAACCGCGTCCTCCTGAACAACTATGCCGATTTTGACCCGAAACTGGGGAAAGAACTGCGGAAGGAGCTGTCCGAGCATTTCACCGTGGAAGAACTGCGCTACGGCACCAACAAGCACCTCAAGATCAACTGGGCGTACATCAACTTCTTGCAGACGGAGAAATGTATCTTTGTGCCTGGGCTTGGTATCGAAGAAGACCAGATGGCCGTCGAGCAGATCCAGAAGTTCTATCCCGATTACAATGTTCGTCTCGTACGCGATTGCTGGGACATCATCAAGGACGGCGGCGCCCTCAATTGCGTCAGCTGGAATATCCTTGCCGATGAACCCGAATGGTCACCGGAGGAAGCTTAACGTTTAGCCCTGCAACCTTATGACACGTTTAGAAGAAGTATTGACACAATTCAACGCCCGTGAGGCGAATGAGAAGACCATCATTAAGGAGTTCCGGAAGATAGCAGAAGTCGTTTTCTGGGGTGGCTACTTCCTCGTGAACAAAAAGACGAGAATCTATCCCGTCGATATTGAGTTCTATCTTTATGGAGAGAAGGCTCGGGAAGAAGCTTGGATGCAGGATAAGAAAATGATTCATAGGAAGACCGGCAAATACGATGTTCCATATTTCCCGAACAAAGGCTCATTGTATCCGCATACCTTTGGCATAGATGTCACTTTCGAGAATCCAGATAAGGAGTATCGTGCTTCATTTCTTATCAGATCATATCGAAGGGACAACGGCAAAGTCGAAACGCATCCGTCATATCTCTGGGAAGATATGTTCGGAGAGCAGAGTTTCAGCGGTGAAGGCCTTAGGGTGATATGGAAGGACGAAGAGTCTACTGAGCCGAAGGAGATCATACAAAGCACCAGGCTCAACCTGAAAGACGAGAAGAAGGAGCAAGACCTGAAACCTTGGCGATTCTACAAGAAAAGCGAGCAAAAGAACTTGGAGTTTGCAAGGACCTTCGGATTCCCTCCGCTGATGTGTGATGAGCCGAAGATATTAATTCTCGGCACACTCCCGGGAGGCGAATCGTTGGCTCATAAGCAGTATTACTATTCCAATTCCAACCGCATCTGGGAGGTATTAAGCCGTCTCAAAGGAGAACAGATGCCGATTGGTTATGAGCAGAAGCAAGCATTTCTGTCCAAACATCACATCGCTTTGTGGGATTACTACCAATCCGCCATTCGCCCTGACAGCAGCAACGACAAAGACATTCGTGATGGTAAGCCCAACGACATACTTGGCTTCATGGCCAAGCATCCGTCCATCAATGTCGTCGCCATCAACGGCTTCGGGAAATATGACGACTTCGGTGTGCAGATCGAGAGAGACTTGAAAAAGAATCCTGCACTGGCCAATGTGAAGGTTTTGCGCTTACCGGAGACCAGTGGGAGCAACAAGAACTATGGCTGGGGCGACCTGGACAAGCTATCCGCGGAATGGGAACAAATCTTTGACTGACCCCTATGTACGAGAATGAATCAGCAGCAGTTCGTCTGGGAGTAGAGTTCCTGACGACCTTGACCGAGAAAGACTATCTCACCGACCTATCCTTCGACCCCGTCGATTTGGAAAGTAAGTTGAACGAGATAGAGGCCGATGTCATTTTTCTCATATCCAATCTTCCGGTCGAGGCCATTGACGATGATGAGGAAAGAGAAGAAGAATATCCAGGCGATTTCGAGGACAGCGAGGAACTGGAAGATGAAGTCGTTGAGTGTGAGAAACTGATTGCGCAGGCAAAGGAACTCTTGGCCGCCGTTCGGGAGCATTACTTGCCGTCCGAAGCAGCAATGGCATCAATTGCATCGAATCCTTCACTCCAGCCGGAGCCGATCAAACCCAAACCGGCTGTTCAGGCAACCGGCAGGAAGAAGAAAGACGTCGATTGGTCCTTCATCTGGATCATTATCATCCTGGGCATCCTCATTCTTTCCGCCATCTTATCATAGAAAACGTTCGGTTAGTAGTATTGTCGACGTTCCTACAGCAATTCCGTCAGAATCCCAAGTTCCAGGGCCTCTGAGGCTGTAATGAACCAGTCTTTCTTCTTCTGCAGGACCTCGTTCAACTGCTCTTCAGTTACCTTCGTCTTGGATTTAATGATACTGAAAAGAATCTCGTTGATACGGGAAGCTTCAGCCACGGTATCCTCCATCTCCCGGAGTGTTCCGAACGAGAGGCCTGATACTTGGTGAATCATAAAGGTTGTATTTCGGTACGCCTTGCGCACCTTAGCGCCCAAGGCGACGATGACGCCCATTGACATGATCTTCCCTGTACAAATCACTTCAACAGGTGTGTTTGATGATTTGATGACATCGTGTAGCGCTAAACCATCATAGCATGCACCGCCATAGGTGGAGAGATAGAATTCAATTGGCGTAAGTTTGGCCGGCGACGGATCTTGTCCATTATCAATGGCCCATTGCCGACACTGTTTCAGGTATTCCTGGTCAGAGATGTTGATTTTGACGATTTCCTTGATTGCGCTTTCCACTGTTGCGCTTTTGAATTCCCCAAAGAAGGTGAGCACTTTGTCCTTTGGCTCAAGTTGCTTTATTTCCATACTCTTATTCTTTTTCTGGCGACAAAGGTAATCGGGGCTTCGGCAAGATTCAGGCAAATGCACTTTTTCTATATTCTGCCATTATTTTGCCGAAGATATGGCTATCTTTGTGGTCAGATATGGCAAAGAATTATTTCAAATCTTACATTTGGCTACTGGAAACGCTCCAGAGCCGCGGGCCGCAGACGTTGGCTCAACTTAGGCAACTATGGAGGCGGAGTACGGTAAACGAATTCGGCAGTGACCTTGCCGCGCGCACGTTCGCGAATCATATTGAAGCAATATCCGACATCTTCGGTATCGAGATTGTTTGCGACCGTAGAGACAACACTTATAGCATCGTCAACGAAGAAGATATGGACGGCACAGGTATCCGCGCCTGGATGCTGGATGCCCTTAGCTTGAACTCCCTTCTCAACGAGAGCGCTGGCATGAAAGACCGAATCTTCTTCGAGAATGTGCCTTCCAGCCACCAGTTTCTGACCACCGTCATCCAGGCCATCCGTGACAATCGGAAGCTGAAGGTTCGCTACCAGGGCTACCGGATGGACGAGGAACGGACCTTCGAGCTGGAGCCGTACTTTATCAGAGAATTCAAGCGCCGTTGGTATCTGTATGGCCATAAGGATTACGACAAGGACTTCAAACCACACATGTACGCGCTTGATCGGATGCTCGAGGTGGAGATACTTCCCGATACGTTCAAGGTACCGGAAGGTCTGGATGCCAAGGCCTGGTTCCAGTCTCTATACGGAGTGCGCAAGTATGACGATATGAAGAGCCAGCAGGTCCTCTTGAAGGTCCACGGCAAACAGGTTCGCTACTTCCGCTCCCTTCCACTGCATAGCAGCCAGGAAGAGATCGAAACACACCGTGACCATAGCGTCTTTGCCTACAACCTTGCTCCTGACTATGACTTTAAGCAGGATATTCTTTCGTTTGGTGATACCATTGAAGTCTTGGAACCGAAAACGCTTCGTACAGCAATCAAAGAAACGATCAATCAATTAAACACCTATTATGATGATGAGCAATAGCAAGAGGTTGGACGAATCTGCCAAATCAAAAGGCCTGTATAAGTTTTTTCAAGGCAACGCGTTCCTTACTTCCGGTAACGTACAGCTAAAATCGAATTATTCCAAGGGCAAAGAGTCTCCTTGGTCACTCGCTTTTGCTGGACACTGTATAAAGGATATCTTCAAGATTGACGATCCGACGTTTTGCTCCAAGTTCGTGCAAGCTATCAGCGGCGATGGACAAGAGGCTAATAAGATTACGACACTTCACTCCTCATCGCTTGCATCATTACTGGTGTTCTATTCGGTCAGTAAAGACAACCCCATCTATTTGACGGTTAATGGTAAAGAGGAGAAATTTATAGAGAGCCGATTTGAGGTTAAAAATGAGGTAAGTCCTGGTAGTGGTAATTACTCCAATGTTGATGTGGTCCTATTAGGCGAGAACTGCATTATGTACCTTGAATCTAAGTTCTCTGAGTATCTAGGGAGCAAGCCTGTTGAAGTGAAGAAGGTTGATTACTATGACAAGATTTATGAAAGACTAGCAGGCACACTCAAAGAGGCTGGTGTCCATTTAGTGGAAAAGGAGTCAAAGCGCTTTCTTGATAGCGTAGAAGATAAGTCTTTCTATAACGAGGGAGTCAAACAGATGATCTCCCACTATCTCGGCGTTACCACCGAGTTGATGAAAGGAGAGGATTGCTTTAGCGGGAAGAAGGTCGTTCTTGGAGAAATCCTCTTCAAATTTGGAGATAGAGTTCCTAAGGCTTCTGATAAATACCAATCTTATAAAGATGCATATAGCATTTTACAAAAAGGGCTTGCTCATTGCGCAGAGGAAGATGGCAAGGGACTCATTATCAACAATCTAATGACGTATCAGAGCGTTCTCGGTTCAGAAGCGAACCACAAATTCTTAATGAATCTACCTGAAAGCATACGCCAGTTCTATCGTTTCGATGAAATCATATAACGATGCTCATCAAGACCAGTAATAAGGCCATCTTCGCATTCTCCGACACCCACGGCAATCATCGCCACCTGCAGGTGCCGGAGAATGCAGATATTGTCATTTGTGCCGGTGATGCCGTGGAGGATGATCTAAAAGGCGTCGAGTATGATGATTTCATCTCTTGGTTCGGGGCGCTTCCGGCCAAATGGAAACTCTTTGTCCCGGGCAACCATGAACTATCTTTTGACCTGAACCAAGCCAATGACATCATACGCAAGTTTGAGGCTGCCGGCATCACTGTTTTGCAGGATGCCGTAGAGGATTGCGACGGTGTAATTATCGGCACTGTTTCCGGGAACGCAAGGATTGCCGATGAAGATATCCCCATCGATCTTGACATCCTTGTTACTCATTATCCACCATACGGCGTCCTCGATGAAGATCTGGGCTCCCCGGAGATACTCAACTTCGTTCTGAAGGCAAAACCCAAGTGGCATCTCTTCGGCCATATTCACGCAACTGAGGGACAACAGCTCCAGTTGGGCAGCACCACCTGCCAAAATATTTCCGTTTTTAACGCTATTTCTTAGCTTCTGCCGAATTTCTGCCGAAGGTTCGGTTATTTTTGCCGAAAAAAGTAAGATATGGCAGAAATAATCAATCAAATCCCCGGTTACGAAAAAGGTCGTGTACAGCGCATCAACGCCACTGACGAAGTGAGCGAATCCTTCATCGTTGCCCAGATGGCCGATGACCTCCGCAAGAAGTGGAACACCTCCGTCCTCTGCGTCTCTCTGGACGGCCACAAAGAGACCATCGAATCCTTGATTTCTCAGGAGAAGGCAGTCGGCAGGGTATATGTCCTGGATCAGAAGAACCCCGAGTTTGAAGTGGTCTACCGCAAGGCCACCGGCATCATCAACCGCCGCTTCGTCCGCGCCCTCATCATCAGCGGAGCAGAGCGTCTGACCGCCAAGTTCTTCAAAGACCGCCCGGAGAAAGGTCAAGAATGGATAACCAGTCGCCTTGAAGGGCTGTCTGGTGGCATGGGACTCCCTGTCATCCTCGTTGAAGTCCACGAGGAATCCGCTGAAATTCAATCTTAATAATACTTCATCCAATGAAACGAACAATTCTTATCGTGATGCTGGTTCTATCCGGCATCCTGGGCCACGCCCAAAGCACAAATCCGCTGAACTATAGCGGTCGTATGTACGTCGAGGCCATTGAAATCTACGCCACGCCTCGATACATTTCCTATGAGGACCACGCCATCGTATCCCAGCAGATGCGCATTCCGTCAGTCGAAATCACCAAGATTGACATGGACTTTGAGAAAGGGACCGTGACCGTCAAGGATAACGAAATGAAAATCAGGGTCAACGGCTGCAAGAGATATGAGGCCGATCATGGTTGGAAAGTAGTCGTCTATATGGAATTGGTCAATGAGGGAGATAAGGCCGAATTGGTCTGGCCGGAGTTCGGGAAGCCATATTTCCAGCAAATCACAAAGGTCGATGATGGCGTCAAGATTGCCAGGATGATTCTATCCCGAAAGCCATACGTGGCCACTGAAGAAGAAGCATTAATGGACCTGCTGCAGGGATTGGGCACGATGTAACAATAAAGCGGTCAAGCCCTCTTCACTACGCTAAAGCTCCGTTCAGAAGGCTTGGTTCCGTCCTCCGGGGCACAGAGCGCCCCTACGAACTCCACTTGTGCCAGCTCCACTGCGAGACTCTTCCCTACGGGCAAAGCCACTCCGGTCAGAGACTCGCGGCCGTTCCGCGGCGCGCTTCGCGCATTAAGAAAAGAAGGTCACGGCCAGCAGTCGGTTGTTCCGCTCGCTGCGCTTGCTCCACAACCGCCAGCTCGCCGTGCTGGTCAGTCCCCCTCCAGCTCCCCGAGGGGAGAGCATAAACGCCCGGGAGCCGCAGTGCCAGCACGGCCGTCCCTGCCCCGAATCCGCGAACATTAACATAATCCCATCGGGATTGTGTAACTCCTCGCTCGACCGGCATCACCCGCTTGAAGGGCATCATTATTCGACGGGACACTGCCCCGCCCCAACGTCCTGCATGCTGCGGGTTAGCACAATCCGGATTATGTTAAGTACGCTCCGTCAGTAAGTTGCGAGGGTTCTACCTCCGAACTCCCGGGCGAGGCGGCGGCAGGAGAGGAGTTCGCTCAGGGAGGGGACCACCCCTCCCCTCCGTCGCTCACTCCGCACTTTGCGCGTCTTCGTAGGACCGTCAGTGCCGTGCCGTCCCCGCTCCAGTTGTCGTCTCCTCCGCAAGCTCCGGAGACCACAACTTCCGCTACGTTCTTCAACAGGAGGCTTAGGTGGTGTTCGTGGGCGCAAAGTGCCGCCACGAAGACCGTCTGTGCTTCTCGACCGTCATCTCTCGCATTCAGCGTCGGTGCAGTGCGGGCATCCTGCCGCCTTAGGCACCTGCCGGTGCTGGGTCGCTCTCTCTCCGTAAGCGAGGCAGTCGGACAAGCCGCCAGCCTCGCTTACTCCGCTCCGCTCCTCGGTAAGCCTACGGCTTGGTTATCCCCGGCCGCTATTCCTCCACACCTCTGCCGGGGTAAACCCCGACAGAAGTGTTCCGGGCAGCCGGGAGGCAGCCGTTCCGGCTGCTGGCGCAGACAGTGTCGAAACAAGTCCGCCACAGACTGCGCCGGAGCCTCAATGCCAGGCAGCATACGCTGCCGCGAACGTCGTACCGCTATCCGGGCAAGTGAGCCGTCCCGGCTCAGTCCGGTGAGGCCGTCTGTCCACCCTTCGCGTCCGGTCTCCTCCGCTCCATTGCTCCGCCCTGACGGGCTCCGCAGTATTCCGCTCCAGAGCCCAGCCGCCCCCACGACGCCAGACCGCCTCCCCGGACACGCTCCACTTCGTTCCGCGTCCTATGGCACTGCCAGACTCTTAGCCGCCACCCGCAATCCCTTCGCACACCACCCCGGCGACTAAGAGACTGGACAGCACCATAGGCCACCCTATTGTCCTTCGATTCAGCGTCGGTGCTAACACCGGGCGACAACCCTCGAGCGACCGGCGAAGAAAGGGTATAAATATATATCAGGGAAGCAGCGGCTCCCGCCGCTGCGGGTGCTTTGAATGTTGGTTAAATCGCTGATTTTTGGTACCTTTGTATTGGCTCCGAGGTTCCTATTTGCTACCTCTCAACCCAAAACTTGTAAACTTAGGCTATGCCCCAATTTCGTCCATCCATACTTGTGAATGACGCCTACGGTTCCGCAGGCAATACCACCTGGTATCATAGGGATGGCAAGTGCTATACCCGGAAGCGTTCGCATCCCGTCTATGGCGGTACTGCAGGCCAGTTGGAGCATCTGGACGTGCATCGCAGGGCATTGGCCGCCTGGAGGACTGTCCCCCACTCTACACAGCTCGTCTGGAACAGTCTCGCGGCGGAGGTGGAACCGCATCGGCCTCCTTTCGATCACCTGGCGCATATCTCCGGCCAGAATCTGTTCGTGTCGGCTTACCACGGATTCTTCACGCTGGGAGACGAGCATCTTCCCGAGCCGCAGCGCTTTGAATCCTTCCCTCCTTATGCCATCGAGCTATCCAACGCCACGGCCGTAGACGGTACGCTGATGATACCTGTATCAGTGATTCTCGGGGTGGAGCCTGCACCGGAGCGCTACCGGCTTCTTGCCAAACTTCAACTGACTGAGCCTGGCCGTGGATGTCATCCTGGTATGCTTCGGAATTATCTCGCGGATGAACCTTGTGGACCAGATCCGGTCCACGTCAGGATACCCGACTATGTTTCCCGTGCCGGTGCCGCTTTGAACGAATACCAGGTACACGGCCGTTTCATCCTTCTGGACACCGTGACCGGCTATCGTAGTCAGTACCACAAGGAATCCTTCCTCGTCTCGGTACAGTAGAAGATGCCGTCCTAATGGTTCTTGTCCAGGATGGAGACGCAGTAGTCGATGCCCTTCATCTCCGCCCGCAGTTCTCTCCTCTTGGACGGAACATCATCCAACTCGAGCAGGCGGAATTTGATTTCTTCCTTGCGCTTCAGCATCAGTTCCCGGGCTGTCTGGTAATGATACTCCGCGCTGATGAGCACCGGCTTCTCCGGCTCGTCAGAACCGCCGAGCGCATCCAATACCTCCCATACTTTCTCGTGATTGGACGGCATGGCGGAGCCATCGTAGAAGAATTCCAGAGCGACTTTGTAGGCCTTGCAGAACGTGGTCTCAGTGATGGCCCGGCTATGATTCGCAGTTCCCCTTCTATAAACGATGTTATCCTCGACTTCAATTTCATACACAGCACATTCTTCCTCCTGGGTGCAGGTGATGGAGTAATGCCGGCTGGGATTTCTCAGGAAGGCATGGAACGAGAATCTATGCCCGGTATCGTCCTTCTGGATGTAATACTCCCCACCGTGAAGCATCGCCTTCTGCAGTGCGTCGAAACTCTTGTTCCATTGCTTCCTGAACGCATCCTGTGTAATCCTCCGGACGCTCTCATACCTTTGATCGTCCAGAAAAGAATCATCGAACACAAAGTCGATGGCAACGTAGGCAGTTAACCCGAATCCTTGCGGATCTCCTTTGTCGGCACACAACTGAAGGCTGTCGTTTGTCTTCCAAAGTTCAGTACAGCCGTGGAGGTCGTAACTCTTTCTTGTGGCGGCGTAGTATCTATCGGTCATATCGAGCGGTTTTTGAATCGACTACAAAGTTACACGCTTCCCCAGACAAAGAAAAGCGACAAGCCCCGGCAATCCTCTTGGACTGTCGGGGCCTATTCATTTCGATAAACAGAGAATTCACAATTCTGATATACTTCAGATGTAGGTTGCCGTTTCTAAAGCAATATAAAGTTTGTTTAAACTATGGTTGGCATTGTTCAAGCCTTTGGCTTCATATCCATTTGTATCCAAAATGTCACCTGCTTCAAAAAAAGCATACAACTTCAAATTGTAGAAGTCGCACACAGATTGAACTCCAGCCAATTCCATTTCTACAGCGATGCACCCTTCTTCCATACGTTTGCGTACAAGTCCTTTTGTTTCTCTGATCATCGAATCTGTCGTCCATATTTTACCTGTAATATATGGTACAGATAATTTGTCGAAAATTATGGAAAGTTCCTTGCTTGCGGCTATATCAATATAGTCGGATGGTGCTGCAAAATAATATGAACACCCGTCCCCTCTGTAACTTTGTGTCGGTATGATAAATCTACCTTGTGTGGTTGTACGGTCAAGACTGCCACAGGAACCGAACATAATGAACTTTGATGCTCCAGTTAGCCAGCTTGCAAGATGACATTGAGAGGATGCTACTGCTGAACCTATTCCTGACAGGTAGAAAGTTATCGTAACTCCTTTATAAGTTGTTTTATAGATATGCGTGTCGCCATTGCAAGCCGACATAGTTGCAATAATTTCAGATTCGTAGGAATCAAGTAAATGCCGATGAATTTCCTTCGAGAATATTATCAGGCATATATCTGCAAAATCTCCACGTCTGCCGTAGAAATCAAACAGATTGATCATTGGTTCAGTTTCAATATCATAACTATCAGTAATCATAGCATATTGAATCAGATGTGAGTTTTATATTGCTCCGGTATCTCAAGATTGAAAGTTCTGCATAACAACAGAACATCGTGGACATCATTTTCATCGTATTCATATCCAAGATGGAACTGTACCTGTGCCTCCGGGTTTATGCAGAACACCTCAATATTCCCGATTTTTCCTTTACCTGAGAAAGTTTCGCTTGGGAAAGTGTATCCGTCATATAGAATTCCATCTTCGACATATTCGAAACAATGCAGATCGATTATTCTTCCGTTGTCATCTTTCCAGACAGTATGGCTGTCGGTCGTATAGTCCATTATAACTTCTCTGTATCCCTTCCCTGTAATCACGGATATGGTTATACAGTAGTCTTTCTTCTCTACGAACAGATCGATGTCGTTATGTATTCTTGTTTCTCTGCCTATAAGTGCATCGACACCCCAACCGCCGTCCAAAAATACCTTTACAGATGCTTCAGACAGCATTTCAAGAATCTCACATACATCAAAACAAGTTACCATAAAATTCGAATTAATTACCCTGCTTTCCGCGCAAGACACCTATCAAGTCAGCCACGGCCATGAGAATTCCCAAGACCCAGAAGCATGCACCTACATATCCTTTTGTGCTTGAGAATCGGCCAATAGCGTTTATCAACAAGTAGATGAAGAGTGCCAATTCGAGAATATCTTTGATAATACGCCATGTCTTTGAATCAAAGAATTGCTTTGTGCGTACCCAAAATTTATCTGTAGTATTTGCCATACAAATTTCGATTTAGCGAACGCAATTTACGCATTTTCTGCGAGATGGCCATACGAAAGCCCCGGCAATCCGTGAAGACTGTCGGGGCTGACTGGTTCAGGCTTTTGGCCCGTGAGAACTACTCACCTGCGGTCCAGGTGACGGAAGCCAGCATGATGCCGGACTTCTCGCCTGTGGCGCTGTTCACGAAGTAGTAACGGAAGAACACCTTGGGAGCGCCGGCACCCAGGACACCGTTCTTGGCTTCGTAATCGGACTTGATGTCCACGGCGGAGGTGGAAGGGCTGGAGACCATCTTGATCTGCGCGGCCTTGCTGTAGGCACGGCTGACACCGTTGGACTGGCCTTCGGTAGCCTCGATGACCAGTTTGAGGTTGGTCACGTCAGCGGGAACGGCGTCCAGCTTGAAGGTGAAAGCGCTGCCGGTGCAGACGATGGTGCAGGCACCCGGAGTCTCGACACCCACGAGGGTGGGCGGAGTGGTGAGAGCGGAACCGCCGCAAGCGACGATCCAGTAGTTCAGGCGAGTGAAGAGATTCGCGCCCGAAATCTTGCCCTTGGTACCGAGGACGGACTTGGCCTCCTGGCTCAGGGCGAGTTTGTTCCAAGCCAGGATCTGCTCGTTCGTCAGACTGCGCCACATGGTGGTGAGCCTCTTGAACACAGCCTTGACCTGTGCCTGGTCAGAGGTACGGACACTGCCGCCGTATCCGCGGTTGCGGATGTACTTGCGGTTCTTCACTTTCGCAGCGGTCACGCCCTTGGCGCTGCCGCTCATCTCCTCAAAGGCGATGGAAGGAATGTACTTCATAGCTAAAAAAGTTTTTAATAGGTTAAGTAATAAGTATTTATGATGTTCATAATCTATTTCTCCCCGTTATTCGCCATCCCTCACGAGGAAGGCGAAGATGAATGGATCATATCCGGTGCTTTCGAAACCGCTCATTCTCTCCGGGCAGGTGAACATTCCGTTCTCCACGTGGGCCAGCGAGAATCCGTTGACAGAAGGATTGTACTGGTTGGAGCCTCCGAGGAAAGGAACATCCGCGTTCACATCCGTAGGGAAATCCCCCATCTGCGCTTCCCACGGCTGGTTCCGGTAAGAGTAGGAGCAGCTCGAGAACTGCATATGGAGAAACACCCAGTGTTCGAATATGACGCAGAAGGTGTCGGAACTCCAATAAAGGTAGCGTGTCTCTTGGGTCATATTGATGCGTGTCCTGGTTCCCTTGATGGGATTACCCGGCTGATTGAGCGTCGGATAGAGTGCCTGGATGAAGATGGTAATCTCGCCCTTATCGTCGAAATTGGTGAACTTCTCCAGACAGATCGTATTCTTGTCTTTAATCCACGTTTTAATGGCCGTACCACCGTCATTGTTCCAGGTATAGGAAGAATACACGTAGCGGTCTTGGAACGTCAATATGGCGCCCGCAACGGCACTCCTGTTGATGCTGAGGTCCGGGACATATATCTCAAGTGTATCCACGCCTTGATAAGCTGCATTCGTGGGGTCGTAGGAAAACTTGGCGTTGAGAACAACGTAGTTCTCCGCCTGGTAGTCCTTGAACTGGATGGAGCCTGCTCCGAAGTTATTTCCTGTACTGTTGAACATGGCCGTATCAATAGAGGATGCCCGGGCCGAAGACCTCGGTAGGTTTCACATAGTAGCCGCCACGGTGGGCAAAGGTGATAGAGGTGCCATCCCAGCTGGAGTTGCGCAGCCAGATGATGTAAGACTGTGCGGCAAGGCCGGCATTGCCCTCTCCCATGCCGCGGGCAAGAGCCATACTGGTGCCGATGCAATCCGAAGGAAGTTCATCTTCGAGGTATGCTTCGGACGAAGCGACATTGCTATGGCCAAGGCAAACTGTATCGAAGGAGATGACCGGAGCGCCGGTGGAGAAGTCCACGTCACATTCGGATACGTGGCTTTCAGGCTTAAGGTCGGCCATCGTTATCTTGTTGCGCTTGACGTAACCCTCAGCCTCGGCTTCAGCTTCAGTCTCGCAGACCTTGCTGTCGTAGGTGGTCTGGCCCGTGAACCCGGTCTCAGGATCAAGCCAGTACATTTCGAGGAAGACCTTCTCGCCCACTGCCGGTTTCACACCGATGGTCTTGAAATAGAGATAGGTCATGTCGGCATCGCCCCAATCATCCTCCATACCCGGAGAGAGGATGACGGTCTTGCTCCAGGCGTTCGATACACCGGCAGACTGACCGGCGGACATCTTGATGACCAGTTTGTATCCAGCCTCGTGCGTGATTCCCTTGATGACGATGTTCTTCGTAGTCACCCAGAGTTTGTCATACACCACGTTGGGAAGGCATACGAGCTGCTCGGGCGCATCGTGAAGGATAGACTCCCCTGCCATCGTCCTGCTCACGTTGAGGCGGATGTAAAGATTGAGTCCGCTTATCTGGGCGGCCTGCCCGAACACCGACTGTCCGGAGGTGTGTTCAGCGAGGTGGTCCCACCCGAGCATCTGGGCTTCGGTCAGGGTCTTCCAGGACTTCGTTATCTTAGACATCGACGCACGGCGGGCAACTTGGGCGGAAGTCGCTACTCCGGTCGGAAAGCACTTCAAGGAAAGGATGCTACGGCCGCCTACCTGGCGAGCCGTAACACCCTTTGCCGACCCAGAGAATCCCCCGAAAGCGATGGAAGGAAGTGCAATCATAGTTTAAGTATATCTAATATCAAAAGTCGATTCTCATTCAACTCTTGCACAAATATACAAAACTATTTTCTAATTAACAATCAACTAATTACACATATTTACCTAAACCAAAACAAGAAGTAAACAACCCGAAACAAACGGACAAGGGAGGAACCTGCCCGGAACGATCCGCGCCATACGTTTGTCCTCAATCGAGTCTTTTGTTGATGCTTACCATTCGCTCAGAGCCTGGCCACACTCCTTGCCCGTCTGAAGATTTTTTCCGATATTTGCGTTGGTCGATTCGCTCTCAAATTCAGTCCGGTTTAGTGACAAGTGATACCCGTTTTTTCTGAACCATATTTGAACCACGAACGACTTAACTAATTGATTATCAATTAGATTTATAGACTGCATCGGAAAGTAAGTGCATGATAATCAATTAGTTATAACTAAACTGAAACTCAAATTTGTGTGACAAAACTAGCTGAAAATGAGCTCTGAAAAGAGACATTTCGGCTAGTTTCGCTTTTTGGGGGTTTAATTTGATTTACGGTCGTTTAGGTCCATTTTGTCACAGAGTTTGTCACAAAATCACCTTCTGTGACAGGTTTTTGTCACACTTACCCCCAAAAGTTACCGAAACTGCCGTTTTATGAAATGTTTACGGAGTTTTAACATGAATAAGCAGTGTTTTTAAATTGGTACTGCCCTGTCATATCTTCGTCTGTTGTAGTATCGCAGCCGTAAACATGTTTATAATACTATACAAGTACCATTTATTTGTCCCATTTTGCTAGATCATCTACCGTTTTTTTTGAGTTTTAACCCCGGAATTGTCACATGTCGCAAATGGCAAATATGTACTTTCCAAGTTGAGAAGTACATATTTGCCAAATTACATCTCATCGGGGGTGATTAGAACGAGTGGTCATTTAATAGGTACATACTACGACATTTTACTATCAGCTTCGATTTAGGATATTAACAATTACCTCGACCTGATCTTCAGGATGGACTTCAGGAGAGATTTTGGTTATGCGCACATCGTAAATATCATCCAGTCCCATATCCAGATACTTGGAGATGTCGTGGTTATGACCACGCGGGATGAATCCCAGTTTGTACTCGCCGCAGTAGATGGCGACGGCGTAAGGGTCAAAGGCGTTGTCGGCCTCACGGACCAGATCCAGCTTGGTCCCGACCTTAAGATGTTCGAAGGCCTCGCAGCCATCCCAATAACCGAATCCGGCGATGTGGAAGTTGTCCAGATGGACTTTCTTGATGGGTTTGATGTCTTTTGTTCTCATAACTGCTTTATTATTAAGGTTTCTGAGACAAAAATAGAACGAGGCTGCACCAGAAAGTGGTACAGCCACAGAAAAGATTCGAAAAATGTTTCGATCAATGGAGGAAGTCGAACTCTTTGAGTTTGCGTTTGGCGAGGGCGTGGTCCTCGCGATAGGCAATCCGGTAGTTTTCCTTGGCTTTATCCATGTCCTTCTCCCCTGCCCAGCCTTATTCGTAGAATTCTCCGACACGGTAGCATGCGTACGGGAGGTGGCAGGATTTGTAGAGTTCAAATGCGCGTTTCTGGTCCTTAGGATAGCCCAGAGTGCCTTTGCGGAGAACATCGGCAAGGTTGCTCTTGGCCAGGTCATCGCCCAGGGCAACGGCACGCTCGTACCAGTACACGGCCCGCTCAATGTCCTTCTCGATGCACACGCCGTCCTCGAAGAAGGTGCCGATGCTATTGACAAAATCAGGGTCATTGAAGGCCTCATGCTCATCATAGTTCGCAACGATGTCGAGCATATCTTCCACTTGCTCGCGCGAAAAGCCGTGGTCTTCGGGGTTGCTGGTGTTGGTGAGGAAGAACTTGCGACGGTTTACCGGGACTTTTGGCTCTATCTGTTTCTTATCCATAGTATGCCGCTATTTAGGATTCTTTGATGAGGTTGTTGGCCTTCAAGTAGTCAATGAACCCGTCAAGGATACTGGTATGGCGGGTAAGAATATCAGCTTCAGAGAAGTCCGACTTTGCGTTCGCAAGGTCAAGCAGCTCTTTGACTTTCGTGCCATCCTTCTTCTTGCCCTGACTTTCAAAGCCATAATAGTACTTCTTCTTGTCCTCAAACTTATAATCGCTTGCGCGAATATTGATGCGCTTCTCAAGGATTGCCTTATTACCCAGCTTCTCCACGTTGTACTTATTGGACATCGTCTCATGGCTTACGCGGTTCTTGGCAAAGATGTGCTCAATGTCGAACAGCGTTTCCAGAGACATCAACGGCTGTGCATCATCCTGGAAGGCCCACCAAGCCAACATCGACTTGGTGATAGGACGCATATTGTAGAAGTTGTAGTCGCGGAACATGTTGGAGATCTGCTGCTCTTCAAACTTAAAGTTGGCGAAGTCCACGGGCTGGCCGGCGACAATCTTCAGCATTTCGGCATAGACCGGAGTACGGAGGGAGTTGACACCCGGTTTGAAAACCGAATAAGCCCAAATGAAGGCCGTAATCGTGTTCAGGAAATGGTAGAACGGTTCGTCCTCCAGCTTACCCTCAGCGTCCTTATTCTGCATGAAATAGACGGATGTGAAGTAGCGCCACATACCATTCGGGGCATAGTTCAGGACGAACAGACGACGAAGGACGCGAGTAGAGAACTTCTCTACTTCCTGATTGGCCACGTCGTTCCAGAAGTCGGCCAGCTTCTCCAGGTTTGAGAGCGTTTCGTCCTTGTACATCAAGGCATACTTATCCAGCTCATAGAATTTGCGGAGAGCGATGGTCGTGGTGTCACTTTGGCCACGGGTTGCCCTAATATAATACATGTAGCGTGTGAACAGTTCGTCCATCGGCGTTCCGGAAATGGGATGGAAAATCGTCTCGGTCTTTTCTTCCAAGGCCTTCCAGCGCTGTATGAACTGATCTTTCTGTCCTTTGCCGGTGTAGAACTTATAGAACTGCGCCTTGAAGATGTCGGAATCCGAGAGCGGAAGTCCGCGGTCATTAAGGGTTGAGAAGATACGGAGTGCTGTATCCTGGGATTCCGCCTCAATGGGAAGCAAGATGCAGTTGTTCATGATTCGCTGCGGCAAGTAGGCAAAGAACGCCGGATATTTGTGAAGGAATTCGTCTATCTGCTTCTGGAAGAATCGATAGTTCTGGGCATAGGTGCTCTTCTGCTCCTTCTTAACCTCGCCGGTACGGAGAATTGTCAGGAATTCTTCCTTGTCGTTATCTGTAGCGACCTCGCTGTCAATCTTCAACTTTCCTGTATCCGGGCGACCGAACTCATCGGTTTTCCAAATGCACTTCTCAATGGCCTCGCGGGTACGTTTCGCATTGTCGTCCTGCATGTAGCCGAAAAGCGAATAGAACGCACGCAGAAGGAGCATTAAGGTTGTCAGTCGCTGCTGGCCATCGATAATCTCCTGCTGTTTGTTGGCGTTCTTGAATGTAACGATGGGGCCAAGGAAGTATTCGTCGCTATCCTTGTCGAATTTTGAGTAATCCGCTCCAGGGAAGGCGAAATCGAATATATCATTCCAGAGCGTAAGGCACTGTTCCTCACACCAGGCATAGGGCCTCTGATAATCGGGAATCAAGAAGTCGGCTTTGGTGTCCGAGAACAACTCGTTGATGGTTTTCTGATCTACATTCAGCTTTGACATATGTTTGTTCTTTTATTATTTGTCAGGTTGGTTAATCGTATTTGTACATATCCAGGGAGGCCTTCAGCCACTCTTTCATCTGCTTCCTTAATTCTACTGGCTCCATAATCTCGATGTCCGGACCTCCAGATGCGAGCGCATTGACGAAATCGTAGGTAGGACGAATTTTGAAGGTAAAATCGGCATAATTATCCGTAGTCTCGACTTCCTTCTGGGAAGGATGATACGGGAGGGTGCGCATATAGTTGGGGGTATGGCCATAGGCACGTACACGGATATGCTGGAGAGGCACATCCGTATCAGCCAAAACACCGTAGAACTCGCTGAAATAGGCTTCTGCAGAGAAGCCATCCGGCAGTTTGAAGGTCTGGTCCATGATCTTGACAGAGCGCATCCTGTCCAGTGAATAGGTAATGAGATACTTCCCATTCGAGGAGAGGAGATACCAGCGCTGGTGCCACAGTTTCAATGCATATGGTGCGACATAGATATTGTAGCCGCTGTGGCCAAACCGGGCGTAGCAAATCTCGACCTTGTGCCCAGTCTTGATGGCTTTAATGAGCGTTTGTAGGTGTTCTTCACCGGCAGGGACGTTCTCCAGCAGAATCCGGTCGTGGATGGATTGGCTGTCTGCCAGAACGGAGCCAACTGTCAGGGAGTTGAGCATCCAGCGTTCCAGAGTATCATCATCCAAAACCTCCGGGTTATCGATATAATACCGGTAGCCATCCTGTGCATCACATTCGATGATTACGCCAAACATATACAGGACCGCTTCACGATGTCGGTTGAAGGTGGACCTGGATAGAGGATTACCGTCGGCCACATCATCGTCCTGCCACTTTTCGTTGAGTTCTTCAAGCGTCATACGTCCGTACCGGCGAAGGGTATTCACCAGCCAGAAGTATTGTGAGAATATGAGGGATGGCTTCATGTGCTATTCTGCCTTTGGTGTTTCTCTTTCCCTGATGGCTTCTTCCCACAGGCGGTCGAGGATGTTGGCCTGTTTGGCGGTGAGGAGCTGGCCGGAGTGTCCTTTGTTCCAGTTGAGTTCGGGAATAGCCTCCTGAAGCTTGGCTGTGGGGATGAAGGCGACGGAATCCGGCTCATTCAGTTCATAGATGTCCATATCCATGTAATAGACCTCGCGCCCCTTTCCGGACCAGTCGTCAGACTTGTAGGGATCGGATGTAAATACGCCACGCCACACGGCTCCGGTCTGGCCATCGCCGACGCGAATCATATAGAAGTGGTCGCCCTTCTTGGCTTTCTGCCACTCATAGACACTCCAGTCAAACTGGAAGCCTTGCGGACACTGGGAGTATGCCTCACGATAGTCGGCATATTTGAAGCTGGAGATGGCGGGATTCCATTTCAAAGTGAATGTGTTGACGTGGGAAAACTCCTGGCCTTCAAGAGTCTCAAATAGCGCATCCCACTCCTCTGCCGGCATGACCTTTATTGCGAACTGGCAAGCATCGACACGCTCATAATAAGGATTCCCCTCCATCTTTTCCATGAAGTACTTGGAATCGACAAGCTTGGTCTTGGACTCGTCGGTAGTCATCAAGGAGACCTTCTGGCTCACACCCACGAATGTGTCAGCCACATTGGCAAGGAAGCGGATAGTAAACTCCTCTCCGTCTGGCGTCTTGACGTTGCCCAATCCGGAATCGGTGAAATCTTCCCACCACCACTGGACGCCGACGAAGTCGTGGAATGCCTGAGCGACAATCTCCTGGAGTTCCTCGATGGGACACTCAGGATCTGCCGTGGGCAGCATCAGCTGATGACGAAGTCCCTGGACACCAATGACGCCACCTTCCACAAAGACGTGCTCGAGCAGCGCTACCATATTTTGGGCACGATAGGCCATCATAGCCTCGATATTTCCCTGTACCAGGGCAATGGGATGCTCGGAGTTGTCGTTGAGATAGACAGCCGATTCAGGATAGATCTTCTGCATTGCCTGCATCACGCAGAAGGCAAGCTGAACGTCTCCCCACGAGGCAAGCCAAGGCAACTCGATATGGGCGATGTCATCATCAAACAGATAGAACTGAAGGCCCTGGGCGGACTGCCCTTTAACCGCGAGTTCGTCGTGATTCTTGATGCCTTCCTCGGGATCGTAGGACGAGATAAGAAGGGTTCCGGGATAGCTGGCTTCCTCCATCAGCGTGGGGACGCGTGACCAGATCTTGTCGAGTTCAATGCCGTTTATGCCGAATACGTGGAATACATCCTCTTCGTGCTCGATTGGTGGTCTTTTCGGTTCGTCCATATCTGTGGCTTGTTTAGTGTTGCGTGACATAAGATTACAAATTTAATGATTTTGTGCGAAATACGCTGCGGCACTACTTCTTATCCTTGTCGTAGTACTCCTCGGAGAACTGTTTACGCATCTTCTTGCGGTCGGCTACGGAGGCGCTGGCGCAGCAAGGTGCGGCCATCTTGTCGTAGTAGCGGGACTGGGCGTCATTTTCGTTAGCGAATACGTCGGCGGTACCCTTAGAGCTCTGTTCCCACAGGACGGTGTTGGTGATGGAGATTGTGGTGGCGATGTGGATGATGTCCTCCCCTGCTCCGATGAAGGAAAACATCCAGCCATCCTCTTTGCAGTTTTCGATAAGAGCCTTGACTGCAGGGCCAGTCCATTCCTTGGATGCGTTTTCCTCACCGTCTGTGATGATGGTCACCAGGACCGCTGCATCTTCAATCTTTTCAATGTCCTTCTTGAGCTGTTTGATGGTCTTGCCGATGGCATCGAACAGCGGAGTGCAGCAGCAGGGGTCGTACTGCTTGAGGGTGAGTTTCTCGGCCTCGGCGATGGGCGTCTTGTCGTAGATCATGTCGATTCCGCAGCCACAGAATGCGGCGAGGGAGACGAAGTGCTCCTGGGTGTCCAGATGCTTGAGCTGGGCTGCCTTAATGGTGCCAAGCGTCTCGTTGTAGCCATTTACGGCCTCCTTGCGGATACATTCCATAGAACCAGATTTGTCGAGGATTACGAGGTTGTAAACCTGAGTCTTTGCGGGGGTGTTCGTCTTTTCCATTGCTTTGCGAGTTTTAAAGGTTGTGTTATTTCTTGGGACAAAGTTAGAGGGGCGCTGTCCCATTTCGTGGTACAGGTCTAAAAAATGTCAATTATTTGCCGTAGTTGGCAAAAGCTGTGACCTTTGTAGAAAATCTTCTTGATATGAACGAATATACATTTGAGATGGTTCCGGGTCTGGTTGGCCGGATTGCGGAACTGCTGGAGAGCATCGACTCGAAGTTGGACAAGGTGAATGTCGCTCCGATTCCTACGGATGACACGCCGGAGTTGATGAATGTCAAGGATCTTGGCAGGTATCTGCCGTCGCATCCTGCTCCATCTACCGTGTACGGTTGGGTCAATGACAATACCATCCCCTACTACAAGCAGGGCAAGACATTGATGTTCAAGAAGTCGGAGATTGACAGGTGGCTGCTTCGCACCCGTGTGAAAGACAACACGGAGCTTATGGAGGAGGCGCAACGGTATTGCGCCACGCATCCCTTAGGCGGCAGAAGGAGGTAGCTGGTATGGAGCAGATCAATGTGGCCATGATTCCGGCAGTTCTGGGGCGGATTGTCCAGGAGCTGGAGATCATAGACCGCTGGCTCACGCTAAAGACCGAGCCGGTCCTGAACGGCACCATCGGCCCGCAGGAGGATTGGATCGACATCTACGAACTCCGGCGAATGATTCCCGGTAACCCGAAGATTGAACTGGTCCGCAGCTGGCTGTATTTCCACGGTATACCCCACTACAAGTCTGGCCGGACGACCCTTTTCCGCCGCCAGGAGATTGAGGCCTGGATTGAGCGGTCGCAGAGGAATGGTCTTGGCGACTTCTGGACGAAGAAGAGGAAGTATAAGAACAATGAATGACAATCCTGTAATTTCCGTTGAAGTTGAATGGAGACTAACATGATAAATGTCATTGTTCCTCTGACGACTTGTCGTTGGTAATGCATTGTTCTATCTTAGAAGCAATACTAAGGATATTGTCCCTATCAACGAGTTTCAACGACTTGGATTTCTGCCTTAAAAATTGAACGAGTTTCTTCATCGTTTCTTTTTCTTCTAATGAAGAATGCAAATCTCTTTTATACGCTAAAAAATCGTTGTATAGTTCAACTTTAGCTGAATTACTTAACCCTGATATTCTATTTGCCGCAATTCTAAGATTTACTCCAGAAAAGATATTTGCATCATAGTCTTTGCGTCCTAAGATTTCATGACGCCTATGAATAAGCCTTGTTACGTCGTCAAGGTTATGATCGCTTAATGACTCCCACACCTTTTTACAGATTTTCTCTCTATATTCGTTTTGGTAGCAATTAAGGCGATTGGAGCAGTAAGCCGTTAGCTCATTGAACTCAGGTAAACCACTTCCCGAATATGTTTTTCCATATGCTGAATCATAGGAAAAATACACAGTAGCATCATATGGAGACGTAGCTTTCCCAATAATACTATCAATCGTCTTCTTACTATCTCTTAACAGCGTCTTCTTGTTGAGTCTGACAATCTTGGAATTATTTAACCTAAATAGGACACCAGCAGAATGAAGTAATGTAGGTATGTTATCAATACAACCTTCGGCAATATTTGTTCTTACGCTAAATACGTATTGTTGAAGATCCTCATTCTCAAGGTTAGAATAGAACCAGAGCCTCTCCCAATCCTTTTGCGAAGCATTCTTGAAGAACATGTTTTTGGAAAGAATCTCGTCGAGGTTATCTATAAAACCTTCCGTTAGAAACTGACAAATAGCTGATACAGGAAAAGAATAATGAGAGGAGTAAATGCCATATTTTGACAGGCAGTCCGAATACTTGTCCTTTTTCGAGGAGTCATTTCGCTTATCTTCAAATAGCTTAAAGCTTTGATACTCTTTAATTCCAGTATTACCCGAGGACAACTCAAAAGAACTGATTAAGAAATATGTGAGGACGTTTTTGATAAACTCCTGGAAAACGTCTTTATCCTTTTTGTACTTATCACCAATCAGTTCACAGAAGATTCCAAAAGACTGTAACGCGATTTTGAGCGAACGGAGATTCTGTAATCTTGATAAAGAAAAAATATCTTGGACCAAGTTGCTATTATTTGCGATAATAGCATTGTTAGTATCCTCAATAATACTCTTGACCGAATCGGACACTTCTAAATCAAACTTAAATGTCTGACCTACAAGTTTTTCCTTTATTTTGTAATACTTATTTGTTTCCCCCGATTTGAGAGCCAACTCTTCTTCATTAGCAATAAGAATGACCTTGCAATTGGAATGCTCAGTAAACTGGTTAAGAATACCGAATAATTGTTCATTGGGAATAAGGCATCTCTCCAAATCATCAAAGACTAGGATTCTGTTGCCAACAACTTTATCATTTTCAATGAATAGCTTGATAAAGGACTCCACGTCAATAGTCCCCGAAAGATCATCTGTCTGCCCATCCCCATTTAAGTCAATTATGCATTTGGAGACAGCCTTTATAGCCCCTCCGAAAACGAGTTTGAGAACGTTTGTCCCACGCGAATTCAAAATAGGATAGATCTGTTTCCAAATGGCATGATACAAACCAGAGATTGTTGATATCCCGTTGAGAGTAACGTAAATTGGCTTCAACTGAATACTATTATCATCCCCCTTGGCCCTAGCGTTCCACGTGTCCATTAGTTGGGTTATGAAATATGTTTTTCCGCTACCCCATTTTCCAGCAATGAGGATGGCATAATGGACATTCTTATCGCAAAGATATGCCTGGATGCTTTTCTGGATATTCTTTTTTATTTCATTCATTTGAATAATAGTCAAACTTAATATGATACCATTTACACTGATAAATAAACTCCGTATTTCTTGCCATCAAGAATATACAAATTTAACGTTTTTTCTTCATTATCTTTTTGTACCCGTTTATAAACAAAAATATGTGATAATCGTACTATATACCAGTCTGTGAGGTAATCAGCGCGAATGCGGTGCTAACTATAGTATGTTGATAACTTTAGTTAGCATAATTAACTTTACAATTTGAAGAAATCAACACTCTTTCAATGGAAAAAGAGCCTATCCTTCTGATGTTCGGCAAGAACGTCCAGAAGATTCGTAAGATTCGGCATCTTTCACAAGAGCAACTCGCAGAGCTTGCTGGAGTTCATCGTACCTATATTGGAATGATTGAAAGAGCAGAGAAGAACATTACTCTTTGCAATATTGAAAGAATTGCAAAAGGACTTAATGTGCCCATTATTGACCTACTATCCGACAAGATCAATGACTGATTTTAAGATTCCGCCCCGTTCAGTTAAAAGCGTTAAGTCGCTTGATGACTTGCAGTTGATTCTTTCTCCATTAGTGGGAAGAGACTTCGTATTATCTGGCGCGCCACGTACTGATGGCTCTGAAATGCGCAAATTAATATGCAATACTCTAGACCAACATGACCCTGCGGAAGCCGCGCGGTCTGGAGAATATCAGATCATTCCACCAAGAGGGAAAGGGATACCTCGTATCCTTCGAGAGTTAATTGATACGTATGTAGTTACATCTGGCGACAATTATAATCTTCAGGTTTGGAATAGAATCCCAAATAGTAACTCAGTTCTTATTCAGTATGCTTCTGGGGAGGTTATACGCTGTAGTGATATTCGCATAGTATTGATCAAGGTTACAGACAATAAGATTCAGTCGATCATTATTACTACACCCAGTTTTATTGAGCAGGAGTTTGGCGTATTTGGGAAGCCTACCATCAAGCATCAATTAATGATTTCCGACAAGAAAAGATCAGACATTGTCAGCTCTGAGAATCATATCCTATCTGAAAAAGACAACTCCAAGCTCTCCTATAGATTGACAGATATCTATCAAGGGCATGATATGTCTTCGGGACTATTGCAAGAGCCGAAAGAGGAGTATCTATCTATTAAGTCTTTAACTCAGATTGTCGCATCAAAGTTGGTCGGAATCAAACTTGATACCGCCGATACCAAGACAAGAGGGCAACGTCTGGAAAGAATCACGATGGAGTTATTAGGTTATAGTTATGAAGAAATGGAAGTCCTCCAAGGACAGTACCCGGATGTTCCTGACCAGCTTCTCGAGGTTAAACTTCAAGATTCACCAACCGTTGATTTAGGAATGCATACTCCGGAAGTGGCAGAGCCTTTATCCGAGTATTCAGACATTACATCGCAAGATATTCGCTATCTCATTGCCCTTGCGAATAAAACTACAGGTGTGATTGAAGGTGTAGTATTAATGCCTGGAGCAAAACTGGGAGATTACTTTACCTTTGTCAGTGAGACAAGTTTTAAGTGCCAGAGATCAATACCCATGGACTTTTTCAACAAACAGTCAGGGTCATGTGTTATAAAGCAGTAACCCCAAATGCTTGATAAACATACTGGTTTATCTCTTTCTCAAGGACAGCTATCTGGTGTGGGTCAGAGATAGTGTTTATTTGTTTAACCAACGAGATAATCCTAATAGAGGCCGGATTATCTAAAGGTGGCATGGGGTATTTAGCAATGTACTGTGTTAAATATCGACGTCTGCCAGAATATAGCTTATTGTTGAAACTCAAGTCGTGATAGCGTTCCATGAGAGGAGAGTTGGCAACTCCTTCAATTAGATATAGACGATTAAGCTCCTCGTCAGTCTGTGCAACTATCCAATAGCAATTACCATTGACTATTGCACCACTATCATCAAAACAAAAACGGGGAGATACACTTATATCCGGGAATACAATTTTGGGGTATTGCCATAGAGCCGGGTTTTGAGGGACCCACAACTCATACCAATTCCTTCCTGCTTCCATCAAATACTTTCGCGCAGTAAGCTGGGCATAATACTTTTTTAAATACTTATGTGCTTTGGGATACTTACTTATATCATAAACCGCTTTTTTGCCTGATTCAGAATAATGGGGGTAAAGTGCTTTTGAGCACTGCGAGTAATTGCAGCCCCAACGTACAATATTCTCTTGCGATATTAGAGTTCGCAACAAATCATCCTCAGGCATTGACGGCTCATCTTCCCACCTAGGATTCAGAAAGACATTATCAGCACAAGATTTAATACCGACTCTGACTTTAAAAACATCTCCGACGTAAAACCCTGTATTGCTACGAATAGTTTCCAGCCAAGTATCATCGCTATTACTTGTAATCGTCCAGGGCTCCTTGCCACTATTCTCAAAGCAAATCCTACCGGAATCAACTCGATACATAGTGTTCCCAACTTGGTAAAGTCCACCATTGGATTCAGATAGTAAATCATAAATACTATTAGCGATAGTGGGCGATTCAGAGATTGACTCTGCGGCTTCGTATATCTTCGATGCTACGCAAGATGCCTGCGCCCTGTTATGTCTGCGTCTTCCTATAAAAATAGCCGGAAGAACAGCGGCGTCAAACAATTTAGTGTCGCCGAGATCAATGATTTCAATAATCTCGAAATTATTCAGCAAAAAGGAACGAATACTGGCTCCACTTTTTGTGGAGAGGTATCTATTTGACGTGATGACACCAATAATTCCTCCTTCTTTCAATGCATAAGTCATGCATTTAAGAAAAGGAAAATATAAATCAATACGACCTGAAAGATTAAACTGCTGAGCAAGTTTTTGCGCTCTTTCTGCGCCTAAATTTTGGGTGCGTACATACGGCGGGTTCGCGATAATAATATCGGCTTTTACTGAATTGTTGTCAAATAAACCGTCTCGGTATTCTTCATAAAGGTCAAGAAAATCTTGATTATGTAGTTCGAATGATAACGTCCTATTTTTAATACAACTCTCGGCGATGCTTAGATACTCCCTGTCAGTATCATATCCAACAAGATGTGGAGAGTATTGTTTGAATGTAGAAAGGGCGGCTTGTAATAAAGATCCTGTTCCGCAGGCTGGATCGAGTATAACTGGTTGAGATATATGCTCGCTACTATCGAAAATCCTTTGGGCCACAAACTGAGCAAGACCTTCAGGCGTGAAGGTTGCACCGGAATTCTTGATCTCAGTCTTCGTTCTCTTGTTCATTTTCGAATACTTTACTATGCAAATTTACGAAATAAAAAAAAGGATAAAAAACCTAAACACGGTTTTTTTCTAACCCGGGTCTCAAACATATAAAAACTGTTACCCTCAACAAAAGCCGAGGGTAACATATAGAGATTGAAATAGAAGTCTAAACCGACTGAATTATGCCCGGCCTTCAACGTAGTTAATAATCCCTTCCACGTGCAGCGCAACAATGGACTTCTTCCCCTCCTCTGATTCGAGGAAGCTCAACGAGACCTCCGAGTCCATGAAGCCGTTCTCAGTGAGGACCGCAGCACAATAGGTGTGCTTCAGGATGTAGAATGGCTTTTCATAGTCTGGATCACCATCGCTGTAGTCGGTACGGAGCCGGTGGCCGGGAAGATGTCTCTGGGCGGCTTTGTACAGGCAAGTGGCCAACTTGTCGGACTCTGTGTGTCCGGGAAAAGTGTAAGCGCACCAGCCAGTGGCACTGTGCCACATACGCCCACTGCCGGCTGCATTGACGAGGATGCTGACGACGAAGGTGTCGTGGGGTTCGTGACCGTGGCGGATGGCTACACGGCTGATACGTCTGCAGCGTGCTGTCGCTGATTATTTACCTGGACCCCAAAATCCCATATATTCCAATGATTGCACCATAAAGAATCAATACTTCTCTTAGAATACTGATTGCTGAGCTTATATATTCCCCTATGGGAGAGAGGAGATGGACTCTGGTACAAGCAATTAGAATTCCACAAATGAAAATAGCAATAGCTATGACTAATCGTAATTGACAGATTGTTTTGTTCTCTTTATTGTTTTGTTTATTCATATTCGTGCCAGCGCCGGGTTGTCCTAGCCTTTCTCGGCCCCCGGTCTGACTGGCTTTGTGAACTCCATCGCATAAGGCGTACGTTTCATTCACATTGCAAAGTTCGCATGAGGGATTTTTGCCGCAAAAGGCCGCAGATAAAATATTAACTCCTTGAAATCGTGTGTTTCAAGGAGTTATTCTGCGGTGCAAACCGAAAGTTCTGCGGGGAACTGCGGGATAGTGCAATTGCGGGTTACTTAATGCATGAGGATAGAATCTTGATATTAGTATTCTGGATTCTTCTTGTGCCGTCATTGAGTTTATTTATGCTATCAACGGTCTCATTAATGCTTTTGCAGGCTATAGCATACCAATTAGCATCAAGGTGGTTACGGAGACATTTCATAATAAACTTAATGCTGCCAATATAACCAGTATGAGCGCCAGCATTTTTGGCCTGTATCATCATTGAGGAGAAATTAGCCTGGTCAATGGCATAGGTGAATTCTTCAAGGGTGACGTTGATAAAAGCGACATCCACCCATTCATTGTACAAAGTCTTATAATCGATAGTTTTGTGATGGATGGTTTTCAGATCTTCTGGCTTGACATACGATTCCCGAATCTTTATTTCGGGCACAAGCGGAATGGTCTCAGTATCGATGAAATACTCGTGAGCGATTTCAAGGACGTTCCTCTCACAAATGTCGAGGTAAAAGCGCATAGAGGCAACATCGACAGCGGGTGTACGTCCACATTTACTAAGGACCTTTCCCTGATTGGCAGCGTATGTTTCATAGATACCTGTCAACAGTGAAACAACCCAGTTGATGATGGCAGCATCAATGTCAGAAGCAATATCAGAATTGGCCTGAAGCCGGGCAATGTAGTCCTGGAAGTAAGAATGAATGAGGGTTGTCATTGGCTCGTCACAGTGCCGATAGATCTCGTCGTATGACATCATAGGATTATCAGAAGTCATCTGGTGGCAAAAAGTGACACACTGCTCCACTAGGACTTCGAAAAAGCGCTTTTTGTTGTCATTGACATTGACAATGGCGCGTTTCCGGAATTCGAGACCCAGCTTATCCGTGTATTTGGCTCGTAGATCATCATATTCTCCTATCCACATATTGTACGGAATGAGATTCGCCAAAGAATCCGGCATTGCAGGGAGAAGACCTTCAATCCGATAGTGGAAATAGCGGTAGAACAATGTATAGGTATTTATTTTTACTGGCCACTTATCCTTTGATTGACATTTCTGAAGATCTTTCTTGGCAGCAATGTCGGATGCAAGGTAAAGGGTTGGTATAGCTTGGTATTGTTCCTCTATAATCTCTCTGGTCTTCAAGAGCCAGTCGAACATCAACCGGATGCCAGAGCGTGGGTCGTTTCGGTAGGATTGCTTAATCTGAGCAGCATAGCTCTCCATCAACGCATAAATGAAGTGAGGATACTCTTCGAAATAGAGATCATTCTTTTGGAGTTTGTTCTCTACATCATAGCAGCGCGCAAACATATCCCGAACCATACCAGAGAATGCGAACTCGTTAGCGAAGGGCTCTGTAAGACATCCGCCGTGAACTTCCATTCTCAGATGGGCGAACCGTGGAAGAGAAAGAAGGCTGAAATCGTAGAGGACAAGTCTTTCCTGAGGAATCTTATTTGAGCTACTGCTTGGTTGCATAATGGGCTTCTCTGGATTATTCGTCAATACAGATAATAACTTATTGAATTAGTTCGACTAGCGTTTCCCGGACAGTCTCCCATGCAGAAATCGGATCGTACGATGTTCCCGGCCGAAGCAACTTGACCGTATCTCCAATGAATTCCGGATCTGCCAGTTTCTCCTCCATATTGGCCACAAACTGCTTATATGTCGGAGGCGTCTCCACTACGAAGCCGATATAGCGTTTATAACAACGAACCACCTCTTCTGGATTCACTTCTGCATTTTGAAGTGCATATGCAAGATCGAAAAGGTCGCGGCCTTTTTTTCGCTGATAAAGCGCGCGCATCTTTGTCCCAAGCAGCTCTTCCAGTTTGTAGGTGGTGAGATTGCATGAACCAGAAGCCCAGAGGCTCTCATAAGAGAATGGAACTCTGACAAGACCGAGTTCATTGAAATGCTCATAGCAGTTAATCTCGACCTTGAGACGGATCTGAACAACCGGAGGGACCTCTGACTGAATTCGGAAAAGCATCGTATTATTGAAACGTTTGGGCTTGATGACCTTGTCCGGAAGATAACTGAGCACCTCCCCTAGCCTGAAAAGGATGGGCTTGATAGGTCCAGGATTAATCTGTACCAAGTCAATGTCCTCAGAATATCTTGGCTGGGGTGCAAGATAGAGCTTATGAAGAGCTGTTCCTCCACGGAAAGCCAGTTCTGATGCGAGGAATTCATCCGAGAATATGTCGGTCAAGGCTCGCGTGATGATGAGGTCCTGCTCAACATTGGCGATATCTTCCCAGGGAACCTGTTTGTTCCAGTGCGTAATAGCTGATCGAGGAATCATAGGTCGTCTATTTCGATTTCGGTATTGACAATGATATTCCAGCGCTTGTCCAGGATTGCTCCGTCGTCGTTCTTGTGGGTTGAGAGCCGGAACCGGTTTAGCTTAGGAGACACTATCTTCAATTCCTGATAAAGATCATCAGCTTGTGACTGATTCATCAGGACATTCTCCAGAATGTAACCAAGCCGTTGAACTGTTGCGATAGTAGATGGCGAAAGCAGTCCCCTCTCAGCTGCTCCAGTCCAAACTGTCTGTTCAGACAGTTCTTCGATTACAGTCGCCGCCCTAGAAAGGCCACCAACGTGTTGCTCATATTGGATAAGATCAAGAGCCGTGAGTTCCGGGCCAGAGAACTTGATAGTTCCGGTCTCTGAATTAATTTCCTTCAGAAAGCTGACAGGAATAGATGAGCGATAATTCCAATCGAGAATGGAGAACCGTGTCATTCTGATCCGGGGCGGAACTGTCATGACGGAAAACTCCTGGGGGCGTTGATGGGCTGCGCCCAATAACTCCGCAGCATTTAGCAAGCAGATATAATAAGGCCGACGAAGATGGTCCATTAATTGGTCTACGTAATAAACCGGTGGAACAATACCCTTTGCTGCATAATGTGGAGGGATAACAACGTAGAATCCCTTGAAAGGTTGAGCTATCACCTCACTCTTGACTATCCTATATAAGCTATTACTTATTTGTTGTGGCGTAAATGACGGGAATGCGTTCGTCACCTCTTCATAAGTGAAGATTGGACGGCCTTCGACTTCCCGATTATGCACCCATTCGCGAACACTCATTTTCTTAGTTTTGTTACAAAGATAATCATTTTTTGATTAGTTTGCGCACTATAATAGGAAAAATGATGGGTTGCTTTATTTAAACGGCTTTAATCGAAATATCAGAAGAAAAGATTCATTTAATCAGGTCATTCCCACATTTGGCCAAAAATCGTTCACCCATTTGGCCAATTATTGTTCCCGAACTTGGATGCTGCAAATATGAAACTGTGAATAGTAAAAATAACCTCGGGAAACAGGGTTTCCGCATCACACTTTCATAGTTTTAAAACTATCCTAATTGAGGTTCATTTCCTTGTGTAATCTCATTATTGTGCCATAAAGATCTTTCGGGTTGAAGGAAAAAACCATCGGCTTGTCCTGTTTGGTTCATGTATTAGATATAACGAACGAACTAAACAATCATCTACAAAGTCGGGAATCCAAGGAAAAGTGAAACCTTGTATAGTGATTTGATCTTGGAATGATTCAAGATAAGAAAGGATGCTTTTCTGGGATTGAAACATCACCTTTTCGCGACAGATATCTGAGGACCTCTAAAGCGCCTTTTTTTCTCCTTTAACCCGAAATAATGGGGTATTATCCGCAATTCGTAACTACTCGAGAGATAATTTGTCACAGTCTTTGTCACAAAAACCGTGTATTCTGTCACACGTGTGACAAAACGCCATTGTAACTTATTGATAATCAGTCTTTATTATCGTGTGCAAAAATCACTTTGGAAAGTTCATGTCTTGCTGCATCGGGAAGTAGTGCTAATTTCAAGGCGATAGCCCAAATACAAAACGAATATAACAAATGTTAATTTCGCTGCTTTCTTCGGGAATTTTTAAGGGCAATTGTCTCCTATCTCATTTCGCACAAATTGTGCTTGATTTGTCGAATTTTTGTTGCATCCTTGTTGCTGGCTAAAAAAACAGCAACAATGGCAACAAATCGGAAACATAGTATACAGGTATGACAAAGAGCAGACTCCCATTGTCTTCTCATCAAATGCAGACAAGAACGCAGCACTTCTGAACTGCGATTCAAAACTGAAATCCATCCTGCTATTCTCCGCAAGCCTATGCAACATCACGCAAGAAGAACTCTTCAAGCTTGATGACATCAACTCCGAAGACGGCATCACCCTCTTCACCCTCATCAAAATACTCGCACAAGTCTATGAAATCAGGAAAGAGGATTTGGAGACTATTCAATGATGCTTTCTGAGTCTTCGTTGTGCTTTTCCTTGTTCTTAAGGACTAATTCCTTACTAGTATTGGCGTAACAATACACGCAGAAATGCCTGCAGGTATTATACATACCAATATCCTTGCTTATCATACATCCACATATCTTACGCTGCCCCTTATCCTTGAGATTTTTCCCCTTTTCAGGAATAACGAGTTCAGACCGAAATAGACCGCTAGACGATTTTGGTAGTTTACCAGTACGTAAATAATAGATCAGTTCTTGGTCTTCTGAAAAAATGCGCTCCATCAATCCCCCATCAATGCAACGATTATGTTCGATTCCATATGATTTAAGATCAATCTCTTCGGCACAAGTCGCTAGTGTTAAACACCAGCCTTCGGTCTTCCAATGTTCGCGTAATTTCGCAAGACCATCTACGAGTTCAAGTCGCTTGTCTCCTTCTGGTTCCGCAAATTCAACATTATCTTTTGTAAAGAATGGCGTCTCCTTTACAAGATTATTCTGAACCTTTCGATATGCCCGGACATCAATAAAACTGAAAACGAGTTTGTCTGTATATCCTTTAATTTTGTTACCTACATGGTAAATCTTAGTCAGCAACTGACGCGGAGTCAACTGTTCCGTCAGCACGAGCGGATCGAAGCGCCATATCACCTTTTCCTTGCCAATCTTTTCAGATAGTCTCTTAAATACTTCAATACGATGCTGGAGAGCAGGAACATTGGGCTCAAATCCCACTCTCTCATAATCATTTAGGGTGACCTGAAAATAATAATGGATCCCTCTTTTGTCTAATTCCGGTAGATACTCAATCATCGGTTCGGGGTCTTTTGTCCAAAAGACAACAACCTTAGTATCCTTAAATGAGACATACATCGGCTGTTGGTTAAACGGATTGTACCAAACGCAATATCCGGCCTTCAATCGGTTGATGAACCACTTGGCATAGAAAGCAGGGATGTCGGTCGAGCGGCTCGCCGAAATGATTACAGGGCAAACAGCGTCCACGCTCTCTCCGTTTTTGTTGATGATTGTAGTCTTCTCGGCCATATTAAAAATTTAAGTTTCGCAAGTAAAATTTAATGAAAAAGCTAGGTTGAAAATCGATGAAACATTTGGTTATTCCATTGATTTTCAGTATATTAAAGTGGTCAAACAACAATATACACCTAGCATGAACAAAGATAGACAATTGGTTTCGGAGTTGCGCAATTTTTTCACGGGAAGTGGTTGCGGACTCGGCATTCAGAGGATAATGAGAGTTCTTGAAACCATAAACATCACTGAAAAGCAGATGGCTTTCGAAAAGAGACCCAACTGCAAGTTCACCTGCGCCCAGGTGATCCAGATGATGATTCTCTTCCCGTTCTTCTCCATAAAGAACGTGGCGAACTATGTTGGCTGTCCTCTTCAGTCCCTCTTTGACTGTCAAAAGGATATGTTCTACCGGGTTCTTTCCAATGACAGAATTGACTGGCGTCACATTCTCCGCTATGTCAACAAGAAACTTGCGAACAATATAGCCGTACGCTCCGATAACCGGAACGCCGAATATCCCACCTGCATGATTGTGGACGATACGGACATGCCGAAGACCGGACGCAAAGGCGAAATGCTCGGACGCGTTCACTCCCATGTGGACAAGCGCAGAAGCATCCTCGGCCACAAAGGACTCTTCCTTTGCCGTACTGACGGGCGCACGCAGATGCTCATTGATTTCACCCTGTTGGGAGAGAAAGGAAGAGTAACTTCCAGGCCTCAAGGCCTTTCCAAGAAGGATATTGATGCCCGATTCAGTAAAGCGCGCGATGCGAAGTCCAAGGTCCATAAACGCAAGGAAGAGTACTTTCAGGACAAGATATCTAGCATGAAGAAGATGCTCAGCCATGCTTCCATTGAGCATCTTGGCTTTGACTATCTCCTTGTGGAAAGTTGGTTCACATGCAGAGAAGTCGTCAAATATATCAGACGCAAAGGAAGCAAGTCCCATCTGCTTGGCATGATCAAAATGAGCAAGACGAAGTAGAGAGGACATGACTGCCACTGCCATCGTTTCCGCAATGGTAAGGAAGAAGGCTGTAAAATACTCGCGTGCCCATAAATTCTACTACTTCTGGACTGATGCCGTCTTTGCCGGCAAGGCAGTCAGACTGTTCTTCTATCGCTTCGGCCACAAGGGTGAATGGAAAGCTCTGTTGTCAACCGACACTTCTCTGACACCCTACAAGGCCTATCAGATATATTCTATGCGCTGGTCCATTGAAGTATCCTTCCACGAGATCACGACACAGACTGTCGAACTCTCCGTCACCGAAAAGATATGGGGCTCATACTGCAACTCGTAGCTGTAGTCGCCAATCTGTTCTCCGCCGACTCCGATGAACTCCTGACCAATATCATAAACGAAAACAAACAACTTGAAGCGATAATGAGAGTGGCCCGACAACTACAACCAGCCGCTTGAATCACTTGCGAAACTTAAATTATTATATATAACCTGCTTTGTTTATTGCAAATTTAGTCAATAATTGTATACGAAGTATTCATTTGACTCGAAAAACACAACAAAGAGCAAAAAATAGACAACACGCTGTCAAGGAAACCCCTCATTAAATAAGATTCCTCTATTTTGGGTGCGGCTGTATGGTTATCGAACTATAATGTTTGGTCAGTCTTCCTGCGATTGGTCGTCGATTTGTCTTATTGTCTCAGATGGGTTGAGCGTCTTGGCATTTTCCTGAGATATGACGCTTCTCCCAAGCTGCTCCTCAAGTGCTTCACGGGCAACTTTGGCAACCTTCCCTCCCCTATGCGCTATATCTACGTTGTGTGCAATAGTGGCCGGATCTTCGTTCTGGGAAATCTCGCGTGTGGCAACCTCGGCCAGTGTCGTGAGAGCGCTCTCAGTATCGGTCATATTGTCTCTCAGATTTTCCTTCTTAAGACCCTTGTAGTGCTTGTATTCTTTGGCCGACATCCCGGACCATACCTCATAAATGGCATTAGTCAAAATAGCGTACTGTTTCTCTTTTACGCCTACACGTTTCCACTCATCAGTGAGTTTCTTCCTCTCCTTCTTGCCCTGTAGCCTCTGATTGATCCACTCTTCCGAGTATCCCTTACGGCGATACATATCAATGGCACGGTCGATAGAAATCTCGGGATCGATCATTTCATCGATACGCTCACTGGCCACCTGAGCAATCCATATCTTGATTGGCTCAACCTTAGGTGAAGGGATGGACTGTACAAGGCGGAAAAGCTGCTCTTGGTCTGCAACATCTGTGGAATACATCTTTCCATCAGCAGACTTCATCTTCAGTTGTCCGATAATTTCGGACGACTCATGCCAATAAACAATGGGATATGGAAAGCTGCGACCAGCAGCCTCCGCTAAATAACGGAAGCACTTTTGGAATATGAGACAGAGTGGCACTGAGATATGTTTCCACGAGCAAGCCCCGGAGTTAGTCGCTTGTCTGTTCATCCTCCAGCAGTGTGAATAATTCCTTGTCAAGAAATGCGACAACGGCCATCAACTTCAATTGGCCGGCAGAAGGCGTCGTCTTGATGTCGTCAATATGACCGCCGTCCACGCGACAGAGCAACCAGAACGGTTCTTCGCCCAGATGCCAGAATGGTGTTGCAACCTTTTTCTAGTCAGGAGTTTCAAGATACCGAACTTTCTTCCCTGTCCGTTTGGCATATTCGATTTCGCTGCGGGTGCTGGTGCCAATGTAGCCGCCGACATTGATGACGAAGATTTCATCCGCCATGTCAATCTTGCGTTTGTGCATATCGTCCAGCATCTCCTTGGTACCTTCAGTCCAAACCTCGTCATCGCCTGAATGTCCGAACAGACCGACGCTGATTACTATGTTTCCTTCGAGCGTAAGACGTTTCTGCACTTCAATGAACTGGTCCTTGAAACGCGTACTGCCACAGAGGGTGACGACTTTATATTTTCCTTCCATATAATTTTCAGCGATATCTATGCTTCAGCAAAGTTAACGAAATTCCCACGAAATCATATTCTTACCCACTCCCCTGTTGACGGAAACAGGCAAGATATGATCTCTTGGCTATTATTGATATTTATATTATATTTTTCATATTATTATATGCGATATAAGGCAATATTCGCAGTTAGTCATATTATTTTATGGAATATAGCATTGACATATTCGATAAGAACCCGGAGCGGCTGGCACTGATTCTGGCACAGAATTGCCGCAGGCGGAGGCTGGACCAGGGAATGAGCAGGCGCAGTCTCGCAGAGGCGACAGGCATTCCGGAGCCGACAATCGAGCGCTTTGAGACCAAGGGCAAGATTTTTCTTGAATCATTCCTCAAACTGGTTATCAAATTCGGCTGGTTCGACGAGATGAACGCAATTATGGGAAAGTCAAAGTTCTCTACCGGCGAGGAACTCAAGACTATCAACAGAAACAGAAACCGAAACAGACAGAAAGGACGATGAAGGATATGCGGGTTCGCTGCCTTCGAAGACAGTCTTCCGGACGGATACGGGCTGTACCTGCTGGACAGGATGCTGCGCCGCGAAGGCAGTTCCTACGGCGTCCTCCATCCAGAGTCGCTCCGTCCGGTTATTCAAGGCGTTCTTGATGAAGGTGTAGTTTACGGCGCCTACTTTCAGGCCGAGCCGGCATGCGTCAATTAATCGGTCGTTGCCATGGCGTTTGCCAAGTGCAAGGACGCCCATGCACGATTTGTAAAGCTGCTCCGGATACTCCTTCCTGGCCAGTATCATCTCGATGTATGCCTTCACGTCCACGGATATTTCCGCGGCCATCTTTATGAACTTGTCGCCATTCCATTCACTGTAAGCGCGATGGGGGGATGGCAGATGATCAGGGACGGTAGTGTACTTGAACATTGCGTAGTCGCGCAGATGATACGCTATCTGGGAGCCCTTCTGGTATATTCGTACTTCATGGCTATTGTAGGATATCTTAACCTTCTCTCCGATATAACGGAAAGGAACGCTGTAGCAATGGCAGTCCTCCGTCAACTGCACGTGGCAGTTCTTCATGACTGTGCCCATCCTGGACCGCATGATCTCAAACGGACGCTCGGACAGGGGCTTGAGATAGGCTGCCTCTTCCTCAAACAGGTCCTTGCGGCTATAGGGACGTCCCTGGAAGTGACGCTCGTTAAGTTGCCGCAGCGGCTCTCTAATAGCAGCGTTTATCTCCTCGATGGAGAAGAAGGTCATATTCCTCAGCGGCGCAAAGATTTGCTGGTAGACCATTCGCACGTGCCGTTCAACTAGCGATTTGTCCTTTGGGTGGCGCACCCTCGCCGGCAGCACTCCGGTATCGTAGTGATGCGCCATCTTCATCAGCAAGGAATTAATTTCCGCCTCATATTTGTCAGCCTTGGACACGGCACTCTTGAGGTTGTCCGGCACGAGGACCTGAGGCACGCCTCCATAGTATTCCAATGCGTGGCGCAGACTCTCCGCAAAGCACTCCTGAGACTGGCTCGGGCCGGCTTCGACATAAGTGTATTCGCTGTGTCCTAAGGTCGTGAGCAAGACTTCCGCTTCCTTTACTTCGCCCGTGGCTCTGTCTACGTATGGGATCTTCTTCCCCGTGTAATCGATATACAGCTTGTCGCCGGGTTTGTGTTCCACGTGCATGGTAACATCCACGGTCTCAGCCCGTCCCCTATATAGCTTGCAGAACTGAGGATAACTGTATCCGTCCGGATTCTAAAGCCGGTATTCATTGAATGAACATTTTTCATTTCGATTCGTTTTCCTGCCATGTCTGTTTGTGTTTGAGATTCTCTCAAACTTAGCAAACAAGCTGGAATTGGATCTCTGAAGGCCCGGGGGGCAGCTTCGTAATTATTACCATATTGACCCCCGAGGACACTCTTCTATCACGGGGGCAATATCGTGAGAATAGGGGGTCAGGATGATAATTGCAGGGGGGCAGCTTGGAAAATATTTCACACGTATAGAAAGATCTATTAATCCTCGGCCAGAATGTAACTGGTATTCTTGCTACCTTCCTCTCCTTTTAGCAAGATTCCCTTTTCAATTAAATCATTGATGTCACGAAGGGCGGTTGCTTGTGAAGTCTTGCAGATTTTTGCCCACTTCACGGTTGTGAGCTTGCCGTCGAATCCATCCCATAAGCGGTTCACGACCTTGACTTGGCGCTCATTCATCGCCACGTCACGATGCTCCTGCCAGAACATGGATTTCTTCACCACGCGACTAACGATGTCCACGCTGCGTTCCATTGCGTCCTTCAGTGTCTGAAGGAACCACTCGAGCCATAGGGTAATATCAACGTCTCCTACTGTGGTTCTTTCCAGAGCAAGGTCTGCACGCCAGCTTCCCGCCGTGACGGACAGTACCAAGGTGGAGGTCCGTGTCGTGGAGAAGATTGTCAGAGACACGGCCTGGGTCGAGCTGCCGGTCATCAAGGAGAAAGTGGTCACCCGGGACACCGCCTCCGTATTGGAGAATAAATACGCCAAATCCGAGGCTTCCGTCTCCGATGGAGTCCTTACCCACTCGCTCTCCACAAAGCCCGTCAAGGAGCCCGTAGCGGTCGAATACAAGGAGATTGTGCGCGACTCCCTCGTCTACCGGGACCGGGTGGTCACGCAGACCGTGGAGGTCGAGAAGAAACTCACCTGGTGGCAGACGTTCAAGATGAAGGCCGGCGGTCTGTTCCTCCTCATCGCTTTAATTGGAATAATCTATATCCTTATTACTCATTTTATTAACCTCAAATCCATTTTGCCATGAAGTACAATCCTTCAATCGCCTTCGACGAAATGTCGGGCTCCGCAAAGGGTGTCACCGCCGCTAAGACGCGCGGTCGCAAGTACATCCGCAACCGTGGATACGGCGGTTCCACCAGGACCGCGTTCCAGTCTTCCGTAAAAGCTGTCTTCAAGCAGCTCTCTCAGGCCTGGTAGGGTCTCACCAACGAGCAGATCCTCGCATGGAATGCCGCGGCCAACACCGCACAGGGCAAGTCCGTTCTCGGCACCAAGGCCAAGATCTCGGGCGCCAATCTCTTCCTGCGGCTCAACTACTGGGTCGTGTACTGCGGCGGCAACATTATGACCGCCGTGCCGAACCTCTCCGGTGTCGTCGCTCCGGATTCCGCGACCATCACCCTCACCTAGGCTGCGATGACCTTCCAGCTGGCCACCATCCCCAGCGATGTGTCCAACCTAAAACTCGTCATCCAGGCCTCCGAACCTCAGGGCAACGGTATCACCCGCGCCTACAGCAAGGCTGCTGCCTTCGATGACCCATACACCCCCGTGTCCACGGCCATCGACATCAAGGCCAAATACGACGCCAAGTGTGGCACTCCGTCCGCCGGCAGCCCCAAGGTCTTCTTCAAGTACTTCTACGTGAACACCGCCACAGGCGAGAAGTCCGGAGACGTACTTGCCCAGGCCAAGCTCACCAGCGAGTAGGCATCAGACCCCCTCTCTCACGGACTCCAGCCCGGCTCTTGTCAGACGGGAGTCTTTTATATCCCCATCGCCATGAAAGCATCCAAATCCGCATACGTCCTCATCCACACCTTCGAAGGCTGCCGCCTGCACGCCTACAAGTGCCCTGCCGGCGTCTGGACCATCGGCTGGGGCCATACGGCAGGTGTGTATGAAGGAATGACCATCACCCGCGAGCAGGCGAACGAGTTCCTAGATCAGGACATCCGCATCTTCGAAGACAACCTCTCCTTCGCCCTGGGCCTCGACGACTCTGCCGGATGCCCAACGGACTCCCGATCTCCCAGCATCAGTTCTACGCCCTGCTCTCCTTCACCTATAACGTCGGCACCGGCAACCTTGCCCGCTCCACCTTGCTCCGCAAGGTAAAGGCGAACCCCAAAGACCCCTCCATCCGGGGCGAATTCTCCCGCTGGGTCTACGGCGGCGGCAAGCGCCTCCCCGGTCTCGTCCGCAGGCGCAAGATGGAAGCCGACCTGTACTTCTCGTAAGAGATCCGTTCCCTTGACACAAAGCGCCCCGGCAATCCTCCTGGACTGTCGGGGCATAATCATTTCGATAAACAGGGAATTTTACATGTTTATCCCCTTGACAGCACGGCAAGGGTTCCCAACGGCAATAACATTGTCGGGAATATCCTTCGTTACAACTGACCCGGCACCGATAGTGACGTTGTTGCCGATTCTTACACCTGGAAGGATGGTCACACTGCCACCTATCCAAACATTGTCTCCTATTGTAACTGGCGCAGCCCACTCTCTCCGGCTATTCCTTTCGATGGGGTCGGTACTATGACACGCGGTGTAAATGCTCACATTCGGACCGATGAAACAGTCATCGCCAACAGTGACTGGAGCCTCGTCCAGAACGGTGAAGTTGAAGTTGGCAAAGAAGCGTTTCCCTACGCAGATTTGCTTGCCGTAATCACAGTAGAAAGGCTGATTGATGATAATCTCGTCATCTCCGATGGCTCCCAGCAGATTCTTCAAAACGGCAAGCCGGGCATTTGTATCGGAAGGGACAATGGCATTATACCGGTGAATAATATCATGGACTGCGCCAAGTTCTTCCAGAAGCACGGGGTCAACTGCCGAATACGGCAGCCCGGCAAGCATTTTCTCTTTTTCTGTCATAAGTGCACAAATTCCAATTTACCGAACGCAAGTTACGCATTTTTCGCGACATGGTCATACGAAAGCCACGGCAATCCATCTGGACTGTCGGGGCCTCAGTTATACCGATAAACAGGGAATTTAGTTCTTTATTCTTACCACCACCCGGCAAGGAAGCCCAGTTGTGCCGACTTAGGTCTATCATCATAGTTTAGCCAATTGTCTCTCCCGGTGTTTCTTTCCCCAGTCCATCATCAGCCGCACCAAAGCGTCCAATTCCTGCCCGGACTCTGTGAGTTCATAGGTAATTGTCACGGGGATGGTGTCCGTGACAATTCGTTTGACCACGCCATTTATCTCCAGCTCCCGGAGTTCCTTGGACAGCATCCGTGGCGTTATCTTGGGAATGTTATGCTGTATTTCCGTAAAGTGGTGTTTGCCGTACATGATTGTGCCCACAATGGCCAGTTTCCACTTGCCGCTGATGGCGTTCACAGTGTCACGGAGGGCGAAGGCCACTTCCTTGCAGTCCATTTGTTCTTGCTTGCTCATATCAGTATACAATAGTATAGCGCTATATTATTTATAGCAAAGATGCGCTAAATTTGCATCCGAAACAAGAAAACACCAGAAAATGAAGAAAACGGCCCTTATTATTTCAGCGGCCACGGCTCTTTTGACAATTGCCGCCTGCAATAATACATCTGCACAAAACAACAAAAAGAATAAGAATGCCATGGAACAATTGATTTCAATGAACGAAGCCTTGCATCAAAGGCAAAGCACCCGCGCCTATGACATGGCCGGGCTTACAGCCGAAGAGCTGAAACAGATTACCGATTATGCCAATAGCGTATAACCGCTCATTCCCGGCAAAATGGTAAAGGCGGACATCGTGGGCCCCGATGACATCAAGGCCATCATGAAGTGGCGTGCCCCGCACTACTTCGCCATCTATTCCGACGGATCGGACGAGGGTATTATGAATGCGGCCTATATCTACGAGCAGACAGTCATCTATATGACCTCGCTCGGTATCGGTACCTGCTGGGCCACCTCCGTTTCTCCTAAAGTCAAGGACGATGCCGACGGGGCGAAGTGGTCTGCGGTGATTGCCTTCGGACGGCCTGCGG
This sequence comes from Bacteroidales bacterium, assembly GCA_022653735.1. GTDB lineage: Bacteria > Bacteroidota > Bacteroidia > Bacteroidales > UBA932 > Cryptobacteroides. The sequence continues at coordinate 67,090 of JALCSU010000006.1, forward strand.
AAGGCAACGGCTGGAGAAATCCCGCCGATGTGAAAAGGAAAGCGATGTCCGAGATCAGCGACAACGCCGATGAGCGACTGGAAGCCGCGCGGATTGCCCCTTCCTCGATGAACAACCAGCCGTGGTATTTCCGTCACAGCGGCGATGAGATTGAACTGTACTGCAAGAAACAGGGCCTTCTGAAAAAGTGGCTGGTGGAGCAGAACCGCGTTGACCTTGGTATCGCTCTCGGTAACTTAAAAATCGCCAACCCAACGATGACCTTCAGTCCGGCGGCTGTTAAAACAGAGAGAGACGGCTATTCCCTGATGGGAAGAATTTGCTTCTGAATCATTGATAGGACAGAAAAGGCCCCGGCAATCCATCTGGACTGCCGGGGCTCGCTTTATGCCGATAAACGGGAATTTAGTCGCTACTGTTTCTGTCTCCTATACTCCTTCGGCACCACACCCTTCATCCGTGAGAAGAACTTGCTGAAGGCGGCCTGGTCGGAGAAATGGAGCCGGTCGGAGATCTGGGCGATGCTCAGCTTTGAGGTTCGAAGCAGGAAGGTCGCTTCCATCAGGAGGAACTGGTTCACATAGCCTACCACCGTGCGCCCGGTGAGTTGACGAACAACTCTGTAGAGGTACGTGGTGGTAATACTCAGCGCATCTGCGAAATACGCAATGTCGTGATGCTCCAGAAAGTTTTCCGGGAGCAGTCTGATGAAGCCGACAAACACCTCCTCGGCGCGTTTCCCTGCAGGTTCATTCTCGACAGACTGTTCCAGGACACTCTGTATATCCAGCAGAAATACAGCGTATAGATGCTCCACAATTGCCCCCTTATGTGCATTGTCGGAAGAGAGGTAACGAAGGATCTCTTCCATACGGCTTCTGAAAACAGCCGCCACATCATCTGATAAGGCAATTTTGGGCTCCCGCAGGCGCACAATGGGAAGATATGCAATCCGGATCATGTCCCGTACCGTATCCGATTCAAGGGTAAGGTGCTCGTCTACCAGCAGGCAGATTCCCCTATAATTCTTGGTGGCCGACACGATGGTCACGGACATGCCTGGAGAATAAACATAGAGGTCGTTCGGTTCAAGGACCAGTTGCCGCCCGTTATATATGATAGTGAGCCAGCCTTCCAGTACCAGCGTGAAGGTATATGCAGCCATGAAGCCCTGCGTCCTGTTGGCCCGGAAAGTCATTGCGCCATCTGTCCTGTCACACAATACCCGGCCGTCCCAACCTTCGTATGGAACGGCTCCGTGCATTTTGACCCAGGCTTCCTTCAAACTGTACATACCTTGCAATGATAACGAATTGTTTCGCCTCGAACAAATTTTATCTTTTCCTGAACAAATAAGAAGGCCTCATTATGTATAACTTTGCAAACACAAACACTAAAACCCATTTAATTATGACAAAAGAAGAAGCACTGAAGCAGTTCGCAATGTATGGAGCTGCATGGTTCGGCAACAGCAAACAGCATTTTGCCTTCTCTGCCTATGACCGTCTGCAAGGCTGGAACAAGCTGGCCGACAAATGGAAAGAAGAAGCAGAGGAAGAGTGGGAAGAAGCCGAAGAGGTTCTTCAGCGCCTCGTGGAACTCGGCTGCAAACCTGCCGAGCTTCAGGAATTGATGAAGACAATGGAGTTCCCCTTTTACGATGACCCCAAGCAACAGATTGAATCAGACTATCAGCCGGATGCAGTCAAGATGATGAGCGAAATGGCGGCCGCCTTCGCAGACGACTATCCCACCCAGAAACTCATCCAGAAATGGATAGACGGAGAGAAAGACCACATGGCCTGGGAAGCGCAGTATCTCTTCCAGATTGAAAAGCTTGGCTACGAGAATTTCTTAATCTCAATGATGTAATATCATGAAAGAACAAGTACTTAAAGCCATGCGCGAAGCTGGCAAACCCGTCTCCGCCGGAGACATCACCAAAGCTCTGAATGCCGACCGCAAAGAAGTTGACAAAGCCTTTGCCGAACTCAAGAAAGAAGGCGCCATTGTATCTCCTGTGCGCTGCAAGTGGGAGCCGGCTAAGTAAGAGCGATGAAAATCAAGGCAGTAAAATTCAGAAAGGATGGGTACTATACCCAGCCTTTCGCGTTTGGAGGAGAGGAAGGACCGGAGCGGTTTGACAAGAATGTCCGTTACCGCGGCAGCCTGCAGAACTACCTCATCGACACCGGAGGCGAGGTGATCCTGGTGGATACCGGACTCCCTGCCGGTTTCCCGGAAGAAGTGATGGATGAATCTGCGATGGATTATACCGGGCAGACCATCTGCGACTATATGGATGCTCTTACTGCGTTGGGCTACAAGAGCGAGCAGGTGACGAAGATTCTCCTGACCCACAAACACAGCGACCATTCCGGCGAGCTCCGCTCGTTCCCGAATGCACAAATCTATGTGGGCGCAGAAGAAATCGGCGTGGCCGAACTCAAAGATATCCCGAACTTGGTTCCTGTCCACTTCACGGACGGCCCTTACTACAATTTCCCTGAAAGCCAGAAAATCGCAGAAGGCGTCTGGTTCATCAAAGCCAAAGGCCACACCAACGGCAACAGCTTGGTGATTGCAGAGTCAGAAGGGCTGTTCTATATGTGTGAGGCTGATATCACCTACGTGGACGAGGCTCTCTATGAGAACAAGCTTTCCGTGGTGTACGACGACCTTCCAGCCGCCCGCGAGACGCTTGATAGGGTGCGGGAGTTTGTCCGCAATCACCCCACCGTTTATATGGGCACCCATACCCCGCAGGGCTACGAGAACCTGGAGGCAAAGCGCGTAATGGACCTGGATAATCCCGTTCCTACATTCATGGTAGAGGTGTCCTTCGAGAAGCAGAAAGCCTCCGGCAAATACGTCTGCTCCATCTGCGGCTACGTCTATGACCCCGCCGAGCACGACGGAGAGGCCTTTGAAGACCTCCCCGACGACTGGAAGTGTCCCCGCTGCAAGCGTAAGAAAGAGAAGTTCGTTCCGGTAGAAGAATAACTGTCTTTCTGGCTCAATAGGAGTTATAGCCCCGACATTCTATTATGAATATCGGGGCTTGCTCTATCACTATAGGTCAAGGATTGTCTTTCTCTGTTTTTGCTAGACAGCTCGATAAATCTCGATTTATCGAAACAAAGTTACGGATTTCACACGACATCTCTACTTGCCCTCCCTCGTAGATGTCTTCAGCAATTCTCGTAAAATATTCGTACCTTTGCCACCGGAGGTCTGATGCCAGACTTCTATTGTTAACACCCGGTGCGGTCCTGCAGCAATGCAAGGCCGCATCTTTCATATTTTGTCCCCCGTGCCACCAGCACCCCTAATATTTTTCGTCCCCCTCAAAATTTCGGGGACAAAACGGGGACAATCTTGAAACAGTCTTTTTGTTATATTGTTGATTTGCAATAATATACGAATTTGAACTATTTCCTGCATCGGAAAATAGAGTGAGAAAATAGTAAGCATCCGAATAAAGACGACTTGAATATTTAATTTCAAGTTGGAGGCAACTTGTCCAAGCTGGGTCAAGCTGATTTTAGTTGGTCCTTTTTGTCCACTTGTCGGGCAGAAGTTCACGGAGGGCTTCCCGGTTGTTCTCGTTTCCGTGTATTCGCAGCATGGCATCTTCTTTCCATTCACGCAGATCAATGCCCAGGGCCTTGCAACTGTCCACCAGGGAATAGACGATGGCATTCTCCACTAAGTTATTTCGATATAGAAGCGGCCATCGTTCACATAACGGCTCAGCAGCACCGGAAGGAGTATAAATTGGAGAAGACATCTATAACGAGTAATAAGACAAAGTAAATACAGAAACTGCAACTTTCCCCAAAGGTCTGTTCTGTATATAGATAATTTGTGGTGATAGTGGACAACCACACAACAATGGGTTAAATTCGGCCAATTGATATAGCGGTCAAAGCCAGCTCGCTCTGCTACCGCTGCACTCACTCGCTTTGGCTCCGTCCTCAGGCGCACGATGCGCCACTCCGAACTCCACTCCTGTCAGCTCCACTGCAAGACTGTTAGTTTCCGTCCCAGATGTGTTTCCGCTGACGCTTCACCACATCCCGGCTCTCCAACTTCACAGACTCGAAGCCGTTCCGCGCCCCGGCTCCTCCGGAAATTTTGCCAGGATCGCAGGCGAATAGCCTCCATTCTCAGGCCAAAGGCCTAAACTAATCGCCCTTCGTAGCCGCTCATCGGGAATGACCACTGAGCGCGCATTGGCATAATGTTGAATTGCGGAATCGTTTAGAAAAATGTGTCAATTCCGTCAAAACTCGTTTGAAAAAATACGATGGATACCGAAAAACTCGTTCGAAAAATTACGACGAGCACTTGAAAAGTCGTTTGAAAAAATGTATCTTTGTCCCCGGATAAAAGATAAGTTTATGCTGAAAAGGAAGATTGAGGACGCTCTCATCGCGTGGAAAAACAGGCCTGGACACAAGCCCCTTGTCATTATGGGCATTCGCCAATGCGGAAAGACATTTATCGCACAGCATTTTGCCGGGGCGAATTACAAGAATGTCGTTTACATGAACTTCATTAAAGAGCCTGAACGAATAGACGCATTCACCGGGTCAAAGAATGTTGACAATATCTTGCTCAATCTTTCTGCGCAGATTCAAGGGGTCAAATTCATCCCCGGGGAGACCTGCCTGATCTTTGATGAGATTCAGGAGTGCCCCGAAGCCAGAACGTCTCTCAAGTTTTTCAAAGAGGACGGCCGCTTTGACGTAATCGCTACCGGCTCCCTGCTGGGCGTCCAGGGCTACGGCGATGAGATCAAAAAACGGCGTCGCAAGATGGTTCGGAAGAAAGAGCCAGGCATCAACTCGGTTCCCGTCGGCAGCGAGGACATCATCGAAATGTACCCTCTGGATTTTGAGGAGTTCCTTTGGGCCAACGGGCTGAATCCCGATGTCATCGAGGCTCTTCGTAAGTTCTACACCGAAGAAACGCCAGTTCCTGAAGGGATTCACGTGGCAATGAAGCGCTATCTGAACCTATATGTCGCTATCGGAGGTCTCCCCGCCCCCATCAACGCTTTTCTGGCCACGAACAACATGAATGCCGTGAGTGAGGAATACAAGGGCATCCTGAAGGAATACCGCGACGATATGGTCAAGTATGCTCCGGACAAAGACAAACCGCACATTCGCGAATGTTTCAATTCAATTCCCAAACAGTTATCCAAGGAGAACAAGAAATTCCAGTACAACAAAGTAAAGCCTGGTGGACGGGGCGAAACATATCTTGGTTCCCTGCAGTGGCTGGAAGATGCCGGTATTATCTGCCGCTGTTACAATACGGACATCACCGGACTCCCGATGGAAGGCAACGCCAAGGGCAACGTGTTTAAGGTTTACACAGCAGATATCGGCTTGCTGATCGAGATGCTGGGACCTGGAACCCGCGCCGACATCTTACAGGGAAATCTGGGAGGATTCAAAGGTGCCATTTACGAGAACCTGATGGCAGACACGCTTCACAAGAAACAGCAGAGTTTATACTATTTCCAAAAGGACTCGGGCCTTGAATTGGATTTCCTGACCCGGATGAAAGGCGAATGCGTTCCGCTTGAGGTAAAAGCAAAGACCGCCCAGGCTAAGAGTGCGCAGACGGTCTTGAAACATCCCGACAAATATCAGGTGAAGCACATCATCAAATTCGGTGATTACAATGTCGGCCGCGACGGACAACTTCTAACACTCCCCAACTACATGCAATTTTTATTGGATCTGGAACCCGAAGAAATCGTACTCGAACCAATCGACGTGGACGCTGTGAATACTCTGGCCAAGGAGATTCTTCATCAATGATTGTTTCGTGTTGTCTTGTCGGATTCTGTACCGCATTTGTACCTTCCACGCCGCTCTTGATGGCAGCCGGCTGGATGGAAAACCGTTCAAAAATCTGCAAATATCTGAGACTCATTTTGAGTGTTGTTTACACCCCATATTTGCAGATGTTTGCAGATTCTAACATCGTTAGATTTTTCAAAATACAATTGTCGATATTTGTTAAAGAAATTAACAAACGAAACGTCCGTGCCATTCTTTCGTGACACGGGCGTTACCAATCTTACAATCCTTTTACCCAAGTCTCTAATTCCTTCTTGCTTGTCCTGTTCAGAAGCTTGCCTTCCTTCCATGTGATATCAGGATAGGTTGCTTTCAAATCCTCGCAAGCCTTCTTGATGCTGCTGCCGCCGGAGGTAGCGAAGGGAATAACGGTCTTTCCCTTGAAGTCGTAAGCCTCCATAAAAGTGTTGATGATGGTCGGAGCCGTATACCACCAAATGGGGAAACCTACATAGACCACATCATAGTCTTGCATGTTTGCCAGCTTGTCGGTGATGGCAGGACGAGAGTTCTTATCCTTCATCTCCACAGTAGAGCGGCTCTGCTTGTCTCTCCAGTCAAGGTCGGCATCCGTATAGGGCTGTGCAGGCTTGATTTCATGCAGGTCAGCACCAGCCACTGCTGCCAGTTGCTCTGCGGCTCCCTTGGTCACACCCGATGCTGAGAAATAAGCGACTAATACTTTCTTCATCTCTTTATTTTCCTGTTTCTGTGCATAGGCCGTAAGGCTGAATGCCATAAGTGCTGTGCAGATAATTGTTGTCAGTTTCATAATTAATCATTTGTTCTTTGCAGCTGTTACCCACACAGGTTCCTCGCTCATGGCAGGCTTATTTACTGCCATCACACCTGAGAGGTTATGTGGCACGTACGGCTCTTCCAGATAGCGGATGTCATCGGCAGTCAGATGGAAATCGAGCGACTTGACGGCACCCTCGATATGATGCAGCTTGGTGGCTCCGACAATGGGTGAATCCACCTTGGTCAGCAGCCAGGCAAGGGATATCTGCGTCATCTCCACGCCGTAGCGGTCGGCCAGTTCCACCACGCGTTCCACGATGCGGTTGTCCTGCTCGGCAGTGGCATCGTACTTGAAGTGCATGAACGAGTCTTCGGCCTGTCGCTTCGATGTTTCCCCTGGACGCTTGGCCAGCTTACCCGATGCGAGTGCGCTGTAGGGAGTCATGGCGATGTTCTCCTCACGGCAGAACGGGAACATCTCACTTTCCTCCTCACGCATAATCAAGTTGTAGTGGTTCTGCACGCTGATGAACTTCGCCCAGCCATTCTTTTCGGCCAGCGCGTTCATCTTCGCCACCTGATAGGCGTAGGCGTTGGCGATGCCGATATACCGCGCCTTGCCTGCACGGACGGCCTCGTTCATGCCCTCCAGAATCTCCTCGGCGGGTGTCTTGTAGTCCCAGATGTGATAGATGTACAGGTCCACATAGTCCATGCCGAGGTGCTGCAGGCTGCTGTCGATGGAGTTCATCACATGATGACGACCATTGATGCCGTTTTTGATTTCTTCCTCTGTGCGAGGCAGGAACTTTGTTGCCACCACCATGTCCTCGCGGCGTGCCATATCCCTCAAGGCCCTGCCCACAAACTGTTCCGATGTGCCCAGCTGATAGGCAATCGCCGTGTCGAAGAAGTTCACGCCAAGGTCGAGCGACCGGCGGATGATTTCCCGTGTAGGCTCCTCGCCAATCGTCCACGAGTGCTGTCCTATACTTGCATCGCCAAAACCCATGCAGCCGAGGCAGATGCGCGACACATTGAGGTCTGAGTTTCCAAGTTTTACGTATTCCATAATTGTCCTTACTTCAATCTGTTATATACTTCGTCCGTCACAGGCTCCAGCCACTCGTTAGATTCCTCACCGCCTGTCTTGACATGGGTGGTATAGTGCTGGAGCCAGGAGTCTTTCTGAGCACCATGCCAGTGCTTCACACCCTCAGGGATGTCGATAACCATGCCTGGGGTGAGAGTGATGGGAGCCTTGCCCCATTCCTGATACCAGCCCTTGCCCGACACACAGATCAGAATCTGATGTGCACCGTGATGAATGTGCCAGTTGTTACGGCAACCAGGCTCAAAGGTGACGTTGACAATGGGCATTACCGTTGCTTCGCCGTCAGCAAGGTTTGCGGGTTTGATGGGCGCGACAAAACTATCACCGACAAAATATTGAGCATAGTTCACGTTAGCTACGCCTTTAGAGAATTCGCTACGTAGCGTGTAACCCTCGTGGTCGAGCCAAGCACAAAGCTCATCAACCAACTCCTGACTGTTACCCATGTTTACGGCTCCACGCTTATGGGCAGCCAACTGCGGAGCCACACCTTCAAGTCCGCTCAGAGCGGCAACCGTCACTATCTCGCGATCAGCTGGTGAGAGCTGATCCCCCAGAAAGATATTGCCGAAAAGATGAGCCTTCAGATAGTAGTCATCCTGAGGGCAGAAGTCGTAAACAAACGGGCGGCCGGAAAGCTGCGTCTGGTTCTTCACGCCCAGTTCATAGGCTTTCCGCGCATCGTCCCATTCTGCTGGACGCGTCCAGGACTTTCCGTCCTGCCAATCAGTCTGTTTATTTTCCAATACCTTGCTCAGCACTCCCAGCGCATTCAGTGAGCGCGGAAAGCCCGTGTAGGCATAGAGCTGCGAGAAAGCCTCCTTCAGTTCGTTGATGGTCACGCCATTATCGAGTGCCGTCCTCATTGCAGATTCCAATCGCTGCAAATCACCCTGTGCCATCAGGCAGGCACATGCCGCCAATCCCTTCTGACGCTCCGTAAGCGTCTGACCTTGTACTGTTACCATTGTCAATATTGCAATAATGATGGTTACTATATGTTTCATTATCCTCATTTACTCATTCTAATGCGTAGCCTTTAGATACTGTAGAACACCGTACCAATACGAAGCTGTGCAGCCGCCGTCGATGAGAATGTCGGTACCGATGATAAATGTGGCGTGCTCTCCCATGAGGAAGGAGGCGGCATCGGCAATTTCATCACTGGTAGCCACGCGGCGGCCATACACGTCAGCGAGTGATTCACAAAGACTCCACGGCCTATCTTCATCTCTGGCAGGCGAAGTCAATTTGAAACGGGGGCATCAGATAACTCGTATGGTCGAGATTGCCGTCAAACAATTTCTCTTCGAGCGGGCGAATTTTCTCCGGCACAGGCTCTGTCGTATTGATCTTGAAACAGATGTTAGCGCAGTCGGTCATATGCTTGACGGCCTGTACATACCCGAAAGTCGCCATATCTACGTCAGCTCCGGAACGAAGTCTTTCAAAAATATCCATTATTTTAATCATTTTTAAATTTCACGCTGCAAAGTTACGATGGCTTTCCCATAATACGGTTTCACAAAAAGGGCCACGATTTTCACTTTTTGCACAAATCGTTTGCTTGTTTATTATATAATTGTATCTTCGCAGTCATGAAGGTTGATTTTGTGTATTCCACTGATTTTCAGGCGATGAATGCGCCTGAGCTAAGCCAGACCTGTATGCACCTGCTATGCACGGCTGGCGAGGGCAGTTTTGTCTTCAACGAGCGGTGCTATCATATTGTGAAAAACAACTTGGTGGTAATACCCTATCCCAACCGCGTCAGCAACATTGCGGCTCATGCTGACATGCAGGTGGAATGGTTTGCCGCTGACTATAAGTTTCTGCAAAACCTGCTGCCGTCAAACAACTACGGCATTGGTGGCAGCATCTCCCTGAATCAGGACCCTGTCATCAAGCTCACAGATGTGCAGACCCATCATCTGCTTGCCGACTTCCACCGGCTGCGTGAGCGCATGGACGACCGTCATCTGCTCTTCTATAGAGAATTGATGGGCAGTCTCTGTCTGACTATGATGTACGACATCTTTGAGCCACACGCCCAGCGGGACACCACAGATACACAAACGGACAGGACGGCCTATATAGTGAAACAGCTCATGGCGTTGCTCTCTACCGGAATCAGCCGCACGGAACGCAACGTGAGCTACTACGCAGAACGCCTGAACGTGTCGCCGAAATACCTTTCCGCCACCATCAAGCGCGTGACGGGTCAAAGCGTCACCTCCTACATCGACCGCCACACCATACCCATATTGAAAGACTATCTGGATGATGAGCGCCTGTCGCTCACCCAGATCGCCGAGCGGATGAATTTCGCCTCCCTCTCCTATTTCAGCCGCTACTGCACCAAGCACCTCGGGCTGTCACCCAGCGAGTATCGACAGAGCCCTCAGCCAAAGTAAGGGCCCCAACTCATTGCGCCTGAGAGCCAGCATGGCAAATCAATTCGAGATTATAGCTTCCAGCAAAGACGGAATCGTCGCATGACTGCTTCGACCGAAGCAAGTATAGGACAGGATATTTGGCCATAAACTATGACATGAGGACTGCCGCTACCCCAACAGGATGACGGCAGTTTTCATTCTCTGCAGAAGCGACTGAATCCTATCAGAAATCAAGCCACCTTTTCACCGAGGTGGCTTTTTCCTTGCTCACGATGATTTGAGTATCCGGATAGCCTTTCAGGTGGACACGCATCTTGCCAAGGAACCAGTTGGATAGCTTTTCAACGGCAGCGGCGTTGACGACAAACTGACGATCGACGCGCATGAAGCGCTGCGGGTCCAGTTCATTTTCGACCTGGTCCAGCGTCATGGCCAATAGATACGATTCTCCCTTCTGCGTATAGAGCCTAACCACTCCGTCCTGGATGGTAACATGACTCACATCTGAGGTCGGGACCACCAGGTATTCATCGGCCCTGCTGGGAATCAGAAAGAGCTCCCTGTAGCGGATGGACTGGCTTTTGACTGAGTCCAGCAGTTGCGCAATGGCGTCGGTGGTGGATGTCGGAACGTCTTCGTGCAAATCTTTCACCCTTTCCAGGGCGCTTCGAAGTTCCTGTTCATCGACTGGCTTAAGCAGGTAGTCGATGCTGTTGAACTTGATGGCCTGGACCGCATAGTGGTCGAAGGCGGTAGTGAAGATGACGGGAATGGATGCGGGGGCATCGCGGAGCGCATCGAAACTGAGCCCGTCGACCAGCTGGATATCGGACAGGATCAAGTCGATGTCCGGATGTCGTTCCTTGGGAAAGGCCCGGACCTGAGAGTTGCTCTCCACTTCTGCGACAATCTTGTATTCAGTCCCCATGCCCTCTATCATTCGTTTCATGCAGTCGGCGCTGCTGCGCTCGTCTTCTATAATCAGGATATTCATCATTTGGCGGGAAGAATAGGAACATCACCGGTCTCCCTATGGAAGTCAACGCCAAGGACAACGTCTTCAAGGTTTACACTGCGGATATTGGTTTGCTGATCGAGATGCTTGGTCCTGGAACCCGCGCCGACATCTTGCAGGGAAATCTGGGAGGATTCAAAGGCGCCATTTACGAGAGCCTGATGGCAGACACGCTTCACAAGAAACAGCAGAGTCTATATTACTATTTGAAGGACTCCGGACTCCTTGTCCGGATAAAATGAGAATGCGTGCCGTTTGAAGTAAAAGCGAAAAGAGCTCAGGCCAAGAGTGTGCAAACAGTTTTGAAAAATCCAAACAAATATCATGTGAAACACATCATCAAATTCGGCGATTACAATGTCGGCCGCGACGGACAACTTCTGACGCTCCCCAACTACATGTAGTTCCTTTTGGATCTGGAGCCAGAACAAATCATCCTCGAACCAATTGACGTTAACGCAGTGAACGCTTTGGCAAAAGAAATCCTAAATCAGTAATGAGATAATTCATAACAGCTCTCCTCCGCAAGGTCAAGACCAAGCCAAATAATTCTTGAGCAAATATTTTTTTATCCGAAAAACATAGTACATTTGCTTCTGACAAACGAGCCAGTAATTGTAACTGCTGCATGAGAATTGCGCTCAAGAACAATTATTCGGTTCGCAGAGCTTACAGGTGAAGCAAAATAGGTAAACCATAAATTAAGACAAATATGAAAGAGCAAGTATTACAGGCAATGCGCCAGGCAGGCAAACCTGTCTCGGCAGGAGACGTAGCAAAGGCCCTAGGTGCCGACCGCAAGAAAGTGGACAAGGCTTTTGCTGAGCTGAAAAAGGAGGGTGCAATAGTATCGCCCGTCCGTTGCAAATGGGAACCTACAAAATAGATGAAATATGGAGATCAAAGCAATTCGCATGTTCGACGGCGGTTTTATGAACCAGTCGTTCGCTTTTGGCGGTGAGAGCAAAGAAGGTTTGGACGAACAGATCATCTATCGCAGCTCGCTTCAGAACTTCCTTATCGATACGGGCAAGGAGGTGATTCTTGTTGATACTGGTTTCAAAACCGGCATGCCTGCACCCGCCAAGAAACTCGGCGGTCCACTCTACATGGGCGAGAAGATTGCCGATTATATGGATGCCTTCTCAGCCCTCGGCTACAAGCCCGAGCAGGTGACGAAGATTCTTGTAACACATAAACATCCGGACCATACGGGGGCGCTGGAGTATTTTCCCAATGCCAAGGTCTATATTTCGTCAGAGGATGCCGACGCGATGAAGCTGGAAGGCGAAAACATCATTCGCGCCAAGTATGATCAGTCCTACAAGAACTTTCCACATGCACAGCAGGTAGCTGATGGCATCTGGTATATCAAGGCCAAAGGTCACACCAACGGCAACAGCATCGTCATTGTCGAAAACGATGGACTCTTTTTCATGCTGCACGGAGACGTGACTTACTGCGATGCGGCTCTGAAAGCAAACAAGCTGAGCATCGTCTTCGAGGACATCAAGGCAGCTCGTGAGACCCTTGACAGAGTGCGTGAGTTCATCCAGAATAATCCTACAGTATATCTCTCTACTCACTGCCCGGAAGGCTACGAGAACTTGGAGATGAAGCGAGTGATGACACTCTGAGCACAAATACGGTAATTTTCTAGCCTGACCGGATCGCCTGTCAATTCCGATACTCCGTCGGAGTCATGTTTATCTGTTGCTTGAACAGGCGGGTGAAATGCCGGGGATACCGGAAGCCGAGTTTTTAGTCTACTTGATTAATGGTCGGCTTCTTATCCATGACGTATTGTTTCGACAGGTCGATGATCTTGTTCTGGATGTAGCGTTGTGCCGAGAGGTGCAGGGCTTCGTGCTGGGTGCAGTCGAAAAAGGTATAGTCGTAGATGCGCTTGGCCAGCGGTGTGCCGTAAATCAGATTCGGATGGAATAATATTGCATCATCCGAGCGGCAGGGCCGGAAGTCGAAAGAGTCTGCGTCGGCAGCCAAGTCTGAATCAAGGAGGCTCGATTGGAATGGTTGGCGGCATTGATACAAAGGCGCATGCCCAGTTTACGTCAGGCATTAATCTCCGGGCATCTTCTACCACGCCGCTGATACCGCTTGCGTTCAGCACGCTCATAACAATTCGAATTATTCGGGGCAATTCGTATTTTTCGAGCGCAAGTTATGGACAATATTGCTAATGAATGCTACAGAAATTCGGGAAAGAACTACCAATATTGCGGAAACTCTTTCTCTAGAGGTAACTGCAGATCAGCCCCAGAATTGCCAGGCCGCCTTGCTTTATTATGATGCTTGGTTTGCTTGTGACCGCTCCAAACGAAGCGACCAGGATGACATATACAAGAAAGAGACGAGTCAATAGCACGTATTGTTGAGAAACTGCAAACAACAAGAAAATGGCTATGAGGCCGTTATATGCCCCCTGATTCTTTAAGAGGGTGGAGATATTCTTGTCTTTCAGTTTGTCTATGCTTATGCCAAACACCCTTGACGTATTCTTCGAAGACGTCGCGAAGGTTTCAAGATACATGATGTACAAATGTTCCAAAGCCACAAGGGAGGCAATTACAGTCGTCAATATATTCATGGTTCAAAATTACTCTTTTGATAACATTTCCTCTAATCTATCTACGGCCAGAGTGATATCCCCTCCGAACCTTTTGAGCTCTTTCAGGAAATCAGACCTGCCGCCGGACAAGGCTTCATATCGTTCATGACTCATGTCGTCCACAATAGTCGCCCATGGCCAATTCTATGTCATCCTTCTGCCAGTCGAGGGTAGAATGGATATAGACATTCCGCTTCTGGTGCAAGAGGCTATATGCGGTCTCTATACAGTCTCTGTTTATCATTCAATTCTCCTGATCCTTTCTCCGTCCTTCATGGCGGATTCACGAAATTGCCGTACGGCTGAGGTTGTCGTTCTGCTTTCATGCACATCGCAAAGGTACAGATTCTCCCCGGAACCACCAATAGAAACATGAGAGACACGACCGTGACTGGAGCAGCGGCTTTCAAGTGCAAAAACACCCTTCTTGTACTTGAAAGGACTGGAACGGTGGCTTTCAAGTGCAAAACCACCCCTTTTTGTACTTGAAAGGACTGAAATGAGAGCTCCCCTGATGATTCCGGGGCCCATTCGGCTCTTCGCGGCTATTTTCTGATATATTGATTCTCGCTTTCGGGTGTTTTTGCGCTGTCGTACCGCTCAACGCTCATGCGGAGGTCGTATTTCTCTCGAAACCCCGTGATGGTTGTCATCATAGGTAAAAAATGATGAGCATCAAGGGCTTCCTGGCTGGCCCAACTGTCGATGAGAAGGATGGTCTGGGGATCATCCAGAGACTGGTAATACTCATAGCGCAGGTTTCCTTCCCCTGACCGGATGGCATCCACCGTGCCGCTGGAAATCATCTCCTCGGCAAATTTCAGCGCATTATCATTGATTCCGGTGTGACGAAGACTAATTGTAATTGGCATAGGCTCTGCTTGTTTATTGTTCACGCATCCTGTCAGTAGAAGCGAAAACGCAAGAATTAGTGTCAGAATTCTTACCATGGCGAATTGGCCAATTCAGGTTTATCGAAACAAATTTACGCATTCTGTCCTAAACCCGAGTCAACATAAATTTGGAAAGGAGTCTCAGTCGGCCACGCAAGGAAATACGCTTCAGAAAAATCATGTCCTTGCATCACATAGTAGGTGAACGTAACCAGAAAAGCCCGGAAGTTTGACACATTCTTGAATTAAGAATATTCGCAAATAATTGATGGACTTTTTCGTAAAAGTCTTTTTTTGTCAATTATATTTCTGTATTTATAGCTATATACGGTTATGTTATATGAAACTAACTATCAGCAAGTCTAAAAACGCCACGCTTTACTATGTCCAGAAGTCCTATAGGACGGAGTCCGGGAAGAGTTCAACAAGGACGGTGGAGCGCCTGGGGAGCATCGAGGAGGTTGAGGCAAGGTTCGGAAAGGAGAATACGATGGAAGCGGTCCAAGAATACATCAAGGGGCTGACCAAGGCAGACAAGGAGCTCCGCAGGGACGTGGTCGTAAAGTTCTCCCAGAGCGCCCTGGTCAAGAAGGACGAACGGCGCTGCTTCAACGGCGGCTACCTGTTCCTGCAGAAAGTCTACCACGAACTGGGTCTTGATAAGATTTGCAAAAAGATAGAGAAGAAGCACAAGAACGAATATGACCTGGACGACATCCTTCAAATGCTGCTCTACACGAGGGTGCTGTATCCCGGCTCCAAGCGTTCATCCCTGGAGGATGCGAAGCGCTTCATCGAGCGGCCGAAGTCAGACATCCATCAGGTCTACAGGGCGTTGTCGCTTCTGGCAAAGGAGAGCGATGGATAAAGACGACGCTCAGCAAGACCGGCGAGGAACTGTCGCAGAGGCTCATCGTCACCTTCTCGTTCAAGTACCGCGACTACCTGCGGCACGCGCGCGGGAAGCAGACTGCGAGAGCAGAGAGCATCATCAAGCGCGGGGCGGCCGGCAAGCTCGGCAAAGGGCAGAACGACCCAAAACGCTTCATCAAGTGCGAATCCTGTACAAGTACCTCGCGAAGAAGATCAACCGCGGAGGACGGCGCTTCTCTCCCGATGAGATAATCGGCACTCTTCAGGACATGAACTTCCTCGCCGTGAACGGAGAAGGCTATGTCCCCACATATACACGGACGGACGTCACCAACAACCTGCATGGCTCCGCCGGCTTCAGGACGGATACGCAGATCGTCTCAAAACAGAGAATGAATGCCATCATCGCAGAATCTAAAAAATCTACGAAAAAGGACTAAAAGGAGTCCGTATAGCTACAAAGTTCCAGAACGCAAGAGTCCCCAAATCGCCATTTCAGCGGTCTGGGGACTCGATTTCTCAAAAGCAATGTGTCAAAGATGAGAAATTAAGTAGTCGCTCCTTAAGAGTTATTTAATAAATTGACAATCAATCAAATAAAAGTAGTATTTTTTGTTTTTGTCTGCGGAATTTCGTACCTTTATGTCTGGAAACCTTGCAGAAAATGATAGGAAAATCA
>JALCSU010000007.1 GCA_022653735.1 Bacteroidales bacterium
CAATCGGGGTGCGAGGATTTTATTGAATATATTATATTGCAAAGCGCCTCGTCGGAATATTCATTATCCTCTCCGCTTTGAAGCACGAAGGTTCGCAGACCCAGCTTATACCCCTCGTTGCAGCAGCTTAAGATTTCGCTCTGCCCTAACCGATAGCGCCGCAGATCTTTCTGGGCAGCCCTTATGCCGCAGTAGAAGCAGTTGTTCCGGCAATGATTGGAAAACTCTATCAGCCCCCGTATGTAAACGGCGGTCCCGTAATGCTCCTTCCGGCGAGCGACGGCGGCTTCTTTCAGGCCTTCATTATCGCAAAGGTCCATGAGCGCTTTCAATTCTTCATTGGAAGCATCCCCAGTTCGGAATAGTTTGTCAATCGTCGCCTTCATGCTTTGCAAAGATAACAATTCGTTCAGATTGAGACCGGATAACTTTAAAAATGTTTGCTTTGAAATGCAATTTTGATAAATTTGCAATAAGCATAATCAATGACGCTATGCCAGCATATAATCCGAAGTCAGAACACGCAGAGGAATTCATCTGCGATGAAGAGATCCAGGAGACTCTTGAATATGCCGCCAGGAACAAGAGTAACCGAGGATTAATAGAATCTATATTGAACAAGGCTGCCGGAATGAAAGGCCTAAATCACAGGGAAGCTGCTGTCTTGATGGATTGCGACCTGCCCGAAATGAACGAACGCATCCACGATCTGGCAAGGGAAATCAAAAAGGCTTTTTACGGTAACAGAATTGTGCTTTTCGCCCCGTTATACCTTTCGAATTATTGCGTGAACGGGTGCGTCTATTGCCCTTACCATGGGAAAAACAAATCAATCCCTCGCAAGAAGCTTTCAATGGAAGAAATAGCCGCTGAGGTACGGGCCCTTGAGAATATGGGACACAAGAGACTGGCGGTCGAATGCGGAGAACATCCGGCCTACAATCCTATTGAATATGTGCTCGATGCCATAAAGACGATTTATGCCACGAAAACCGAATATGGCTCGATTCGCAGGGTGAACGTCAACATTGCCGCTACCACGGTGGAAAACTACCGACGTCTGCATGAGGCTGGGATCGGCACGTACATCTTATTTCAGGAGACTTACGACAAGAAGAATTACGAAGCCCTTCACCCTACGGGGCCGAAGAGCGATTACTGCTATCACACCGAGGCCATGGACAGGGCTCAGATGGGTTGCTGCGACGATGTGGGCTGCGGGGTGCTCTACGGCCTGAACAGCTACCGTTACGAGCTGGTGGGACAGCTGATGCACGCCGAACATTTGGAGGCTCGCTTCGGAGTAGGGCCGCACACCATCAGCGTGCCTCGTCTGTGTCCTGCCGATGGAATTGACCTCAAGGATTTTCCGAATATCCTTCCCGACGACATTTTCTGCAAGATAATCGCCGTCATAAGGATATCGGCTCCTTACACGGGAATGATAATATCTACGCGGGAGTCTCGCAACGTGCGAGAGAGGGTGCTTGACCTGGGAATATCCCAGATCAGCGGAGCTTCGAGGACTTCCGTGGGCGGCTACACCACTCCTGAGCGCCATGATGAGACCGCACAGTTTGACGTTCATGACCAGCGAACCCTTGACGAGGTCGTCTCCTGGCTGCTGGCTCTGGGATATATTCCATCGTTCTGCACAGCATGTTACCGCGCAGGACGCACGGGCGATCGCTTCATGCATCTTGTGAAGGCCGGGAAAATCCATCACTGCTGCACGCCGAATGCGCTTCTGACCCTGGAGGAATATCTCACCGACTATGCTGGGGAGGCAACGCGCAAGCTCGGGCAGGAAATGGTGGATGCCGAGATGGTCAAGTTGCCCGGGCCGGTCAAAGACAAAGCAAAGGAATATCTCCGTCGCATTCGTGGCGGAGAGAGGGATTTCAGATTTTGAACGAATATGCCGACGTCATTATCGGAGAGGCTGCGCATAGGATTCTTCGGCAGGAGAAATGCCGGGAAGTCATCATTGGTGAATGCGATTGCCGGCCAGGCAGTGTCCATTGTGTCGGATGTGCCTGGCACTACGACGGATCCTGTCCGGAAGGCGATCGAGTTGCCGGATCTTGGGGCATGCGTGCTGATTGACACGGCAGGCATGGATGATGCCGGGGAGCTTGGCAGCCTGAGGGCGGAGGCATCCAGAAAACTTTTGGCCGAGGCCGACATAGCGGTAATGGTCTGCGATGCCACTTCCAATGAATATGTTTTAGAGGCCTCTTGCGCAAATGCTTTGAAGGCATCAGGCAAGCCTTTCCTAACTGTCCTCAATAAAATCGACGACCTCGCTCCCGAAGCTCTTTCTGCTGCAAGAAAAGAGGCCGTTAAGTCATTTGGCGTCGATCCTGTCGAAGTCAGTGCTACGAAACATTTAGGAATAGATAATCTTCTGAAGGCTTTGCTGGAAAAGGCTCCGCAAGATTTCGGTGGGCGAACGATTCTGGGTAATCTGGTGCGGCTAGGCGACATTGTCGTGCTTGTGATGCCTCAGGACAGGGAGGCACCGAAAAGCAGGCTCATCATGCCTCAGGCGCAGGTTCTGCGTGAGTTGCTCGACCTTCATTGCATCGCTGTTTCCTGTGTGCCGGAAGAGTTCTCGAAGACACTCTCTTCCCTCTGCGTCCTGCCGGATTTGGTAATCACCGATTCGTCAGCCTTCAAGCAAATCGCCCCGCAATGCCCTCCTGAAGTGCGTCTGACTTCGTTTTCTGTGCTGATGGCGGCCTATAAAGGAGACATTGACTATTTCATCGAGGGTGCCAAAGCCATAGACAGACTGAAACCCGGGTCGAAAATCCTGATCGCAGAAGCCTGCTCTCACGTCCCTATTACAGAAGACATCGGAAGGGAGAAGATTCCTGAGATGCTTCGAGGGCGTTTCGGAGATGATCTCGGCATAGAAATCGTCTCCGGAAATGACTTCCCTGAAGACTTGACGCCATATTCATTGATCATCCATTGCGGGGCATGCGTCTTCGGCAGGCGGCAGATGGTTTCCCGCATCGAATCGGCCAAGGCCCAGCACATTCCCATGACCAACTACGGCATATTCATAGCCCATCACCTCGGCATCGCTTTCGATTCCAAGAGATTCCTTATGGGAATATCCTTAAGATCACCATTGTCGCCAAAAGCGGTCTCGACCATTGATACCCACGAGCCATAGAGATCCTTGGAATCGTGATCGAAATCCCAGAATTCATTTATGCAATTAAAGATTTCCTCATCGGGCTCAATGGCCAGCAACCTATAAATCTCTGAGTTATGTGAAAGAAGCTCTTTGACGATATGAGGATATGGCGTGCATAATGACTTGCCATTTATTTTCTTACAAGTTCCGCCGGCTGAGAAAGTGTCTCTGATGTTAGGAACTAATAATGAGTGGTAATTAATAAGCCATAAAGAAATAGCCCTATATCTTTTATTGGGATCTTGCTCATATATTGATTTGAAGAAAATCATAGCCTTAGCATCAAGGACAAATTTCTCTTTTGCCGGGAGATCGTTATAGAAAGATATGTTTACGTTAGTAGTGCCTCCCATCCACCACGGAGCTTGCTCTTTCTTCTCTATTTTGGCTTTGGACTTGTAATAATCCCTGACTTTATTGATTTTATCATTCTCGGGCAATGTTCGAAAGTCGTCATATTCAGTAGCCATTTTGGAGAAGATATTCTCGTTTGATGACAATTCCATGTCTATCAGATATCTTGGAGAATGAGTGACGGCGATGTTGCTAAGGCACATCTGATAGGGTTTGCATCTAAACTCTGGCGCACCGCCGAGTTTTCCGAATAGCAAGAAGATTTTATCTGTGTCAATGTCTCTTGTGCTCTCAACAATGCTGCTGCCGGTAGATTTCCAACTGTCTTTGAGTGTTGACTTGATTTCCACTCCGTATTTTGTTTCATGAAGTACGATGTCAGGAAATCGCTGTCCTGAGACAAGGTCTATCCTTTTAGGATCAAAATCAACGCTAGGCGCTATTTTAACCATTGTATCGAAAGACAATTGCTCGACCTGAGAGCTGGACAGGCCTGAACAGATTACTGCCGACTCTGAGGAAAAAGTGTTTAAATTGTCTGTCGTCACTCTCAAAAGAGCATTGACAGCCTTGTCTGCATCATTCATGTCCGTAATGTCGAAAGTCACGAAACGTTGATTTTCCATATTAATCGAAATATTTTGACCACAAATCTTGTATGCGAGTCGCTATCTGGAAAGCCAGGATTGGAGGCACTGCATTCCCGATTATCTTATATGCCCCAGAAGCGCTTATGTGCTTGCCTCCCCAATATTCGCCATTCGCGACAAATTGATAATCTGGAGGAAAGGTCTGAATCATAGCACATTCGCGAGGCGTCAGCCTGCGTTCTTTCATTCCTCGTCTCAGCTCATTAAAATGTTTGCCTCCATGATTGTAGGATAGTCGTCTGAACTCGATATTCCCATGATGTTCCGATCTGATCGTAGGTCCCAGTCCGTCAAGCTTGATTTCTATCTGACCCTGACTCCCATTGTCTAGGTATTTAGCCTTTGAATAGACTTTTTGTGACTCGTCCTGAGTGAATTCCGGCTCTCTAAGATTTTTTAACACATCGTATGTCGTCACCAATGGTAAAAGAGATTCGTCATGTATTGAGGCAGAATGAGTTGGTTTAGGATAGGGATTGTATTCTTCCGGAATGACATCAGAATCAAGTGCTTTAAGCGCTTTGGCGTTAAGAGCGTCACGACGGACGCCGATAAAGATCACCCTCTCCCTAGATTCTGGTACGCCGTAATTCCCTGCATGAAGCACCTGCGGGGGCAGGACGATATATGCATTCCCATCAGCGCTTGCGAAGTCTCTCTGGATTATATCTTTAACATTGCCAAGATTAACCAAGCCCTTGACATTCTCTGCCACGAATATCTTTGGCTTCACTATGTCAATCACTTCTTTCATCCAGAAATACAGCTTGCCGCGACTCTCTTCTGAAGGTACGTCATCTTTTATCGCTTGTCCCTTGTCGTCTTTCTTGGAATTGAACCCGAGACGCTTGCCAGCGACGCTAAAATCCTGACATGGGAATCCACCCAGGACTATTTCTATGTTATCTGGGAATACTTTTACGCCTTCTTTATGAAGTTTGACAAGGTCGACAATGCTCTCGTTGTGAAAGATGTCTGGGTCATAGCCAAATCTCTTCATGTATGTAGTCCATGCGATGCCTGCCTCTGGAAGAATATCATTGGCGAAAACGGTTCTGAAGTGGTTTTTCTTCAACATTACCCAGTCCTTGTCAATTACCTTCTCGATGCGATTGTCTTTCTCTTTGAAGGATTTGCTGTTGGCTATGAATTTTCCTTCGAAGCCGAGGTCCATCCCGCCGCAACCCGAAAACAAAGAAAGGAGCCTATGCTCACCTTCGGGTTGTGCATTAATAAGTGGAGAGACATAAGCTTCTTCGCTCATTAATGGAAATTCCAAAGAAATGAAGCCATCAGATACGCAGTCTGAGTGTACCATCGGCAATTTGTATGTTTTCTTCTTCGTCACGATTTTTTGCTTCAGATCAAATTGAAAAAAAATACAATTTTAAGAAAAATCTTACTTTGAAAAAAGTAAAGTAGAGGGGATGCCTCGGATCTTTCGCTGTCTGCAGGCCTCGGAATTCTCTGAAGCGAATATATACGTGGCGGAATAGAAAAGAGGGCATGCCTGCGTGACATGCCCTCCGGTTTACTCAAAACCAAAAACAGACCAACAGCCATAAGCTGGCCATTGGCCTAGTCGTCTTGAATTTCTTCCAGGATTTTGCGGACGTTCTGCGGTTCCATTCTGCCGTAGACCTTCTTGCCTATCATCATCACTGGAGCGAGTCCGCAGGCTCCGACGCAGCGCAGGCAGTCAAGGGAGAATTTCCCGTCAGGGGTAGTCTCTCCCACATCTATGCCGATAACTCTTTTGATTTCTTCGAGGATTTTTTCTGAGCCTCTCACGTAGCAGGCCGTTCCAAGGCAGACGGAAATGGGATGCCTGCCTTTCGGGGTCATGGTGAAGAACGAGTAGAACGTCACCACTCCATAGACCTGAGTCGCAGGTATTCCGAGTTTAGCGGCAATGACTCTCTGCATGGGCTCCGGAAGATAGCCGTAATTGTTCTGGCACTCATGCAGGATGTTGATCAGCTCGCCTGGTTTGTTTCCGTGCTTCTCGCAAATAGCTTCGACTTGCTTCACGACTTCAGGAGATAATTTGAAATCTGACATATTCATAGAATTTTACCAGGTCATTTTAATGCTTTTGTCAATGTAATGCGTGTGCAGCAGCTCTTCGGATCGCTCGCTGAGCGGAGCCCCGAGATATTCCTCGTAGAGCCTCAGGATGTCTGGATTCTCGTGGCTCTTGCGGATAGGCTTGTGCTCGTCTTCTGAATATAACGCCTTCTGGCGAGCCTGCAAGACTTCTACGTGGCCATGATGATAAGGCTGGCCGCCCCCGCCTATGCATCCGCCAGGACAGGCCATGATCTCGACCACGTGGTAGTCCAGTTCCCCTGAGCGCAGCTTGTTCATTATCCTGCGGGCGTTGCCTAGAGTGTGAGCCACGCAAACCTTGAGCGGGAACCCGTTCAAATCTATCGTCGCCTCCCGGATGCCCTCCAGGCCACGAACTTCCGTGAATTCAATCTTAGGAAGAGTCTTGCCTGTGTATGCCTCATAGACAGTTCTCAGGGCCGCCTCCAGAACGCCGCCGGTAGTGCCGAAGATGACGCCAGCCCCCGTTGATTCTCCAAGAGGCTTGTCGAAATCGGAATCCGGCAGGCCGGCAAAACCGATGTTGGCTCGTTTCAGGATTCTGGCCAGCTCGCGGGTGGAAATCGAATAGTCAACGTCTGGCAACCCGCCGTGCTTGAGATCGTCGCGAGTAACCTCGTATTTTTTCGCCAGGCAAGGCATTATTGAGACCACGACCAGTTTTTCTCTTGGAATGCCCATCTTCTCTGCCCAGTAACTCTTGGCTATGGCTCCGAACATCGCCTGAGGCGAGCGGGCCGTGGAAGGGTAGTCCAGCAAATCCGGGAACTCGTGTTCGAAGAAGTTGACCCATCCAGGGCAGCATGAAGTCATGATCGGCAGTTTCACGCTCTTGTCTCCCTCCAGATGCCTTTTAAGCCTGTCCAGTATTTCATAGCCTTCCTCCATTATAGTAAGGTCGGCGGCGAAATCGGTGTCGAAAACGTAATCGAATCCAAGTTCTCGCAGGGCGGTGGCGAGCTTTCCAGTGACAAGCGTGCCAGCTGGCATTCCGAATTCTTCTCCCAAGGCGGCGCGCACCGCAGGAGCAGGCTGGGCGATGACGATCTTGTCCGGATTGCGAAGGTCGTCCATCAGCTGGTCAGTGTTGTCGTGCTCGGTCAGCGCTCCGGTAGGGCAAACGGCAACGCACTGCCCGCAGCTTGTGCAGTTCGTATCCTTCAGCATCTTGTCGAAGGACGGAGCTATCGTGGTGTCGAAGCCCCTGCGCACTGCGCCAAGAGCGCCGACTGTCTGGACATCGTTGCACATAGTCTCGCAACGACGGCAATATATGCACTTGTCCATATTCCTGGTTATCGAGCAAGTAAGCTCTTTCTTGCGTTGCGAAAGCTCACCGCCCTTGAAAGGCATTTCGGTTATGTTCAGCCTGGTGATTAAAGCCTGCAGCTCGCATTCCCCGCATTTAGGGCAGGTGAGGCAGTCATTAGGATGATCCGACAGGATCAGCTCGGCGATTGTCTTGCGAGCCTTTATGACTCTCATAGAATTCGTGCTCACGACCATGTCCTGCATGCATTTCGTCTCGCAGGCAGGCGCCAGGTTCCGGCGGCCTTGAACCTCCACCACGCAAAGCCGGCAAGAGGCCGGGCGGTTCTGAACGCATGTCCCTCTCAGGTTGAGGTGGCAAAGAGTAGGAATATTGATTCCTATCGATGCAGCTGCCTCAAGAATCATCGTCCCCTTCGGAACGGAGACCTCGTGATTGTCTATTTTCAGATTTATATTTTCCATGGCATATTCATTAAAAGACAGAGATTGCTCCGAAGTGGCATCTGGACATGCACATTCCGCATCTTATGCACTCGTAAGGATTGATCACGTGAGGCTTACGCACGGTTCCCATGATGGCCGAGGCCGGGCAGTCCTTGGCGCACAGTCCGCAGCCTTTGCACTTGGCAGGGTCTATCGTGTATGTCAGAAGGGCCTTGCACTTCTTGGAGCGGCACTTGCGGTTCTTCACGTGCTCTACATATTCGTCGTAGAAATTATTGATAGTGGAGAGAACCGGGTTCGGGGAAGTTTGCCCGAGTCCGCAAAGAGCGGTGTCCTTGATGACGGTAGCCAAGTCTTTAAGTCTCTGCAAGTCAGCCATTTCTCCATTGCCTTCGGTGATTCTGGCCAATATCTCAAGCATCCTTTTGTTGCCGATTCGGCAAGGAGTGCATTTCCCGCAGGATTCGCCAACCGTAAATTCCA
Source organism: Bacteroidales bacterium (assembly GCA_022653735.1). Taxonomy (GTDB): domain Bacteria; phylum Bacteroidota; class Bacteroidia; order Bacteroidales; family UBA932; genus Cryptobacteroides. Next base: position 8,521 of record JALCSU010000007.1, read on the forward strand.
GATAGAATTTAGCGACTGAAACCATGCAGTCATCTTCGTCCATCACGATCATTCCGCCTGAACCCATCATTGAGCCTGCCGCAGTAAGGCTTTCGTAATCGATAGGGATGTCGAGGTGCTTCTCCGTAAGGCAGCCGCCGGAAGGGCCTCCAGTCTGCACGGCTTTGAATTTCTTGCCGTTTTTAACACCCCCGCCGATGTCGTAGATGATTTCCCTGAGCGTGGTGCCCATCGGCACTTCTATCAGCCCCACATTATTGATTTTCCCAGCGAGGGCGAACACCTTGGTGCCTTTGGATTTTTCCGTGCCGATGGAGGAGAACCATTCGGCACCCTTGGTCAATATAATAGGAATATTCGCCAGCGTCTCGACGTTGTTCACGTTGGTCGGCTTGCCCAAGTATCCGGATTCTGCGGGGAAAGGCGGTTTGAGTGTCGGCTCGCCTCGCTTGCCTTCCATCGAGTGGATGAGGGCAGTCTCCTCTCCGCAGACGAACGCTCCTGCGCCGTAGCGGATTTCTATGTCGAAGTCGAAGCCTGTTCCAAGAATATCCTTGCCCAAGAAACCATATTCACGAGCCTGCTCTATGGCGACTTGGATTCTGTGCACCGCTAACGGGTACTCTGCCCTGATGTAGATGAGGCCGTTGTGCGAGCCGATGCAATAACCGCAGATGGTCATGGCCTCCACAATCGAATTCGGGTCGCCCTCCATTATGGAGCGGTCCATGAATGCCCCGGGGTCTCCCTCGTCAGCGTTGCAAACGACATATTTCTCATCTGACTGATAGCTCCTTGAGAATTCCCATTTCTTGCCGGTAGGGAAGCCGGCGCCTCCGCGGCCACGGAGACCGGATGCCTTCACTTTTTCTATCACTTCCTCAGGAGTCGATTTCGTGAGCGCATCAGCAAGGGCTTGGTAACCATCCCTGGCGATATATTCCTCAATGTTTTCCGGATCTATGAATCCACAGTTGCGCAGTGCGATTCGAATCTGCTTCCCGTAGAAATTCATGTGTTTCGAGTCGCTGATGTGCCTGAGGGTCTTCGGGTCCAGGTAGAGCAGGCGTTCCACTTTATTCCCTTTGACTATGTGCTCCCTGACTATTTCTTCTGCGTCATCGGGAGTGACCTGGGTGTAGAAAGTATTGTCCGGGATGATCTTGACGATAGGCCCTTTCTCGCAGAAGCCAAAGCATCCGGTGGTTATGATATCCACTTTGTCTGCTATTCCGTGCTCTTTGATGGAAGCTTGAAGATTCTCGGCGATGAGAGCGCTCTCAGATGCTTTACATCCTGTTCCGCCGCAGCAGAGGATCTGAATATGCTCGGTGCCCTTATCAAGTCCGCAGCTCTCCTCGCTGACTATGGCATTGCATTTCTCTCTCAGTGAGAGCATTCCCTCCGCCCTTCGTCTGATGACCATGAGGTCATCTACGGATTTTGTTTTCATAAATTTGCAGGGTGTGTTATTAATTATATATTCCAGTAGCCATGAAAAAGGTCATGATGCCAGCTCAAGACTTTTTCTGTTGCTAATATAGCAAAATAAAACTATTTCCAAGAAAATTAGGAGAAATTGTTAAAAATAAAACCTTATATAGTTAAATATTATTAGATGTAAATCAAGGCAGATGATTGGAAAATCTTTTGTGGGATTTTGATAAAAGCAGTATATTCGTAGCCTTGTCTTATTTTTGATAAATTATAATTAGTGCAAGATGAACATTGCTTTGCTCACAGCAGCTGCCTTCTTATCTATCCCGCCGTTGCCTGACGGCGAGATATATGATACCCTCCGCACCAGCGTCGTGACATCTTCTGTGAAGCAGGCAGTGCCGCTGCAGCGCCTGGCCACGCCAGTCACTACCATATTCCTGAAAGACATTGAGAGAAAAGGCTTCGCTGCCCCTAAGGATTTCTCTGCCGAGATTCCTAATTTCATGATTCCGGACTACGGATCGTCCATGACATCTTCCGTCTATATGCGAGGCTTCGGCTCCAGAATCGACAATCCGGTCATAGGTCTCTACATCGATGACGTGCCGGTGCTGAACAAGAACAATTACGATTTCAGTCTTCTGGACATTCGTAAAATGGATCTTTTCAGGGGGCCGCAAGGCACCCTTTATGGAAGGAACTCCTTATGCGGAGTGATGGCAGTGAGTACGCTCTCTCCTGAATATGTCCAAGGCGGCAGAGCAAGGCTAAGTTACGGTTCTGGTGGCACTCTTAATGCCTCAGGGTCTTGGTATCAGGGGAAATTCGGCGTCGTGGCCGCCTTCAGGCACACGGAAGGATTCTTCACTAATGAATATGACGACGATAAGTGCGACTGGGGCAATGACTTCTACATTAGAGGAAGGTATGCGTCAGACTTTGGCAATGCATTGCATTTTGACCATAGCACCACAGTTTCGTATTTGAATCAAGGCGGATACCCTTACAAGCAGCTCGTCGATGGCAATCTGCGGCCGATCAGCTACAACGACGACTGCGGTTACGAGAGGCTGAGCGTCACTGACGCCACTAAGCTCACATTCAGTCTTGAGAAATTCACGCTGAACTCTATTTCCAGCTTGCAAATTCTCAGCGATAGGATGGATATGGACCAGGACTTCACCAGCGCCTCAATGTTTACCCTCATGCAGATGCAGCACGAATATGCCGCCACGCAGGAAGTTACGCTCAGGCCAAGCAGTCATCCTGATTGGTGGAACAGCCAAAGTGGTTATTTCGGGTTCGTGAGATTCAATAACATGGATGCACCAGTGACTTTCAAGCGTGACGGCATCCAGACTTTGATCCTGGATAATGCGAATGCCCATATTCCTCCGCAGGTAGGGCAACTGGCAATTTCAGACGACAGTTTCCCGATAGCGGACGACTTCGACATCTGGACAGTCAATCAGGCACTCTACCATGAGTCTTATTTTACGATCGGGAGATGGCTGCTGACTGCGGGCATCCGTCTGGACTGGGAGTGGAATCACATGAAATATGACAGCAGGGCCACTCTGCACTATGCTTTCCCGCCCAGGGTTTCTGAATACAGAGAATTCACTTCGGTCTATGACGGCAAGATTCGCAATTCTTACTGGCAGTTCCTTCCGAAAATTTCCGCCCTCTACGACACACGTTTCGGCCTGAAATTCTTCGGAAGCATTGCAAAAGGTTATAAATCAGGCGGGTTCAACACGCAGATATTCTCCGACATCCTCCAGAACAAGCTGATGACGGGGGTGATGAACGACATGGGCGTGCATCTGGATGGGGAAGACGAAAATGCAGTGACGGTGAAGAACACCGTCTATAAGCCAGAGACGAGCCTCGATTATGAGATTGGTTTCCGTTATGGGTTCAATTCCAAGAGCGGCCACACGGTGAACGTCTCGGCTTCTTTCTTTTATATAGACGCAGAGAATCAGCAGATTACGGTGTTCCCTGCCGGAAAGTCCACTGGCAGGATGATGGCCAATGTCGGGCAGTCCTACAGTTGTGGCGTTGAGAGCGAAGCTTTCTGGAGCTATAAGGGCCTGTCGCTAAATGTTTCATATGGCTACACCCACGCCGAATTCACTGAATATGACGACGGCAATGACGATTACAAAGGTAATCATATTCCTTATTCTCCCGAGCAGACCCTTTCGCTGCGAGGCAGCTACAGAATGGATTTCAAGAAAGGAATAATGAGGAGCATGGAAATAGGTGCTGAATATACTGGAGTCGGCAGAATTTGGTGGAATGAGTCCAACACTCGCTCACAAGGCTGGTATGGCCTCCTTGCCGCAAACGTGAGCTTCGACTTCGGCAGATTCAGCATATTCGCTAGGGGAGAAAACCTCACTGACGAAGACTACTACACGTTCTATTTCAAATCCGTCGGCCACGAATTCATGCAGAGAAGCAAACCTGCCAGATTCACTGCCGGCATCAACTTAGACTTTTAACAATTAATCTTTTATGAATATGTTCAACAATAAATTATTTCGCAAGCCTCTGTCGGCCATTGCCTTCATGGCAGCAATCTTCGTTTCAGCAACAACCATCTCTTGCACGAAAGACGATGACGATAAAGACAACGATGTAGTTGAAGCGGAGACTTTCTCTGGAAAACTGACTGTAACTTTCAAGGGTTCAGACTTTTCGACTGACAATACTATTGTAAGGGTCTCGGATGTGGTGTTCTCCAATTCAGATAAGACTCAAGGCACGCTGAGCCTGAATTTCGAAAAAGTGAAATTCGTCCCTCAGATGCCGGTGTCTCTGGACATCACCGTCCCAGGAGTGGCCTTCAAGATCATTTCAAAAAACAAAGCGGAAATCTCCGGAAACGGAATAGTGCCTCTGACCGGAGGAAAAGGATATGAAATGTACGCCGTGACCGGACTGACCGGTGAAATAACCGATGAGAATGACAGCTCCCGCTCAGACGACAGCATTTCTTTCAGCCTTAAATTCGGAGACTATCCTACGTCATATTCAGGCGTGGAAGCAGATTGAAATATATTCATTGGCATGTAAATTGCTAATTTTCTTTCCTTTGCGAAAGTGCAGCATTAATGAATATATCGTTTAACATGGAAATATTTAAGAACTTCATCATTGCCGCAGCAACGTTTGGTGCGGCAATTTTTTTTGTAGCTTGCGATGACGATGACGATTTCAAGATAAACAGTCGCGAAAATGGTGGAAGCACTCAGGTTGGGGTGCCAGCAGTGACGAAGAAGGTAGACCAGTTTGCCATTGACGTCCTAGAAACGTACTATCTTTGGAACAAAGAGATAGCAGGTGACATAAAGCGACTGAATCCAGACACTTGCACGACGCCTATAGCCGTCGTGAGTGACATTATCTATAGAGAGAATGGCAAGGAGGTTGACAAGTGGACTATGCTCATGGAGAGGCTCAGTGACATGGAGTCTTCGGTGCAAGGCAACTCCACGACGTTCGGATTGGATTTCGCAGTTGGAACCATATCCAACAAACCTGGAGAATATTTCCTTTTGGTTAATTATGTATTCAAGGACGGTCCGGCCGCGAAAGCTGGAATCAAGAGGGGAGACATAATCCTCGACTATGGAGGTCAGGCGATTACAGGCAGCAATGTTTATGACATTTTCAACAAGACTTCTCTCTCGCTTGGAGTCACCGGATTGACTTCTGATGGTTATCTTGACTCCGACAATGTGAAAGAAATCCCGCTCACGGCAGTAACAATGTACGAGGACCCGATCCTGATGACAAAGACTTTCGACGTGAATGGGGATAAGGTTGGCTACATGGTCTACAATTCCTTCGACCTTAAGTCTGCGCAAACCCTGTGCGATTCTTGCCGGAAGCTTAAGTCTGCCGGCATCGGGAAGCTGATACTTGACCTTCGCTATAACGGTGGCGGCTATGTTTTCACTGAAGATGTCCTGGCGTCGCTCATTGCCCCTTGGCAGAATGTCTCTGGCAAAGATATTTTCCAGAAGAATGTCTACAATGAAATCCTCACTGAATCTTTCAAGAAGAGCGGGTATGACCTCAATGAATATTTCTCTTCGCAGAACTCGACCACTATTGATGGCAAGGAGGTTACGGTAGACGTGACGGATGCAAATCTGAACCTGAATGATTTGTACGTGATCACGACAGGCAATACTGCTTCGGCTTCCGAAGGATTGATCATCGGCCTGCAGCCTTACATGAATGTCAACATGTATGGCGAAACGACTTTCGGCAAATTCTGCTCCGGGTGGATGCTCGCTCCTGAAGATATCTATGAGAGGGCATCCGACTATTCTTTGATCAAAGAGTGGGGCATGTACGTCATGGTTGGTAAATTCACGAACGCCAATGACCAGAATGATGCCTATCCAGCAGGAATATCCCCGAAGATCAATGTCGAGGATAATCCTTTTGACGGATGCCAGCTAGGAGACGAAAACGAGACCATGCTCAAAGCCGTCCTGAAGGATATGGGTAAGATTTATCCTAGCGGGACGGCTACCCGCGCGTCAATTATGCAGTACGACACTAAGCACATCGACCATCGTCCGACTGGGCTGAACATTCTTTCTGTAAAAAAGATATCCCAATAACGGAATTTTTTGCTACCTTTGCGTCCGCAACACTTCAGGGCAGGGTGAAATTCCCGATCGGCGGTAAAGTCCGCGAGCCTTCAGGGGCACGAACCGTTGTAATTACGGTACCGACAGCAATGCTGGCAAAAATTGCCGGCTGACAGTCTGGATGGAAGAAGAGGCACGTTTCCAGCGTGCGAGCCTTGAATTGTATGCAGAAGTAATACAATCAAGGTTATGGAAAAGTTTTCATTTCTTTCGGTATTGCTCCTCTGCATGTCAATCGGTGGCGTTGCTTCAGGGAATTCGCTTCATCGTGCCGATGGGGAAGTTTCCGTTGCGGACACATTGATGTGGGAAGGAGTGCCGATGACGCTTCAGGAGGCTGTGACGAGGGCTTCTTTCGCAAGCGGAAAATCTAGCCCATTGAGGCTTACTCAAATTGGTAGTAGCACAATCATGGACCGTTCTTGGTCCAGGACTTATCCCGAACTCATAGGTGGGGCTCCTGGAGTGTACGCTACTTCGGAATCGGGGAGCTATGGCGATGCCCAGCTGAACATCAGGGGATTCGCTCAGGAAAACATCTCCGTGCTTCTGAACGGAATCCCGATTTCCGGCCTGACTTCGGGAAGCATGTACTGGAACAATTGGATGGGGCTGGCAGAGGCCACTGAGGCTATCCAGCTGCAGAAGGGCGTCGGCTCTTCAATGCTTTCTGACTGCTCGGTAGGCGGAACCGTGAATATAGTGACCACGACTGCCAGTGAAAATTTTTCTATGAATGCCGGTTTCGGGGCATCGGATTTCGGAACGGCGAAGACATACCTGAAAGTGAGCAGCGGCGGCTTGCCGCACGGATGGAGTTTTTCGGCCATGGGTTCGTATGTTGGAGGAAGTGGCTACGTGGAGAGCACGGACGTGAACTCTTTCGCATTCTTGCTGAACGTGAACAAAACTCTCGGCTCACGGAACACGCTTATATTCAATTTTCTCGGCTCTCCAGAAAAACATGGCCAACGTTCGACCAGGCTCACTTATGCCGAGGTTGAGCAGTATGGCAGGCGTTACAGCAAGGACTGGGGCTGGAAGGATGGCGAGCGGTTCGGAGTTTGCCAGAATAATTACTTCAAGCCGTACTTCACGCTTCAGCATCTCTACAGTTCGGACAGACTGACGCTTCGGAATTCCGTCTATTTCTCGATTGGCGACGGTGGCGGACGCTGGAGAGAGTCTGCCGGGAAGTCGATATATTCATATAGCACTCTTAATGGACATATCGATTGGAATGCAATTGTGACAGATAATGTCTTGGAGGAAACCCCAGGCTACGGTAGAAGGGCTCAGAACCTATTGTCGGACTATCAGGCAGGGCACACCCAGGCAGGAGTGATATTTTCAGGCGAGCTTACGGCCGGGGAGGATTGGAAGGTCGGCTTTGGGGCCCATTATCAGAATTACAAGACTTGGGAGCGCGAACAGATTACGGATTTGCTAGGGGCCGACTATTGGTATGAGGATTATGCGAGCAAGTCTTTGATGGGGCTCTCCGGACGCAATCCTTACAAGAGGGTCGGGGATTATATCCGTACTCGGAACGGAAAGATAATCAACCACGGAACTGTCTATGCTTCTGCGAAATACCAAGGAAGGAGCCTGAATGCGACATTTGGCGCCTCCGTTTTCGGCAGCACGAATCAGCGCTGGGACAAATACAATTATTCGGGGAGCGAAGCGTACAGCAAGATCGCTAATGGGGTAGGTGCGAGCATCAAAGGAGGGCTTCTATGGCATATCGATAAGGCTAACAGCGTGTATGCCAATGCGGGATTCTATTCCCGCCTGCCATATTCCGGCACGTTCTTCAGCTCAGGGAACAATTCCGTCTCCAAAAATGTCAAGAATGAGAAGAATCTCCTGGGAGAGGCCGGTTACCGGTTCGTCTTCGATAGAGGCGGTCTCGAGACTGAATTCTATGCCGCATATTGGAAGGACAGGACGCTGATGTCTGGACGCTACAAGCAGCAGAACGAGGAGGACAGCAGGTACATGGCCACAGGCCTGGATGCCTTGCATTATGGGGTCGAGGCTGAGCTCTGGTGGAACATTTCTTCTTGGATGAAGCTGAGCGCATTCGCTTCGATAGGCAGCTGGCATTGGAAGAACGACGTGAATGCGATCATCTATGATGAATATACCGGACTGGAGGCGGCTCGGGTTAATGTCTATTGCGATGGGCTGCCGGTCGGCGGGGCTCCGCAGACTCAGTCTGGGGCGATGCTTGACGTAAAACTGCCTGCAGGGTTCAGCGTCTCAGTGGATTGGAAATATAATGCCAGAATGTATGCGGACTTCGACCCGGCTTCTCGCACAGATGCTTCGGACCGGTCTGCCCCTTACCGAATCCCTTCAGTCAATCTTTTCGGTGGGGATGTCCGCTGGTCGGGCCGTCTTTTCGGCAATGCTGGCTACGAACTATTCCTGCACTGCTCCAACATATTCGATGTGAAGTACATAGAGCGTGGCAGGGATGGCTCATCCCATGACCGTGACTCTTTTACCGGCTTCTGGGGCTTCGGCCGCAACCTCAGCTTCGGGATCAGGATAAACATTTAGGCTTTTGGCGATCCATTTTCGGTTGTCATGGCGGTAATATTTTCCTATATTTGCAAGACTAATATGGAGAGCCGATGACATCAAAGGAACAGATAGAGGCCCTGCATCAGCGTGTCGAAACGCTGGGGAGGTGTCTTTGACATCCCTGGGAAAAGGGAAGAGGCAGATGCGTTGCAGAAAAAGACTGAAGCTCCGGAATTCTGGAATGACCCGAAGGCCGCCGAGACATTCTTGAAGAATCTAGGCAGCATAAAATCGTGGGTTACATCTTTCGATAAGGCCGCCACAGACGTGGACGACCTAGACGTGCTGTATGATTTCGCTAAAGACAGCCTTGGGGATTCGGCTGACGAGACCGTTTCGACTCCTGAGTCGCAGGAACTTGACGAAACATATTCAAAGGCAGAGAAAGAAGTTGAGGATCTGGAGCTTAGGAATATGTTGGGGGCTGAAGGGGATAACCTCGGAGCCATCCTCACGATAAACTCTGGCGCAGGCGGGACCGAGTCTAACGACTGGTCTTCTATGCTGATGCGAATGTACATGCGATGGGGAGAGAGGAATGGGTACAAGGTCACAGTCACCGACATGCAGGAAGGGGATGAGGCTGGCATAAAGTCAGCGACCATCGAGTTTGAAGGGGAATATGCCTACGGCTACTTGAAGGCCGAGAACGGCGTGCACCGCCTGGTCCGGATTTCGCCTTTCAATGCGCAGGGCAAGCGCCAGACGACATTCTCGTCCGTTTTCGTGTATCCGCTCGTGGATGATTCCATCGAGGTTGTCGTGGACCCTTCCAGGGTGTCCTGGGATACGTTCAGGGCAGGAGGTCATGGAGGCCAGAACGTGAATAAAGTCGAGTCCGGAGTTCGCCTAAGGTATATGTACAAGGATCCTGACACTGGGGCGGAACAAGAGATATTGATAGAGAACACTGAGACTCGCGACCAGCCTAAGAACCGAGAGAAGGCCATGCTTCTGCTCAAGTCTCGTCTGTACGACCTTGAGATGAAGAGGCGTCAGGCGAAGAAGGATGAAATCGAAGGGCAGAAGATGAAAATCGAGTGGGGCTCCCAGATTCGCTCCTACGTGCTGCATCCATACAAGATGGTGAGCGACCTTCGAACTGGCCTTAAGACTGCCGACACTCAGGGCGTGCTGGACGGGGACTTGAACCAATTCATGAAAGCTTATCTGATGCAGCAAGGCAGCGGCGCAAAGTCCGAATGAGATTGAGCGCCATGACTTACTATCCAGAACCGGTAAGAGTAGGTATAGGGAATATGAATTAGAAATGTTAATGTAAAATATTAAATATTAATAAACTATGGTAGAATTTAAATATGCCCCGATGTTTCAGCTGGGGCCTGATACTACGGAGTATTATCGCCTGACGAAAGACTACGTGAGCGTTGGAGAATTCGAAGGCAAGCCCATCCTGAAGGTTGCCCCTGAGGCCCTTACGATGCTTGCGAATACTGCGTTCAGGGACGTGAACTTCCTTCTGCGCCCTGCCCACAACCAGCAAGTGGCAAAGATTCTCTATGATCCTGAGGCTTCTGACAACGACAAATACGTCGCTCTGCGTTTCCTTCGCAATGCCGAAGTGGCAGCGAAGGGAAAGCTGCCTTTCTGCCAGGACACTGGAACTGCAATCATCCACGGAGAGAAAGGCCAGCAGGTATGGACTGGCTTCGATGATGCAGAGGCTCTCTCTAAGGGAGTGTTCAAGACTTACACCGAGGAGAACCTTCGTTACAGCCAGAATGCCCCGTTGGACATGTACAAAGAAGTCAACACGAAGTGCAACTTGCCAGCTCAGATTGACATTGAAGCCACTGAAGGCATGGAGTACAAGTTCCTCTGCGTAGTGAAAGGCGGTGGCTCTGCCAACAAAACTTATCTCTACCAGATGACTAAGGCTGTCCTCAATCCAGGCACGCTCGTGCCATTCCTGGTCGAGAAGATGAAGACCCTCGGCACAGCCGCATGCCCGCCTTACCACATCGCCTTCGTCATCGGAGGCACGTCTGCCGAGAAGAATCTGCTGACGGTGAAGCTGGCTTCGACTCATTACTATGACTCTCTGCCTACTACAGGCGATGAGACTGGCCGTGCGTTCAGGGACCTTGAGCTTGAGAAACAGGTTCTGCAGGAGGCTTATAAGATTGGGCTCGGAGCCCAGTTCGGAGGCAAATATTTCGCTCATGACGTTCGCATCATCCGCCTGCCTCGTCACGGAGCTAGCTGCCCGATCGGACTTGGCGTAAGCTGCTCAGCCGACCGCAACATAAAAGCGAAAATCAATCAGGATGGAATCTGGATTGAGAAACTGGACGACAATCCTACTCAGTGGATTCCTAAGGAATTGCGCAACGCCGGCGAGGGCGAAGGCGTAGTAGTGAATCTTGACCGCCCTATGAAGGAAATCTGCGCTCAGCTTTCCAAGTACCCAGTTTCCACCCGCCTGAGCCTGAACGGAACCATCATCGTGGCTCGTGACATAGCTCACGCCCGCCTGAAGGAAAGACTAGACAGGGGAGAGGATCTGCCTCAGTATTTCAAGGATCATCCTGTGTTCTACGCAGGCCCAGCCAAGACTCCGGAAGGAATGGCTTGCGGCTCAATGGGACCTACGACAGCTAACCGCATGGATCCTTACGTGGATCTGTTCCAGGAGCATGGCGGATCCATGATCATGATTGCCAAGGGCAACCGCACGCAGACCGTGACCGATGCCTGCAAGAAGCACGGTGGCTTCTACCTCGGCTCAATCGGCGGCCCTGCTGCCATTCTCTCTTACGAGAGCATAAAGAGCATCGAGTGCGTTGAGTATCCAGACCTCGGCATGGAGGCTATCTGGAAGATCCGCGTGGAGAATTTCCCTGCCTTCATCCTAGTCGATGACAAAGGCAACGACTTCTTCAAACAGCTGGGACTGTAACATATTCATTGAATATAACGAAGAAAGAGCCGGAGCGCTGAATCCTCAGAGTTCCGGCCCTTTCTTTATTTCGGCTCGCCCGTATGCTGAGGCGTGGCAGATATTCAGATTATGGCGCCCCAGGATTTCAGGGTGGCGACTAGGGTGCTGGTGTCCACTTTGCGGACATCTGCATTGCCCTTCGCGGCTATCGCAGCCGCAGCTCCTGCAGCTTGCCCCATGCCCATGCAGCTAGCCTGGACGCGCAACGAAGCGAGAACTGCTCTGTCGCAGCTAAGGCACCTTCCGGACACCATCAGGTTAGGAAAGTCGCTGGCTATCAGAGCTCTGTACGGAACGTACGGGGAAGTCTTCAAGGACCTCAGAACCTGCGAATTTCCCTTGGCCGCATGAATGTCGATAGCGTGGGCTCCGCGGGAAATGCTGTCTGAGTAATGGACTCCCGACGTGTATTCCTCTGCGGTGATGGTGTGGACTCCGAGGATTCTCCGAGATTCCCTTACACCGGCTTGCGGCGCAGTGCTGGAGACGTAGCTATTCTTGAATTCGGCGACGTTGTCTTTTAGAAGCTTGGCGAATTTGAATATGTCTTCGCGCAGCTCGCATTCGACCTTGGTGAAATTACGATTATCGGTTGAATCTACTGCTGCGCGGGTGATGTTCACAGCAACGCTGCCCTCGTGTCGCACGTCGTTGAACCATGGCCCTCCGAAGTCCGGAACGTCTGCTCCTTCGGCCTTTAGCTTGAGAAGCAATTCGCGTACGGGAGTGCATTGCGAGTGCGGAATGCGGCCATCATGGTGAATGTGGTCCTGCATCATCTTGGTGCTGGTGTCGACCCCTGACATGATGAAGCAGAAGCTCGAAGGCTGGAGCTCATTGTCGCTCGGTTGCATAGGAACGCTCATCATATTGCACAGGTCTGCGTCGCCGGTGCAGTCCACGAAAATTTTTCCTCGCATCTCTTCAGCCCCGTTCTTGTTGTTGATTATGACAGACGTGACCTTATTGCCATCATGCCGGCAGCCTGTGAGGAAGGAATGCATGTAGAGGTCTATGCCCTCTTCCAGAACCATTCTCTGCATGCAAAGCTTATAGAGCTCGACGTCGAAGCTTATGTTCCCCTTGGGCCCTTCTACTAGTGCGCCTCCCATTTTCTCCAGCCTCTGAATGAATTCCCATGGGATGCCTCCGAATACTCGTTCTCCCTTGAAGTTGAATTCGCTGATTGGGGCGACGTAGCCAATCGTGGCCATGCCGCCGAGCATCCCGTATTGCTCTATGAGGGCGGTCTTGGCGCCAAGCCTAGAGGCGGCAATGGCAGTCATGACTCCCGCAGGACCGCCTCCACAGACGATCACGTCGTAGTCAGCGTCAATTACATGGTAAAGCCCATTGCTGGTTCCTCGGCCATTACGCTCAGCAGCCTCTGCCTGCATCCAAGCAGGCATATTACCAATAACTAGGGCGCCCGCAGCTCCGGCTAGCCCGCCCTTCAGGAATTTTCTTCGTGTAATAGCCATATTCAATCGATTATGCCTCTCCGAAGGTAATCAAAATTTTGTTTTTGTGTATCTTTGCGACCATTATGTGGTTGTATCTTGCATTTCTCTCAGCGGTCCTGCTGGGATTCTATGACACCTTCAAGAAAGAGTCGCTCAGTGGCAATGCGGTGATTCCGGTGCTCTTCCTGAACACATTGTTCTGCTCGCTGATATTTTTGCCCCTGGTGATTGTCTCCAGCACGGGCACGGCTCTGGACGGAAGCATATTCAAAGTCGCTCCCGCAGGTGGCTGGGCTGTGCAGAAATGGATCATTTTGAAAAGCCTGATGGTGCTGAGTTCCTGGATTCTTGGATATTTCGGGATGAAGCATCTTCCGCTCACTATCGTAGGTCCAATCAATGCCACTAGGCCGGTGATGGTGCTGATCGGGGCGATGCTGATTTTCGGTGAGAAGCTGAATTTGTTGCAGTGGATAGGAGTAATAATCGCGATTCTGTCATTTTTCATGCTGGAGAGAAGCGGCAAGAAAGAAGGAATAGATTTCAAGCGAAATAAATGGGTATATGCCATCGTGGGCGCTGCTGTGCTGGGAGCCCTGTGCGGCTTGTACGACAAGTTCCTAATGAACCCTGAAGGGCTGGGATTGGACAAGCTGGTCGTCCAGAGCTATTACAATTTCTATCAGTGCGGCATCATGGCCGTGATTCTGCTGGCCATCTGGTTCCCGCGCAGGAAATCGGAAACGCCACTCCGGTGGCGCTGGTCAATCATATTCATTTCTGTGTTCCTTTGCGCTGCCGATTTCGTCTATTTCTACGCCCTCAGCCTTCCTGACGCTATGGTTTCCATAGTTTCGATGATCCGCCGTAGCAGCGTCATCGTCAGCTTCATGTTCGGCGCCCTCTTATTCAAGGAACACAACATCAGAAGCAAGGTCGTCGATCTCGCCTTCGTCCTCCTCAGCCTCGTATTCCTCTGGCTCGGTTCACGATAGGCTATGGATAATATATTAACTTTTAGAGAATTAAATGAATATGTCTGAGAAGAGCAAAGTAGAGGAGCCTCAGAGCATTCTGGTGCGCGGGGCAAGGGTGCACAATCTGAAAAACATAAACGTGGATATTCCGCTGCATGAGATAGTGGGCATAGCCGGAGTGTCTGGCTCTGGGAAATCGTCGTTGGCGCTCGGCATACTTTACGCCGAGGGTTCAAGGCGCTACCTTGAATCGCTTTCGACATACACAAGGCGGCGCATGACTCAGGCTGCGCGAGCCGACGTGGACGACATCCTTTACGTTCCTGCGGCCTTGGCGCTGAGGCAGAGGCCTGGAGTGCCAGACATGCGAAGCACGTTCGGAACCGGGACGGAATTGCTTAACAGCCTGAGGCTCATGTTCTCCAGGCTGGCCAGCCATCGTTGCCCGAACGGGCATTATGTCGAACCTTCGATCAGGGTCGCAGCCGGTCAGGAATTGATTTGCCCGGTCTGCGGAGCGAAATTCTTCGCTCCGTCTGCTGAGGAACTCTCTTTCAACAGCACAGGTGCCTGCAAGACGTGCGACGGGACGGGCATAGTGAGGACGGTGGACGAATCCACCCTCGTGCCGGATGAGTCCCTAAGCATAGACGAAGGCGCTGTCGCCCCATGGCAGACCTTGATGTGGTCGCTGATGAAAGACATTGCCAGAGCCATGGGCGTGCGCACGAACGTGCCGTTCAAGGACCTCACGCAGAAGGAGCGCGACATCGTTTTCCATGGACCTGCAGTCAAGAAACGCATAATCTATCAGAACCAGAAGACCGGAGCAGCCGGTGACATGGATTTCACGTACTTCAACGCTACCTACACAGTGGAAAATGCCTTATCTAAGGTAACAGATGAGAAAGGAATGAAGCGAGTGGAGAGGTTCCTAAAGCAAGGAATATGTCCTGATTGCGGCGGGACAAGGCTTTCCGAGGCTGCCAGGGCGCCTAAAATCATGGGAATATCCTTGGCCGAAGCGTGCCAGATGACCTTGGCCGATCTTTGCGAATGGGTGAGCGAAGTGCCGGCTTCTCTTCCTGAGGAAATGCGCCCGATGGCTCAGAGCATCTGCGATTCATTCACCGTCACTGCCAAGAGATTGCTGGATCTTGGACTCGGTTATCTTACTCTGGACAGGGCCGCGTCGACTCTTTCGACAGGGGAGCGCCAGAGAATGCAGCTGGCTAGGGCCGTAAGGAATCGCTCGACGGGTGTGCTATATATTCTTGATGAGCCATCTATAGGCCTGCATCCTGCCAATCAGGAAGGCCTGAGGAGCGTGATGGACGACCTCGTGAGGGATGGCAATTCGGTTGTCTTGGTGGACCACGACACGACTTTGCTTTCCCATTCCGATTGGATGATAGAGCTTGGCCCTAAGGCCGGGGCTGAAGGCGGGGAAGTCATCGCCGAGGGAACCATTCCGCAAATAGAGAATAACCCGAATTCGATAATCGGCGGCTACTTGTCTGGCAAAGCCAAAATCAACTTCCGCAGGAACGTTGATGACATGTTCATGGAAGGCAGGATATTCATGGAAACTGGGAATATTCACACGGTCAAGCCTCTGAAGGTGACATTCCCGAAAGGCAGGATGACGGTTGTGACCGGCGTTTCCGGCTCTGGCAAGACGACGATGGTGCTGGAGAGCCTCGTGCCTGGCCTGGAGGCAACCTTCAAGCATGCGAAATTGCCTGAGCATGTGAAGAAAATCGAGGCTGAAGGAATATCCCAGGTCAAGCTCATAGATGCCACTCCAATCGGCATCAACGTGCGCTCGACCGTGGCCACTTATGCCAACGTGCATGATGAGCTGAGGAAGGTGTTCGCCAAAATGAAAGAGGCTAAGTCTCTAGGCTACAAGGCTGGCGATTTCTCTTACAACACTGGAAAATTGCGCTGCCCGACTTGCGATGGCACTGGCACGATCAGCCTTGACGTGCAGTTCCTGCCTGACGTGGAAATCCCTTGCCCTGACTGCCATGGGTCTAGATATTCAAGAGATGCGAGCCTGGTGAGCCGTAACGGACATACCCTTCCTGAACTGATGGACATGAGCGTGGATGAGGCTCTGGAGGCCTGCAAAGACCTTGACATAGTGGAAAGGCGGCTCAGCGTGCTGCACAATCTTGGGCTTGGCTACCTGACTCTTGGAGAGCAGACTCCTGCACTTTCTGGCGGCGAGGCTCAAAGGCTGAAGCTGGCCAGTGAGATGGGAAGAGGCCAGTCCGACACGCTCTTCGTCTTCGATGAGCCTACCATCGGCCTTCATCCTTCGGACGTGGAAACTCTCCTTAAAGTCTTCAACACATTGATAGACAAAGGTGCCACTGTTATCGTTATTGAGCATGACCTGGACGTAATCAGGAATGCCGATTACATCGTGGACATGGGTCCGGGCGGAGGCGAGAGCGGAGGAAGAATCGTGGTCTCTGGCACGCCTGAACAGGTAAAGGCCTGCCCTGACAGCCTCATCGGACGGTATATCTGATGCTCGCTCTCTGCCGAGGACCATTATTCTCGGCATAAAAGTGTATCTTTGCATTGCTAAAACGAAATCATCATGGAAATAAGCAAGGTGACGCTAAAAAAACTCATCACCATTTCGCTGGCTACTGTCATGACTGCTCTGTCCGTCTATGCCCAATCCTTCAGAGAAGAGATAGCGGAGAATCCAGATAGAGCCGGAACAATCTTTCATTATTATGAATATGCAGCCTCGCCGATGACTAAGGCTCCAAGGGGCTACAAGCCATTCTACATCAGCCATTACGGCAGACATGGGTCCCGCTACCATTCGACAGGAAGCCTTTTTAAAGATGCGAAAGTGGCTTTGGACAGTGCTAGGAAAATGAATATGCTCACAGAAGAGGGCATAGCTCTCTCTCTGCAGTTAGACACGCTATGGGACGAGCACATGAGAATGTTCGGAATGCTCTCAGTAAGGGGAATGGAGGAGCACAGAGCCATAGCGTCCAGAATGTTTCAGAATTTCGAGCCTGTCTTCAGTGGCGAACGGAACGAAATCAACTGCATCTCCAGCTACTTCCCTCGCTGCATCATGAGCATGGAAAATTTCACGACATCTCTGCTTGATTGCGCAGCAAAAGCAAACATCGGCTCCTTGAACGTCCATTATGTCGCAGGACAGAAATATTTCGCCATCCTTTGTGCGGGAGCGACTCCGACCAAGGAAATCGGGACAGAAGGAGCGGCAATATCGAAGCACCTGAAAGACAGCCTCATCAAGCCAGGTAGGTTCATCGGCAACATATTCAAGAATTCTGAGAAGGGGAAAGCCTTTGTTGGTGATTCGTCCGAATTCATGTGGCAGGTCTTCATGGCAGGGAGCATCAGCCCGAACACCGAAGCTCGTCCCGACATATTCAGTCATTTCACGGTTGATGAACTTTGCGACCTCTACGTTCCGGAGAATAACAGCATATATTTTTCTTTGGGCATTTCATCCGAGGCTGGCGACTGCTACTCAGTGATTGCGAAACCAATAATAAAAGACTTCGTGGACAGAGCTGAAGAGGCTTTGGCGAGCGACAGCAAGGTCGCAGCCAATCTTCGATTCGGTCACGATTCCGGACTCCTTCCTTTCGTTGGTACTTTGGGCATTGCCGGAATGGAGGAAAGATGGCACTCTGCTACGGTTCACGAGCGCTGGGCATCTTACAAGATGATTCCCATGGGTTCGAACTTCCAGATGATTTTCTATCGCAACCGCAAAGGCGATGTGCTTGCGAAGATGCTCTACAACGAGAAAGAAACCACTATTCCTGCACTGAAGCCTTGGAGAGGGCCATACTACAAGTGGCCGGAGCTTAGGGAATATCTCATGACTATAATGAATTCGATCAAAGATGAATAAGACAATATCGACGATCTTGGCGGCCTGCCTTATCTGGCTGCCGGCACAAGCCCAGAGCTACAGGGAGAAGATTGCGGCTGACCCAGACAGGGCTGGGGGAGTCTACCATTCCTATGAATATGTCGAAGTCCCTTCTACGCCTGCACCTGATGGATACAGGCCATTCTACATTAGCCATTATGGCAGGCATGGGTCCAGATACCATATTAAACTGCAATATTTCGATGGCGCCACCAAGACTCTTGATTCCGCACGCACAGAGGGGCTTCTGACCGAAGATGGCATGTCGCTGTCAAGGCAGCTGGATACCCTGTTGGAAGAACATCAGGGCATGGCCGGAATGCTGACGGAAAGGGGAGCGGGGGAGCATCGCGGGATAGCCTCCCGTATGTTCACGAATTATAAAGATGTGTTCTCAGGCCGTAGGAATGAGGTCGCATGCGTGTCGAGTTATATTCCAAGATGCTTGATAAGCATGTCTAATTTCACCGCGGAATTATTGGATTGTGCGAACTTGGAAGACATTGACGGACTGGATTTCAGTTATAGGACCGGCCCTAAATACCTTGACTACCTAAGCGCTGACGTGAAGTCTGACAGGGCCTATGATAAGAAGCGCTATGCCATGGCCGACAGCATGAGACATGCCATAGTTAGCACAGACAGATTCATTGCCGCAATATTCAAGAATCCAGCAACTGCTGCATCCAGAGTGGGGGATCCCATGAAATTCGTTCATGAAGTTTTCATTGGCGGAGGCATAAGCCAATGCACGGATGCCCGCCCCGACATATTCAGTCACTTCACTCTTGACGAGCTTGTCGGACTCTGGAGGATAGAGAACAGCAAGATGTACAGCAAATATTGCAATGCAGTAGGGTTTGGCGGTTATTACGTTTCCGCCGCTAAGCCTCTTATCGCTGACTTCGTGGAAAAGGCAGATGCTGCCTTGGAGAAGGGGAGCCGCAGAGCTGCTGATCTTCGCTTTGGCCATGACACCGGAATCCTTCCATTCGTCAGCGCCATCGGCATAAAAGGGTTAGACGACAGCATGCTCAGTTCCAAAGCAGATGAGCGCTGGGCCTCTTTCGAAATGATTCCGATGGGTGCTAACTTCCAGATGATCTTCTATGGAAACGCTTCCGGAAACGTCATCGTGAAGATGCTCTACAACGAAAAAGAGACTTCTTTGCCTGCTCTTGGCAAAGGCCCTTACTATCTCTGGAAAGAGCTTAGGAGCTACCTTGTAGATAGAATGAACGCTCTGGATGGGTCTCTGCTTGAGCAGGACACAAAAGAGAGCGAACACAACGGCATTTAGGTAAATTTGAATCATGAATATTTTAGGAAATATCCTCTGGCTGGTATTTGGAGGCTTGCTTACGGCGCTTTGGTACTTCATATACGGTTTGCTGGCCTGCATCACCATCGTAGGCATTCCATTTGGCATCGCACTTTGGCGCATGGCTGTGCTTTCACTTGCTCCGTTCGGAAAGAAGGTGGAAATAAGCCCTGACAGGGGCGGATGCTTCATGATCCTGTTCGATGTGCTGTGGATACTATTCGGGTGGTGGGAGATTGCAATCGCTCACGCCATTCTCGGCTTGCTGTTCTGCATCACTATCATCGGCATCCCGTTCGGCCGCATGCATTTCCGTCTCGCAAAATTCTCTCTCCTGCCATTCTCGATGAAAGTCAGCTAGAGACCCCAGCCGGCATTAGTATGGATTACTGACGCTTACCGCTACTTCATCGACTCCGGTGCGCTCGTTGGTGGCCAAATCACGCACTGGGGCATATTCTTTTATAGAAGCAATCAGGCTTGAAAGATATTCCTTGAGGTCTGTCCATTTGTAAAAAGGCCCTTCAAATGGCTTCAGTGCCGGGATTGTCGCATCCATCTCGTTGTAGAGCAGACGGACGATTACGTCATTTTCCCGATTGCGGTAGAACACCATTTGCAGGTTCGACCCCATCGGGATCATGTCGAAATTTGCGAAGTGATTATGAACGGAGGCAGATTGCCATCTGTGATGAAGACCTTCGTCGGCAGGCAGGTCGTTAACTTTGATTCCGAGAGTGCCTATAAGCGGCAACAGTCCCGTGTCATGCCCGAATCTCAAATCCGCTGCCCTATCGCTGTTTTCCGCAAGCGCTGCGTCTGTCTTTTCGATGAAATCCTCTATCAGAGGCCTGGCTATTTGAGCGTAGAAATCCCCGGCTTCGGCTGAGATGCCGTAAGTGTAGTATAGCCTGGAATTACTTGGTATCCAGCATGATACGAGTTCGCCTACGGTAAGGTGACTGAATATATTAGGGCGAAATTCGGTGTTCGGGCTTATGCATCCAGTCATATATGTTTGATACACAAGCTCTTTCGGCTTCTCTACCAATGAATATGCTTTAGCCGGGTCTTTGAACATTCTGCTGAAGAATCTGTCCGTGTTGATGAGGCTGTCCTTGAGGTGTTCCACGATGGCATCGCAGTCTTTGCCGTATTTCTCGGACCAGAGATCCATGCTGAGGTAGTCTAGGTATTTTGGCCCAGTCTGGTAGTGGACGTTAAGGTCATCATCATCTTTCAGCAACGTTTCCGTGAAGCTTGCCATGCTCACGAGGCACCTTGGCCAGTAGCTTGATATGCAATCGACTTCTTTGCGTCCTTTGAAAACCTGCCTGAAATTGTCGTACATCCTGCCTGCTATGGCCTGATGCTCGGCCTTACCCCTTTCGGTAAGCATTCCGAACATGCCCTGATGTTCTTCCCAGACGGTGTCCAGCTGCCTTGAGAGCAGGATTCCTTCATCTGTCAGAAGCCCTGCGTTACGAGCTGAGTCCAGCACTTCTATTGCGTACCTGAATGTCGTTCCACTCTGATGATACCTGGAGCCGTGCCTGCCGTAATGGCTGATATAGAACGGCTTATAGCCTTTTGGCGCATCTGCTGTCGCCACGCCGGAATGTTCGTAATAGTGATATACTCCTGCCGCCCTGTCCGGGTTCTGGATTATCCTGTCTTTGTACCATTGGGCGCTGGCGTTCAGGCTTGGCACACAAAATGCAACTGCTAGCAAAAAGATGTGGAAGTGTCTAATTTTCAGCATATTAATATATGAATATATCGCCGTGGCATCCGTGTAGCCATGGCACCGGCAAAGTTAGGAAAACCTCCCCGAAATTCCTTCCATGTCACTGAAATGTAATAATTGCTAGTATTTTGCCTTATCGGGTTTCTTCACCCACGTCCGAATATCGGATCATATGACAGTGTTATCGGCTAGGATTACTTTGTGGATGAATGGACTCTGGTGGCAGTATGGGATGTATGCGAGGGAAGGGAGGGGCTTGGTGATTATGAGGCTGGCGGCTTTCCCAACGGAGATGGAGCCCAAGGTGTCCGAGACTCCCATGGCGTAGGCCGAATTCAAGGTGCATGCGTTGAACGCTTGAGCTGGGGTGAGCCTCATCTTGATGCATCCGAGTGCCATTACGAAGCGCATATCGCCGGAAGGGGAGGAACCAGGATTGTAGTCTGAAGCCAGAGCCACGCCAAGGCCGGCTTTGATATATTCCTTAGCCCTTCCATACTGCATGTTCAGAAAGAAAGATGCCCCTGGCAGCATGGTTGGCATGGTTCGCTTGCCTCGCAAGGCTTCTATTTCGGCTTCGCCCGTGTCTTCGAGATGATCGACTGACAGGGCATCGTGGGCGGCAGCGATCTGCACTCCGCCAGAGCATGCCAGCTGATTCGCATGAATCTTCGGCACAAGTCCGTGAGCCTCACCGGCAGACATTATCCGGTCAGCATCCGAGACCGAGAAAAATCCTTCTTCGCAGAACACGTCCACGTATTCGGCAAGTTTCTCTGATGCCACGGCAGGAATCATCTCATTGCAGACCAGATCCACGTAAGCTTCATGGCTGTAACCCCTTCCGATCGCATGGGCTCCCAGGAAAGTGGCTTTTATCATGACACTGGTGGTTTCTTTTATGCGCCTGATGACTCGCAGCATTTTCAGCTCGTCTTCAAGAGTGAGGCCGTAGCCACTCTTGATCTCGATGGCTCCCGTCCCCTTGGCTGTCATCTCCTTCACCCTCTCCATGGTCTGCGAATATAATTCTTCTTCGCTGGTGCGGTGAAGAAGATCGGCGGAATTGAGGATCCCGCCTCCTCGGGAGGCTATTTCGGCATAGCTCAGACCAGCTATCTTGTCAATGAATTCCTGTTCCCTAGAGCCTGCGTAGCAGATGTGGGTGTGCGAGTCACAGAACGTGGGTAGCACCATTCCACCTCCGGCATCCATGATTTCCCAGCCATCAGGCTCTGGAATGTCACAGGCAAGCCTGCCACGTCCGGCTCCAGGACATTCCGTCATCGGACCGAATCCTGAAATCTTGCCATTCTGCGCCAGCAGGTAAGCATTTTTTATGGATGTAACTTCGTCCATCTCGCTTCCCTGTTTGCGGAGCATCCCTGGCGGCGTTATTCCGGCCAGCTCGCCGATATTCTTTATCAGTATATTCATGAGCTAGTAATATTTTGGCATCCTCTGCCTGCAAATGTCAGCTGATGAACTCGATAGATTTCTGGATGAGCGGATGCATGTAGGCATCGTCGCTAATGAACGGCACATCCTTGCGGTAATCCTGTAGCAGCCTCTCGATTGCCTGCGAGGACCTGCCTCCCGAAAGCCTGTGCCTGAAATCCATTGCCTGAGCGGCATTGAACAGCTCGATGGCAAGCACGGTGCGGCAATTATCCACCACCCGCACTAGCTTGGTCGCAGAATTCGAGCCCATGCTCACGTGATCCTCCTGCCCTTGTGAAGATGGAATCGAATCCACAGACGCAGGCCAGCAGAGGCCCTTGTTCTGGCTCACTATCGAAGCTGCGGTGTACTGAGGAATCATGAAGCCGCTGTTGACCCCGGGATTGGCAACCAGGAATTTTGGAAGGCCCCTCTCGCCAGAGATAAGCTGGTAGATTCTGCGTTCCGAGATGTTCGCAAGTTCTGACATGGCAATTGCCAAGGTGTCCATGGGAATTGCGATCGGCTCCCCGTGGAAATTGCCTGCCGAGATTATCATGTCTTCGTCAGGGAATATGTTAGGGTTGTCAGTCGCCGAGTTGATTTCGTTCTCTATCACGGATTCTACGTAGCGGATGTTGTCTTTCACCGCCCCATGCACCTGAGGAATGCATCTAAATGAATATGGATCCTGCACGTGGACTTTCTGCATGTTCATAAGTTCGCTGCCATCCAGCAATTTCAGGAAAGCCTCGGCAGTCTCCATCTGCCCGATATGTCTTCTCAGCTTGTGCGTGAGCGGCAGGAACGGCTCTATCCTCCCGTCATAAGCCTCAAGCGACATCGCTCCTATCTTATCGGCCCATGCCGAAAGCTTCTTGCATTGGATTAGCGACCACACTGCATGAGCGCTCATGAACTGGGTACCGTTCAGCAGCGCCAGGCCTTCCTTGGACTGCAGCCTGATTGGTTCCCAGCCCATTTCTGTCCAGACATCTTTGCTTTGTCGGATTTCACCTTTGTAAAGCACTTCGCCGAGGCCTATCAGGGGCAGGCTCATGTGAGCAAGCGGTGCCAGGTCGCCGGAAGCCCCAAGCGAGCCCTGCTGATATATTACTGGCAATATGTCGTTGTTGAACATGTCCACTAGCCGCTGGACGGTAATTAGCTGTGTGCCGGAATGGCCGTAGGAGAGGCATTGCACCTTCAGAAGCAGCATCAGTTTGACTATTTCCGGACGGACGGTGTCCCCCGTTCCGCAGGCGTGCGACATCACGAGATTGTGCTGAAGCGCAGACAGTTTGTCCTCAGGTATCGTCACGTTGCAGAGCGAGCCGAAGCCGGTGGTAACTCCGTAAACCGGCCTGCTGAGGTCTTCCATCTTGCTATCGAGGTACTTGCGGCACTTCTCGATAGCCGCCACGGCCTCTGCGCCGAGTTCGATCCGCTCGTGCTTTTCTATTATGTCTTGAATTCTGCCCAGGCTTAGGTGGGCGCTGGAAATTGTATGAGTCATATATTCTTCGCAATTATATTCCTTTAAGCGCATCTCTCACGATGGAGTCATCAGCAAGGTTCGGTAGGGTGACCTTCAGGTCAGGGGTTCGCTCCATCTCGCGCCTGATGGCATGGGCCGCGCCTTCGTTGCGTGCCCAGCTCCGGCGCGCGATTCCATTGTTCACATCCCAGAATAACATCTCCTTTATATGCCTTGCGGAGTCGTCGGAGCCGTCAATCACCATTCCGAAGCCGCCATTGATGACCTCGCCCCAGCCGACCCCGCCGCCATTGTGGATAGATACCCACGTTGCACCACGGAAACTGTCCCCTATGACGTTCTGGATTGCCATGTCGGCAGTAAACTGAGATCCGTCGTAAATGTTGGAAGTCTCCCTGAACGGGGAATCGGTGCCCGATACGTCGTGATGATCGCGCCCCAGCACGATTGGAGCCTTGATCTTGCCGCTGCGGATGGCATCGTTGAAAGCCAGGGCGATTTTTGTCCTGCCCTCGCAGTCGGCATAGAGGATGCGAGCCTGGGAGCCTACCACCAGATTGTTTTTCCCAGCCTCCTCGATCCAATGAATATTGTCACGAAGCTGGCCCTGAATTTCCTCTGGAGCCGTGCGAGCCTCTTCTGCAAGCACCTTGATGGCAAGCTCGTCCGATTTCGCCAGGTCGGCAGGGTCTTCACTCATGCAGACCCATCTGAACGGCCCGAAACCATAGTCAAAGTACAACGGTCCCATGATGTCCTGCACGTATGAAGGATAGCGGAAATGCCCGTCTGCCATGATATCTGCCCCCGCGCGTGACGATTCCAGTAGGAAAGCGTTGCCGTAGTCGAAGAAATACATCCCACCTTCAGCCAGCTTGTTGATGGCTGCGACTTGCCTTCGCAGAGATGCTTGAACTGCTTCCCTGAATTTCTCAGGTTCTGCCGCCATCATATTCTTTGATTCCTCCAGAGTCAGCCCTGCCGGATAATATCCGCCTGCCCACGGGTTGTGCAGCGAAGTCTGGTCCGTTCCAAGATCTACATGAATATGCTCTTCCGCAAGCCTTTCCCAAAGGTCAACGACGTTGCCGACGTAAGCCAGCGAGACGGTCTCCTTTTCCGACACGGCTTTGCGGATCCTCTGCAGCAGCTCGTCCAGGTTGTCGTGGAGCTCATCCACCCAGCCCTGGTCGTAACGCTTGCGGGCGGCCAGCGGATTGATTTCGGCGATTACGCTCACCACGCCGGCGATGTTTCCTGCTTTCGGTTGTGCGCCGGACATTCCCCCCAGGCCTGCTGAAACGAAAAGCATCCCCTTCATGTTTTCTCGCGTCCCTGCAATGCCTTTGGACTTCAACTGCTTGCGGGCTGCATTCATCACCGTGATCGTGGTCCCATGCACTATGCCTTGCGGCCCTATGTACATGTAAGAGCCTGCCGTCATCTGGCCGTATTGCGAAACCCCCAGAGCATTGAATTTTTCCCAGTCGTCTTGTCTGGAATAGTTAGGAATCACCATTCCGTTCGTGACCACTACTCGCGGGGCATCCCGATGGCTCGGAAATAGTCCCAGTGGCAGCCCAGAATACATCGCCAAGGTCTGCTCCTCCGTCATGGTTGCAAGGTATTGCATGGTCAGTCTGTACTGCGCCCAGTTCTGGAATATGGCGCCGTTGCCTCCGTAGATGATGAGTTCGTGAGGATGCTGGGCGACTCTAGGGTCCAGGTTGTTCTGAATCATAGCCATGATTGCCGCAGCCTGCTTGCATCTGCAAGGGTATTCGTCAATCGGGCGAGCGAAAATCTCGTAGGATGGGCGGAAACGGTACATGTATATTCTTCCGTAGTCTTTCAGCTCCTTGGCAAATTCAGGTGCTAAGGTCGCATGGAACTTTGCAGGGAAGTAGCGCAGGGCGTTCTTCAGTGCCAGCACCTTCTCCTCGTCCGTCAATATGTCCTTGCGCTTCGGCGCATGGTTGATCGTTCTGTCGTAAGGCTTCGGCTCCGGAATCCTGTCCTGAGGTATTCCAGCTAATATTTCTTCTTGAAAGCTAGTCATATCATTGAATTTTAGAGTTCACGATGTCAAGTATCTCCTTCTCTTCCTGAACGGCTTTGGCGGCAATTTCGGCGGCCTCGCCAACGAGACGGTCAGCAGCATCCCTATCCTTTAGCCCTGCCGCATTGATTTTCACGTTGAGTTCTGCGCCCAGTACAGCAGACCGGGCAGCCAGAGCGCCCACGCCGGCATCCGAAACCGAATTCGGATTGCCTTCGGAGGCCATGGCGCGAGCAATCTCAAATGCCTTGAGGCTGGCTTTCATGGTGCGCAGAGGCACCTTCGTGGCATACAAGGTAGCTTCTTCAATGGCAGCGGCACGTGCCGCCTTCTCCTCATCTGTGCCCTTAGGCAGCCCGAAAGCAGCCATTATCTTGTCGAAGGCGGCAGTGTCCTCGTCCACGAGCGCAACCAGCTCGAGCATAATTGCCTGACCTTTTTCAGCCCAGTCTGAAAACTCTTTCCATCTATCGTCCCAGCCCCTCTTGTGAGCTGACAGGTTTGCGACCATGGTTCCCAGAGCGGCACCGAGAGCGCCCATGTAGGCAGAGATTGAGCCACCGCCCGGGGCAGGTGACTCTGATGCCGTCTCGGCTGCAAAATCCTTCAGGCTCATCCTGACAAGCTTTTCCCTGCGAGCCTGTTCGGCAGGATCCACCATGAGATATTCAATGACCTTCTCATGCGGGTCGAAAGGCTTCAGGTCGTCCAGGCTCATGGACTTCACCGCAATCTTGATGATTTCTTCCTCAGATATTCCCAAAGATCTTTCCTGTTTCTCCAGGTAATATTTTCCGGCATCAATCAGCACACGCTTAGGCACCAGTCCGACTATCTCTGCGCCAGTCACGCGCAATCCGCGAACTGTGGCGGCCCGGCACACCTCGTCGAAAGCAACGTGCAGGGGAGTCACATCGATGTCCGTGATATTCATTGAGACTTGCGCAATTCCATATTCATCAATATACCAGCCGATCGCCTTGCACCCTTTCAAGGTGCCAGGCTCCCAGATGTCCTTCCCGTTGGCATCCTTCAGCACCTTCCCGGTAAGGCTTCCGCCCTCACGCTTCTTGCGGCCTTTCTCGCGCACATCGAAAGCAATCGCCATCGCACGTCGCACCGAAGTCGTGTTCAGGTTGAAATTCACGGCAACCAAGAAATTGCGGGCTCCCACGTTGATGGCTCCGCTCTTTGCCACTGTCTCATTGTATTCCCCAGGCCCGAAGTCGGGAGCTCTGAGAGGATCTGCGATTTTCTCTGGCAGTGCCTCGTATTCTCCAGCCCTGCAAACCGCAAGATTCTTGCGTTCAGGCTTGAAAGCTGCCTCCTCGTAGCAGTAGCAAGGCACCCCGAGCTCCTCGTATATTCTTTTAGCCAAGCTGCGAGCAAGCTGCGCGCATTCCTGAAGCGTTATCCCCGCAACAGGCACAAGCGGTAGCACATCGCATGCACCGGAGCGCGGATGAGCCCCATGGTGCTTTCTCATGTCTATCAGCTCGTCAGCTTTCACGACCCCTTGAAAAGCTGCTTCCAGAACAGCCTCCGGCGTTCCAACGAAAGTCACCACTGTCCTGTTGGTCGCTTCACCCGGATCCACATCCAACACTTTCACTCCCTCCTCGCCGGCTTTGGCAGATGCTATAGCCGAAACTATTTTGTCAATCACGCTTTTATCTCGCCCCTCGCTGAAATTCGGGACGCATTCGATTATCTGTCTCATGTTGTCATTAGTTGATATTTCCTTTCTGTTATAAAATTATGAATAATTTTGGATATCCCTATCAAAAATGAAGAACTTTCTTCTAAAATATTAAATTTTCAAAGCATGTCGAAAGAAAAGCAAATATTGCTAACTTAGACGAATAAAAATGACCAAGTCCGATGCTTAGATTTCTCATCAATTTTTCCATCTTTGCCACCCTTGTGCCGTTCTCGCTTGACGCACAAGAAAATCCAGGTAAAATCATCGTGGGCTACGTCACTTCCTGGACTGACGTGATGCCGGACCCGATGACCATGACGCACATCAACTATGCCTTCGGGCATGTGAATAAAACCTTCGATGGCGTACGCATAGACAATCCGGACAGGCTTAGGCAGATCGTAGGACTCAAAGAAAAGAATCCTGGTCTGAAAGTGCTACTTTCCATCGGCGGCTGGGGCAGCGGCGGCTTCAGCACCATGGCATCTAGGCGGCACGACAGGAGTAATTTCGTCAAAGACTGTGGTCGAGTCGTAAATGAATATAACCTCGACGGCATCGACATAGACTGGGAATATCCTACTAGTAATGCGGCCGGGATAGACAACTCTCCGAAAGACACGAAGAACTTCACCACCCTGATGAAAGACCTGCGCAAGGTCTTAGGCGATGACAAACTTCTTACGCTTGCATCAGTAGCTTCTGGTGAATACATTGACTTCAAGGCAGTTTCACAAGTAGTAGATTTCGTGAATATAATGTCTTACGACATGGGAAGCGCTCCAAAACATCATGCATCTCTCTATAAATCAGAACATACTGGTTGGATGAATACATCCGAGGCTATTGAGAAGCACATTGCCGTCGGAGTGCCAAAAGATAAGATAGTGGTCGGCATTCCATTCTATGGCAGAGGCGGATCGGTCCTCCCAAGTTTCGTGAATTATAGGGATATCCCTAATCAACAGGGAGTTGAATGCTGGGATGACGCTGCTAAAGAGCCATACTTGGCCGATGAGAACGGGACATTGATTCTGGGCTACGACAACCCTCGCTCCATTGCCATAAAATGCAAATACATCATCGATAATGGCCTTCGTGGCGGAATGTACTGGGACTATTCCGGAGATAACGATCGGGGCGATTTGCGAAATACGATGCGTGACTGCCTTCTTGGAAATATGCAAGATCGCGGTTTCCCGGGCAATTATGCCAAGGCACCTCGCTTCAAGGCTCTCATCTATTATTCAACGAGCGAGGAGGTCGCTCATGTCCAATTTGCCGAGCAGACTGTTGAGTTCATGAAAAAGCTGAACTATGGCGATGGGTTCATATTGGACGTGACGACGGATTTGTCTGGTTATGACTACGACAAACTGAAGGACTACAGCGTCGTGATAATGCCGAATGCTTCTCCGAAAAGTCCCGAAGCAAGGAAGGCTTTCGAAAAATACATGGAAAACGGTGGAGGCTGGGTGGGTTTCCACGGTGCAGGTTACAATGACGCCAGGACGAATTGGCCTTGGTTCAACGGATTTCTTGGCACAGGCACTTTTCTTTGCAATAACTGGCCTCCTCAGCCAGCCCTGCTCGATGTCAATGCCATAGGTCATGATGTTACGAAGAATCTTCCGGAACATTTCGTGGCTCCTGCAAGCGAATGGTATATGTGGAATGATGATCCAACGACCCGTGACAATGTAACAGTGCTTCTTTCCCTTTCTCCAAAGAACTATCCTATCGGCATAAAGGACATCATCAGCTTTGGAGCCTTCCCTGTGGTCTGGACGAATGCGAAGTATAGGATGATTTATCTGAACATGGGTCACGGGGATGAGGAATATACCGATGCCACTCAAAAGCTTCTTTTTATTAATGCTATCCGCTGGATCATTAGCCACGACCCTAAAGGCAACCCATTTAAAATAAAATGAATTTGCGACAATATTAATTCTTGAAAATACCCTTTATATGAGACGTGACATATTCATTATTTTCATCTTTGCTATCCTTCTCGGAGCTGTATCTTGCTCTCGGAAGGCAGCTGACGATTATCCTATGTTCTGGTCGTGGCTTACTTACAGTCCTACGATGAACCTGGATTCGGTGTGCCAGGTCATGAACGACGTTGGAATTGACGGTGTCATCCTGGAATCTGGCAACCCAGATGATTACAGAAAGGCTGCTCCGATCGTGAAAAAACATAATTTGAAGATGTACGCATGGTATATCTCAATGAATGCAGAACATGACGCCGACTCTCTGATTGCTCATCACCCGGATTGGTTCAGCGTCAATAGAGAGGGAAGGAGTCTTGCTGATACCATGGCTTATGTGGGCTATTATAAATTCCTCTGTCCGGCGCTACCGGAAGTCCGCGAATATCTTTGCAATAAGGCAAAGGCTATTTGCAAGGTCGATGGTGTTGACGGAGTGTCAATAGATTACCATCGTTTCGTGGATGTCGTGCTGCCTACTACTCTATGGCCGAAATATGGGATAGTGCAGGACAGGGACTATGCCGAATGGGACTTCGGCTATCATCCGGCGATGATAGAAAAATTCAAGAATGAATATGGCTACGACCCCAGAGACGAAGACGATCCTACGGCTGATGAAAAATGGCGCCAGTTCCGTTGCGACCAGATTACGGAAGCCGCGAACATGATTGCAGATGTCGTGCATTCTTACGGCAAGAAGATGGCGGCATCCCCATTCCCTACGCCTAAAATGTCTTCACGCATGGTTCGCCAGGACTGGGGCAAGTGGAAACTTGACATCGTGTTCCCAATGGTGTATCAGGATTTCTATACTGGCGATCCAAGCTTCGTCTATGATTGCACAGTGGAGAACAATCGCGACAAAAACCCGATGACAACCCTTTATTGCGGGCTTATGGTCGGAAAGGAAGACGGCATATTCAAGCAGATGGATGCTGCCTTCGCCGGAGGAGCGAAAGGAATCGCTCTCTTCACCGTCAACAGCCTGCATTCTCCCGAAGTCAGGGCACGTTTCAAAGAATATACCGACAGCGTGAAATCAATTAAGGATAAGGCCGCTTCCCCAAAGGCTATGGCTGCCGATACGAATGTCTTCGCTCATGAGGGCGTAATGAATATGGCTCAGGAAAAAATGCGTGCCATTGCTGGAACCACAGAACTTTCATTAGGCGATTACAAGCTGAAAAATTCATACGATGCAACACGAATATATCAGGTTACGGACAAAACCAGTGGAAAATCGTTCGATGTCACCTTTTATCTTTACGGTGACGTGCTTTCTGGATGGGACGTGGTGCTTTCGGATAGGTGTGACAGCATAGAAGTCAAGAAGATAAATGTAGCTGGAAACGTATCTGCATCGGAAGTGCCGTCCCTGATGAGCTCGAAGCATATTCCTTTCAACCGCATCAGCTGCCAGGGCTGGGCAAAGGACTATCCTTATCGGCCGGACGTGGCATTCCGCATAGCCCACACTGGGAATTCGATTCTTTTGGAATATAAAGTGACGGAAAAGGGCACTATGGCAGCTGCTGTAGAAGACAACGGGAAAGTGTGGAATGACTCATGCGTGGAATTCTTCGTTTCACCGACGTGCGATGATGCATATTACAATTTCGAGAGCAATTGCACGGGACATGTCCTCGCCGAATACGGGAAGAAAGGCACAAGCCGCAAGACGCTGCCGCTTAACCGCATAGCTGCCATATCTCGTTATGGCGATTACGTTACTAGTGGCAACAAGCCGCTGGAGGTGCAGCAGGGAACGCATACTTGGGAACTCTGTTTGGTGATTCCTGCCGAGATGTTCAAAGAGAGCGGAGTGCGGGCTTTTGATGGAGCCAGAATGACGGCAAACTTCTACAAATGCGGAGATAAGATGGAGAAGCCTCATTACCTATCTTGGAATCCGGTCAATAACGAAACGCCTAGTTTCCACCTCCCTGAATATTTTGGAGTGCTGAATTTCGAGTAGACTCTTATCCGGAAGCCACCATTTGCACACCGCGAGGCCTGAAACCCCATCACGGTGTGCGATTCGGGCTTTTTGCGCACCGTGTGGTCCCGACCCACCGGCTCGGTGTGCGATTCGAGCTTTTTGCACACACCGCGAGGCCGCAATCCACCCCGTCATCCTGAACTTGATTCAGGATCTGCTTCTGCAGGAAGCGGCCGTTTGCATATTCATTTTCGGGATGTTATTTTTGCATCGTTGACAATGAATATGGTTAGAAAGTGTTTTGCCAGAATCGCCCTCGTAGCAATTTCAATGACGGTGGGCATCAATATTTTATATTCACAAGAATTCCGGAATTATCAGTTGGAAGAGCTGGTCGTCAGCAGCAGCCGCATACCGATCGACCTGAACCGATCGGCTAGGGTGGTGACAGTGCTGGACAGCATTGCCATAAAGGCCTCCCCAGCGCATACGATGAATGACCTTTTGAAATATGCCATAGGCGTGGACGTTCGCCAGAGGGGCGGCATGGGCGTGCAGACAGACATCGGCATGAGGGGAGGCACATCCGACCAGATTGCGATACTGATAAACGGAATCAACGTGTGTGACCCTCAGACAGGGCATTTCGCCCTAGACCTGCCGATGGACAAAAGCGACATCGAAAGAATAGAGATACTGGAAGGCCCGGCAGGCAGGATTTACGGAACCTCTTCTCTGGTCGGAGCTATTAATATAATAACGAAGAAACCAGTAAAGTCTTCTGCAGATGTACGGCTTGAAGGTGGCTCGCATGGGAGTTTTTCCGGAACGGCCAGGGGAGCAATTGCAAACGGAAAATATTCCAATAGCATTTCTTTTGGTTATGGCAGGTCAGACGGGTATCTGAGAAATTCGAACGGCAAGCTGAACAGCGACCACGATGCTTTCAAGGCTTTTTATCAGGGGCAGTACATAGGCGCTGATGCTGACATTCTATGGCTGGCAGGAATTTCGGACAAGGCATTTGGCGCCAATACTTTCTATAGCGTCAAATACGACGACCAATACGAGCATACCAGCAAAGCCTACTTTGCGGTCCAGGCAGAGACTAAGGGCATGGTCCATTTCAAGCCGTCTGTGTATTGGATGCATTCCCGCGATAGATTCGAGCTGTTCAGGGATGATGAGTCGAAGGTTCCATTCAATTATCACAGAACTAACGTGTATGGCCTCAATCTGGGCAGCTACTTCAACTGGAAGCTGGGCAAGACTGCTTTCGGAGCGGAAATGCGCAATGAGGACGTGCTCAGTACGACCTTGGGCGATTCCCTGAATACTCCGAAGCATATTCAGGGCACTAACAGGGAATATTTCTTGGGCAAGAACAGAACCAACATAAGCTTCTATCTGGAACATAACGTACTATTGCGCAGGCTGACTTTTTCCGGCGGAGTGACTGCCGTGAAGAACACTGGCAGCGAGATGAGTTTCAGGCTCTATCCGGGGGCTGACATGAGCGTCCGCATCGGAGAGAATTGGAAAGCGTATGCTTCTTGGAACACTTCACTCAGGATGCCAACGTTCACCGAGCTGTACTATTCCGTAGGCGGCCATAAAGCCGATAAATATCTTAAGCCTGAAGAAATGACGGCATATGAGGCAGGCTTGAAATATTCAAGATCGTGGCTCTCCGCCCAAGCCTGCGTCTACCTGCATAGGGGTAGGAATATGATAGATTGGATACGCGACTCATCCCTTGGGGATGAGGCCGTCTGGACATCAGTGAATCACACCAAGATTAATGCCGTGGGAGAAGAGATTTCCTTAATGGTGGACATGCCATCGCTCCTGGGCAGGAATTTCTTCCTCAGGAGCCTTTATCTCGGCTGGAGCCACATCGACCAGGACAAAAACGTGGGGGAGAATATTCAATCGCAATATTCCCTCGAATATCTCAGGAACAAGGTTGTCGCAAAGGTAGACATGAATATAACCGGTGCCGTTGACGTGAATCTCTCATGGCGCTGGCAGCAGAGGGCAGGAAACTATGTCCCATATTCATTGGTAGATGCCAGGATAGGCTGGAGGCAGTTCTTCTTGAATATTGAAAATCTCCTGAATCATGAATATTCCGACTTCGGCGGCGTCCCACAGCCTAAGCTTTGGATCAGCGCAGGCGTAACCGTCAGCCTCTATCCGCACTTTTCGTTGTGATCAAAGGGAAGGGTAAATATATTCCCAGACCTGGTTCAGTTCTTTCTGCATGGCGCTGATGTTCGCGGTAATTGCGATGACGGCATTCTTGTCGGGGAGCATGATGATGAATTGTCCGTTCATCCCATCTGCGCGGTAGCCATTGTTGCGGCATCTCCACATCTGGTAGCCGTAACCCTGTATCCAGTCGCTGTTTTTCTTCCAGTCTTTGCTTATAGTCTTCACGGCCTCTTCAACCTGCTCGGGAGTCATTCCGGCAGGCCTGCAGTCGATTTGATGCGCCGACGCTTCCGCAACCCATTCTGCGGGAATAACCTGTTTCCCCCTATATTTCCCACCTTGCAACAGACACAATCCGAACTTCGCCATGTCTTCGGTTTTTATGTGAAGGCCCCAGCCGCCACAATTCACGCCTTCAAAATTCTCCTCCCACTCAGGCTTGTCTATCCCAAGAGGCTCGAAGAGACGAGGGGTCAGATAATCGACCACTTTTTCTCCCGTAACTTTAGTCACGATAGACGACAGCATGTAAGTGCCAAGGGAGTTGTAGCAGAAATATTCTCCAGGCATGTGCTCGAAAGGGTATTGCATGAATAATTTTTCCCATCTCGTCGTGGTGTCCTTGCTGATTTCGCCCGTCGGGTCTGTCCCATGGCCACAGCTCATCGTCAGCAGATCCTTGATTGTCACTGCCGCCAGTGTGTCACTGACGTGTTCTGGCAGATCATCTGGGAAGAAAGATGTCATCTTGTCATCCAATCTAAGCTTTCCCTCCGAAATCGCAAGCCCGACTGCGGTGGCGGTGAACGATTTGCTCACAGACCACATCACATGAGGCTTGTCCGGTGCGCCTTCGCTCATCCATTTTTCTTCCACGACTTTGCCGTCCTTGACCACCATGATGCTATGCAGGTCAAGACTGCTGTCGGTGACGGCGTCAAGATAACGATTGAATGCGGAGTCGAGAGCAGCCGTTGCTTTTCCGCGCGGCAGGGAAGCGCCGTCATTGGAATTTCCGCAAGAACATGCAATTCCTGCGATGCAGCAAATGATTGCCGCAAGAGAAATAAGCTTCTTCATATTCTTTCAAAACAATACAGATTCGTTTTAGTGCCTGTGCGTTCGGGCAGGCGACTGCCCTGGCGCATGTAAAGTTAGCAGAAATATTCAGTTTCGGCAAGATATTTTAAAATTTAGCTACTTTGTGTTGCAAGGTATTGGAAAATTTTTATATCTTTGCATCGGATTCTACCAGGAATCGATATTAAATACTTTTTGAAAATGAATAAAGTAGTTAGCGCAAGCGTTGGCGGAAGGGAATTTTCCTTCAATGAAGATGCCTATGACAGGCTTTCAGATTATTTCAGGCACTTCAAGTCACGCCTGAATATGGATTCTCAGGCTTCTTCCGATGAGGTAATGTCGGAAATTGAGCGACGCGTCGCCGAGCTTTTCGCTCAGGCGACCGGGGGACAGGTTAATAGGGTAGTGGATTACGATATGGTCAGGAGGGTCGTGGAGCAGCTTGGAATGCCCGACGGCTCTGCGGAGCCTGCCGACGGGACTGGCGGAGCCGACGGAAATGCAGAAGAAGAATATGGCAGCGGGCCGGATTTCTCATATTCCGGGATTCAGGGCAATAGCAAGAGGAAATTGTTCAGAGATAAGGACAATAAGGCTATCGCCGGAGTCTGTGCCGGATTGGCTGTGTACTTCGACATCGATACGACCATTGTCCGGGTGGTCACTCTGCTGGTCTGCCTCTTGTGGGGCACTGGACTGATATTTTATCTAGTCATGATGATAGTCACGCCGGCGGCGAAGACTCCTTACGAGAAATGCCTCATGCATGGTTTGAAGCCTACCGCTGAAAATATGGCAAAGTTCTCATCTAATAAATAATCATTATGAACATGAAAGCAGACAATATATCGGATAACATACGTTCACAGATGCGTAAGGGCGTGCTGGAATATTGCATACTCAGCATTTTGAGTCGCAAGGAGGCTTATGCCAGCACCATCCTCCAGGAATTGAAGGATGCGAACATGCTGGTGGTCGAGGGCACCATCTACCCTCTGCTCATTCGTCAGAAGAATCAGGGCCTGCTGTCTTACAGGTGGGAGGAGTCTCCTCAGGGACCTCCTAGGAAATATTATTGCATAACGGACAAGGGCTTGGAGCAGCTGAAGGAGATGGATGCATCATGGAACGAGCTGGTGTCATCGATCGAGACTATTAAAAATAAGAATGCTGGAATATGAAAATGATTGAGAAGCGAAGCATCGGTGGATACGTATTTTCCCTTGAGACAGATGCCTTCAATAAGATTAATGAATATCTTCACGAGCTTAATGAATATTATTCTCTCAAGCAGGGCGGCAATGAGATTATGGATGGCATTGAGGATCGCATGGGAGAACTCTTGCTTGAAAGATGCGGGCAGGATGGCGTAGTCAACGAGCAGAATGTCGCTGAGGTAATAGCCATTCTTGGACGTCCGGAGGCTATCGAAGAAGAGACTTCCGAATCTGATTCTCAGGATAAGAAAACTGTTGCTCCACAGAGTAGAAAACGCCTTTACAGGAACATGGCTGACCGCAGGATAGGGGGCGTTTGCGGAGGGCTAGGAACATATTTCGACATTGATCCTACCATATTCCGGCTCATATTCGTGACAGCCTCATTGATGATGGTATTCCTTTATCATATTCTCTGGCGTCATTTTTACCTTTCCGAGGAGTTCTGCTATTTTCTCTTTCCGACGGTCTATGCTGTTCTATGGATATGCATGCCGGCTGCGAAAACGGTTCGCCAGAAAGATGAGCTTCATGGCGAGTTAGGAACTGTGGATGCTATCAGCGAGAGGGTGCGTCGTGAACGTAATAAGCCAGAGAACATCAAGAAATACGATACCTGGCCAAAGGTAGAGAGGATTCTGCTGGTCTGCGTGGGCATCATATTGATGATAGGGGGCATTTGCGGGATATCTGCTACGGGCACGGCATTGCTGAATCACGATTACATATTTTACAGAACATTGGAGAACGTGCACGTAGGCTTGGGCAGTGACTTGCATGCGCATCTCATTGAGCCGTTGAATTCAACCTGGGGACTTGCCAGCGTTTCATTTTTAATATTAGTGCCTTTCGTGCTCCTGCTTTATTGGGGCATATTGCTCGCTTTTGGGCTTAAAGCTCCCAAATGGCGACCTGGCCTCATCCTTCTCCTGCTCTGGCTTGCGGCACTTACAGCGATGGCCGTCTACGTGAATATCTACATCACATCCACGTTATGACACGACAAACGGCTACTTGAAATCATGCTTGTTCCCTCTCACCTAATTTCCGGTGTTTCACGACCCAGTTCGGCCGTAGAAACGCCCACCCCACCCTCATCCGGAACATATAAATTCTTCTTCGACATATTCACAATATTTCGACATTTTTTATGAATATGTCA
Organism: Bacteroidales bacterium; assembly: GCA_022653735.1. Classification (GTDB taxonomy): domain Bacteria; phylum Bacteroidota; class Bacteroidia; order Bacteroidales; family UBA932; genus Cryptobacteroides. The sequence continues at coordinate 45,959 of JALCSU010000007.1, forward strand.
CATATCCTTTGACTCAAGCATCTTTCGCAGGATACTTTGGAAAGCATGGTCTGATGGGTGCCGGTGGCATATTCAGAAAGTACCCTGCAATTTTTTCGCAGGGTACTCATTGTGTATTTCGTATAACATTAATTTATAGATAATTACATGCAAGCCGAGAAGCGCCTTGCCTTGGTTTGGCGTTTGATGCCGTCTTTCGAGAAGCCGGGATTACGCAACACGTCGTCGTCAATGGAGTTGAAGCCGGTCTCGTCATATATCCTTTTTGCTATCTGTCAGATTATTCGGCGATAAGGAAATTTCGCAATTTCAGACTGCCAAAGTCAGGAAACAGAAAGGAGATGACCTCAATGTCCTAAGACTTAAGAGTCATCTCCTCTCTATATCGTATGTAGTTCGCTAAAGTCCGAAATAGAAACTTACAGTGGTGCCGACGTAGCACTTAGGGTATCCTTCAGTGTCGCCAATAGGCATCTTAAAGTACAGCGAGCAGTCCATGCGTTTCCAAGCGATCCCTGCGCTGACGGCTCCTGAGACATTCAATTCGTACTTATCAATGATGTTGTAGAATCCGCTTCCGGCAACATAGAATTTTGATCCATTGAATGCATCGCAGATGTTTGCCTTGACCTTCGCAAAAGATATGAGCCTGAAATCATTCTTCAAGTCATCATCGTTAACCAAATCTTTCTTGCGGAATATCAGTCCGGGAAGAACGCCAGCCTCAACTTGAACAGGAGACAGATAGTCCCCATATTTCAGGCTCACTCCCAAGTCATAGTAAAAGTCTGTCTTGACTTTAGTGGATGATGAACCCTCATATGTTGAAGGACAGTACCCGAAATCAACGGCAGTTAGTCCCACGTTGAATCTGTGGAAGAAACCTTTTTTCTGGCCTGGCTCCTGAGCAGATGCGCTTAGCGGCAACAATGAAAGTGCCACGACAGACGCTAGAAGGATTGATGCGAATTTTCTCATCTCGGATAAAATGTTCAACCTTATTTTGACTGCTCGATTTCGGCCTGCGCTGCAGCGAGGCGTGCGATAGGTACCCTGTAAGGGGAGCAAGAAACGTAGTCGATTCCTATCTTGTTGAAGAACTTGATGGAATCAGGGTCTCCGCCATGTTCGCCGCAGACGCCGCATTTGAGGTCTGGCCTCTTTTTGCGTCCGCTCTGGACTCCGAATTCCACCAGCTTTCCTACGCCCTTCGTGTCTATGGTCTGGAATGGGTCGGCATCGAGAATCTTGTTGCCAAGATAATCACCCATGAATGTGCCAACGTCATCGCGAGAGAAGCCGAGGGTCATCTGCGTCAGGTCATTCGTGCCGAATGAGAAGAACTCTGCGGCTCGAGCCATCCTGTCGGCAGTCAGAGCTGCGCGAGGGATTTCTATCATGGTTCCGAACTTGTAGGTCAGGAATTGCCTCGTGGTACCCTCAACCTCTGCCTTGACTTTATCGCAGATGGCACGCTGGAAGCTCAGCTCCCTGGCGGAAATCGTGACAGGAATCATGATCTCCGGCTGAGGATTGTAGCCTTCGGCCTGGAGTTCTGCCGTGGCGTTGAATATCGCTCTGTATTGTGTCTCGGCGATGAGAGGGAATGACACGTGGAGACGGACTCCGCGATGACCCATCATTGGATTCTGCTCGTGCAGGGCCTCGCCACGTTTTTCGATTTCAGCGACTGAAACTCCAAGTTCCTTCGCTAGCTCTTTCTTTTTCTCCTCTGTCTTAGGAACGAACTCGTGAAGAGGCGGATCCAGCAGGCGGAATACGACCGGCTTGCCATCCATTATCTTCATGGTGCTCTTCACGGCGGCCTTGATGTAAGGCTCCAACTCAGCGAGAGCAGCCCGACGTTCATCATCTGTGTCGCAAAGTATCATCTTGCGCAGTTTCATGAGCGGCATTTCGGAATTCGCTCCATAGAACATGTGCTCGACGCGGAACAAGCCTATGCCCTCGGCTCCGAATTTCAATGCTTTCTCTGCATCTTCCGGAGTGTCGGCATTGGTCCTGACCCCAAGCCTGCGATATTTATCTACTATATTCATGAATTTGATGAACATAGGATTCTGCGAGGCATCCATTGTGTCGAGCTTATCGGCATACACGAGTCCTTTGGAGCCGTTCAGGCTGAGCCAGTCGCCTTCTTTCAGCACCTTGTCGCCGAATTTGACAGTCTTCTTCGCAAGGTCTATGTGCATGGCCTCGCACCCTACGATGCAGCATTTGCCCCAGCCGCGTGCGACTAGAGCCGCATGCGAAGTCATTCCTCCGCGAGTGGTGAGGATTCCCTCTGCGGCGCGCATGCCCTCGATGTCTTCAGGCGATGTTTCCTCGCGAATGATGATGGCTTTCATGCCCTCGGCGGCTGCAGCCATGGCATCGGCAGAATTGAACACGATCTGGCCTACGGCTCCGCCCGGAGATGCCGGCAGACCCATTGCAAGGACAGAAGCCTTTTTCTCCGAAGCTGGGTTCAGGATAGGGTGAAGTATTTCATCCAGCTGTGCAGGAGAGACTCTCATCACAGCGGTTTTTTCATCAATCATTTTCTCGTCCACCATGTCCAGAGCCATCTGGAGGGCTGCCAAGCCGGTTCGTTTGCCTATGCGGCATTGAAGCATCCAGAGCTGGCCTTCCTGAATCGTGAACTCGATGTCCTGCATGTCATGGAAGTGATTCTCAAGGCGGAGACGAATCTCGTCCAGTTCCTTATATACTTCCGGCATTGCCTTTTCGAGAGACGGCAAGTCCTTATTGTGCTCGTTCTTGGTTGCCTCGTTCAGAGGATTAGGCGTGCGGATGCCCGCTACGACGTCCTCTCCCTGGGCATTGACCAGCCATTCTCCGTAGAATTTATTCTCGCCTGTCGCAGGGTTGCGGGAGAAAGCTACGCCGGTGGCTGAAGTCTCTCCCATGTTCCCGAAGACCATCGACTGGACGTTCACTGCAGTGCCCCAGTCATCAGGGATTTTCTCGATTCTCCTGTAAGCGATGGCTCTCTTTCCGTTCCATGATTTGAAAACGCCTCCGATGGAACCCCACAGCTGAGCATTGGCATCGTCAGGAAACTCGACGTTAAGAACCTCCTTTACCTTTGCCTTGAATTTCTCGCAGAGCTCTTTCAGCTCATCTGCGGTTATCTCAGTATCTGATTTGTAACCTTTCTTTTTCTTCAGCTCCTCCATCATCTTGTCGAGCTGCTGGCGGATTCCTTCGCCGTCGGCAGGCTCGATTCCTTCAGCTTTTTCCATCACGACGTCTGAATACATCATGATGAGGCGCCTGTAGGCATCATAGACGAAACGAGGATTTCCGGTTTTCTTGATCAGCCCTGGAATCGTTTTCGAGCACAGTCCTATGTTCAGGATCGTGTCCATCATTCCAGGCATGGAACTTCTTGCACCTGAACGGCAGCTGACCAAAAGCGGGTCAGTAGGATCGCCGAACTTGCGCCCCATGATTTTCTCTGTCGCTTTCATGGCATCAGCGACGTCTCTTTTCAGCTCGTCGGTGTAACCGCCTCCTAAGGAATAGTATTCAGTGCAGCATTCAGTAGTAATGGTGAAGCCTGCCGGAACAGGCATTCCAAGTTTACTCATTTCGGCAAGATTGGCTCCTTTTCCTCCCAGGAGCTCTCTCATCTGGCCATTTCCCTCAGCGGTCTTCCCGCCGAACCGATAAACGCGTTTCTTATTCTCTAACATATTCTGAAATTGTTTTTCATCAAAAATTCGTGCGCAAATGTATAAAAAAGGAATGTATTATACAACTTTGAATATTTCAAATTTATAACAATTTTGCGGCAATGTCGGAAAGCTCGCTCCTTTCTCCAATTCGAAGGAATATATGCTCGAAAAGTTTCTGCCCTTCCATTTTTTCATTGAGATGCGTCAGGCCATTGGACCATTGGTCGAGATATGGCTGATCTATCTGGAATATGTCACCGGTGAAGACCATCTTGGTGCCTTCTCCGGCTCTGGTAATGATGGTCTTTATCTCATTAGGGGTGAGGTTCTGGGCTTCGTCGCAGATAAAGTAGACCCTTCCGAGGCTGCGTCCCCTGATGTAGGCGAGAGGAGAGATGATCAGCTTCTCGTCGTTAATCAGGGCATCCAGCCTGGCAGCCTCTTTGCTTCCTGGGCGGAATTGAGATCTGATCACGTTGTAATTATCCATTAGAGGCTGCACGAACGGGCTCATTTTGGTCTTCTGGTCGCCCGGCAAGAATCCGATGTCTTGATTGCCTAGCACGATTGTCGGACGCGTTAGGATTATCTGGTCGAATTTGTCGGCCTGTTCCAGGGCTGAGGCCAATGCGATCAGGGTCTTTCCCGTCCCAGCGCCTCCTGTCATGGATACCAGCTGGATATTTGGGTTCAGGCATGCATCGATGGCGAATTTCTGCTCCTGATTTCGAGGCTTTATGCCATACACGTCGTGAGCCTTCACCAAGACTATCTTATCAACGTCCGCATCGTATCTAGCACAGATTGTGTCTCCGTTTTTCTTTATCTTATAAAGCTGGTTGGCACGTGGCTGGGTCTTGCTGATGCTTTTCCATTCCACGCTGTTCTCCGGGCTGTACGCGAGCTTCTGGATCACTTCCTGAGGAATATTCTCGAGAATCTGCACCTCTCGGTTGGCATTCTCGACTTTATCCTCCTGAATCCTGTCGGTCAGGTAGTCCTGGACTTCCATGCCGGCGGCTTTCGCCTTCATCCTGAGGTTTATGTCTTTCGTGACGAGTGCGACGAACCTGTCAGGATTATTGTCCCTTACCCAGATTGCCGTCGCCAAGATCCTATGGTCGGGAATATCCTCGTAAAACATCCCCTTCATGCTCTCAGGGAAAGGGTGATTAGGCTCTATCTTGATATTCCCCAGCCCTTTGCCGATGGGGATCCCGTCCTTTCCGAAGGTGCGGCCGTCAGTAATGCGGTCGATGTCGCGCATGAATCCTCTGGCGTTGTAAGCCAGGTTGTCGTTGCCTTTCTTGAATTTGTCCAGCTCCTCGATGACCGTGACAGGTATCACCAGGTCATTGTCCTGGAATTTCCTGATGGCCTTGTAGTCATGCAGGATGATGTTCGTGTCAAGCACGAAAATCTTTGGTTTCCTCACTCCGTGATTTGGGATGGCGTTTGCGTTAATATTCATATTCATTTGATATATTATTTTTCCGGCATGTTAATCAATCCTCTCCTTCAGAGGCCTGACTGTTCATGAGGGAGAGCAAGATGTCGGATATTTTAGGATTTCTGGCGTTCTTGATTGCGATCTTGTCCTGATTCAGAATCGGGTGTCCGATGGGGTAATATGCCACGTCCTGGAGCAGGAATTCGGCATCTATATAGTCGTAATCGACATCCTTCACCTGGAGCAGAACTCCTGGAATCTCTGAGAAAAGTACCCTGAGCTCGTTCTTCTCGTCGTAGGAATTCATGATTCCGCTTATGTCTACCGTGGCCCCGATGCCATCTAAGCACATCAGCTTCAATGCCGAGAGCAGTCCTCCGCCTGCCACGGAAATTGCTGAGACAGCTATTCTGTCTTCCACGAACTCTCTCACGACTTCAAAGCAGTCTATGAAGTAGTCGGCATCTCCCAGTTCCGGGAATATATCAACGTTCTTTCCAAGCGCCTTGCCCAGTAGCGAATTGCCTAGCCTGAAATCGCAGGTGTCGAAAGGCACGTAGATCAGCCAGCTGTCCGGATCTGCCGCAAGCTTGCCGGGAATAGCACGGCGCGTGCCTATTGAAGGGTGGTCGCTTCCGAATGGGTCGTTTCCTGAGAGATCGTAAATCTCCTCGTCATCATATTCATTTATATCGCTGGCATTTCTTGAAATCGTGCCGACCTTGAAGTCTACGCAGCAGGCCTTGTCGCTCTCCTTGAAAGAATATTCTTTCAGCCCTATCCCTAAGCCTTGCATGTATTCCGAGGCAGCCTCGACGGAAGAGTAGAAGCCCGCCATGTTGCCCAGAGGCTTTGTCACCCATCTCCATTTGGCGGCCAGAAGAAGGTCGCTGAGCCTGAAATGCCCATGCATCCAGAGGCAGTCCAGCAACGTCTTGGCGATTTTCCCTTTAGTGTAAGGTCCGGAATAGCACGACGTGCATCCCATTGGGGATCCCAGCAGAGGCATTACCTTCTCCAGGCACTCCTCGGGGCTGATGTCGTCTATCGGGCTGAGGGTAGGGGACGGATCCGTAGTCTCGTCCACGATCGGATCGAAGGCGGTTTTCGCTGAGGATTGCTCTAACGCATGATTGCTCTTGGCCTCGCTCTGGGGCATGCGGAGGCAATCATCGAGAATCTCAGCAGGGGTAAGATCCATCGTTACGCCGTCGATGACATAGGTAGAATTGAGTACAGAGGTATTTCCTTTCATTCTTCGTGAATAACTGTGTAAAAGTACGCAATTTTACTTTCAGTTCAAAGACAAAACTTGAAACCGCCCCGTCATCTAATTATACTATGGAGGTCGATTTTCAATTGCGGGTGTCGGAGAAAAATCCGGACAGATGAGTGATGTGTCACACTCAACGATTTCAACAGTATTGTTCCCGATACTGTTCGGGCTGCCGAATGATTAATTTCGTTTTTGTTTCCTTAATCAGGTATATTACAAAAATAGTAAATTTGCTTGGTATTTAACGGCTGCCAAAGAGAAATCCTAGAGGCCGCCGCCGTGGAATTTTATGAATATGTCGAATTACTCTGAGAAAGAATATAATGATGCTCTGAATGCCATCTTCACTCGTTTCCCATCAATTCAGAATGTGGGTTTTGGTGCGAAGGAAGGAGCTTACAAGCCCGGCCTGGAACACATGCTGAAGTTCGAGTCCATCCTCGGCAATCCTCACGAAGATTGGAGGAGCATACATGTCGCAGGAACGAATGGAAAAGGTTCTGTGGCGAATATGCTAGCTTCGGTGCTTGGCTCTACTGGGCTGAAGGTGGGCCTGTACACCTCTCCGCACCTGGTGGATTTCCGGGAGAGGATGAGGGTGTGGGTCCCAGATTCGGCTGCAAGCGGAGGAGGCCACACGGAGATGGCGCCCAAAGAATATGTCTTTGATTTTCTTAAAAGATACAAGGCTGATTTTGAGAGTCTGGACCTTTCGTTCTTCGAGATAACTACAGGCATGGCATTCAAATGGTTCTCAGACATCCACGTTGACGTTGCAGTGGTTGAGGTCGGACTTGGGGGGCGCTTGGACAGCACGAACATCATAACCCCGGCTCTGTCCATAGTTACAAGCATAGGGATGGACCATTGTGACCTGCTGGGGCACACCCTGGCGGCAATCGCAGGCGAGAAGGCTGGCATATTCAAGAAAGGCGTTCCTGCCCTTGTCGGGGAGTATCTTCCGGAAACACGTCCGGTTTTCGAGGCGAAGGCAAAAGATTTTTGCCCGCTGACATTTGCTCAGGATGTTGTCCCGTCGCTCTGGAATCCGGATATCCCCAAAAACATGGATTTGCAAGGCTGGTATCAAGAGAAAAATCTACGCACAGTGCTCGCTGCCGTGGACATATTGATGAATATGTCATGCGGGGCAGGCGGACTGGCGGAATATTCAAGGCTGAAAGATGGGAACATGGTGGCGAATGCCTTGGAGCACACTGCTTCCCGCATGGACTTCCACGGCAGATGGGAGAGAGTGTCGAGCCGGCCTCTCGTCATTGCGGACATAGGGCATAATCCCCCAGCGCTCAAAGAGAATTTCGACCAGCTGAAGTCGATGTTGAATAATGGTGAATGTGACTCGCTGATAATAGTTTACGCCGTCATGGCCGATAAAGACCTCTCGCGCATATTGCCCCTGATGCCGGAAAACGCCACATATGTTTTCACGGCACCGGCAATCAAGCGGGCGCTTCCTGTGGATGAGCTATATTCAACGTGCAGGGAATATTGGAAGGAACATGGCAGAAACACTGAAAGGCTGCATGTGGCTCAGGACGTTTCCAGTGCCCTCCAGCTGGCAGTTTCGCTCTCTGGAGAGGCTGGCAAGCCTCTTGTCTATGTCGGAGGAAGTTCCTATCTTGTAAGCGAAGCCGAACCCCTGATGCAAGATTTCTTGGCTTCGGGATTTATTAAGCGATAATTTTGAATATATGAATAGAAAGTTACTGAGTGCGCTAGTTCTAATCCTAATCGCTGGGCTCGCAGCACTGACGACAATTTCAGGCATGAATCAGAAAAAAGCATCGAAAGCTGACAAACAAGGACACGTACTGACCGAACTCTGGTCGAAATATTACAAGGCTGAGAAGGCGGACCTTCCCCAACAGGAAGAAGATGCGCTTTCCGCAATCGCGGAAGAGGCGAAGATTCAGCGTTGCGCATGGGATTTCTACGATGCTGTGACTCGGAAGGCAAATGTTATCTCTCAGAGAAACTGGAAGGATAGGGCGAAGGCTGAAGACGAGTTGTCCAAGGCGGTGGGAGAATATGACGACCCGTTGCTCACGTATCTTCTTAACGTCAGAAATGACTCTGATGGCTCTTGGGCTGATTCTGCGAAGATCTACAAAAATAAGCTGAGCGCATTCAGGAGAGATGATTTCTACACGCGCTGCAATAATTCATCAGTTACCTGGCTGTTGAAAGGGCTCATTCCTGATGCGATTCGCAACGACTATGAGTTCGTGCTCTGGAATGAACTGGCAAGGCATTCGGGAAGATATTCAGAGTCAGAATCTTATCCGCTACTTTCGTCTGAAGTTGAAGGCACCTACCCTGCAGGGGCTTTTCTGAAGTTCCTGTCGAAGTCCGATCAGATAGCTTTGCTGGATTGTGACTATGCGAAGTGCATTTCGCTTTGCAATGAATATATTGATGAATATTCCGGGAAGGCGGTTTCTCTGTTAGCGAAGTCCATGCTTCTGGGCGTGGAGAAAGACAGCCTTGATGCGGTGAATGCCGCTTCTGCGCAGTACCGCAGGCTGTACGACGAAGCTTCGAAATATTACGATGAGTCGGGAGCTTATGTCAGCAAAGGTGGCATCGAGTCCAAGATTGCTTGGGCGTCCAGAACCGATTTTATCTATTTCAGGCAAGATCTCACATCGAAAAACCTCAGCGTTGAGGTAAAGGAAGACACGGCTTTAGTAATATTCCGGAACATGGAGAATGCGGTTCTCTCTTTCTCCAGAAATGAAAAGAATGCAAAGCCGCTCCTGACCAAGACTGTAGTCAATCCAGTGAAGAGTTTTTATGTGCAGGACACAGTGAAGGTGAAACTCAATTGCAAGGATGATGGGGATTACATTGTCAGAGTCAAGAATGGCAAGATTTCCAGCGATGCAGCGTTTTCCCGCCACCGGCTCTCGATAGCCGTTCGAGGAAAAGTAAAGGATTTCCGTTTTTATGTGGCAGACTGGAAGAGCGGAGAGCCTGAAAAAGTCGTCGACCTGAATCTGTACGTCAGTGGCAAACTGGTTGCAAGTGCCAAGGATGTTGCCGTGGACGGCTTCACCCCGCTCCCTGATGCCATTTCTTCCAAGCTGACTGAAAACGTGACTGCCTTCGTTGAGGCTTCTTGCAAAGATGCGGATGGGTACGTCAAGAATTCTGCGCGGCAGGATATATACCCTCGTTTGGAATCTTTACGTTCCAATGGCTCCGAGTCAGAATATTGCAACATCCTGACTGACAAGAAGGCTTTCAATCCTGGCGAAAGCGTGAAATTCAAAGCCGTGCTTTATCAAGGTGATTTGCGCAAGAGACTTTCGGTGATGCCAGCCGGACGTTCAGTCAAGGCCGAACTTATCGATTCCGAAGGCAAGGAGGCTGGCTCGCTGGAACTTACGACCAATGAATATGGTTCCGTGGCAGGCGAGCTGGAGATTCCTAAAGACCGCAGGAACGGTGGCTTCCGCCTGGTCATTACCGACGGCAAATTCTCCAGCGACTGCTACCTCACGGTAGGTGAATACGTCCTGCCTACGTTCGACGTGACCTTCGACGACATCGACACCCTCTATTTCGAGGGCGACACTGTCACGGTCCGTGGCCATCTGGAGAGTTATTCCGGGCATTCTCTGTCTTCTGCCCGCGCTACCTATGAGGTCGGCAATTTCAGCCAGAAACTGTCTGGTGGCAAAGTTGACGTTGCTTCTGATGGTTCGTTCGAGATTTCCTGCCCTCCTGCCAAGGATAACTATCTCTACAGATTCACGGTCAAAGTCGTCGATCAGACTGGCGAAACACAGGAGTTCAGCAAGGTTGTCTATGTAGTCAATTCGCTGAACCTTGGCATGTCGCTGCGTAACTCTGCCAACGGGTCTGTGCAGTTTGACTCTGATGATCAGGCTCCATATTTTTTGTCTGGCATGGCTAGGTACAGCCAGTCGGTTTTGATTTCCGATGACGTCGCCAAAGTGGTGTTCTCGGTACGCAACTCTTCGGGCGTCAACGTAAGGGTGCCGGTGAAATATTCATTGAAAGACGCTTCCGGAAAGGTGCTTGAAAGCGGAACTGCCACGTCTAGTGAGGCTAAAGAATTCTCCCTTAAGGCTTCTGGCGCATATTCAGTTGAGGCTAGCGTCGAGCAGCTAACATCCGCAGGCAAGCCTCTAAGGTCTGAAGCTACCATGAGGCTCTTGAAAGTCGCTGATTCTGACAAGGTGCTTTCAGCTGAGGTAGAGAACATATTCAGGCTGTCTGGCTCTGCTTCCGACGGGAAAGTGCAGAGCGGCGAGAACATAGACCTGCAGATCGGCGCTTCCTGTGGCCCGGTATGGGCTGTCGTCGAACTTTTCGACGACAGGTCTAATGTGCTGGAAAAAAGGATGGTGCACTTGACTGGCAAGGTAGGGGAGTCAGGCTCGCTTGAGACTGTTTCGTTTGAATATAAGAATGAATATCCTGACGCAGTGCGCCTGCTGGTGTTCTATTTCCGAAATGGCACTCATTACGAGTTCAACCGTGAAGTGTCTCGCGAGAGGAATGACCTGCAAATGCCACTCGAGTTCAAGTCTTTCACCGACAAGGCGTTGCCTGGAACTAAATATTCATTGACGTTCAAGACAGGCGCTTCCGCAGAGGCGGTCGCTGCCATTTTCGATAAGAGTTCCGAAAGGATTGCTTCGAATGGCTGGCACCAAGTAAACCTTTCGGGCTGGCATGCTGAATATCCTAACACCTACGTTTCGGACGGAGGAATCGCCAACGCCAACGCTAATCTCGCTTTAGAGGGAGTAGTCGCGGGCTATGGAAAGCCGCGCCGTTTCAAGCTTTTCAGCAGGTCAGCAGCTCCAACTGCTGCTATGGCTTCAGATAAAATTGAAACCGTTGAAGAAGAGCCGATTCCATATCTCAACATAGCATCGGATGAAACTTACATACGTGGCCTTTCTGAGGCAGAAGTGGTTTCGGCTGAGGTGTCTGATGATATCGCGGTGCGCTCCGATTTCTCGACCTCGATTGCTTTCGAGCCGTTCCTGCGCTCGGATGCCTCTGGCAATGTTTCAATGGATTTCACTACTTCGGACAAGCTGTCCACTTTCGTCGTGCAGGTGTTCGCCCACGATAAGCAGATGCACAATGCGGTGGCTCGCCGTGAGATGATGGTGACCATTCCGGTGAAGGTTTCCGTGGCTGAGCCGAAATATTTATACAAAGGCGATAAATATGTGTTGTCTGCCTCAGTGTCGAACTCTTCCGACAAGGATGTGGACGGCAGGGTAGTCCTGCAGCAGTTCGCAATCCCTGCCGGCTCCGGATCTGTTTCTGCCGCCTCTGGCACTGGCTCTGCCATTGCCGGCGCGAAACCATATTCATCACTCGCAAAGAAAGTCAAAGTTCCTGCCGGAAAGTCGATTCAGGCGGAGTTCGACGTTGACCCTAAGGATTTCGACAACATTGCCCTGAAGGTGGTGTTCGAGGATGACGCCAAGACATTCTCCGATGCCGTTCTCGTCAGCGTCCCGATTTACGATGCTGCCCAGACCATCACCGAAGCGCATTCAGCAGTGGTTCTCCCTGGCGCAGACGAGAAAGCCGTATTGAAGATGCTCCAAGGGCAGTTTACTGGCACTACGTCGAAGGGTGCTGAATATAGTGAAATCGACATCCGCCAGATGCTCCTGGATGCCATTCCTGACAAGGCCGAGCCTGCTGGGAAAGATGTGCTGTCGCTCTCCGAGGCATTGTATGTGCGCCTTGTCGCTCGCAAGCTTGACGATTCTCTGACGGTAGAGATGCCAGATTCAGAGCTAATCTCCAGAATATTCGCTTGCCAGAACGCCGACGGCGGATTCGGCTGGTTCCAAGGAATGAAATCCAATGCCTCTATAACGGCGGTTCTTCTGGAAAGGTTTGCCAAGCTTCGCGACCGGGGGCTTGCGGTTTCCGGCTTCGATGCCGAATCCGCAGTGAAATTCCTTGATGCCAGGCAGTTCATCCATGGCGACGCATTCCCATATTGGTGCGGCTGGCTCTCGAATGAACAGTATGCATTCGTCAGGTCGCTATATTCGGAAGTCCCATTCGAGGTTGATCCTGCAACCAAGAGCAGTGAGAAGGAATTCGGCGAAAACCTCAAAGATTTCAAGGAATATATCGCCGGATACCTGGTGCCTTCGGCTAAAGATGGCAGGGGACTGAAAGGGCAGATTCTTTCCAAGGCTCGCAGGATCAGCACACTGAGCAACCTCGTGAATCGTTCTGGAGGCATCAGCCTTGCCAAAACTTGGGGAGTCAAGCTCTCCGCCGCATCTCGGATGAATGCGTCGATGGCTGCTGACGTGCAATCGCTATTTGAATATGCCGTAGAGCACGAGAATGGAGGCTGGTATTATCCTAATGCAGTCATGCCATGGCGCGGCTTGCTCGAGAGCGAATTATATGCTCACTCGATGCTCTGCGACCTGTTTTCAAATGAATATATCGTAGCGGCGCTGCCGTCCGGCAATGTTTCGTTCGCCGGCTCCTCTGCGACCACTGCATCTGCCAGAGCGAAGGAAATCGCTGACGGAATCCGTATCTGGATAATGCTCCAGAAGGAAACTCAGCATTGGGAGGCCGATCCTGGTTACGTGGACGGAATCAATTCAGTTCTTAGTGGCTCCTCCGAGGTGCTTGCCACTAAAGTAATCCGCCTCGTGAAGACATACCGCAAGCCGATCAGGGACATCAAGGCCGCAGGCAACGGATTTACCATCGAAAGGCATTTCTACAAAGAAGTCCGTGGGGCAGAGGGCAAGGTTACCCAGCTTGAAATTTATCCTGGCACTTTGCTGCACGTCGGCGACAAGGTTACTGCCGAGTATAAGATACATAGCGATGAGAACCGTAGTTTCGTGAAACTCACCGCTCCGCGCGAGGCTGCCTTCATTCCTGTGGAGCAGATTTCTGGCTGGTATGGCTGGTGGGGCCGCCCGATTGCCTACAATGCATGGAGCTTCACTCCGTCTGGTTACAGGGATGTCAAGTTCGACCGCACGGAGTTCTTCTATGATGTTTATCCGGAGGAAGACACTGTGGTCAGCGAAGACCTCTACGTAACCCGCGAGGGCGAATTCATTGCGCCGGTCGTGACCATTGAGTCTCTCTATGCGAATCATTATCGTGCCAACGACAAGTACCGTGGCACGGTCAAGTCTGCCCAGTAAGGCAAAGGCTTGCTTGTGGCAATATTCAAGAACGTCTCCTGCTTGGCAACTTGCAGGAGACGTTCTGTTAATATCTTCGGTCGGTATCCCTAGTCGTTGGCTAGTCGATTGCTAGCTCGGTGATATTTTTGCGTTCGCTGGCCGGCACCCACGAATTGCCTCTCTTGGTTGCTAGCTATGAACGCAATGAATCCTAATTAAAGAAAATCCAGTAAAATTTTCCCGAAAAGTTTGCAGAATTAAAAATCTGTCGTATCTTTGCAATCCCGAAACACGGAAACAGCTTCGGAAAAGTTCGGGAGCTTAGCTCAGTTGGTTCAGAGCGTCTGCCTTACAAGCAGAGGGTCGGGGGTTCGACTCCCTCAGCTCCCACGAAAAGTTCAGCAGTAACATGTTGGACTTTTTTTGTGCATGTCCCCACCGGATGACAGCACTTGTTCCCCTAGCATCCTCTATTTGTTATTCAGCACATCCCACCATTCTCCAAACCGAAAATTTGTGGATCAATTCTAAAACCCTGTGTTTAAGCATGCACCCCGTGTTTAAGCATGCACCCCCGTCATCCTGCACGACCCACCCCGTCATCCTGAACTTGATTCAGGATCTTTGCCCCATCACCCCGTCATCGTGAAATGCAGGGCTGCGGGCGAAGCTGCGGTCGCAAAGCATACATCTATGTCCTCGCCCAGAAGGACGAGAATTTATGGGCGATGGCATAGTGCCACCGACTGGCTTGTAATGAAGGGCTGCGTCGCCCACCCGGTTTCCAGAACGGGGGTCGGCAATGAGAATATGTGTCCTTGGCTCTTAAAATGAATGTCACCGTTGCCTACGATTGTGAATAATCTCAACATCTATTCAAAGTTTCACAAAACCTTGTCGAAGCTGAAGCAATAAAGAATTGCATACGTATATTCAAACCGTTCGGAAACTGGGTGGGCAATACGGTTCTCCATTCCAGACCATACGATGGACCAACACCGTTGTCATTAAATTTGAATCACCATCAAAGCCGTGGCCTCGGAACGGCATCGTATTTTTTACACAATTACTGGCCACGACCCCCATCACCATATTCCCTACGGTCTCATTGAGGGCACGCTCAAATTTAACGGAGGCGGCACCATGGAGTTTTCCAAATGGATGAACAGTCAGTTGAAGTATCCTTAGCATGCCAAACAGAATGACATCGAGAGCCGTGTAACCATGCGGTTCAGATGGAATTGTACGTAACGTCACAGTGCTTCGCAGCGCACGAGCGCAGCAAGCAGCGATGAATATGGTGTTCTAGAAACATGTTTCTCAGAATATTTTACTACTTTTGTGAAAATATGATTTGAAATGCTTGGCTTGCTATTCGTGCACTGGAATATGAACCCTGAAATATTCAGGATAGGAGGGTTCGCTGTAAGATGGTACGGCGTGCTATTCGTCTCTGGTTTCATCCTTGGATACTGGATGTTCATCAAGTTCTGCCAGAAGGAGCGTGTAGACACGAAGATGCTGGATCCATTGCTTTTCACCCTTCTTATTGGTACTTTGGTAGGCTCCAGGCTCGGCCACTGCATTTTCTATCAGCCAGAATATTATTTTGGTTCGTGGAAGGGCTTCATAGAAATATTCCAGATCTGGAAGGGTGGCTTGGCGAGCCATGGCGGTGCGATAATGCTTGTCCTCTGCATGATCTGGTTCGCCCATAAATACGGCCCGAAATATCATATTGACTTCATGTGGCTCGTTGATCACTTGGCAATAGCCGTCGCATTCGCAGGCGCATTCATCAGGCTTGGAAATCTGTGCAACTCAGAGATCTATGGCGACGTGACCAGCCTGCCGTGGGGATTTATTTTCGAGCGCAGGGGAGAGACAGAACCGAAACATCCTACTCAGATTTACGAGTCGCTCAGTTACTTCATCCTTGGCCTGATCTTGGTCTGGATTTATGTCAAACGCCTCAATAAGACCTACAGAGGCACGTTCATCGGGATATTTTTCATAGTCTGCTTCGGAATGCGCTTCCTCATTGAATTCATCAAAGAACCTCAGGTCGAGTTCGAGGAGAGCATGGCATTAGACATGGGTCAGTGGCTCAGCATACCATTTGTCATCCTTGGCATTATAGCCTTGATCTGGGCTTCCAAGAAGAAGATTCCTGCTGCGGCAATCATTCCTGATGAGAAACCTAAGAAGCAGGGACCCACTCATTACGCAAAGAGTCTACAGAAGTGATAAAAGCATTGTTTTTCGATATTGACGGCACTCTTCTGAGTTTCAGCACTCACAGGATGTCAGAAGGCTTGAAGGCTGCCTTATGGAAAGCCCGGGACAAGGGCTTGAAGCTTTTCATTTCTACGGGTAGAAGCCCGCACTTCTTCGGGCAGCTCGAAGGATTCCCCTTCGATGGATACATTGCCATGAACGGGGCTCTCAATGTCGTGGACGGCAAGATCGTATACCATAGTCCGATCGAGAAGGAAACATCGAAGCGAATAGCCGATTTTGCCATGCGGGAGAATGTCCCTTGCTGGACTTTTGCCAAGGATGTGTCAGCGATCAACTGCATGAACGAAGTTTCCATCGAGCTGGCAAATCAAACTTTGATCAAGCCTGACAGATTCTATGATCTCAGGGAGGTGGCGGAAAACAATGACATATATGAATATTCTATATTCATGACGGAGGAAGAGATAAATTCTCGCTTGGCGCCGGCATTCCACGGGCTGACATACCCTCGCTGGCATCCGTATTTCTGCGACATAGTCAATGAGGGGCTGTCGAAGTCCCTGGGCGCTGCCAAGATCCTGGAAAGCCTTGGAATCAAAAGAGAAGAATGCATGGCTTTCGGAGACGGCGGCAATGATATTCCTATAATTGAATATGCCGGCATAGGGGTGGCGATGGGCAATGCCACTGACGATGTCAAGGCTGCCGCAGACTATGTCACTTTGTCCGTTGACGAAGACGGAATTCCTGCCGCTCTTTGCCATTTCGGACTTGTTTAGAAGCGAAGCAAAAATTTTCACTCGGAAACTTTGAAAATTTCATAGTTTCCGAGTGCATCGTTTTAATATGCTATATATTAATATATTAGCAAGAAAGACTAAGGATTTGCAGTTGAAACGTTCTTTGGAAAATCGCAATTTTGGCAATGCTTTTGTATTAAGTTTCGTGTCTTTATTTAGGCATGAAACTAAAATATTCATGAAATGACAGAACTGACAAAAGAGAAAATAATGGACGTCGCGGTGGATCTCTTCATGGCGCGCGGCATAAGAGACGTATCGATAGACGAGGTCTGCCATGAGCTGGGAATATCCAAGAAGACCTTCTATGTGTTCTATGATAAGAAGGAAGACTTGGTGAGAGACACTGTCTCCTTCCAGCTGGGGAAAAGGCATGATATGCTGGTGGCTTCCTTGGAAGGTAGGAATCCGGTGCAGGTACTGAAAGTCCTCCCAAACATGATTGACGAATACAGCATGTTCGAGTCTAGTTATTTAAGGGCTACTTATGATCTTAAGAAATACTATCCCAAAACATTCGAGAGCCTAACATCAGAGAACCTGAGTGCCTCCAAGAAAGCCATGGGCGAATTCATAGACTGGGGCACGAGGGAAGGTTTTTTCAGGGACGACATAGACAAAGACTCATGTCTGGTGATAATTTCCTTTATATTCAATGGATTTAACTCATTATCCTACGATTTGAGTTCCTCGAAGAGGAAGAGGCCATCAACTACGGCTCTCGTGAAAAGCATCGTTGACATAATTACCCACACCCTGCTGTCTCAGAAAGGCTGGGAAGAGTACAATAAGACAGAAGCGCCCAACGTGGCAAAGAATTCCAAGGCATTCAGGCCGTTACGGCGTGAGTCTCGCGAAAACAGAATATCAGAATAATTAACAATATGACAACAAAAAGATTAATTTTGATTGTGGCTGGCATGGCGATGGCTTCGATCGTTGCCTCTGCGCAGTACAAAGACGTCGCAGAGCCTGCGCATGCGTCGTCGGACACTACTTTCCTCACTCTTGATCAGGCGCTAGAAATTGCCTTGAGCGAGAACGTATCTGTCAAAGTGGCGGATAAGGACATAGAGAAGGCTGGTTACGCGAAGAAAGGAACTTACGCCTCTCTTTTCCCTCAGGTGGATGCTTCGGGAAATTTCCAGAGAACCATCAAGAAACAAGTGATGTACATGGACTTCGACATGAGTTCCATGTTTCCGGGCGACAGCACAGGCACATCTCTTCCGGGCGGAAGCGATTCTGGCAAGTCATCCGGTGGCGGAATCGAGGTCGGCCGCTGGAACACATGGAGCGCCGGCATCAATGCTATGATGCCTATCGTGAATGTGCAGCTCTGGGAAAGTATCAAGCTTTCTGGGCAGGATGTGGAGCTCGCCGTTGAGAAGGCCCGTTCGTCCAGGCTGGACATGGTCACGCAGGTGAAACAGGCATTCTATTCGGTACTGCTCGCTAAAGAGGCTTTCAACGTCTACAAAAGCGTGTATGAGAACGCCGTTGACAATTTCAAGCAGACCGAAATGAGATACAATGCCCAGAAGGCTTCTGAACTTGAATATACAAGGGCAAAGGCAACGGTTGCGAATGCCATACCGAATGTCTACAATGCAGAAAGCTCGATAATCTTGGCTCTATGGCAGCTGAAGGCGGTCATGGGAGTGGATTTGGACGAGGCCATAGACGTAGCTGGCTCGCTGGAGGATTATTCGGACAACATGACTTACGACATGTCGCTCTCTGATTCCTTGTCCCTTGACTACAACACGACTATGCGTCAGCTGGCCATCCAGGCAGAGGAACTGGCGACGAACATCAGAATTCAGAAAGCTGCCTACCTGCCAACTCTTTCAGTGGCATATGCATACCAGTACTATGCAATGGAGAATAGCTTCAAATTCAGCCAGTACCATTGGACTCCATATTCGTATGTCGGCATCAGCCTGAATATCCCTATCTTCTCAGGGGGAAAGAGGCAGAACCAGGTTCGGCAAGCTAAGGTGCAGGCCGCCCAGCTTGACCTTCAGATGCGCGAAACGGAGCGTCAGCTCAAAATCGGCATCCGGCAGTACCTGACCACGATGCAGACGAACCTTAAGAGCTACGTCGCCGCCCAGGATGCCGTCCAGACTGCTCAGAAAGCATACGACATCAGCGCTGAGTCATATAAAGTCGGGAGGAGTACCATAACTGACCTGAATGATGCGCAACTCGCCCTTACTCAATCCAGACTGGCTGTTTCCCAGGCAGTTTACAACTTCGAGGTCGCAAAGGCGCAGCTTGAGCAGGTAATCGGTTACGATTTCATCGATGAGGAAGGAAACGTTGATTTGGAAAATAGGTAATGAATATAATATATTAATGAAATATGAAGAGGATTTACAAAACATTAGCCATCATTGGAGCAACGGCTGCCTTGGTGAGCTGCGGCGGCAATAAAACGAAGACCGCCGAGACAGAAACAGTAGATGAAGTTAATAGGATTTCTATTGCCGAGGCCGTGATGCAGGACGTTCCGCAGTCGGAAGTATATTCTTCGACGGTCGAAGCGTTTGCAGTCAACAATATCGCTCCGCAGACCGGCGGGAGGATCGACAATATAAAGGTCGATGTTGGGGATTTCGTGTCCAAAGGTCAAATATTGGCAATAATGGATGCAGCTCAGCTAGACCAGACCCGGATGAAGCTTCAGAACGATTCGACGGAGCTTGGCCGTCTTAAGAGCCTTTACCGTCAGGGCGGTGTTTCCAAGTCTGATTACGATGCGGCAGAAATGGCTTACAACGTTAGCAAGAGGGCTTACGACAATCTGCTCGAGAATACTTTGCTACGCTCTCCTCTTAACGGCGTGGTGTCTGCAAGGAATTACGATAAAGGCGACATGTATTCCGGTCAGCCTATTTACGTAGTTGAGCAAATCACACCGGTGAAACTGCTCGTGGGCATTTCAGAGACCGACTACACCAAGGTGAAGAAAGGCGATAAAGTGAAGATAACCGCCGACGCCCTGCCGGGACAGGAGTTCACCGGAACCGTCAACAAGATCTACCCTACGATCGACCCTAACACTCACACCTTCACGACAGAGATAATAGTCCCGAACGGCGATAAAGCACTCCGTCCTGGAATGTTTGCCAGAGTGAGCGTGGAATTCGGAGTGAACCACAGCGTGGTGATTCCAGACGTGGCTGTAGTGAAGCAGCAGGGCTCCTCAGTCAGGATAGTTTTCGTCATGCAGCCTGACAGCACCGTCAAGAGCACCGTCGTTACCCTCGGAAGGCATTTCGGTACTAGCTATGAGATACTGAACGGATTGAACGAAGGGGACAGAGTTGCAGCCAAAGGTAGCACAAGCCTGAGGGATGGAGATAAAGTTGAGGTTATTTCATCTAACGATTAATTGAATATTCAAGATGAGCATATATAAATCATCAGTAAATCGTCCTGTCACGACGGCCTTGATATTTCTGGCCTTTGCCATATTCGGCGTGTTCTCCCTCATGAGGACTCCATTGGCATTGTTCCCGGATTTCGATGCCAACATCGTGATGGTGATGTCCTCGTATCCGGGCGCGAGTGCTTCGGACGTCGAGTCGAATGTGACTAAGGTGCTTGAGAACTCACTGAACAGCGTCGAGAATCTCAAGGACATGACTTCAAACTCTAAGGAGAATATCTCGATCGTCACATTGGAGTTCAAATACGGAACCGATATAGATGAGGCTTGCAATAATGTCAGGGATAAGCTGGACATGGTAAGCCAGTCCCTTCCGGACGGAGCTTCGACCCCGGTATTGTTCAAGTTTGGAATGGATGACATGCCTGTGCTGATCCTGTCCGCTCAGGCAGGTGAGAGCCTTCCGGGCCTAGAAAAGATATTGGATGACAAGGTTACGACTCCTCTCGGACGTGTGGACGGCGTGGGAAGCGTGCTGGTGGTTGGTGCCCCAGAGCGTGAGATTCAGGTTTATTGCGATCCGGACAAGCTTCAGGCCTATGGACTTTCGGTAAGCACGATTTCCCAGATTCTTGGGGCTGAGAACCGGAACATCCCGTCAGGCAACATCGACATCGGTTCTGAGACTTACACGTTGAGGGTCGAGAAAGAATTCAAGGATCCTCAGGAGATGCTTGACGTAGTGGTTGGGCAGTCTAATGGCCATCTTGTGTATTTGAGAGATGTCGCCACTATTTTTGATGGTCCTCAAGAGAAATCCCAGGAATCCTTCACCAACGGCATGCAGTCTGCCATGATTGCCATAACTAAGCAGACAGGCTCAAATACCGTGAATGTGATCAGGGGTGTGAACGAAAAGCTTGCAGAAGTTGCCCCTACGCTGCCTGCGGACATTAAGATATCTACCGTCATCGACTCTTCCGACAACATCATCAATACCATTGGCTCATTGAGGGAGACCATTCTTATCACGCTTTTGGTGGTGATGCTAGTCGTCTTTATATTCCTTGGAAGATGGAGGGCTACGTTCATCGTCATCCTTTCCATCCCTATAGCCTTGCTCGGATCTCTGGTTTACCTTTTCGCGACTGGCAACACTTTGAACATCATTTCAATGTCGGCCTTGTCAATTGCAATAGGCATGGTCGTGGATGACTCCATAGTCGTGCTGGAGAATATCTCCACCCACTTGGAGAGGGGTGAAAAGCCAAAAGAGGCGGCCATCCACGGTACGGAAGAGGTCGGCATTTCCGTCATAGCATCCACTCTCACGATGTTCTGCGTGTTCCTGCCTCTGACCATGGTGTCTGGAATGGCTGGAATTCTGTTCAAGCAGCTGGGATGGATCGTCACCATAATCATGGCTATTTCGCTAGCCGCTTCGCTGTCCCTTGTTCCTATGCTCTGCTCCAAGATGCTCACTAACAAGAAGAAGACTGGCAAGCTCCACAGGATTATCTTCGACCCTATCGAGAAATTCTTGGATGGCATATCGAATGGTTATTCGAGGATAATCAATTGGTCTGTCAATCATAAGGCTATCGTGGTCACGGTCTGCGCAGCCATATTCGTGGCCGTGCTGGCTTTCCTCGGGCCTGGCATAAAGACCGAGTTCTTCCCTAACCAGGATCAGGGCCGTCTGACAGTCGAGATTCAGCTGCCGGTCGGCACCGAGCAGACAGTCACTGGCGATTTCGCCAAGAAATTCGCTGACAGGCTGCACGAAGAGATTCCTGAAATCAAGGTGCTGTTATACAGGTTCGGACAGGCTAGCTCGGACAACACCATGGCTTCGATACAGAGCAATGGCTCGAACATAGTCTCCATGAACATCAACCTAGGCTCGATGGAGCAGCGTAAGAGATCTTCCACCGAGATAGCCGACATCATCAGAAAAGACCTGAGGGATTATCCTGAGGTGAGAAAAGCCACTGTCACGGAAGGCATGGGCGGCGTTGGCGGAGCTTCTTCTGTGGACCTTGAAATCTATGGATATGATTTCGAAGAAACTGAGTCCATCGCGAGAGAAATACAGTCGAAGATGCTTGAAAACGAGGCCTTCTCACAGGTTACTCTCAGCCGTGATGAATATACTCCTGAATATCTCATTGATTTCGATAGGACCAAGCTTGCTCTAAACGGGCTTAACTCTACTACCGCCGCAGCTGCCTTCAGTGCTGCCATGAGTGGTTCAGTTAGCTCGGTTTACAGAGAGGAGGGAGAAGAGTATGACATTCGCGTCCGTTACCCTAAGAACTACAGGTCGAGCATCGAGGACGTAGCCAACACCATAGTCTATACGCCTACGGGAAACGCTGTGAGAATCAAAGACTTAGGAACTATTCAAGAGGGCTTTGTGCCTCCGACCATCGAGAGGAAGAATCGTGAACGTTATATCGATGTCACAGGCATCGTTGCAGGGGGACACGCGCTTAGCGATGCCGTGGCTGCCACGGAGCAGATCGTCAAGGGAACCAACATGCCTAGCAACATCTCTACCGACATCGGAGGAAGTTACGAGGATCAGCAGGACATGTTCGGAGATTTGCTAACCCTTATGGTACTGATAGTGATTTTGGTATATATGGTTATGGCTTCTCAGTTCGAGTCCTTCATCAGTCCGCTGGTGATCATGTTCTCCGTGCCGTTTGCCATCACGGGAGTAATCCTAGGCCTTTGCGTCGGCAACACGCCATTGAGCGTAATGGCCATGATTGGCTTGCTGATTCTGATCGGAATCGTGGTTAAGAACGGAATCGTGCTCATCGATTACACTAATCTTATGAGGGAGAGAGGAATGAGTATCGTGGAAGCGTCCGTGACGGCGGCAAGGAGCCGTCTGCGTCCTATCCTCATGACCACTTTGACCACCGTTCTGGGAATGATTCCTATGGCTGTCGGCCAAGGGGAAGGAGCAGAGATGTGGAGGCCTCTTGGTCTTACTGTGGCGTGGGGTCTTACGGTCTCGACCGTCGTTACCCTGATTCTGATTCCTGTGATTTACTGCGCAGTTAGCACCCTCCAGGAGAAGCGCAGGCAGCGCAAGGAGCAGAAAGAAGCCGAGGCGGAAATTGCGGAAGCATAGGAAATATTAATATATTGCATTGAATATGAAAGCATTATTTATATCGTACAATCAAGGATTCGGCCATGATGTCCTGCGTCTTCTGGATCGGGAACACCAGAGAGGGTTCACCCAGTGGCTGGATATTCAAGGTCGCGGGGAGATGAATGGCGAGCCGCATTACGGCGACCATGCATGGCCGGTTCAGAACAATGCCATTCTGACTGTCGTGAAAGATGACCAGAAAGCCAGGCATCTGCTCGCTGAACTCGACAAAATGGACAAGGCGTCGCCAGATCTTGGCCTGAGGGCCTTCCTTTGGAATGTTGAGGAGTCGACTCTCCCTAAGGAATAGTAATCTTTTTTCCCTATATTTGTTTCGGAACGGAAATTGCGAGTTTCCGTTCCGGAACTTTTTTAAACTTTTGTATCATGGAAATAATTGCGACAAACGAAAACTTTAATGATTTGGTTTCTTCAGGTGTAGTTCTGGTAGACTTCTGGGCTACTTGGTGCGGCCCTTGCCGCGCTCTTGCCCCAACGGTCGAGGCTATCGCAAACGAATATGACGGTAAGGTGAAAGTCGTTAAATGCAACGTGGACGAGTGCGACGCACCTGCTGGAGAACATGGAATACGGAATATTCCGACGCTGCTTTTCTTCAAAGACGGGAAAGTCGTCGATAAGCTGGTCGGCAACGTTCCGAAAAACGAAATCACTACCAAACTTAATACACTTTTATAAATTTTTATTATGAAAAGGCTCTTCTTTATTCTTGCCATCGCTTGCATGGCAACGGTAGGAATGAATGCCCAGCGTTACAACAGGGCATCATTCGGAATAATCGGTGGTCTCACTTCCTCAAAGTCACACGTGAAGGATGTGGACGCCAGCTCCCTTTCTCTCTATCATGTCGGCATCACCGCGCAGCTGCCGCTTTTCTCCGGATTAGCGATTCAGCCGAGCCTTCTTTATCAGGTTAAAGGAACGTCAGTCGATAACATCGATGACGCGCAATGGAAAGATTTCCAAACCAAAGTTGGGTATCTGGAGCTTCCTGTCCAGATTCAATGGGGACCGGATCTCGGGTTCTTACGCCCATATGCCTTCGCAGAACCTTTCGTAGGCTATCGCCTTGGCTCCAGCAATGATGGCCAGGCAAAGACCATCAAGAGCGAGCTAAAGAAAGCCGAATATGGCCTTGGCGTGGGAGCCGGATTGGATTTCTGGAAATTGCAATTCTCAATCAAGTATTTCTGGAATTTCGGGAATATCTATGGCTCAGGCAACATCGCAGACACGGTGGGCGACAAGGTTCGTGATGCCGTCAATAACGGGAACAACTTCAATGGCGTGGCTTTTTCGCTGGCGTTATTCTTCTAAACCCAAAATTGATGTCAGGAGAAAAGAGACTTGCGATTTTCTGCTCATCGAGCAGTGAGATAAATCCACATTACAATCAGGCTGCGCGAGAACTTACTCGTGCGGCCTGTTCATTAGGTTACGTAATCGTGTCTGGAGGTACGGTCAAAGGAACCATGGGGGTCGTCGCAGACGAGGTCGTCGAGTGCGGTGGAAAGCATGTCGGGGTGATTCCGAGATTCATGACGGAAGTGGCTTATCCAAAGCTGTCCGAAGTCGTCTGGACGGACACCATGTCTGAGCGCAAAGAGGAGATGCGCAGAGGCACATGTGCTGCCGTGGCTCTTCCAGGAGGCATAGGGACGCTAGACGAATTGATAGAGACCCTTACCCTGGCGAAGTTGAAACGGTACTCTGGTAAAGTCTTCGCCCTGAATGTGGATGGCTTCTACGATCCTCTTGTCGGGCTTCTGGACTATTTCGTGTCCACTGAAATGCTTGACGAGCATTCCAGGAGCCTGATTGAATTTCCAAGCACTGTCACGGAACTTACCGAAAGACTTTCGAAGATATGATTCTGGATGAAATAAGGTCATATCTCGGGGAAGACTGGAATTCAGTCACAAGGCTGATTTCCGCGTCTTTGCGTAGCGACATAACGCTCCTGAATCTTACTAATGACTCGATACTTAAGAATTCCGGCAAGCAGCTCCGCCCGATGATATCCCTGCTTGTGGCAAGGGCGTGCTCTCAAGGGAACATCACGCAGGACAGCATTCGCTATGCCGCTGCCGCAGAGCTGCTGCATAACGCTACTCTGTTGCACGACGATGTGGCAGATTGCAGCGCCAAAAGGCGTGGCAAGCCGACCGTAATGTCGGTCTTGGGCAGTAATGCGTCGGTTCTGATAGGGGATTTCTGGCTCGTGAAGGCGATGAAGAATATTCTTGATGCAGCTAAGAATGCCGACAAGGTGATAAGAATATTCTCCAAGACGCTCGGCGATCTGGCGGAAGGGGAAATGCTCCAATTGCAGAAGGCTCAGGCCGGGGACACCACCGAGGAGGACTACCTGAGAATCATATTCAATAAGACGGCGTCATTGTTTGAAGCTGCGGCCTATTCTGCGGCTATCTCCGTTGATGCCGCCGCCGACGTAGTCTCCGCAATCCGTGAATATTCCGTCAACCTCGGCCTGGCTTTCCAGATCCGTGACGACATGTTCGACTATTACGACGAGGGCGCAATCGGAAAGCCTGTGGGAATAGACTTGGACGAGCAGAAGATCACCCTGCCGTTGCTCTGTGCTTTAGAGACCGTGAGCAATGAAGAGGCAGAATACGTGAGGCAGAAAGTTAATGACATTCATGAGAATCCTTCGTATAAGGCGGAGATTAGAGATTTCGTTTTCCAGCATGACGGCCTGGAAGGAGCCTGCGAGAAACTTCATGAATATGTTGACAAGGCAATAAATTCTCTGTCTGTGCTTCCTGATTCGCAAGAAAAAAGCTATCTTGCGCAAATTGCCGAATTCACGGCAGACAGGAACAAATGAGGCTTGAAGAAATAATTGGCAACGCTGATGCGGTGAAGTCGCTGGAATCCATGGTTTCCAGCGGGCGAATTCCGCATGCTATGATGCTGTATGAGAATGACGGCTGCGGGGCTTTGAAAATTGCCATGGCTTTTCTCGATGCCATATTCAATCATGACCATAAAGTTTCGGCCATGATTCATCCGGATGTCCACTATGTTTATCCGGTGGCTATTGGCTCTAAGGTGAACGAGAAGCAGGAAAACTTGCTGGCAGGACTTTTCCTCCCATATTGGAGAGAATTGATGGTGAGAAATCCGTATTCATTGGAAAATGAAGTCAGCTCAGCATTCGGCATTGAGGGAAAGCAGGCGGTAATTAATGTTGCAGAGGCTAGGGAAATCCTAGACAAAATATTCCTATCATCTCTCGAAGGCGGATGGAAGGCTATCGTCGTGTATCTTCCGGAGAAAATGAACCCATCCTCTGCCAATGCCCTTCTCAAAGTGGTTGAGGAACCACCGGAGAAGACCATATTCATAATGATCACTCATGCGCCGGAGAAGGTGATTCAGACCATTTCTTCACGGTGCCAGGCGATGAGGATATTGCCATATTCAAAGGATGAGATCGTGAATATCCTGACTTCTGAATTTGGTAAAGGACAGGCTGAGGCAGTTCAGGCTGCTGATGTCGCTGGTGGCAGCGTAGGAGAGGCTTTGCACTTCCTCTCTGACAGGGAGGATTATCAGGAGCAACTGGGAATATTCAAGGAGCTCATGACGGCCCTCGCCGCAAGAGACCTTTTAGGAGCTTTGGCTTGTGGTGACAGGGCTGCAGCGATGGCTTCGCGTGAAAAACAGAAAGCTTTTTGTAAATTTGCAGGAGAATGTCTCAGAAAGATATTCCTGTTCCAGCAGAGACTTCCCGGGCTTTCGGCATATTCCGAAGATGAGAGGCAGTTTTTTTCGGCTTTGGCAGAACGGAGCAAAAAAAATTTCCCTAGGCAGGCTTTGGCATGCTTTGACAGGGCCCAGATGCTGCTGGATCGTAACGTGAATCAGAAAATCATATTCTGTGATGTCGTGGACAGGCTTTACGGAATTTTTTAAATACGCATGATGGACAACGCATCGAAAGAAAATATAAAATTTGACTGCAACCGTGGCTGCATGGTCTTCAGCGATCCCGAGACGGGGGAGTATTCATGCACATATAGGCGCGGATGCTGCAAGCTGGAGGACTATAATTGGCTTCTTGGCGTTCGCCAGGAGCAATTCAAGGATTTGTTCGAGGTCCGTTTCAAGGATACTCGCAAAGGAATTTACATTAACGACTCTGGACAGAGCATCAAAATGGGTGATCTGGTCATCGTCGAGGCTGCTAATGGCCATGACCTTGGGATTGTGACGCTGGAGGGACCTGTGGTCGGTCGTCAGATGAAATGCAAGGGCATCGATCCTACTACGAATCCGCTGAAAAAAATTTATCGCAAGGCGAAGCCTTTCGATATCGCCAAATGGCAAGAATCGATTGCAAAGGAACAGAATACGATGATTCAGGCTCGCAGAATTGCCGCCGAGCTGGGCCTTGATATGAAAATAGGTGACGTAGAATATCAGGGCGACGGCACTAAGGCAATTTTCTATTACATCGCTGATGGACGCGTGGATTTTCGCCAGCTGATCAAGGTTTTCGCCGAGGAGTTCCGTATAAGGATAGAGATGAAGCAAATCGGGGCACGTCAGGAGGCTGGACTGATTGGTGGCCTTGGGGTGTGTGGCCGTGAGCTTTGCTGTGCAAACTACTTTACGAATTTCCAGTCTATATCGACATCGGCGGCTCGCGTGCAGGATTTGTCAATGAACCCGCAGAAGCTTGCCGGCCAGTGCGGAAAACTGAAATGCTGCCTGAATTACGAGGTAGCAGCCTATATGGATGCTCAGTCCCGCCTGCCAAAAGTTAATGAGCCTCTCGAATTCCAGGATGGCCAAGCTTTTCTGGTGAAGACAGACATACTTCGTGAGACAATGTATTTCTCTTACGACAAAAATTCTTTGTCTGAAATGTATCCTCTTCCTGCTTGCAAGGTGAAGGAAATCATTGAAATGAATAAGGGCGGAAAGAAGCCTGAGTCTTTGAAGCCGGATGCCGAGCCTTCTGCTGCGCCGGAATTCGTTTCCGCCGTCGGGGACGATGCTATAACCAGGTTCGACAAGCAGCCTAGGAAGAAGAAGAGGCGCGGGAAGCCTAGACGCACGCCTGGGGATGTCAAGGCCGATTCGGTAAATGGCCAGGCTGCGGAAAGGCAAGGCGCTCCGATGGCTAGGCGCACGGTGCCTGCCGACAAAAGACCGGCGCCAGCTGACAAGCGTGCGCCATCGAACGGCCCTTCCGTGAACAATAATGGCAATTAGTCATCTGTCGCGAAGTCTTTGACATGGGCCACGGGAAACTCCGGAAATTTGCAGAGAATGAGACTTTCAAGTGTCTCTTGCAGCCTTCTGCCTCGGAAGTCATGGACAAGTCCGATGGCGGTTTCCGTGTGCTGGATCATCCGATTAAAGGCAATTGGAATTCGAATATGTTCGCGAAGGCTCAGCCTATCGTGCTGGAGCTTGGTTGCGGACGTGGGGAGTACACGATTGACCTTTCACGGAGAGTCCCGTCCAGAAATTATATCGGGGTTGACATCAAGGGGGCGAGGCTATGGCAGGGGGCGAAATATGCCGTTGAACATGATCTGCCCAATGTTGCTTTTTTGCGAACCAGGATAGAATTGATTGAGGCGTTCTTTGCGCCGAGGGAGGTTTCTGAAATCTGGCTTACTTTTTCCGATCCGCAGCTTGGCAGTGCGAACAAGCGCCTGTCCAGCCCTGTTTTCTTGGAGAAGTACAGGAAATTTCTCGCCCCAGGCGGGCGAATCCATCTTAAGACGGACAGTCGCTTTCTTTATGAATATACCAAAGCAGTCGCCCAGGCGAATGGCCTGAATATCCTCGCCGCCACCACGGACCTTTACAACCCAAATGTGCCAATCAGCACCAGTCACCCTCAACTTGATTCAGACCCTAACACCCCCCGTCATCCTGAACTTGATTCAGGATCTAATCGCACCAATGCAGCTCCAGGGCTAGACAAAGAGACCATGGCAGCCCTGACCGACGTCCAGACATTCTACGAGCGGATGTTCATGAAGCAAGGCTACAAAATCAACTACCTCTGCTTCACGATAAGTCATGAAGGCCCATTCGTCGCCCCATCAGACTTCGATTCCGATTACTGGCGCTCCATCGAAGGCCCCCGTAAATTCATCCAGAACATCTAGGACAGCCTTTCCCTTACGCCCTGCGCAAACCATTCTGCCCAAACCAAACCGCTTGCACCGCACCGCCTCGCCCCTTTCCCGAACCTGATAGATATTAACCTTGTCATCCCTATGAAAAGTGAAAAGAATCAGTCCAGTTCTTTTTAGAGCTATCAATCCTTTTCGCAAAGTTCTGTCGCTGGATATTGCCTGTAGCGTGCTGTAGAGGGGTGCCTCGCGACATCGTTAGGTAAAATAGAGGTCGATGTCGAGACACCATGCCAAGGAATGCCCTCAGCTGCATGCCCCGCGACAGCCACCTGCGAGATTTATCGTGGAAAATCTAGTTGTAAATACAGGCTGTTGAATTGGTCTGTTTATGGCTGTGCAGACGACGAAAGTTGCTGGCAGTTTTATTTGGCTTTCCTCTACGGCATTGCAGACGACGGAGGTCTTTGGAGGCCCTATTTGGCTTTATTCCAGATGTAGACCTTGTCACCGCGGCGAAGCTTGCGTTCGCCTTTCCAGTCGTCAGGGAAAATGATCGGAATGGAGCAGAAACTGCCTTTCGTGGCCTCCGGAACAGGTTTTAGGTCTACTCTGATTTCTGAAGCCGTGCCTTCGAATAAGCCAGTGGTAGAGCCTGTCACTAGAATGTCATCATTCATGTGCAGTGGGGCGGATTCAATCAATATTTCAGCAACCCCGATTTTATCGAACCAATTCGTGATTTTTCCGCAGTAAATCTTCGTGCGGGTAGACTGGCTGCCATAAACCTTGCTCCATTCACCCAGCCTGGCACCCTGATAATAGCCATCCCAGAAACCCCTGTTGAACACCTCGGCAAGCCTGGACTTCAGCGATGCCGCATATTCAGGAGTGTATGTCCCATCGCACACGGCATCCGCCGCCTTTCTGTAGCACTCCGCCGTGCGTTTCACATATTCAGCGCTCCTTGCCCTGCCCTCTATCTTGAAAACGCGAACCCCGGCATCAATGATTTTATCCATGAATTCAATGGTGCAGAGGTCTTTAGGCGACATGATATATTTATTGTCAATATTCAGCTTCGTCCCTGTCTCCAGGTCGGTCACCTCGTAGCCGCGGCGGCACAGCTGATAGCATGCCCCTCGGTTGGCTGAAGCCCCGTAAGTTTGCAGGCTCAGGTAGCATTTGCCGGAAACGGCCATGCATAGCGCCCCGTGAGCAAACATTTCAATACGCACAAGCTTCCCGGAAGGCCCGGTGATATGCTCCCTTTCTATGGCTTCATGAATATGTTTCACCTGATGCAGGTTTAATTCCCTGGCCAGTACCACCACGTCTGCGAACTGGGAATAAAACCTAAGCGCTTCGACGTTGGAGACATTCAGTTGAGTGCTGATGTGCACCTCCAGACCAATCTGCCTGCAATAAGAGATGCACGCCATGTCAGAAGCTATAATCGCATCCACGCAGGCCGCCTTCGCAGCATCCAAGGCCTTTCGCATCGGCTCCAAGTCTTCTTCGTAAAGCACAATATTCAAAGTCATGTAGGACTTTACGCCTGCTTCCCTGCACAGGCGGACGATTTCCGGTAAATCAGTCGGCTGGAAATTATTCGCCGAATGCGAGCGCATATTCAGGTTCCCTATTCCGAAATATATCGAATTCGCTCCGCCCTGAATCGCTGCCCGAAGGCACTCGAAGTTGCCAGCAGGGGCCATTATCTCCAAATCTTTCTTTTGCATGACGCAAATTTACACAATCTTCAGGATTGTTTCATGTCAGATCACTCCTGTCTTCTCTTCTGATCCAAAATTTCCTCGGCATGAATATCCATTTCTTACGCACATTATAGGCAAATAATGCATATCTTCGTATGACGAGAAATTAATGATCAATTCCATGAATGCAATCCGAACTTTTATCCTCTTTTGTGTATTCTTGTTATTCCCATCATCCTTGGCGTTTGCGACTGAGCCAATGAAGTTGATCCACGATGGGAAGGGATATCATCTTGAACAAGATGGCAAGAAAATCCTTATGCTTGCCGGTGAGCTTCACAATTCCACATCCTCTACATATGAGTCGCTTGACAAGGCGGTGACGACCGTGAAAGCCATGGGATTGAACTCTGTCGTGGCTACCGCCGAGTGGGACCTGATAGAGCCGGAAGAAGGAAAATTCGACTTTTCTTCCATCGATAATATAATCCGAATTGCTGACAAGCATGGCATCCATGTTGTCTTGGCATGGTTTGCGACTTGGAAGAACGGGGAATCGGGCTATGCCCCACTGTGGGTGAAGTCAGACACAAAGAAATATTTCCGTTGCAGGGATTCTAAGGGTGAAAACATGAATGTGATCAGCCCTTATTGCAAGGCGGCGATGGAAGCCGATTCCAGGGCTTTCTCTAAGATTATGGAATATATCCGTGATCATGATGCCAACAGGTGGATTTCCGTGATCCAAGTAGAGAACGAATGTGGGGTGATGAGTGATATGGACCATAGCAAGGCAGGAATCGCTGCTTTTAAGGCTGAAGTGCCAAATAGCCTTACTGAATACCTCAAGGCCAACTATGGCTCTTTGCTGCCAAGGCTCAGGCAGAGATGGATAGAGAATGGGTGCAAGATGGGAGGAACGTGGATTCAGGTGTTCGGAGACAATGATGACGCCAGGCAGTTTTGCCTGGCTGTGGCTTTCTCGGAATATCTTGACAATGTGGCGGCTGCTGGGAAGAAGAGTTACGACCTGCCAATGTATGCGAATGCCTGGCTGGTGAATGATGACCAGAAACCGGGGAACTGGCCTGCCGGAGGGCCTGTGCCAAAAGTGCTGGACATCTATAAAGCCATGGCGAAGCATCTTGACTGGATCTCTCCGGATCTTTATGATTCTGATTTCAAGGGCATCAACGGAATCTATAGTCGCTAGGACAACCCACTTTTCATACCTGAGACGCAGAGGGTCGCAGGGCCAGCTTATTATGCTTTCGGCGAGAGGAATGCAATGTGCTATTCCCCTTTCGCAATAGAAGATGTGTATGATGATCCTTATTTCTTAGGGGAATATAAGGTCTTGGGCGAGATATTGCCGTTAGTCGCTGAATATCAGGGAACGGGCAGAATGCATGGGTTTCTTCGCCAGAGCGAGAAAGATTCTGTGGAGACATTTGAGCTTGGCGGCTATGAATTCAAGGTATGGTACATTAAGGGAGAACGGTTTAGCCACGGCTTGGCTATTCAGACTGGTAATGACGAGTTCCTGTTCGCCGGAGTAGGGGCGTACATCACTTTTGCGTCGACAGATGCGCGAAGAAAGGCATACATGTGGAAGACAGAGGAACTAGAGAAAGACGGAGATGGCTGGAAGACAAAGGTCTACATGAACGGAGACCAGACGAACAATGGCCAGCAACTTTATCTAAGGGGCAGGATGCCTAATGAAGAATATACTGAATATGGCTTCGAAATCCCAGCCCCTTGGACAGACGTTTCTCACCAGCGCAGATTCTGGCCGGAATGGCAGAAACGTTTCAAATATTCCGGGATATATAAGGTGAACATGTACACGTTCGAGAAATGAGCATTTGATACTCAAAAGACTCAATAATATAAAATTTTCTTCGAAAACGGGATGTTCGGGTATAATATTTTCAGTAAGGGGGAGAGCACCAATAATTTCTGAATATGCACGTTGATATAAGCCTAGAATATTTCACTAATGACGGGGAAACCGTCGCCATCGATTTCGGAAATGGCACCGAGAATATGATTAATGTCATAAACGGAGTCTGGGCATCTGTCAAAGACATAGATGTCGCCCAAAAGCTCTCATATTCATTCTCTGTCTTGAAAGATGGAGATGTGATCAGAAAAGAGTGGAAATCGCATGATATCCGCATCCCTTTTGATAAAATAAAGAATCAAGACGATTTCAGCCTTCAGATTCGCGACCGCTGGGTGGATGCTCCTGATGATCTGCCGCTGTGGTCGAAGGCATTCACTAATGTCATATTCCAGAATAAGCCGGTTGAAACAAATGTGACCGGCAATGTCTCTTTTACGCTTTCCTATCCTGACGTACGTTCAGGTGAGGTGCTTGCTATGACAGGAAGCGGCCCTCTCTTTGATAATTGGAAGAAATTCATCCCCCTTGGTTACGAGAACCCACCGTTCAGAACTATATTCTTGAATGTAGCGGAGCCTTTCGAGTTCAAGTTCGTGATCTTGGATGCAAAGACAGAGGAACCAAAGCTGTGGGAATCGGGGCCGAACCATTTTCTTGCGGAAGTGCCGGCAAAAGACAGCTTCCTCGCTATCCTTAACTTATTGCCTGATTTCGAGAGAAAGCCATGGAGAGGGGCTGGCACTGTAATCCCTATTTTCTCGCTACGGTCCGAAAGGAGCTTCGGCGTGGGAGAGTTCGAGGATCTGAAAAAGCTCGCCGATTGGGCGGCTGATTCCGGCCAGAATATAATCCAAGTGCTGCCAATAAATGACACTACGACGACCTGGACTTGGACAGATTCTTATCCTTACAGCGCAATCTCAAGTTTCGCCCTGCACCCTATTTACCTGTCTCTGACTGGCGCAGGGCTGAAGCCTGATCAGGAATATAGAAAATCCCAGGCCGAGCTTAATTCTTTGCAATATCTTGATTACGAAAGAGTCCTTAAGGAAAAGGAAAACCTGGCTAGGAGGCTGTATCAGAGGGACGGAAATAAAACGCTCTCTGGTGCAGATTTCAAGAACTTCATGCAGAGAAATGCCTATTGGCTGAAGCCATATGCCGCTTTCTGCATGCTCAGGGATCATTTCGGGACTGCGGATTTCGGCAAATGGAAGGAATATTCCGAATATGACGAGGCTATGGTGAATGAATATTGCCACGAGCACGCCGACGATGAAGGATTCTATTGCTGGATGCAGTATCATCTGGACAGGCAATTGAAAGAGGCCATCGAATATGCTCATTCTAAAGGCATAGCCATCAAAGGAGATATTCCGATCGGCGTTTCAAGGACAAGCGTCGAGACTTGGCGTTTCCCAAAGCTATTTAATCTTGACTCCCAAGCAGGAGCTCCACCTGATGCTTTCTCCGTAGATGGTCAGAATTGGGGATTCCCTACATACAATTGGGATGAGATGGCCAAGGATGGTTATGGGTGGTGGAAAGAGCGCCTGAGGAAAATGAGCGAATATTTCGATGCCTTCAGAATCGATCATATTCTTGGATTCTTCCGAATCTGGGAAATCCCTGCCGATAAGAAATCTGGGCTTGACGGGCACTTCAATCCAGCCCTGCCATATTCTGGAGGCGAATTACGCAACATGGGCTTTGACCCGAACTCATCGCTGTTCGTTCCTGATCCTCATCACGATGGCTGGTATCATCCGCGGATTTCGGCTAAGAGCACGGAGGATTACAGGTCATTGAATGATTCTTTCAAAGAAAGGTTCAACTCCCTCTACAATGATTTCTTCTATCACAGAAATGATTCGCTATGGAAAGAAACTGCGACTAAGAGGCTTTCCGCCTTACTCGGGGCCACTTCGATGATGGCCTGCGGAGAAGACCTGGGAATGATTCCGGACTGCGTTCCCCAAACCATGAAAGAGTTCAAGATACTCTCTCTCGAGGTTCAGAGAATGCCTAAAAAGTTAGGCGAAGTTTTCGGCGACCCTGCAGAATATCCCTACATGTCAGTCTGCACGACGAGTTCCCACGACACATCCACGCTCAGGGCTTGGTGGGAAGAAGATAGAACGCTCACTGACCGGTATTATCACGAGATACTGCACTGCAATGGCGTCACTCCGTATTTCTGCGAGCCATGGGTTTGCGAGAGGATCATAGAGCAGCACCTGTTGTCGCCATCAATGCTTTGCATTCTGCCATTGCAGGATTGGGCTTCGATAGATGCCGCAGTTCGTTACCAAGGCAACCCGAAGGACGAGCGTATAAACGTTCCTGCTGAGGTGCCTCATTATTGGCGCTGGAGAATGCCCATTACGCTAGAAAACCTGCTTTCGAGAACTGAATTCGGAAGCAGGTTATGCAGGATGATAAAGAATTCGGGCAGGGGTTGATCAATCTCCCATCAGCACCTTTGATTTTATCCGGTCGAAACTCAGAGCTTTGTCCGGATTATATTTTGCCAGGCTTTCCCATTCGTCATCACCGTACACTCCGGCCTGCGTCCAGTCGAACTGCTTGAAGCCGATGCGCTTGAGTGCCTTCTTGTTCTGCATGCGGAAATCGCCGGACGATATATTCACGAATGCAGGGTCTTCAATTATTGAATGCAGGTCTTTCCCCGTGGTTTTCCGCCATTCTCCAATGCTCTGTCCGTTGAAGCTCGCTTCGCCGCCGAAATGCCAATAGAGATTCTTGTCAGCGACGAAATGCACCTTGTCCCAATTCTTCCCCCACATATTCCCATCAGTGTAGCAGACGATATTTGAAGTGAAAGTGAACGAATTGTGATCTTCCACCCGTGTCGCCTCAAGTTGCGCGATGCTTTGGTTTAGGAATATGTTGTTTCGGATTACGTTGTTCTCGCCGTAATGCTGATGGAAGCCGCCACTCTTGCAGCCAAAGACCAGATTGTTTTCCATCAATATTC
>JALCSU010000008.1 GCA_022653735.1 Bacteroidales bacterium
AATGGATGGACAAGTTTAACCTTGCTGGCAAACAGTTCAATTATTCCGTTAAGGCCACGCTTGCCGATTATGTTTCTACGATTGATAAGTTCAATAATGCTACAAAGTCTTTGGGTACCTATAATGTACCCAACTACTATAAAGGGATGAAAATCGGAGAGATATGGGGCTTCGAAGTTGATGGCTTGTGGCAGAATCAGAATGACATAGATGCTGCCGAGGCTGCAGCCGTTGCTGCGGGTCAGTCCCATTACAATCCATTAATGAGTACCTCCAAGACTTACAAGCTTTACCCGGGCGATATTAAATTCGTGGATCGCAACGGAAACGGATATATAGACAGAGGCGCAAATACAAAAGATGACCCTGGCGATAGGAAAATCATCGGAAATTCCGAGCCAAGATATATCTACAGCTTCTCTTTCAGCGCCGACTGGAACAATATATTCCTAAACGCTTTCTTCCAGGGGGTTGGCAAACAGGACTGGTATCCTTCTAACGAAGCAGCAACTTTCTGGGGCCAATACAACCGCCCTTATGCTCAGATGCCAGAGTGGCACGAAGGAAACTACTGGACTGAAGACAACCCAGACGCTTACCTGCCAAGATATACGGGCTATTATGCCCCTTTCTACAGCGGCCATCATAATGCCAACACACGTTATATTCAGAATGTAGCATACATCCGCCTGAAGAATATCCAGATAGGTTACAATATTCCTCAGAAATGGCTGAACTATGTGAAAATGAAGAGGGCTAGCGTTTACTTCTCTGGCGAGAATCTTTGGTGCTGGTCTCCTTTGTACAGGAGGACGAGAGATATAGACGTAGCTAATATCTATGGCACAGATCCAGATGTGTCGAACACTGGAGATGGATATAACTATCCTACGATGAAGACTTTCAGCCTTGGATTGAATATTACTTTCTAACACCTCTAGGAATATGAAACATTTTTATAATAATATAATATTAACTATCGCGGCCTTATCAATTTTCGCTTCCTGCGATCTTACTGAGACACAGCAGGCAACAGCCGATAGGAGAATGATCTTCAGCTCCGAAACAGGATTGAGGACCT
Source organism: Bacteroidales bacterium (assembly GCA_022653735.1). Taxonomy (GTDB): domain Bacteria; phylum Bacteroidota; class Bacteroidia; order Bacteroidales; family UBA932; genus Cryptobacteroides. Next base: position 1,082 of record JALCSU010000008.1, read on the forward strand.
ACTGTTATTCATTCTATAATTACCTTCCAAGCAGGACAAATGCCTTCCAGGGGGATGCGACATCAGATTATGGGGCTAAGAACACTCTTAGCATTTATGAGTCTGGTGCGTACACGACCGAAACGTCTACCAGCTGGGATTGGTCGGGCATAAGGAATGTGAATTATTTCATTCAGCACAATACGAACACGTCTCTTACTGATGCCGTAAGAAACAATTATACGGGCATAGCTAGATTTTTCAGGGCATATCTGTATTTTGACAAGCTGCTTACATACGGCGAGGTTCCATGGATTGATAAAGTGCTGGAGCCTGATTCAGAAGAACTTTATGCGGGAAGGGATTCTAGGGATGTAATCATATCCAATATCATTTCTGATCTTGATTATGCTTTTGCGAACATCACAGAATCTTCTATAACGCCTAATTCGAACGAGATAAATAAGTGGACTGCCCTGCTGTTCAAATCCCGTATGTGTCTGTTCGAGGCATCATGGCGTAAATATCATGCTGGTTCCGATTATGTGAAGGGCTGCAGTATCTCGGCTAACTCGCTCTATGAAATGGCGGCGAATGCGGCGGATTCGGTCATGAGATTAAGTCCGTACAAACTTCACGTTACAGGTACACCTTATGGCAATGGCAGGGGTCCTTACCGCGAAATGTTTATCAGCGACAACCCCGTTACCGAAGAGGTGATGCTAGCTGTCTCCACAGATAAGGTCATGGGGCTTGGAGAACAGAACTGGTGGTTCAACTCTTCAACTTATGGCCCTCATCTCTGCATGTCCAGGGCATTCGCTAAGACATATCTGAACATTGATGGGACGATTTACGATGAGAGGAATGAGGATGGCTCTTATAAGAATTTCATTCAAGAAACTACGAACAGAGACCAGAGGCTTAACCAGACAATCAGAGGCTATGATTACACTCGTCTGGAATCTGACGGAAGCTATAAGAGAACGGCGGCGAATTTTACGGGTCATTCTCTTACGGGATACCAGTTCACGAAATATGTCATGGATGATGTCTCATACGACGATGCTGCCACAAATGACAACGACATTCCGATTTTCCGTTTTGCTGAAGCTTTGCTGAATTATGCAGAGGCGAAAGCAGAGCTTGGGACGATGACGAATATGGACTGGGCGAACACTATTGGAGCGCTTCGTAAACGCGCAGGCATTAGTGGAGGTGACTTGGAAACCCTTCCTACTACAGTTGATCCATATATTCATGATACTTTTTATCCTGGCATCAATGATCCTGTCATCCTAGAAATACGCCGTGAACGTGCGATTGAGCTCTGCCTTGAGGGCTTCAGGCTGATAGATTTGAAAAGGTGGAATTGTGGCGAGCTCTGGGAGACTCTGCCTTGGACTGGGGTTTATATCCCCGCTCTCGACACCCCTCTGGATATTAACGGAGATGGCACAAACGATGTTTTCGTAACAACGAACGTGGGCTATAACGGAGAGCATAAGAACCTTATGATGGTTGCTGCAGGTGCTCAGGGCGTGCAGAAGCTATCTGATGACCCGAATGGTGGGTATATCCTTACTTACACGATGGATCGTGAATGGAACGATAACATGTATCTTTATCCTATTCCTTCACAGGTCATCAGGCTTAACGACTCTCTGACTCAGAATCCTGGATGGCAATAGAAAATTATTAAATGTAGCACTAAGGCTTCGGCATCTTGCTGCCGAAGCCTTTCATTAAACAATAAAAAACATTAATTTTAAAAGTTGAAATCAGACTAAGTATATTTATGAATATGAAAACGGCACTTAAATTTTTCTTTGCGGCTTTCTCTGCTTTCTTTATTGCAGGGCTCCCTATTTCCATTAAGGCAGAAAATAATTCAGCCAATCCTAATGAACTGAAGGTTATTTCTTATAATATCAGGAACGGGGAGGCTAAGGACGGCACCAATTCTTGGGAATATCGCTATCCTGCTTCAGCCATGATGATAATGGACCAGAAACCAGACATTTTTGGACTTCAGGAAGCCTATGGCTATCAGGTGAAATACCTTAGGGAATATTGTAAAGGCTACAAGTGCGTTGGAGTGGGTCGTGAGGATGGCAAGCACAAAGGTGAACACATGTCCATTTTCTGGAATTCCAAGACAGTTAAAAAATTGAAATGGGGCACGTTCTGGCTGTCCGAGACTCCCCAGAAGCCTTCTATGGGCTGGGACGCTGCTTGCAAGCGGACCGCTACGTGGGCTCTGATGAAGAGCAAGAAGAACGGCCGGAAATTCTTCTACGTGAATACGCATTTGGACCATATGGGCTGGGAGGCTAGGAAAAACGGCCTTGCTCTCATAGTGGAGAAGATTAAGGAAATGAATCCTGATAGCTACCCGATGGTGCTGACGGGGGATTTCAATATGACGATTGATCGTCCGGAGTTCGATGACTTGAAGAAAATCATGAAGAATGCTCGCGAGGAGGCGGTTAAGACGGACCACCACGCCACGTTTAACGGCTGGGGAAGCGATACGGCCACTGGCATCATAGACTACATCTGGTACATAGGCTTCGACTCTTGCCCATACTACGAGACCATCACGAAGCCTTACATGGAAAGGACTTTCATCTCTGACCATTACCCGGTCACCGCAACTTTGATTTTCTAAGAATATATCGCCCTCCAGCAGCGGCCAATTAAATATTAATGAAAGTGAAAAGAGTTATTATCTGCTTAGTGGCGGCTACCATTTCATTCTTCGCTGCTGCCGAGGGACTTAAAACAGCCCGTCCAGAGGACTGCGGAATGGATGCCGCTCTTCTGACAAGGATAGACAGCGTAATCAATAATGAAATAGATCAGAAGAATATTCCTGGAGCAGTGATTTCAGTGGTTCGAGGGGACAAGATCGTGTATCTGAAAGCCTATGGCAACAAATCCGTAATTCCGTCTGTTGAGCCAATGACCACTGAAACTATGTTTGACTTGGCGTCAGTCAGCAAATGCATAGGAACAACCCTTTCGTTCATGCAACTCATTGAACGAGGCAATGTGCGCCTCACCGACAACGTAAGTCGTTATATTCCTGGATTTAAGCCTTGGGTAGACCCTTCTTCTGGAGAAGCCGTGGACATCACGATCCGCGACCTCATGACCCATTCTTCGGGACTTTCGCCATATATCGATGTAAATGAATACGTTAAAGAATTCGGCGAGAATACTCCCGATTCTGCGGAGGCCTTCATCGCCACTCGAGTGAAGAGGAATTTCAGGCCCGGCACTCAGTTTATGTACAGCTGCCTTAATTTCATCACTTTGCAAAGGATATTGGAGCGAGTGACTGGCCGTAAGCTTTATGAATATGCCAGTGAGAATGTCTTCGGAGTCCTCGGACTGCAGCATACCTGTTATTTCCCTTCCGACATGGTTGTCTCTGCGAAAGGGGCTCAGGCTCGTCGCCTCAAGGAATTGAAGGCACTCTGCGCTCCGACTGAGGTTCAGGCAGACGGGAATCCTCTGCGGGCTAATGTGCACGACCCTCTGGCTCGCAGAGTCATGATGGGCAATTCTGGGAATGCTGGAGTATTCTCCAATGCAGAAGATCTCTCGGTCATTTGTGCTGCCATCATGAACCATGGCAGCTGGAACGGACACCGTATACTGAGTCCTCTGACTGTGGATCTCATGACCACCATCCCGCCACAGAATTCTCCTGAAGTTGGTCGTGCCCTCGGCTGGGACAAGAAAAGTTCGCATTCAGGACCTCGAGGCGATATATTCGATGCTGAAACTACCATCGAACACACAGGCTACACAGGCACTTCTATCGTCATTGACATGAAGACTAAGACTGCGGTAGTTCTGCTAGCGCACAGAGTTCACCCGAAAGACGAAGGCGGCGTCGGCCGCATGCGCGCCCTCATCTCCAACATCGTCGCAGCCAGCATCCTCACTCCAGATTCCGAAATACCATGATCCGGCTGCCCCAAGGGCGACGGCCCTGGACAAGCTTTGCTTCGCGCTTCACAACATGAGGACCTTTAGGAACAGGCCGGAATATCTTCAGGGAAAGTTCTTCGAGCTGTTGTTTAAGAAGGCGGAAATTGCTAAATTCTCTCCACATGAAGTAATTAAATACGAGAAAGGTATGCTTACTCAATGGACATAGACGAGTATGTCGGCGAACAGGTCGAAAAAGGCGTTAAGGAAGGCCTCGAAAAAGGGCTGAGAGAAGGTAGGGCAGAAGGTAGAGAGAAAGGTCGTAAGGAGGCTTTAGCCAACTCATTAAAAGCTATTAATTTGCTGAAGAGCGGAATGAAGCCTGAACAAGTTGCTGACAAAACATCCTTAAGTCTGGATTACGTCTTAGAAATCCAGAAAGAATTGGATGGATAGTCTTCAATTGATAAATCTATTTGGAGACTGTCATTTTATGCTGACCTTTGCTGTCTTGAGGCCGGGACTGGAGACTGTCAGGGTGATTTTGCCTGTGCTGCCAGCCTTGGATGCTGAGTGAGAGCCATTGTATGTCGTACGGATGATGGCTGAGCAGAGTCCGTTGAAGGCATCGATTTCAGCAGAGTAAAAAGGCACCAGGCTGGTGGCATCTCCGGCATCGGTGGCAACAAGCTGGCCATTACCTGACACACTGAATTTCAGAGGATTATTAGCTGTTGGCACAAAGTTGCCATTTCTATCGGTAATCTTAACGGTAACGAAAACCAAGTCTCTTTCGGCACCATATTCATAAGAAACATCCAGCTTGGAGGCAGGTCCAGAAGTTACGATTGTCTCCGAGTAGGCTTTCCCATCTTTATACCCTTTGGCTACGACATTGCCAGATTCGTAAATAACATTGTCCCAGCGTAAGCGGTACTGGTTTTTCTCTCGAGTGAGCTTACCCTGCGACTTGCCGTTCACGAATAGTTCCACTTCATCCATGTTGGTGTAAACATGCACGGGGGTTATCTGTCCGATGCGGTCCTCGGTAGAAGCGGCACCAGACCAGTTCCAGTGCGGAAGAATGTGTAGCACAGGCTTGTCGGTCCAGCGTGCCTGGTAGATCCAGTAACGGTCTTTAGGGAAACCAGCTAAATCTATGATGCCGAAATACGAGCTACGCGATGGCGTGGCGATCTTGCCTTTCTCAGCAAGTTCCTTGCGGGCCTTCGCTATTGAAGCGGAGTCGTGGAAATTGTTCAGTTCCGTCATGTCACTGTTGTAAGGCGTAGGTTCACCCAGATAGTCGAATCCGGTCCATACGAACTCTCCTGCGCAGGAAGGATTTTCATCTTGTCCCTTCCATTCCCCCTCAGGGGTATGTCCCCAAGGCACGGTGTAGAGGTCATAAGAGCAAACTTGGAAATTATTCTCGGCGAACTGTTTTTTGTCGCTTGGCGGGAAGAGATACACTCCGCGAGAACTGATGCAGGAAGCTGTTTCACTACCCAAATAAGGCTGACTAGGGAACAGCTCATGGAATTTTCCGTAGAGATGAGGCTTGTAATTAAAACCGAATACATCTATCCCTTTCCGGAAGTCAGAGAGATAGCTTTTAGTGATATTGCAACCGCTGGTAGTGAGCCTTGTCGGATCCTCGTCATGGCATATTCCTGAAAGGTATTTGGCAAGGAAGTATCCGTCCCTCTCTGCCTGCTCGGAAACTTCGTTTCCAATGCTCCAAAGCACCACGCTAGGGTGGTTTCTGTCCCTTAATATCATAGCTTTGAGATCTTTCTCGGCCCAGTCGCTGAATAGCAGGCCGTATCCGTTCTCTCTCTTTGGAGTGATCCACGTGTCTGTCAGTTCATCCATCACTACGAAACCCATGCGGTCGCACAGGTCCAGCAATTCTGGGGCAGGAGGATTGTGTGAAGTGCGTATGGCATTACAGCCCATGTCTTTCAGCTGCTGTAGCCTGCGAATCCAAACGCTATTGTTCCAAACTGCGCCTAGCGCACCTGCGTCGTGGTGCAGGCAGACGCCGTTCAGAGGGGTGCGCGCTCCGTTGAGGTAGAAGCCATCCGGCCGGAACTCTGCCGTGCGCACGCCATAGAGGGTGAACAGAGTGTCGGCATATTCATTATAAGATACTATGCTTCTGACTTTTAGAAGATTGCAATCTTGCAAGTCCCAGAATTTTATTCCTTTCAAATGAATATTCTGCATTGTGCTTCCGCCTTCAGTCGTCGTTTCGTCCGAGACAAGCAATCTGTCTCCGTCGAAAACGGCAGTTGAAATCTTTGCGGTGCCTATTTTCTCCCCAGTGCTGTTCCTGATGGCAGTCGAGATGCTCATAGTGGCGGAACCGTCAGCTGGACTTTCGTCGCTCGTGGTGATTTTCACGCCCCAGTGCGCTATGCCCACAGGGTCGGCTTTTTCTAGCCAAACGTTCCTATAAATGCCGCCTCCAGGGTACCAGCGACTGGAATTAGGCAGGTTGTCTAGCGTTACCTTCACCTTGTTTGCTCCTTCGTGCAGGAAAGGAGTAAGGTCGGCTTGGAATGAGGCATAGCCGTATGGCCACTCCATCACGAACTGTCCGTTGCAGAAGACTTTTGCAAACGACATTGCGCCGTCAATGTCCAAAAAGAAGCATTTGCGCCGTTGGATGTCGCTAGCGGTCACTTCCAATGTCTTTGAATATTCTGCTTTGCCCCACCAGGCCAGCTTGCCAGTGCTCCCTTCGTATTCTTGGACGAATGGCCCTTCCACGCCCCAGTCATGAGGCAGATTCAGCACTTTGCTTTGCCCATCCTTAGTGAAAGTCCATCCGTCATTCCAGGCAGTTCTGGAGGAAGGCTGAGCATAAATGATAGATATGGAACAGACTGAAATCTGAACGAATAGAATTATTGGGAGGATTTTTTTCATATCAAGAAACGTGCGTTTTTGTCAAAGATACGACTTTTTCTTAATCGGTCTTATGTTATTTCAAATCAAATGCATTCTCGTTTCCCTGGAAGGTGGTTTTTGAAGGAAAAGTTTGAGAATTGAATATTTATCTGTAAATTTGCAGCCCCAAATATTTTTGGGACATACATAAATATTACATTTACAATAGTTTATGCCAACAATTCAACAATTAGTTCGTAAAGGACGCGAGACTGCGACTTACAGCAGCAAGTCTCGTGCGCTGGACGCATGTCCTCAGAAGCGTGGCGTATGTCTTCGTGTTTACACGACGACTCCTAAGAAACCTAACTCAGCGATGAGGAAGGTGGCCAGGGTGCGCCTCACTAACGCTAAAGAGGTTAATGCGTACATCCCAGGCGAGGGACACAACCTCCAGGAGCACAGCATCGTGCTGGTTCGCGGTGGCCGTGTGAAGGATCTCCCTGGCGTGCGCTACCACATCCTTAGAGGTGCTTTGGATACTGCTGGCGTGGAAGGCAGGACTCAGTCCCGTTCTCTCTACGGAGCGAAAAGGCCAAAGAAATCTAAGTAGCATTATTAATCACCTTTAATTTTAACTCATCATGAGAAAAGCGAAGCCTAAAAAGAGAATTCTACTTCCTGATCCAAAGTTTCACGATGCTGAGGTGACTCGTTTCGTGAACAACATTATGTTGCAGGGGAAGAAGAGTATCGCGTATTCAATTTTTTACGATGCCATTGACATGGTAGGCGAGAAGATGAAAGAATCTGACAAGGCTCCTCTAGATATCTGGAGGAAGGCTCTCGAAAACGTGACCCCTCAGATCGAGGTCAAGTCGCGTCGTGTAGGAGGCGCCAACTTCCAAGTGCCTACGGAGTTGCGTCCAGAGAGAAAAGTCTCTCTCGCAATGAAGAACATGATCAAGTACGCTCGTCAGCGTTCTGGTCATTCAATGGCAGAAAAACTCGCTGCCGAGATCGTGGCGGCCTATAACAATGAGGGCGGTGCCTTCAAGAGGAAAGAGGACATGCATAAGATGGCCGAAGCCAACAAGGCATTTGCTCATTTCCGTTTCTAATTTAGCATTGATATTTAGATGGCAACAGCAAAAAGAGATCTTGCTTTTACTAGGAATATCGGCATCATGGCTCACATCGATGCTGGTAAGACCACCACGTCCGAGCGTATCCTTTTTTACACAGGGAAGACGCATAAGATAGGAGAGGTTCACGATGGCGCAGCCACTATGGACTGGATGGTGCAGGAACAGGAGCGTGGCATCACCATCACTTCTGCTGCGACTACCGCATTCTGGCACTATAACGGGAAATCATATCAGATCAACCTGATAGATACTCCGGGTCACGTAGACTTCACTGTCGAGGTGGAGCGTTCGCTCCGCGTCCTCGACGGGACCATTGCGACTTTCTGCGCAGTAGGGCGTGTGCAGCCTCAGTCTGAGACAGTTTGGCGTCAGGCTGACAAATATCATGTTCCAAAGATTGCTTACGTTAACAAGATGGATCGCGTGGGTGCTGACTTCCTGGCTTGCGTTGAGGAGATTCACACTAAGCTGGGCGCAACCGCCGTTCCAATCTGCCTTCCGATTGGTTCCGAAGACAAGTTCCAAGGAATAGTTGACCTGCTGGAAAGGAAGGCAATATATTACGATTCAGGCGAAGAACTGGTTAACTACGAGATAAAGGATGTCCCTGAGGATATGAAGGGGGATGTGGAGATATGGAGGGACAAGCTCGTTGAGGCAGCCGCAGAATGCGATGAAGCCCTCATGGAGAAATATTTCGAGAATCCTGACTCCTTAACCAATGACGAGATAATCGCTGCTCTGCGCAAGGGTACCATCGCAATGCAGATAGTTCCTGCTTGCTGCGGCTCTTCATTCAAAAACAAGGGCGTTCAGTTCCTGCTCGACGCAGTGATTCGTTACCTTCCTTCTCCTCTGGACAAGGGGGCTACGGTGGGGACCGATCCTGCCACCGGCAATGAGGAAGACCTTCTTCCAGACATCACACAGCCTTTCTGTGGTCTTGTGTTCAAGATTGCGACGGATCCTTTCGTAGGACGCCTGGCTTACTTGAGATGCTACTCTGGAAAGGTGGATGCAGGCTCATATGTCTACAATCCTCGCACTGGGAAGAATGAAAGAATATCCCGTCTGTATCAGATGCACTCCAATCATCAGAATCCTATCGAGTTCGTTGAGGCAGGTGACATTGCGGCAGCCGTAGGTTTCAAAGACCTGCGTACCGGCGATACGATTTGCGACGAGAAACATCCTATAGTTCTTGAGTCAATGGTGTTCCCTGATCCAGTGATTGGAGTCGCCGTTGAACCTAAAACCCAGGGCGACCTTGACAAACTTGGCATCGCTCTCGGCAAGCTTGCTGAGGAGGATCCTACTTTCAAGGTTAAGGCCGATCCAGAGACTGGCCAGACCGTCATCAGCGGCATGGGTGAGCTTCACCTCGACATCATCATCGACCGTCTCCGCAGGGAGTTCGGCGTAGAGATCAACGAGGGCGCTCCTCAGGTTAACTACAAAGAGGCCATCACCGGCACCGTTCAGCATCGTGAGCTATTCAAGAAGCAGACCGGCGGCCGTGGTAAGTTCGCCGACATCATCGTTGAGATTGGTCCTGCAGACGAGGGCGTCACCGGGCTTCAGTTCATCAACGAGGTTAAGGGTGGAAATATTCCTAAGGAATTCATCCCTTGCGTCCAGAAGGGCTTCCAGTCCGCTATGGCGAATGGCGTGCTTGCCGGCTATGAGGTTCAGTCAATGAAGGTAAGGCTGATAGATGGTTCCTACCATCCGGTAGACTCCGATCAGCTCTCATTCGAGATGGCTGGCCGTCTGGCCTTCCGTCACGCTTGCCCTAAGGCTAGCCCAGTGCTCCTCGAGCCTATCATGAGCCTCGAAGTCGTTACTCCGGAGGACTACATGGGAGACATCGTCGGAGACCTGAACCGTCGCCGCGGTCAGATCCAGGCCATGGATTCTACCGCAAACGGCGCCAGGATCGTCAGGGCTTTCGTTCCGCTTGCAGAGCAGTTTGGATACGTCACTGTTCTCCGTACCCTTTCTTCAGGCCGTGCCACCAGCACGATGACATTCGATCATTATGCTCAGGTTCCGCCGGCTCTTGCTAAGGATGTCATAGAGAAGAGTGGCTACAAGACTCCAGATGACGAATAATGAATATATTTAACTGAAAAACAATTTTTGATATGAGTCAAAAAATCAGAATAAAGCTTAAGTCGTTCGATCACATGCTGGTTGACAAATCAGCATCTAAGATCGTGGACACAGTGAAATCTACTGGCGCAAAGGTTAACGGACCTATTCCGCTTCCTACCAACAAGAAGATCTTCACTGTCAACCGTTCGACTTTCGTTAACAAGAAGGCTCGCGAGCAGTTTGAGCTTGACTCTTACTGCAGGCTTCTGGACATCGATGACAGCAATGCTAAAACTGTCGATGCCCTCATGAAGCTTGAGCTTCCTTCTGGCGTTGAGGTCGAGATCAAGGTCTGAGCCGGTTTCAAGGTTAAGATTTAGCCAAAAAGTTCAGAGTAATATTTGGAGCAGAAATTCCAAATGTCTATCTTTGACAAATGAATATCATGACCTGGCTTATTAGTCAGGTTTCGGTCCCATAGCTCAGTTGGTTAGAGCATCTGACTCATAATCAGGGGGTCGTAGGATCATGCCCTACTGGGACCACATTCAGCGACAAGTGCTTGCAGACATCCTGCAGGCGCTTGTTTTAGCTTTAGCCCAGCTCGATGATTGATTATTCGAGTGAAATGGCTTATTTTTGCGCAAATTCAATATGAGATATTCAATGAGGGAAATAGTATTAGTGTCAACGCTTCTGCTAGCGTCGGTGGCGCTGGCTGGTCAGGTCAAGGATGGAAAGTCTCACATGCTCACTGAGCAGAATTCGCAGGTGGTGGTAGAAAAGTCGCTGAAAGCTGATGTGGTCGTCGCTGGCGGCGGCCTATCTGGAGTATGCGCTGCCGTATCTGCGGCACGGTATGGCTGTACCGTGGTGCTGGTTCAGGACAGGCCTGTGCTTGGCGGTAATGCATCCAGCGAGATACGAATGGGTGTCTGCGGATCGCACGGAGACCAGTGGGCGGAGACTGGAATTCTTGAGGAGATGCAGTGCAAAAATTTCTATTACAACCCGTTGCAGCGGTATACTCTCTGGGATGACGTGATGTATTCGACGGTCGTAGAGGAGAAAAACATCACCCTGCTGCTGAACACTTCGGTGAACGGAGTGGAGATGGATGGGGATCGCATCAAGGCTGTCAAGGCGTGGAACACGAACGCATACACTCGTTATGATATAGCCGGCAACATATTCATAGATTGCACTGGGGATGGCATTCTTCGTCTTTCGGGCGCCAAATTCCGCTATGGCAGGGAGCTTCCTTCGGAGTTTGGCGAGACCTATCTGGCGCATGGCGGTGATTCGCTGACCATGGGCAATTCCATTCTTCTGCAACTGCGTAAGACTTCGGAGGATCATCCGTTCAAGGCGCCTGACTGGGCCTATCATTTCACCGACGAGGACTTTGGTTATCCTACTCCAAAATCTGACAAGCCGGGCGTGAAGTTCAATTACAAGAAACTCTATCCGGAAGACAATAATTTCTGGTGGATAGAATTCGGCGGCACCAGAAGCACGATTCACGATGCTAATGAAATTCAGTATGAGCTGAAGCGCATCGCCTATGGAGTCTGGGAATATATGAAGAACAACCCTGATGGGCGTTGCAAGAACTACGATTTGGACTGGATTGGCTCGCTGCCCGGAAAACGGGAGTCTGCTCGGTTCGTGGGACCGCACATCCTCACCCAGAATGACGTGCTTTCGGGAGGTCATTTCGATGATGCAGTAGCATACGGTGGCTGGACGCTCGATGACCATGACCCGGAAGCGTTCCACAAGAAAGGGCGCATCTCGGTCGAGTTTTCCGCTCCTTCTGGCTTCGGCATTCCGTTCGACTGCCTATATTCCGTGAATATTCCGAATCTTATGTTCGCTGGTCGCGACATCTCTGCCACGCACATGGGGCTTTCATCCACTCGCGTGATGGCGACTTGTGCCATGCTGGGGCAGGCTGCCGGCACCGGAGCGGCTCTCGCCGTGAAGCATGGGACGATGCCTTCCGGGGTGCGCAAAGAATATATCGCCGAGCTTCAGGGTCTTCTTGAATATGACGACTGCATGCTGCCGTATCGCTGGAGGAAGCCTTCTGAGCTGACGATGTCGGCGAGGCTTGCAGCAGACTCTCTGGCCGTGCTACGCAATGGCATAGACCGCAAGTGGGACGGGACTGACAATGGAATTTGGGTGGCTCCCGAAGAGCCATTGATTGAGTATTCTTGGAAGAAACCGGTGACGATTTCCGGTGCTCGCATCATCTTCGACTCGGATCTGAAATACCGCGGGAAACGCATGCGCAAGCTGGAGGCCACGACCGAACGTGTCAAGATGCCGGAGATGATGGCACGCGGCTTCCGCATAGAGGCTCTTGTGGGCAAGGAGTGGCAGACCGTTTACGAGGACTCTAACAACATCTTGCGCTTTAGAGACGTGAAATTTGCTGCGCCGGTTTCCGCCAAGGCCCTCCGCCTCGTCATCACTTCCACCTGGGACGCTCCCAAAGCCCACGTCTTCGCTCTCGATGCGATTTAGGCTTCAAGGCAATACGAAAAACTCCCGCCAAGCCCGGCGGGAGTAAATTTATGTGTTGCTAGTATATTCCTAGAACAAGAATTCTACGCCAATGTTGAGACCGTTCCTGCGAACCTTCTCGTCTTTCAGGTTGCCTTTCAGGTCTTTATGAAGGCCGAAATCGTAGCCTAGGCGCAGACGGATGGCCTCGCTGAACGTGACAGTGCCGCCAAGGCCCCACTGGGCGTCAAAATTCTTAACTGAAAGACGTGATTTGCTGAATCCATTTCCGGCGAAACCAATGTTAAAACGAGGACCTGTGAACACGCCAATCCTGACCACGGAACCAGCATCGAAAGAATATTTCAGGTTCAGCGGCACATTGAAATAATTCAGATGGTATGCTTTCTCCTCAGTCCCTAGGGTCATTTTCTTGCCATAATGCTGATAATATATTCCTGGCTCGAAAGTAAGGCCTTCAAGCGTTGAGAATGCAACATCATAGTTGGCACCGAAATAGAATCCAGACATGCTGTCATAATTTTTAGGTGTGTCTTTGCCTGAGAAAACGAACTGGGTGTAGCCACCGCCGAAAGAATACTGAGCGAAAGCATTTGTACCGAGGAGCATTAGAAGCCCTGCGAGTACTACAGAAAATAGTTTTTTCATCTATTTAACTTACATTAATATTTCGCCAAATTTATTGAAAATATTTGAAACTTGCTGATAATTGCGGAAATAAATTAAATCTTGTTAAATTTGCGGCCGAATTTAAAACCAGACAATAAGTACCATAATAACCTTTAGCAATGAGACTCATTCCAATATATTCTTGGACTAGGGGGATCCGGAACTTCGACCACAGGCGCCGTAAGTTTTCCAATCAGCCTTGGGCGCAAGGCGTCATACTTCTAATATGCGTGGTCGTGGCCATGCTTCTTGCCAATCTTCCGTTCACGAAAGAAGCGTACCATAGCATTTTGGAAACCGATGTTTCATTGTCTTTCCAGTCGCCAAACGGAGACCGAATTTTCTTCCCTAAAGACATGAACATAGAAGCCTTCATCAACGACATCCTGATGACGATCTTCTTCTTCACGGTGGGCCTGGAAATAAGGTGCGAGATGAAAAACGGGGAACTATCCAGCGTGCGCAAGGCCATGATGCCAGTCATTGCTGCATTTGGTGGAGTGATAGCTCCTGCCCTGATATTCACATTGATCAATCACGGCACTGCAGCAAGCTCCGGCTGGGGCATTCCGACGGCAACCGACATCGCTTTCGCTGTCGGCATATTATCAATACTTGGAGACAAAGTCCCCATCTCGCTGAAGGTCTTCCTAACAGCCTTGGCAATTGCTGACGACCTGATAGCCATTCTGGTCGTAGCTTTCTTTTACGGAGGGACAATTAATCTTGGGCTGCTTGGGATAGCCCTTGTGCTGATTCTTCTCATTCTGCTGATGAATTACCTTGGTGAGAAGAGACCTTGGTTCTATTTCATCCCAGCTATGGCTATATGGACGCTGTTCTACTACGCCGGCGTGCACTCGACGATGTCCGGCGTGGTCATGGCCTTCCTTGTGCCGATGGCTCCGCGCTACACAGAGGCTTACATGAAGGTGAAAGGCAGAAGATACATCAAAAGGCTTTATGAATATACCGGCATGGAAGAAGGCATGTTCCCTAACGGCCCGCAGAGGCATTGCCTGAGGAGGTTATCGAAAATATCGAATGACACCATGGGAATGAGCTATCGCCTGGAGCACTCGCTCAGCCCTTGGGTGAATTTTCTCATAATGCCGCTCTTCGCGCTGGCTAATGCAGGCGTTGAGATTCCGGACCTTTCATATTTCAATGTTTTCCAATTCAGCCAGGAGCTTGGTAGCGTGAGCATGGGCATATTCCTTGGCCTTCTAATTGGAAAGCCTCTGGGAATATCCCTGGCAAGTTTCATCGCAGTAAAGCTGCATGCCGGAGAGATGCCATCCAAGGCCTCATGGAAAATGCTGATTGCGGTTGCCTGCCTTGGCGGCATCGGTTTCACTATGTCTATATTCGTGGATACTCTCTCATTCGGCGACCAAGCTCCGGAAATCACCGCCAGGCTGCGTGACATGGGTAAGGTGGCGGTGCTGATGGGTTCACTCTGCGCCGGAATCGTCGGCAGCATATTGATAAACATTGTTCATAAGGCTGAGGCTGGCAGAGCCAAGAGAGCGATTAACTGATCATTCTCTGACGAAGCAACATTCTATTCTGCCGGGCGGGAAACTATTCCGCCCGGCAGAATTTTAACGTTTTATTGCTATGAAAAATAAAATAATTGCTACTTTTACATATCAATAATTAATAACAATGCTAATGAACTATTACTCATTTTAATCTTTTGTTTCATGCAGCGATTAAAAATATTAGACAAGTCATTCGGACTATTCCTGGCAACGGCACTTGTCACGTTGTTTGGCATTTCTGCAAATGCACAGAATATTCAAGTCTCCGGCAAAGTCACGGACGCAAGCGGGCAGCCTATTGAAGGCGTTTCGGTTTACGTCAAGGGCACTACTACCGGAAGCATCACAACTGCGAGCGGATCGTATTCGCTCTCCGTCCCTTCCAATGGAACTTTGACCTTCAATTGCCTTGGATACAAAGAAGTCTCTCAGGAAATAAATGGCAAAAGCGTCATTAACGTTACTCTCACAGAGGATTCCCAGATGCTGGAGGACGTGGTGGTAGTCGGATACGGCACTCAGAAGAAAGCGAACCTGACCGGCGCAGTCGCCACTGTGGACGTGGGCAAGACTCTGGAATCGAAGTCTACCGCTGACCTCGGGAAAGCTCTGCAAGGAAGCGTGCCAGGGCTTACCGTGATCAATAAAAACGGAAAGATAGGCGAAGAACCTTCTATTGTCATCCGAGGCATAGGTACCCTTTCCAATAAGGAAACCTCGACTCCTCTGTACATCGTGGATGGCGTTCCAATCAGCGACATCTCATACCTGAACACCCAGGACATCGATAACATCTCTATCCTGAAGGATGCGGCATCCGCGTCGATCTATGGCACGAGGGCAGCATTCGGAGTCGTAATGATCACTACCAAGGGCGCTTCGACCAAGGAGAAGGTCAAGGTGAACTATTCCGACAATTTCGGATGGAGCAGGGCGACCGTCCTGCCTTCTTACCCTTCAGTGATGGAGCAGATTACAGGGCTCAATCAGGTTAATGCCAGGATGGGAGTCGCTAGCGAACTGTTCGGTATGTATTTGGACAGCGATGCCTTCATCGGCGGGGTCAAGGCATGGGAGCAGAAGCATGGCGGCAAGTCCGGCTATCGTGAAATGGTGGAAGGGGATGACTACATCCCTGGAGTCGGCTATTTCGCCAACTGGGATGTCGGCGGAATCATGTTCAATGACGCTGCTCCGTCCCAGAACCACAATCTCTCCGTTCAGGGAACCGTCGGGAAGACAAGCTATTACATTTCGTTCGGGTACGATCGCGAGCAAGGCTTGATGGAATTCAATCCCGACAAGCTGGATAAATACAATGCTACTGTGAACATCTCGTCTTGGGCGACTGACTGGCTGCAGATAGGGGCAAGGGTCAATTATATGTATAAGAATTACAAAGACCCGACCGACGCCCTCCGCCAGGGGACTTATCAGTACATGTGGAGATGGGGTAGCTTTTTCGGGCCTTGGGGCACGATCAATGGCATGGACGCCAGGAATGCTATCGCATACCGCAAGCAGGCTGGGGACAATTCTTCCAAGACGGATAATCTTAGGCTTGGCGGCTTCGCCAAGATGAACATAGTGAAAGGATTGACGCTTAATGCTGATTATACTTATCTTACGACCAACTGGCGGTATGACCAGGTGAATCTTCCGGTGACCCTCATGAACACTTGGTCTGTTACGCCTAGTGAGACGACCCTGAGCACCACCACCTACATTTCGGACCGTAGAAGCTGGACACGCGGATGGAACACGAACATTTACGGTAACTATGAGATCACTGTGGCGAAGGATCATAATTTCAATCTAATGCTCGGTTTCAATGCCGACAAATCAGATTACGAATACCTGAGGAATGATTACTATGGCATTCTGGACAAGAATCTCGTTGACATAGCATTGACGAATGACGCAGATGGCAAGAATACCTATTCCCATGAGCACAGGGCAGTGGGTTCCGCCGGCTTCTTCGGCAGGTTGAACTACAATTACAAGAACCGGATTCTGGTTGAGCTGAACGGCCGTTACGACGGGTCTTCGAAGTTCCCGAGCAATGACCGCTGGGCATTCTTTCCTTCAGCATCTGCGGGATGGAGAATTTCTGAAGAGCCGTTCTTCGAGCCGCTTAAGGCAGTCATTAACAATGCCAAGATTCGCGCTTCGTACGGAGAAATCGGCAACCAGGAGGTCGGCAGCGACATGTACATTCAGACGATAGCCAGAAGCGGAAGCTCCGTGTACTGGCTTGGAGATGGCAATGCGAAGTTCGATGCCTTCAAGATGCCGAAGATGGTCGCATCCAGCCTGACGTGGGAGACGCTGAAGACCACGAATATCGGTGTCGACGTGGGCTTCCTGAACGGGGAACTGAATGCCACGTTCGACTGGTTCCAGAGGGTGACCGACGACATGCTTGCCCCGGGGCAGACCATGCCTGCCGTTCTGGGAACCGATGCTGCTTATGAGAATGCCGGCACGCTGCGTTCGCGCGGCTGGGAGGTGACGATCGATTGGCATCACGACTTCAATGGAATCAATGTGTACGCCATAGGCAACATTTCGGATTATAAGACCAAGATCACGAAATGGAACAACACTTCCAGGCTTCTGAACAGCAACTATTCCGGCAAGACGTACGGAGACATCTGGGGTTTCGAAACCGACAGGTACTTCGAGGCTTCTGATTTCAACGCCGATGGCACCTATGCTTCAGGCGTGGCTAATCAAGACAACCTTGAGAGCGGAGCTTTCAACTTCGGGCCTGGCGACATCAAGTTCAAGGATCTGGACCATGACGGAGTCATCGACGGCGGGAAGGGCACGGCAGACGACCACGGCGACCTTAAAGTCATCGGAAACACCCAGCCTCGTTATCAGTACAGCCTTCGTTTAGGGGGCGACTGGAAGGGGATCGACCTCGACCTTTATTTTCAGGGCGTAGGAAAGAGGAATGCTTGGACGCAGTCTGCGTTCGTGATGCCATTGATGAGAGGAGCGGATGCCATATATTCGAACCAGACTTCTTACATCACCAATGAAGACGCTCAGCAAGGAATCATCGACCAGGGCGCTACGTTCCCTCGTCTGTGGGCAGGCGGCGCTGGAAAGGGCACGGTCTCTGTCCTGGAAAACGGACGATACAATTTCTATCCTCAATCCAAGTACCTTGTCAACCTGGCATACCTCAGGCTCAAGACGGTAACCCTTGGTTACACTCTTCCTTCCGTCCTGACCGAGAAGGTCAAGATTGAAAGGGTAAGGGTATACGGTAGCATCAACAATGCTCTCGACATCATACAGCACACGAAGAAATTCGGGCTCGATCCGGAAATCAACACGGGGGAAGGTAGCGCGGCGAATGGAGTGTGGGGGCGCACGGATCCTATGATGAGAACATATTCCTTTGGCATCCAAATCACCTTCTAATTTTGAATGAATATGAAAAAGCATACAATATATTCAATGGCAATTGCCGCACTGGCTCTCGCAGGCTGTGACAATCTTCTCGACCAGAGTCCGAAGGATCAATTCTCGAATGACAATTTCTGGACGAGCGAAGACAACGTGGAAATATTTGCCAATTCATTCTACGATGAGTTTACCGGGTATGGCAGCAGCGGCTCAGGGGTCTTCTATTTCCCGACCTTGAACGACAACCAGGCTAGCAATGGCTTCACGGAATGGACATACAAGACTATTCCTTCGACCATAAGCCTGTGGAGCGACAGCTATAAATATTTGCGCAGGGCAAATCTCATGATTGAAAAGATTCCTGGCATCTCCGGCATGAGCGAAGCCGCCAAGAACAACTGGCTGGGATTCGCAAGGCTGTTCAGGGCATACGAACATTATCAATTGGTGCGCGCTTTCGGCGACATCGTCTATGTGGATAAAGTCTTGGATGTGAGTGCATCGGATAAAGATTTGTATCTCTACGGGGAGAGGAAAGACCGCGACGAGGTCATGGATAAGGTTTTGGAAGACCTTAACTTCGCAGTCACGAACATAACCGAGAACTCATCCTCCAGGGTGTTGGTTAACGCCGCAGTGGCTCAGGCCATAAAGGCGGAGATCTGCCTCTATGAGGGCACGTTCTGCAAATATCGCTCTTCGTCGGATGGTCAAAAAGCTCCTGATCCGTCTCGCGCAGAAAAATATTTGAACGAGGCAAAAACCGCCTGCCTGGCGATAATGGGCAATTCGATGTATTCCTTGAATTCATCCTACATCGCAAATTACAATTCCCTTGATTTGGCAGGCAACGAGGAGATGATCCTTTATAAGAAATATGTCTACGGGGTCATGGCGCATTCGACGATCGATTACACCTGCTCTTCGACCATGCAAAGCGGAATGACCAAGGCTGCATTCGATTCCTTCCTGTTCCTGGACGGCAAGCCGCTTGCCTCGACTTCTTACGATAAATCGGATCATCCGGTGAAAGATGCCGATGGGCAGTGGAGCATCGCCGCCATGCTAGAGGTCAGGGATCCTCGCCTGTCGGCGTGCGTCGATCCTGTGTTGATGTACAAAGGGCACGGATACGTCCGTTTCGGCATGGGCAGCATGGAGACTACGTCTTCGACTGGTTACGGCGTGCTGAAGTTCGATAATTCCACCCTCGAATTGTCCCACAGAAACAACACGGGGTCTAACGAGACGGACGGCCCTATTTTCTGGCTGGCGGAGATTTACCTTGATTATGCGGAGGCTTGCGCCGAACTGGGCTCCATATCTCAGTCCGACCTGGATAATTCGGTCAATAAGCTTCGCACCAGAGCCGGGATGCCTTCCATGACGGTAAATCCAGATTCTGACCCTGCCAACAACATGGGTGTCAGCAACATTATCTGGGAAATCCGACGTGAACGCAGGGTAGAACTGATGTACGACAACAATGACCGTTATTGGAGCCTCATCCGCTGGCACCAGCTCGATAAGCTGGATGTAGACAAATATCCTGAGCAGATGAGAGGAGCGTATGTAAAAGACGATGCCGTAGCGGGAACGGCTCAAGGCCCTGCGATTGACTCGGATGGCTACATAAATGCTCGCCCGACGGGAAAGGAAAGGTCTTACGATGCGAAATATTATCTATATCCTATCCCTTCAGGCCAAATTGACCTTTACGAGGCGGAAGGAAAGACTCTGAGCCAGAACTACGGCTGGAAATAATCTTCCGGCAGATGGATTATGAACATGAGGTCGGCAAAATCGCCGGCCTCATTTTTTTAGCCGGACTCTAAGGCGTGAATCAGCTGTCGTGCACAGTGCTACCTCACTTGCGTAGTCTCAATGGAGGCGTTGGCCTCTCCTGCTTTCTTCATCGCATTCAGTATGCTGTCGGCAAGAGTCTTGTCGTCCAAAGGCCCAATCTTAAACACCACCGAGCCATCTTCCACGCTCTTGATCAAGTCTGTAGGGGTCAGAGCTTTGATTTCATTGAGTAAATCGCCTGGCAGGGAGGAGCCGTTTGCGGGATAGACTTTTACTAAATATACTGTCTTAACGTCTGCTTCCATCTTCCTGGCGTTATACACGCTGATAGGCTGACCATCGCTGTAGGCCGTGATGACTGCAGAACGGAAGCCCTGGCGTTTCACTTTATTCAGGTTCGAAAGCACGTCTTTATAGGATCTGAACAAGCCGACCGAATAAACGTACCTGTTTCCGGACTGGCGCTCGAATACAGGACTGAGCCCTTTGATGTCGGCAGTGGTAGCTTTCCTCGACTGGGCGAAAATCTGAATCTGGTACACAAGCCCTTCTGGCAGAGTGTTATTCTCGGCGAATTTTCCTTCCGGAAGTATCTTGAATGAATAGTCGAACGACGGTTTCGGCTTAAGGATATTCAGATGCGGAGCCGGTCCGTAGCTGTTTTTTGAAAATGTGTATGCAGAAGAAGAACCCACGATTTTCCTATCTGCGGCAGCTTGAAGCTTATTTGCATCTAACACTATCCCCTTTGACAGAAAATCCATCTCGACTTCCTGAAGAGCCTTGGATGCCTTTGCGAGCGAGTCGTTGAGGGCAGGCAACTGTGCCTCGCTTTCAGAAATAGTCTCTGTCAGCTTCGCCTTTTCATCTCCTGTCGCCGTAGACAGCTTGGAACGCATCTCATCGAGATTTTTATTGAATGCAGCGATTGAATCCCGGATTGCACGAACAGCCCTGACTCTGGCGACATATTCCTTAGTCTCAGCATTGTCTGTGCCTGCGTCCCTCACTGCAGACCTATTATCGAACTTCGATTTATCGTCGGCAGGCGTAAGGCTGCAAAGCTTTCGCAGCTCGCCCAGGTCTGTGATTGATTTGCGAACTGGCATCCCGTCATATTCCAATACATAGATGCAGACGCTGTCCTTGGAACACTCTCTGTTAGAAGCGAATATGGAATATTCACCATCCTCTGTGTTTATGAATAGGAAGTCGTCGTAAGGAGAGGAATAAGGAAAACCCATATTCACAGGCACGTCCCAATCGCCATTTTCCTCGTTCCAGCTGGAAACGTAGAGGTCGTAGCCTCCCATGCCATAAAGACCCTTCGAAGCAAAGAAAATTGATTTGCCGTCAGGGGAGAGCATTGGGAATATTTCATCAGAAGAACTGGTGAGCTGCTCATTGATAAGAGCTGGCACAGACCATGCGGTGTCCTTGAAATTCGTTATGTAGATATTCCGTATCCCATTCTCGTCGGTTGATGAATATAGCAGAGTCTGCGCCCCATCCGGTATGTATGTCGCAGTCTCGATGTCTTTCGTCGGGATTGAGTCGAGCTGATTAGGCACCTTCCTCCAGCTATGGTCTTGAAGCGGATAGAACAGGAAAAAGTCTTTCAGCGAGAACACCTGCTTTGCGACGACTTTCGGCGTGCTGCAGAAATTCATCATGCTGAGCCCGTTCTGGGCAAGAATCAGATGCTCCGTAGCCTCTGTGCGAGAGCTGGAGTCCAGCGCTGCTATCACCCTCTGGCATATTTCTTCGGCCTTTGGAAAGTCATAAGCGAGCCTGGCGGAATCGGCTTCTTCCAGCATCTGCTTTGTCATATCCTGCGCATAAGCAGGCCGCAAAGCTAGGCAGAGGATAGAAATTATGAATATATTGACGAATATTGAGTTCCTCATCTTTCAAATCATAAGATGAGTACAAAAATAAGAAATACTTAGCAGATAATTTATTTCTCCGAAAAAAATGCTAAATTTGTACCCCTATTTTTATACACTTTTGAATATTTAATATTTAAAAATAGTTAGTTATGCAAAGTAAAGGTTGGATCAGGTTCGTCGCTATCCTGCTCGCTCTGGCTTCCATTTGGCAGCTATCGTTCACGGCAGTGACCGCCATCCAGGAGAGGAAGGCAGCGAAATTCGCTGAGCAGCAGGCGATTGCCATTCAAAGCACGCCTGAATTCGCTGCTATCCCTGAAGTAGATCGGGCATATTACCTCGACTCCATCAGGAAAGTTCAGAACAGTGTTTACATTGATTCTGTCACCAACAAGAAAGTCTATCTTTGGAATACCTATAAGGATTGCAAGGAGAAGGAAATCAACCTCGGACTTGACTTGAAGGGCGGCATGAACGTCATGCTGCAGGTGCAGCTTGAAGACCTCGTAGAGGCTCTCGCAGGCAATAATGCTACTCCAGAGTTCCAGCAGGCCATCAACCTGGCAAAGCAGCGCAGCGTGAATTCACGTGACGATTTCATTACCCTTTTCGCAGACGCATGGAAAGAGGTTGGCAAAGGCCAGAGGCTTGCTCAGGTTTTCGGAACCTACGAGATGAAGGATAAAATCAAGCCGGAATCCACCGATGCAGAGGTGATCGGCATCATCCGTGGCGAGGCAGAAAGCGCCATAGGTAACTCCTTCAACGTGTTGAGGAACCGTATCGACCGCTTCGGAGTCACTCAGCCTTCGATCCAGAAGCTTGGAAACAGTGGCCGTATCTTGGTCGAGCTGCCAGGCGTGAAAGAGCCTGAGCGCGTGAGGAAACTGCTCCAGGGAACAGCTTCTCTTGAGTTCTGGGAGACATTCACTTACGACGAGATCGCTCCTTTCCTTCAGGAGGCCAACCAGAAGCTTTCAGAGATTCTTTCCAGCACACCTGATTCCGTTCTTGTCGCAGAAGGAGTCGCTCCAGTGGACACTGCTGCATCTGCGCCTGCTTCGGCAGCAGATTCTCTGATCAATCAAGAGCTTGCTCAAAATCAAGATCAGTCTGCTGAGATTGAGGCTTACAAGAAGCAGAACCCTCTGTTTGCCGTGCTTTCTCCTTCGAATTTCAAAGGGAATGCCTGCATCGGCTTTGCTAGCGCGGTTGATACTGCTCTTGTGAACAAGTATCTCGCAATGCCTCAGATCGCCTCGATTTTCCCTGCGGAATTCAAGCCGATGTGGTCTGTCCATCCATCTGAATATGTCCAAGGCAATAATATTTACGAACTGGTAGCCATCAAGTCTACTTCTCGTGACGGTAAGGCTAAACTTGATGGTGGCTCCATTACGGATGCTCGCGTTGTTTACGAGAGCGGGTCTAACGGCGAGCCTTCAGTTTCCATGAGCATGAATGCTGAGGGTGCCAACATTTGGGCCAGGATGACTGGCGATAACGTAGGCAAGCAGATAGCTATCGTTCTCGATGGCATGGTATATTCCTATCCTAACGTGCAGAACGCCATCACTGGTGGTAATTCTTCCATCACTGGCCACTTCTCTCAGGAGGAAGCTACCGACCTTGTGAACGTCCTGAAATCCGGTAAGCTTCCTGCGCCTGCGAAGATTATTCAGGAGCAGGTTGTCGGACCATCTCTCGGTGCTAAGTCCATCAACGCAGGTATGATTTCGTTCATCATAGCATTCCTGCTGGTGCTAGTTTACATGATATTCTTCTATCAGGGCGCTGGCTTAGCGGCTGATGCTGCGCTTCTGTGCAACGTGCTGCTGCTGTTCGGAGTTCTGGTATCGTTCGGAGCCGTTCTGACTCTGCCTGGCATCGCAGGTTTGGTGCTGACTCTTGGTATGGCCGTGGATGCCAACGTGATCATCTACGAGCGCATCAAGGAGGAGCTTGCCGCTGGCAAGGGCTTGGGCAAGGCTGTTGCCGATGGTTACAAGAACGCATATTCAGCCATCATCGATGGTCAGGTGACCACTCTCCTGACTGGTATCGTGCTGTTCATATTCGGTTCCGGTCCTGTACAGGGCTTTGCTACCACTCTGATCATCGGTATCATCACCTCAGTGCTCACATCAATCTTCATCACTAGGCTCATCTTCGATGACCGCATCCAGAGGGGTAAGAATATCTCATTCGATAACAAACTCACGAGGAACTTCCTCAAGAATACTCACGTAGACTTCATTAAGGCTCGTAAATATTCTTACACGATTTCCGGAATCCTCATCTTGATCGCTATCCTGTCGATTTGCATCAAGGGCTTCACCTATGGCGTTGATTTCACAGGCGGTCGTACTTACGTCGTTCGTTTCGACCAGGCTGTCACTGCAGAGCAGATTCGTGAGGCAGTGACTGCGGAGTTCGATGGCGCCGTTGAGGTTAAACAGTTCGGTGGCGGCAGCCAGATGAAAATCACTACCCAGTACAAGAATGATCAGGAATCTACCGAAGTTGACGCAGAGGTTGAGAGGATGCTCTACGATGCAGTGAAGCCGTTCTTCGCAGATCAGTCTATGACTCTTGACGAATTTACTTCGACTCTCGAGAATCCTAACGGTATCATATCATCAGATAAGGTTGGTCCTACCATCGCTAATGACATCAAGAGAGATGCTGTGATTGCCGTCATACTTGCGTTGTTCGTAATCTTCGCCTACATCGCATTCAGGTTCAGAGGCTGGACTTGGGGTCTGGGTGGCGTTGTTTCGCTAGCGCATACGGCAATCATCGTCATCGGCTTCTTCTCTCTGTTCTCAGGAATCTTGCCGTTCAACTTGGACGTTGACCAGACGTTCATCGCGGCCATCCTGACCATCATCGGATACGCCATCAACGATAACGTGGTTATCTTCGACCGTATTCGTGAATACAAGTCCCTGCATCCTAACGTGGATTTGAAGACTAACACGAATCTGGCGTTGAATGCGACCCTCACCCGTACGGTCAACACCTCTGTTTCCACCCTCGTGACGATGGTTGCGATTGCCATCTGGGGTGGTGAATCCATCAGAGGTCTTGCTGTTGCGCTCATCCTTGGTATCTGCATCGGTACCTATGCATCCATATTCATTGGTACTCCAGTGATGTACGATGCTACATTGAAGCGTGCAGAAAAAGCTAACGCCGTGGCTCCTAAGGGGAAGAAATAATTACCTAAGCATTCAATAATTATCATGTTAAGATCCTGGGAGATGGTTTCCGCCTCCCAGGATTTTTAATAAAAAGTCAGTATTATTTGCTATATTTGCAAAACGTCAAGCCTTGGTGGTGGAATGGTAGACACGAGGGACTTAAAATCCCTTGGCCAGCAATGGCTGTGCGGGTTCGATTCCCGCCCGAGGCACCTTAAAAAGAGCTAACTGCCTGATTTTCAGTGGTTAGCTCTCTTTGTGTCTCAATTTTTGCCGACATTTCCTGTTTTCCGCACTTTTTCTTTTCTCTGCCCCAAACCTGCCCCACAACAGTGTGAGAGGCCGATTGCTTTCTAAATTTGGGTGTCCCGCATCGAATTGCTACCTTCGTGGTATGTTCGTCCGGCGGAAGCATAACAAGAGCGGTAGCACCTCCATACAGGTCGTGGCCAAGGCCAACGGCAAGTACCGCGTTCAGAAGTCGTTCGGCAGCAGTCGGAATGCGGCTGTGCTGTCATCGCTTGAGCAGCAGGCGAGGCGATGGGCGGACGAACATGAGTTCGGCGAGGCCTTGTTTTCTCCCGATGGCGCAGCCGAGTACGATGCCATCATGGCAGGCATCGGTCAGGATCAGCTCCGGCTGGCGGGGCCGGACCTCATTTACGGCCGCCTGTTCGATAAAATTGGGTTCGGAGCCGTCAGGACATCCGACGATGAGATTTTCAAGAGCCTGGTGGTCACGCGTCTTTACAGGCCAGGGAGCAAGCTGAAGACGCTCCGTTACATGGCGTACTTCATGAACAAGTACTACGACGAGTACAAAATCTATCGCTATCTTGACGAGCTCTGCTGGAGGCCGGGAGCCGGGCGCAAGGCCGGAGCATATGATGTGAAGCGCGACGTGGAGCAGGTCACCTATAACCAGGCCAAACGCGTGCTTGGCGGCACGGTGGCCGTGGTCTTCTACGACACGACAAACATAGAATGGTTTTTTGGGTAGAACAAAGAAAGGGATTAACAAGAAAAGCGAGCAATTAGCAGATAATCAGCCAATTACTCGCAACTTCCGGATTGAAATTCCGGATTATTCTTCCTTAAAGAAGGTAGTAGAAACGCTTCTTGACATGCTCTGCAATAGCTGGATGATTCTTGATGTTTTTAGGATGCGGGAGATGCATGCAATCGAAGACTGCGCGACATAGCCTTTGGAAAAGTGCCGAAAGGTTTTTTCAGATATTCAGGCTTATCAAGAAGGAAGTCTATCTTGATAATGTTATTTATGCAATAATGCTGATCATCCTGCTTCGCTCCCTTTTTATAATGGTCTCTGACATGTTGCAGGTCCTCTATCAATTGGTCAAGATTGATTTACTGCCATAGGAGTCCATCCAGTCATGCATAAAATCAGAATCAAAGGTATCCCGTAACTTGGCCTCATTTATGGCCACTCGGTTCTGTTGCTCGATTTTGGAGGCTCTCTCTTCATCGGTCGGTAGCGATGTCTGTTCTTCGTTATCAGCGGATCCACCGATTCTTCCAGCGATGAATGCGTAAACAAGCAGCCCCAGGAATAACAGTAATGATAAGCAGGTTAAGGCCGGGAATACCCGGAACCAAACATCGGTAGATACCAAATCCCGTAGTCCCAAACTCGAAGAATACACATCATGGCGGTATGCTACCGCGAAAGTGGCCAGCAGACAGATGACCACTGATGCACCTGCCCCCACAATCCAGCCGGCGTGAATATCGCGAGAGTTCAGAGTCAAACGCTTCTTTGCTTTGCTTCGGTCTTTCATTATGCCGTTCATGTTCTGTTTCTTCTACAAAGTTTGGTTTTTCTATTTCAATCCCATCACAAATACCGTATCTTCGTGTCCGAAGGTCACTTTCATTCTGAATTCATTAAAAATAATCAAAAAACTACGGCTATTTCTAAAATTAGCCGTATATTTGTCGCGAATCATACGCCTATGGCCAAGTTTTATCAAGACATATCTGCAAGCGGAGGAACGATACGGACTCATGAACTACGCGAGCCCAGGGCATACTATGGAATCAACAAGGGCATCAAATCCGGGAATGTCCTTAGAATAAAGAATGGTGTGTATATGCTCCCTGAAGAACTGGCGACCACGATGGTCGATGTTGAAAGAATCGTCCCTGGTGGTGTAGTTTGCATGTATTCTGCATGGGATTATTATGGACTTACCACACAAATCCCTGACGGTTTTTACGTCGCTATAGAAAAGCACAGGAAAGTGGTGGCACCGGAGATTTCTGGCATCATTCTCTGCTATTGGGAAGAGAAATACTGCACGATGGGCGTTGAAGAAGCTGAAATTGCTAATCATAAGGTTAAGATTTTCTGTATAGAGAAAAGCGTCTGCGATGCCGTAAAGTTTCGCAACAAGATCGGGACGGAAGTGGCTGTTGAGATTCTTAGGAACTATCTCAAGCGCAAAGATCGTAACATATCCCGCCTTATGGATTACGCAAAGCAAATGAGAGTGCTGTCAACAATGAGGCAATACCTTGAAATGGGGCTGTAATATGGAAAAGAAAAATGTAGCAATGTCAGTTCGGGCCAAACTCCTGAACATCCGGAATTCAGTGCCCGGGACCGATTATATGCAAGTTCTGCTCAGATACATCCAAGAGCGGATGTTGTACAGGCTGTCGATGAGCCAGTATCGGGATAACTTCTGTCTGAAAGGAAGTGCCCTTCTCTTCGCCTATGAAAAGTTCAAGGCTCGTCCGACGAAAGACATTGATTTCCTGGGCGATAAGATCAGCAGAGACAAAGAAACCATTCGAAAAGCTTTTCGCAAGATATGCACAATTCAGTGCCCTGAAGATGGTCTAACTTTCGATAACGGGGAGAATGACATAAAGGTTGAGGATATTTCTTTGGATAAAGAGTATAATGGTGTTACAGTTACTGTGACAGCTCATCTTGACACCATTGTGCAACATTTTTCTATGGATATTGGGTTTGGTGACATTGTTGTTCCTGAGCCCCAGGAATTGGACTATCCTCTCCTCCTTGATGATATGCCAGAGGTAAGCATCAACGCTTATTCTTTGGAGACCGTGGTTGCCGAGAAGTTTCAGACAATGATTGATCGGGCATTGGCCAACAGCAGGATGAAAGACTTCTATGATGTGTACTCCATTCTCTCGTCAGAATCAGAAAACGTCAAGGTGAATGAGGAGA
The DNA here is from genome assembly GCA_022653735.1 of Bacteroidales bacterium. Classification (GTDB taxonomy): domain Bacteria; phylum Bacteroidota; class Bacteroidia; order Bacteroidales; family UBA932; genus Cryptobacteroides. The sequence continues at coordinate 29,420 of JALCSU010000008.1, forward strand.
TTCTTTCTGAAGCAATTGCCTCTGTTTTCAGCAATAGAGGAACGACATATACTGAGAATCATCCACTTTTCAATGGCGAATTCAAGAATGATCCTATCAAGCAGACTCAATGGAACGCATTCTTGAGAAAGATGAAATTCAAGGGAGAATTGCCACTGAATGAAGTCGTTGATTATATCACGGAAAAGTTGTCCCCTTATTGGCTATCGTTGAATAAATGAATTCATTTCACACATACGCATTTCCTAACGCAAAGAGCGTTGTTGTCTGCGGAGATATTCACGGCGAATTCAACGCCGTGATATACAAGCTATGTATCCAGTACCAGATGACAGATACTGTGCTTATTATTGCAGGGGACTGCGGATTTGGGTTCGATAAGCCGGAATACTATGACAATGTGTACAATCGCAATTCATCAAGGCTGAACAAGGCGAACAATTGGGTTGTAATGATTCGGGGGAACCACGATGATCCAGCGTATTTTCAGGAGGAACGCATTCATCACGAGCGATTCCGCTGCATTCCGGATTACAGTGTTATCCAAGCTTGCAGACACAACATCCTTTGCGTCGGTGGCGCTGTCAGTATAGACCGGGATTATCGGAAGAAGCACGATTCCCGGCATCTGCGCTCCGGTATCGCATCTTACTGGGCTGATGAAATGCCCGTCTATGACAAGGAAAAACTGGACAGCATCTGTCAAGAACTCAAGATCGACACGGTCATCACTCACTCGGCACCATCCTTTTGTGAGCTGATCTTAAAGGATGGCTTAACCGAATGGGCAGAATTGGACCCGGATATTCCTGCGGACTGCGCGAAAGAGCGAGAGACGATGGACTGTATTCACAATTATCTCAAATCAGCCGGGCATCCAGTGTCCCACTGGTATTACGGTCACTTCCACCAGAGCTGGAATTCCGAGATAGACGGCATCCTATTCTCGATGCTGGATATCATGGAGTTCAAAGAGATACACTGAATGCGAAGTAAGCGTCTCCGGGAATACGCATTGCCGCTCGCAAGATCTGCCGCTACCTTTGCGTTTTCAAAAGTGAGAAGTCAATGGAAACGCAAATGAATGAGTTTACGGAGATAGCCAGCAAGCGTTATCAGTGCGCATGGCGCGTGTATGAAGCCACCATTCGCCGTGGTGGATCAGCCAAGTTATCCTCGTATTGTGAGTTGGTTCACGTCAATTACGAGGGCATGAAGCATTGGGTTGCTGCGCGCGGACTGTCCGTTCGCCATTTGAGAGGGAGAAACAGCAGGCGCAAAATCCAAATCGAAGAAAACGCAGTTGGAGGGTCGCCGGATATGTTCGTGCAGTTCATGCCGCCGACTCCCATGCCATCGGTTCCGATATGCGGTGTTAAAATCGATTTCCCTGGTGGGGTGACGCTGACTCTCCGGGAGTGTTCCCCGGAAGGCATAGTCGCCTTGCTTGATGCCTATGAGCGCCGCAGGTCGGCGAGGGAGGCTGCGGAATGTTTTCGTTAGAGGCCAGCCACAGGTACTTCGTGTGCCAGCACCCCGTGAACATGCGCAAGGGCATCGACTCCCTGTTCAACCTGATCCACGCGGAGCAGGAGCGCAAGGCGGCAGAGCGGAACGCCTTTCAGCACCCGGGAGGTCATCCGTTACAGGATGGACCCACCTAAGTTCTTCAAGGACGTGTACCGTGTCCACACCATAAAGTCCGGAGACGCTTACGTCACTTGGCAAACATCTATTGTCGGGTGTCGTGTTTCTTTTTTAGGGGTCAGATGCAAAACCCTGTGTTTAAGGATACACCACGGTCATCCTGCACGTTCTTAATACGAATAATCCTTGCCATTTTATTACAGATGTCTTTGATAGTCCATCTTCTCGTGGAGGATACGATCCACCCAGATGGAGCCGTCTTTATGCTTCTTATAAAAAACAATATGATGCCCAACTTTAAAACTAAATAACCCGGGCTTTATGACATCATAAATCTTTTCAAGGAAAGCTGGCAAACTGTTCAGTCCTTGAATTGTGGTGTAAATCTGCCGATAATAAATGACAGCCTGATCTTCTGACCAGTTCTCAACTGTATAGTCCCAAATACCGTCCAAATCGGCAATGGCCTTTCTGGATAATCTGATCTTAGCCATTGTTACTCCGCTTTGCCTTCAACTCATCCAAGTGGGACTCGAAGTCAAAGTCGTCGACATACCCGCTTGCTTCACCTTCCTCAATGGCAGCACGGAGAGCTGCTATCTTTTGCTCATCCTCCTCAAGTCTTCTAAGTCCTGCACGAATCACCTCACTGGCATTCGTGTAGCGGCCACTAAGAACACTGGCCTGTATAAATGCGTCAAAATGAGACCCTAATGCAACAGTAGTGGTTTTCATCTCTATCATTATTTGCTACAAATATAAGAAATATTCTTATGCATCAAATCGTTCTTCAATCAAAAAATAGATTATATATTTTTGGTCGTATTTTCCAAACGGATTACGGCCAACTGTCGAATCAAAAATCGGCCAAGTGTCGAATCAAAATCCAGCCAAGTATCGAACTGAATTTTGTCTAAATATGTTGATATTCAGGTGGAAATATTCTATATTTGCAATCAAATCAAGTCGAAAGAAATGAAAGAATATAAGAAACGAGTTGCGGACCAAATACTATCGGATAAGCTGGAATCTTCCAGTGCTGTTCTCATAGAAGGTCCCAAATACTGTGGAAAGACAACCTTGGCTTCACAACAGGCAGGAAGCATTCTTTATATGGCTGATCCAGAGAAAAAGAGTCAGAACCTAGCCCTTGCCAGGACCAATATTTCCCGTCTGCTTGCAGGTAAAACCCCGAGACTGATTGACGAATGGCAAATTGCTCCTCAGTTTTGGGATGCAGTGAGAAATGAGGTTGATAAACGGGATGAGGACGGTCAGTTTATGCTTACGGGCTCAGCTGTCCCTCCCAAGCCAAAGAAAGACGAAAAGGGGAATATAATAGAGGATGAGAAGATTTATCACACTGGGACAGGACGAGTCTCTCGCCTAAAACTTCGTCCAATGTCCCTTTGGGAGTCTGAAGATTCAACCGGTGATGTCAGTTTAGGGCGTTTGTTTGAAAATGCAGATACGGTGGATGGTGAAAGTCACATAGACCTTGAAAGACTTGCCTTTCTAACTTGTCGAGGTGGGTGGCCAAAAGCAGTATTAAGGAAAAAAGAAAAAGCCTCCTTGGCGCAGGCCTTTGATTATTTCGATTCTGTGGTCAGTACAGATATCAAAAGAGTCGATGATGTTGAACGGGATGAAGAGCTGGCAAGGCGGATCATGCGTTCTTATGCTCGGAATCAAGGTTCTCAAGCGACAGTCGGCACCATTCTCGCGGATATCAAAAACAATGGTGACGAACTGATGTCAGACGCCACTGTTTATAGCTACCTAAAAGCATTGAAGGAGATATTTGTCATAGAGGACGCCACGGCTTGGAATCCAAACTTGAGGAGCAAGACTGCCATTCGGACGTCCGATACCAGATATTTCATTGATCCATCCATCGCAACCGCCGCCCTTGGTCTGGGTCCGAAGGATTTGATCAATGATATGGAGACATTCGGCTTATTCTTCGAAACTCTTGCAGTCAGAGATCTAAGAGTCTATGCCGATGCCTTGGATGGCAAAGTCTATCATTATCGCGACAAGAACAATCTTGAATGCGATGCTGTCGTCTACTTGAGGAATGGCTCTTATGGACTGGTAGAAATCAAGATTGGAGGGTCAGGTCTCATCAACGCCGGAGCTGAAAACCTTAAGGTTCTTTCTGACAAGATTGACTCAACAAGAATGAAGAAGTCCTCCTTCCTGATGGTGCTGACCGGGATAGGTGATTATCCATATCGCCGGACAGAAGATGGGGTGCTTGTCATTCCGATAGGCTGCCTAAAGGACTAATCTCGTCTTTTAGGCTCCTTGTTCTACAGCTTGCGTTTTAGCTTGTAAAAAGTAATACGCAGATTATAAGCATATAAAAGTACTCCCGCCCGAGGCACGAGGATACGCTTTCTGGATGTCTATAAGGCGTATTTTTGTTAGTTGCCTGGCAAACATCTATTGTCGGGTGTCGTGGTTCTTTTTCAGCCTTTTCTGAAGACGTTGATGATTCTGAAATAAATGATAAAATCTCGAACATTTGGCTTTCTTGATTGTTATATTGATGCAAGCTTCCGTAAGAAAGACTGGGCATGTGGTGGAGCGGAGGCTGGATAATGAAGATTGATATGCTTGATAGAAAGATACTTGAGAGGCTTTTCCGTCAGAACTACAGCGGGATGATTCGTCTGGCCAGCATTCTGCTGAGGGATGACAAGGAAGCTGAAGATGTGGTACTGGACGTATTCGAACGGCTGATGAGGCCGGGATCCACGGCAAGCATCACGACCGGCTATCTGATGACAGCCGTGCATCATGGTTGCGTGAATGTTATCCGGAAGAAGAAACTACATGAACAGGTATGCAATTTATATCCTGTTGAGTTGGAATTGGAGAATAATCCTGTCTCGCAACAGCTGAATCGATTGGCTGAAATCCAGCGCTGCATTGACAAGATGGGAGAGCCTTCCCGTTCCATTTTCCGAATGCGCTTTGACGATGACCTTACGATAAGAGAGATTGCCAAGCGCACAAAGATTTCAGTAGGCACCGTACATAAGTGTCTTCATCAAGGCATCCAGCAAATCAAACTGCATTTTAATCAGGAAAGGTCATGAACACAGAAGAACACATTAAGGAAATATGGGATATGCTAGACAATGCTCAGGCATATTCCGATGAGGAAATCCGCCATTTGCTTAGCGAAGATGAGGATGCCCGTGAGGCATACCGCCTAATGGTAGAGATTAAAAACAGTTACCGGCAGCTTCACTCCGCTGACAAAGCCATCGATGTCGATAGGGCGTGGGTGCGGTTTGCTTCAGAGCATCCAGAGAAACGCAATAAGCAGCAGCCACAATTCATGGGCCGGCTTGTAAGCATGAGAAAATATGCCGCCATTGGCATCGCCGTCTTGCTGATGAGCGGGCTGTCTTATGCGGCCATCATTCAGATGCGCCGCAAGAACGAGATTCGGAAGGAGCAACCTGTACTCACGGAAATGAAGTCAGTCCCCGCCCGCCAGTATGAGGCTTCTTCTGAAACTGCAGACACTTTGCAGGTGAAGCCTAAGACCTTTGACAATGTGCCACTGGGGAGGATGCTACCCGAAATCGCCGACTACTATGGTATGAAAGTCAAATTCCTCTCCGAGGATGTTAAGGAGCTCCGTCTTTTCTTCACTTGGAATCCGAAAGAGTCTATAGATAAAGTAATTAATAAGTTGAACCAGTTTGAGCGTCTGAATGTGAAGAGGGACGGACAGGACATCATCGTGGAGTGAGTCATGAAGAAGCTATTTGTCATTATGATCTTCTGCCTGTCTTTGGCTGGGGCGAAGGCGCAAACCGTTAGTTGCTCTTTCAATAATGTGTCGCTCTCGGAAGCTTTACGCACGTTGAACGATGCCTCTTCGAGATATGATGTGAATTTTATCTATAATGAATTGGAGGACTTTCGCGTATCGACGAATGTGCAGAAGCAGACTATTCCGGATGCTGTGCGGCAGGTCGTCGGGTTCTATCCTATGCGGATTTCGGTGTCCGATTCCTTAATAACCGTGGAGAGTACCCATAAAACCGAGAGGCATCTGAAGGGCCGGCTTATTGATGAGTCTGGCGACCCTCTTGTGTATGCAACTGTGGCAATATACACGCCGCAGGATTCAACACTCATAGATGGAGGCGTCACCAATGACAGCGGTATTTTTGTCATTCCAGTTGAACATCTGCCTGTTCTTGTCCGGATTTCACTGATTGGCTACAAAGAGCAATGGATGCTTTGTGAGAAGGAGGACGCAGGAACGATACGTGTGGAGACAGAATCTTTGGAACTGCAAGGAGCAACCGTGGCAGCTGAGCGCCCGCAGTTCGTACAAAGTAAAGATGGTTCGCTTATCACTCAAGTGGAGGGCACTGTGCTCAGCCAGACGCATGAAATGACGGATCTTGTGGCACAAATCCCCGGTATAGTGAGAACTGCGAACGGAGGTTATGAAGTTTTTGGTTCAGGAGCGCCAGTGATTTACATCAACAATAAGAAGGTGCAAGACGCTAACGAACTGAAAATGCTGTCACCCAAAGAAATAAAAAGCATGGAACTCATCACCAATCCTGGTGCTAAATATGATGCGGAAGGGAAAGCGGTGTTGAGAATTTACACATTGAAAAAAGAGGATGGATTGACATTGCAGGTTGGACTAAATACGAAGCAGAATGAAGACCCCAGCTATGGAAGTGATTTCAGGATTGGTTATAAACGAAACGGCCTAAATATTTCGGCGACATACGGTTACGTCGACAGTAAAAACAGAGCTAACCTACCGCAGTCTAAGACGCTGTTTCTTGGAGAGGATACGCATACCTTTATTCAGGATCAAGAAGCACATGGCAAGTTTACCAGCCATGGGTGGAAGTTAAATGCCGACTATGAAATTGGCGACAAGCACATAATTGGAATGGAGTGGGATGCTTCTTACGACAGAGATGGGGAACGCCGCGCTTCTTTACTCGATTACATGCGGAATAGTGTGCATATGCAGTCCACAGACATTTCCAATGATTATCAGAACGATATTAATTTCAACCACGTGAATATTTTTCATAATGGCAGGTGGGGAGAAAGACTCTCCAGCGAACTTAATTTGGACTATGCGAGCAATAACAACGATTATCGGCAGGAGACAGATGAAACAACGGAAGAGCGTACAATTCAAACGCAGAGTACTGGCAACAGCAGATTGGATATCCTTGCTGGGAAACTTGCTTTAAACTACGAAATCAGTGACGGCACGGATCTGTCGTGGGGATTTGAATATAATCATATAAATGGCAATGGCTATCTCACAGCTACTTCCGTTGAGGTTCCTTCTTCAGATTATGCGAATAGGGAAAACAAATATGCTCTGTATGTAGAGTTTACCGCAAAGATTGGTGGAGTAGGGATAAACGGCGGGGTAAGATATGAAGATCTTGTGTCCGGCTATGATGACCACGTAGACAAAGACGGAAGCGTGCATCGCCATTATCGTAATTTCTACCCGTCCCTGTCGTTGAATCACAAGACAAATGGTTGGAGCAATACGCTGTCATTCTCATCGCGCACAAGCCGGCCGACTTTCAGACAACTGAGCAATTCCAGTTATTATTCCAACGAATTCATGTATCAGCGCGGAAACCCTTTGCTGAAACCATCGAACTCGTATATTGCTCAGTGGAGCACAGGCTATAAGTTCATCAGTTTTTCGGCGAGTTATACGTATGTCGATGATTACATTGCTACCGACATATATTCGCCAGATAATGGAAATACCCAGATAGTCAGTTCGTATGCAAACTTCGATAAGATTCAATATATTAAGGCAAACCTGAATTTGCAGAAAAATATCGCATGGTGGAGACCTTCTCTTTCACTGGGAGTGTCAAAGCCATTCTTCGAATATGATTTCCTCGGAGAAAAGATGTCGTATAATAAGGCCCAATATTACATTCTGGCAAATCAGTACTTCACGCTGCCCAAATCGTATCTATTGTCGGTATATTATTATTTGAATAGCGGGGGAAATCAAGGGGCGGTAGAACTGAAGCCATATCAGATGCTTAATGTCGGCCTACAGAAATCTTTCTTTGATGGGAAACTAAGCATAAGTTTGAACGCACGCGATATCTTCCGCACAATGAAATACAGGGAAACTGAACAAATCAAGAATATCCAGTTCTGCCAGACGGAGGACTATTGTATGTGGAATTACTCTGTCAGTTTGATTTATCGTATGAATGCAAAAACCACAAAATACCGTGGAAAGACATCGATAAGCAGCGACTTGGAGCGATTGTAATAGGAAACCGTATACTAGGCGAGACCTGTGAAGGTCCTGCCGAGGCCTGCGCCGAGGAAAAGTTGCATACGAATATGTAAACCCTCTGGAAGAAGCGCCTCGCAAAACGCTGTCGAGGCATACGACACGTAAGTGCGTGGGAAAGGGCATGTCTCGACATCGAGGCCTCCCAAGAACCACGTTGTCGACCAACACCCCATTGCAGAGCCGCTGCAAGGACACGCTCCGACAGCACTTTGCGAGATCACACCCCGTCATCCAGCACAACCACTCGTCATCCCAAATCCTTATCCAATAGATATCCTAACATCTCAGATGCGATAGTTGGAGCGAATACACGCATCACGTTATCATCTTCACTATGCTTACTTCCAGCTAGGTCTATATTCCCAAACCACAGAAGCGACCGGTCAATAACTGCAGATCGAATGCTCTGATCACTGTGCTGGATGAGAATGATGCCAGATTTGGTGAATTCATCGTCTCGTGGTGATGGCTTACGTATGATGATGCTACATGCCACATTGCGAACAGACAAAGCCAGAATGGCCTTTGCGAGCCTTCCTTGCATGTATTGGACCGTCTCGCAAGATATTACAACTAAAGATTTAGCTACTTCTATGTCCTCTATTAATACAGATAAAAACGAATCTGGTCCCAAGACAATATTTTGGGGATTTGATTGTAGAACATCAGTAACTTGCTGAGAATAGCCAATTGGAGCATAACTCTTTAGTCGTTTCCCATACATGTTCGCCAAGACTGGGACATGGATGTCGATATAATCATATACACGGACCTCTTTCTTGCCTTTGAATTCCCGATGGAGACGCCCTGTGTATTGTTGAACAATATTAGAATAGGCGACAGGCAATGCGATGAACAAGGTGTCGAGTCTTGGATAGTTGAATCCCTCTCCTACATATTTCCCTGTGGCAATGATAATGAACGGTTCAGAGTCGGGAATCTCTTGTAACAGCTCTATCGTCTGGCGTTTTTCCTTAACGGGTGCCGTACCTATTAAGCGTATGATATTGCGGCAGTAAGGTTTCAACATTTCTGCCAGAATATCTATGTGGTCTTTCCTTTTTGTCAGAATGATAGGGCAGCGACCTTCGCTTAGGGAAGCAACTACATCCCCGATGATCAGTTGATTCCTGGCCTTGTCTACGGCTAGGTCTCTCAGATATTGAATAGCTGTCTTTTCTTCCAGAGTCCGGAAAGAGGTGAATCTTGGAATAAGCACTCGATTGAATGACTGGTGGGCAATCTGCTCCTTTGCATCGGATTTGAACCGTATTGGTCCACATTGCATGAAGACTATTGGCGTCATCCCATCTTGTCGGTAGGGGGTAGCAGACAATCCATAAACATGGCGAGCATTGATGTATTTTAGGACTCGTTCATATCCGATGGCTGCAACATGATGGCATTCATCGACGATAACCATCCCATAATCCCTGACGAAGGGTTTGACTCCATCTTGGGACATCGCTGAGTTGAAAACGGAGATATCGATAATACCATGGAGTGTGTTCTGGGTTCCATCGAGGAGACCAATAGGATTATATGTTTTCCTCCCGCATTGCTCTTTCTTTTGCTCTTCTGGTTGAGGTTCGTTGATAATCAAGAATTTCTCTATTTCGCTTTTCCATTGTTTCAGTAGTGCCTTGGAATGGACTAGGATCAAAGTGTTTATTCTTTTCCTTGCAATCATCCCGATAGCCGCCACAGTCTTTCCAAAAGCTGTCGTTGCAGCAAGAATACCGTTGCTGTAGGCCAGCATTCGCTGAACAGCATCTTCTTGTTCATGCCGTAACTGCCCTGTAAATCTTACATCTATCGGATGTCCCGCATTGGTTTGATCACTTTCTTCCCATGATGAAAAGTTGCTTTGTATCAATTCAATGACGGCATCCTCGCACCCTCTCGGCAATTTCAGGTAGTCATCAGTCATTTCATAACAAGAAACGACAGATGGTGTATTGTATAATGGTTTACGGGCATTCAACAGCTCATAATACTTTGGATTCCGAAAAGATGCTAATCCTTTGAGATGCCTGATTACTTTCCCTGATACACTCCTTATTGGTACATATATGCCATTAGCACGGACAATGTTGATCGTACCGTTGAAGTCTTCAAATGAGATACTGTCAGGCTTTGGTGTCTCCCAGGGCTTTGATTCTGAAGAGTAGGATAGCTCCAAACTAAGATTATGTTGTTCAAGCATAGCTGAGAGCTCGTCTCCCGATAGTTTTGCAACAGAAGACAATAAATTCCATTGATTTGGATATACTTTGAAACTCTCATCAACGAAAACGCTATTGCCATTCCGTCGAGCCATCCCTTGTAACGGAAGTGCAACCAAGTTACCAAATCCACCCTTGGGCAAGAAATCTTGGTTGGGGAAGAAGCGGTCATAGGACGCCATTTCAAGTCGCACATTATTCTCCATGGCAGCACTGAGAATAGCAAACCCAAGCTTCCTGGCCTTAGCGGCCAGGACAGCCTCGCTAAAGAAGATCCATACGTGTGCGCCATTCCCAGAACGAGACCGTTCAATATAGGCGGGTGTGCCCCATTCCTTGCAGATGTGCATGTACGAAAGGACATCTTCCTTATACCCATGCTCGCAATTTTTGTCATCGAAGTCTGCACAAAGGAAGAACACGGTATTGTCTTCAAGAATAGGATATATGCCGATAACATCCCTTTCTTTGGCATTCTTATCCAAATGTTTGCGAAGAAGGTTGTCATCCAATTGCACAAACTCTCTCAAAGGACACCCTTCGCATTTATATCTTTGCTCATGGCATCCGGTCGACCAGCGGTTTTTGCACACGGGTTGATAGCCTACTTTCCCAGACTTGGATACGAACCGTTGAGCATAAACATCTTCCCGGCCGTGAAATAACTCGCGAAACAAGGCAACTCTCCTCTGTAATTCTGACTCTTTCTGTTCCGCTGTTAGCTTTTGGGGGTTCCTGGAGCAATACTGTGTGGATTCCTCTTCTGACAAAGATGGAGCCCGTTGCGCCGCCCTCAATAGAGCGTTTTCTCGCTCCAATTCGCAAACTCTTTCGCGAAGACGCATGTTTTCATTGAAAAGTTCTTCGTATGTCATCATGGCATGGGTTAATTCTTCTAATCCGGAATATGAAATTCATAGAAATATTCCCATTAGGTAAGTTTGCAAGGCCTTTCAAAACTATCTCTGAAGTCTCCTATGAAGGAGTTCGATGTATGCAGTCTTAAGCTTTGCTATTTCGGCTAGGTGCATGGTGAGTTCCCCGTTTTCGGGCAACACGGACAATATCACAAAATCAACCAGCGTAAGTCCATGCTCCTTCCGTAGGAATTTCAATGTCAAAGATATGACGTTATTACTAATTATTACATTCGCTTGGATTTAAATATAAAAAATAAAAACAAAACTACATCACCACGAATGTAGATTCATTGTATGCATCTTGATTACATTTGAAAGCATGTAAATGCAGAACCCCATCTTACGCCAGGTATGTTGTACGAACATCAGTCCTCGCAGGTCACCGCCGCACCATAGCCAACTGTCTCTCTTTGCAGGTCACTCGGGAGTGAGTGTGGTTTATAGGGCGGTGTAGCGGGATATGACCGATTTTTGCCAGCCTTAACGGGGCACCAAAAGTCACAGTAATCCCGACACAAGCCACTCAGAAGTACTTCGCCCTCCGAGTGATTTGCAAGGGTGGCGTTCATCGGGGCAGAGTGACCAATTCGGAAAATAGTTTCTTTCCATAGCCCGATATATATTTATCCTTTTGCAAAATTACACTCTTTCGATGGTCTCGGGGCCGCAGCCAGGACCAATAAAAAATAGACGTCACCACGGCGTACCCGATGCAAATAATGGAAAATTGCAAATAACCAGGTTCCGCCAAAAATGATGTCTCCTCGTCCACATGACCATGGACTGGCAATTGTTACTTCAAACCATTGAAATTTCAGATTATTTCCATATCTTGCGCTAGTCATGTCAGACAGGTGCAAACGAAAGTTGACACTATGATGACGATGTGGACTATCGGGAGGTGCCGGCTTTCGGCACGCCCAGATTTAGGCGGACTTATAACACTGCTTAAATAACTTATTTTCATAGCTTGCATGCTGCTGGCCTCGGTGACTACCTTTGCCCAGCATGGGAAAGGTTCGTTCAACATCCAGCCGAAAATCGGCATCAACGTGGCGTCCATGACCAATTCCGAAGGCAGTAACCCCCGTGTTGGTTTTGTCGGCGGCGCCGAGTTCGAATACCAGGCGACCGATCTTCTTTCTCTGTCCTTTGGCGCCCTCTATTCGCAGCAAGGCATAAAGAATAATGTCGATGGCGTGGACGGAACCGTTAAGATGGACTACATCAACATGCCAGTTCTTCTGAATTTCTACGTCGTCAAGGGACTGGCCTTGAAGACAGGTATCCAGCCAGGCTTCGAGGTGAATGACAAGGTCAAGGTCACGACTTCCGGCACCACGGTAGAGATGGGCCTGGAAAAAGCCCTCAAGGCGGCCGGCGTCGACTGCAGCGTGAAGAGCGTGGACTTCGCCATCCCGTTCGGCCTGTCCTATGAGTACCGCAATTTCCAGGTTGACGCCCGCTACAACTTGAGCCTGACCAAGGCTGTCGAGGCCGATGGTGAGTCCGCAAGGCACTCGGTCTTCCAGATTACTCTGGGCTACAAATTCGGGCTGTAATAATTAGCGATTTGCAGGGCGTACGATGAGGAAGACTTTGAAATTAATGGAATTATGAATATATTCAAGCCATGCTTTACAAGATTCTATCGATTATCGCTCAAATCATCTGCGGGGCGGCGTTGATTCTTTTTTATCTGGGTTTGCTCTTGGATTTTATCCGCGAGTACTGGCATCGAGACCAACACTGTTAGCGAGCCCTCTAAAATGCGGTATATTCAACAACTTGTCAGTCAGGTTATTGTAGGATTTTTTCAATTTAGCTATATTTGAGATGTCCCAAGTATGGAACTCGCGAGCCTGCTAAAAGCAGCTAAGCATATCAAAAAAGGGCATCTCTTCGGAGGTGCCTTTTTTGATTTCAGCGGATGTCTCGGAAATAGGAATTTCGTCGCTCTATGCCAGCTTTGAGTCTGTTTTTGCCTGGAACTTGGCTACGTTGATGATGAAGCGTTCGTGTGTGCCTTCTCCGATGAGACCCTTTTCGTCATAGGCCTTGACGCTGAAGACGAGACGCCTTCCGTCTATCTGGATCAGCTCTGAGTCGCACCAGACCTTCATCCCTACAGGCGTAGAACTTACATGCTTGATGTTCACTGCGGTACCAACGGTCTCGCAGCCCTCTTCGAGATAAGGCTGAACGCTCAGCCTGGATGTCCTTTCCATGATGGTTACCATCATCGGGGTTGCGAACACCCTGACGGTGCCGCTGCCGAGATGGTTTGCGCAAAGTTCGGGAGTTACTATCTCCTCCTGATATCCCTTGATTCCTGTTGTCAGCATATTCTTATGAATTTTTTAAATGTAGCTATTTTTTATGAATATGCCAACACAGGCTTCCTTTACTCTGGGAAGATGCCACCATGGAGGCGCATGGATGAGGGGATTGTCCTCGGAGCGTCATTCACATGCCGATGTCTGACTTCAGCTTGGTGATGGCCTTCTGGGCATCGCCGTCATTCTGTTCAAGCAGGGTGACGAAACGGCTGCCGATAATCCCGCCGGAGGCATGGGCGCAGGCAGCGTTGAAGGTCTGCTTGTTGCTGATCCCGAAGCCAACCATGCGAGGATTCCCCAGGTGTAGGGAGTCTATCTTCTCGAAATAAGCCTGCTTGGCAGCATTGAAATCTTTCTGGGCCCCAGTCGTCGCAGCTGAGGAGACCATGTATATGAATCCGGAAGTGTTCTCGTCTATGAGTCGGACACGTTCTATGCTTGTCTCAGGAGTGATCAGCATTATCATTCGCAGATTGAAGCGATCTGCGACGGGCTTGTATTCTGCGATGTAGTCTCTGAACGGCAGGTCTGGTATGATCATTCCGTCGATTCCTGCCTCCGCGCAAGAAGCACAAAAATTCTCGAACCCATATTGGTAAATTGGATTCAGGTAACCCATCAGGATAAGAGGAATGCCGACATCGCTGCGGATGTCTTTCAGCTGGCTGAAAAGCTTGCGCAACGACATCCCATTGCGAAGAGCCTTCACTGCTGCATCCTGGATCACAGGACCGTCCGCCATCGGATCGCTGAACGGGATTCCTATCTCTATCATGTTCACCCCGTTGCGCTCAAGAGTCCGAATCACGTCGGCTGTGCCATCCAATGTAGGGGCACCAGCGCAGAAATATATAGACAGAAGACGTCCGGCCCGATGCCGCCACTGAGAAGGAAGGGCGTGCTACCCAGATAATGTTCCAAGAAGTGCCAGTCAAAACTTTTCCCAGAACCTCCCTTCGACGGGGTGGCGGCATCGAAAAGGAAATAGTCGCAGGTTTGCGAATATTCCGCCGCTGCATCGAGATCTTCTGCCGAAGAGATGGAAAACGCCTTTATGATTTTTAGCCCCATATTCCTGAATTTCAGACATTTGCTAGGGCTTTCGCTGCCATGGAACTGAATATGCGAGAGTCCATATTCATTGATCTTCATTAATATTTCGTCGTCGCTTTCGTCCACGAACACTCCGACCCTGCCAGCCGGAAAGAGTTCTGGACGTCGGTCGTGAAAGTCCCAAGGTTACGGTTATTGACCCCTATGCAGTCAGCTCCGAGGGTCACGTAGTCCAGTTCAGCTTCCGAGTGGATTTCCAGAAGGACTTCGAGTCCTATCCTGTGGGCTTCATCGCAAAACGCCCCGCATTCATCCTTTTGCAGGCAAGCTGCAATCAGCAGGACTGCGTCCGCCCCTGCCAGTCTGGCTTCGTACAGCTGGAACGGATCGATGATGAAGTCTTTGCGCAGAATCGGGATTCCTGTCAAGGGGCGCACGGCCTTAATGTAATCCAGCTTTCCGCCGAAAAATTCGGAATCGGTGAGCATTGACAAGGCGCTGGCGCCTCCGGAGCAATATTCAGAAATGACTTTCATCGGGTCGGCATCTTCATGTATCCAGCCCCTGGACGGGGATTTGCGCTTGAATTCTGCGATGATTCCGGAGCCGTTGAACAAGGCTTGTCTCAAGCTCAGGGGAATGCGCCCGCACTTAAAAGCAGCATCGCGCAACCCTTCTATTGGCTGAAGACCTTTCTGCGCATCCACTTCCAGGCGCTTGTGCTCCACTATTGTTTCCAATATGTCGTTGTAAGAAGCGCCACCACCAATATGCGTTGAATATATTAGTCATGATTCGTTCGTTTCAGGTGTAAAATTACGTCTTTTTTTGAAAAAAGCAACTGTCTCTAATAATATTTTCTCTCCTGCCTGTAGAGGGCGATGAATATGAATATCATTATGGTGAATGCCCAGAGCGATGAGCCGCCGTAGCTAAGCAGCGGCAGCGGGATGCCAATCACTGGCATTATGCCGATGGTCATGCCAATGTTGATGAACAGGTGCATGAATATGCAAGATGCGACGCAATAGCCATAAATTCTGGAAAAAGCAGCCCTGCACTGCTCGGCATCACGAATGATGCGATATATTAAATAGACGTATAGCAATATGACTGCAAGGCATCCCAGAAAGCCCCATTCTTCTCCGATGGTGCAGAAGATGAAGTCCGTGCTCTGTTCCGGCACGAATCCGAACGTCGTCTGGGTTCCGTTCAGGAATCCTTTGCCGAAGAGGCCGCCGGAACCTATCGCAATCATGGACTGGTTTACGTTGTAGCCTACCCCGGCAGGGTCGTCTTTCATTCCCAGTAGCACCTCTATTCTCTGTCTCTGATGATCCTGGAGCACATTGGTGAATATGAAAGAACTGGAAATGACAAGTATGATTCCGGCGAGCGCAGCCAGCGAGGAGATGGACATGAATCTGTTTTTTGCCTTATAGCCTTTTATCAGATAAATAACCGCCCCGACCGCTATTATGCCAATGAGGACGTATCCCATGTCCAGTTCTGCCATGGCGGAGCCAGGATTGAAAATGAGCTTCTGAAGCCAAGGAAGGAAACAGAGGACCAGGAATATTCCGAATTCCATGAAAGCTCCTTTCCCCAGCCTCCCGGAGTTTAGCCAGTTGCAGAACAGCACTACGCCTAGGAGCACCATTATTGAAAGGTAGACGGATGTGGTGAGCGTAAGTATGAATAGCAGGACGGACATTCCAATGGCGACCAGCCACCATCCCGAGAGGCCTTCCCTGTAAAGCACGAATATAAAACCTACGTACACGAGCGCAGAACCAGTCTCGCTTTCCGCCAGGATGACCGCCATAGGCAGTAATATTACGAATGCGGTCAGGATGAAATCCTTGAAGCGAGTTATCCGGAAATTCGCTTGGCTCATGATGAGGGCCAGCACCAGCGAGGTGGTAATCTTTGAGATTTCAGCCGGCTGGAACTTCACGGGGCCGAATTCGAACCACGATTTGGAACCTTTGACTTCTTGCCCCAGGAAAATCACGGCTACGAGCAGCCCTATCACGAATATGTAAGAGGGTATGGAAATGGTTTCCCATAGTCGCGGGCTGATGACAAACAGTATCAAGGCTGCCAGGCCTATAGCGGTGAGTATCCAAACGAATTGCTTTCCGCATCGATAGTTGAAATCGAAGATGGTGTTCGGTCCTGCGGAATGAATGGAGGCGTAGATGTTCAGCCAGCCGATGAAGATCAGGAGCAGGTAGCATATTACCAGCCTCCAATCAACGCTCTTGCGCATCCCTCTGTCCGAAAAATTCGTCATTTGTATGCTTTCACCCTATTCATTAAATCACCTTGCAACATCCTCTCCTCCAGAGGCTTGCGGCTCTCGCTAATCTCTCCTGTCAAGTATTTTTCCACCAGCAGAGAAGCGATAGGAGCAGCCCAAGTGGCCCCGAAACCGGCATTTTCCACATAAGCCATTACGGCAATCTTTGGATTGTCCTTAGGAGCGAAGCAAATGAAGCAGGAGTTATCTGCTCCACGAGGATTCTGCGCAGTTCCAGTCTTTCCGCAAATGTCCAACCCGGGCACAGCTGCGACAGAGGCCGTGCCACCCGAACCGAATCCGCTGTTTACCGCTCTCCACATGCCAGGAACTACTATTTCGTAATTCTTCGAATCTACCATCGTGTAATGCTTCTCGTAATATTTTGGATCTATCTCTACCCCCTCCGAAGCCTTTACGATGTGCGGAATCATGTACCACCCGCGATTCGCGACCGTGGCGCACATATTAGCTATCTGAAGAGGCGTGGCGCCTATTTCCCCTTGTCCTATGGACAGGGAAATGATGGTGGTGAACTTCCAGCCACCCTTGCCATACAGTTTGTTGTAATATTTCGAAGTTGGAATATTCCCGCCTAATTCGGAAGGAAAGTCAGATCCAAGAGGCTGCCCGAAGCCCATGCTGTGCACATATTCATTCCATTTGTCGAAGGCAGCGTCTATATTCTTGTATTCCTTATTCTCTAATATGTTCTTAAGGACGTAGCAGAAGTAGCCGTTGCAGGACATCATTATCGCTTCTTCCAGATTCAGCGGAGAGCGATGCCCGTGGCAGCCTAGTTTATGGCTTCCGAAATGATAGCCATGGTTGCAAGGGTAAGTATATTCAGGCTTTAAAGTGCCTTCCTGCAGGCCTATCAGGCCATTCACCAGCTTGAACACAGAGCCTGGAGGGTAAGGAGCCTGCACGGCCCTGTTGAACATAGGCCTGTGCGGATCTTTGATTATCTCATCGTAGTGATGGCTGATGTCGGCGAGCATGTCAACATCAATCCCGGGGCTGGAGACCAGCGTGAGAATCTCGCCGGTCGACGGCTCTATCGCTACCAGGCTGCCGACCTTGTTCTTCATAAGCTCCTGCCCGTACTGCTGCAAGTCAGCATCGATGGTGGTCATTATGTCGTGACCCGGGATTGCCTCTTTATCGAACTCGCCATTCTGGTAGCGCTGCTCTATCTGATTCTTGGAGTTCCTTAAGTAAATGTGATAGCCTTTCACGCCCCTCAAATCCTCTTCCCTCGCCGCTTCTATGCCTGTTTTTCCAGCATAGTCGCCAGGCCTGTATTCGTCGGGGTGCTTCTGCAGGAAGTTTTGATCAACCTCGGAAACATAGCCTAGAAGGTTACCACCAGCGTTCACAGGATAATCGCGGATGCTTCTGGCGACACCCCTGAAACCAGGGAAACTATAGGACAGCTCGGCGAATTTCATGTAATTCTCTGGCGGGACCTGCTTGAACATGACCATGCTCTGATAGCCGATTCTGCGCTTGTTCTTCTCATATTCGGCCATCTTATCCCTGATGGACTGGATACTCACGTTCAGGGAATTAGCCAGTAGGACAGTGTCGAACTGCCCGACCTCGCTTGGAGTCACCAGAATGTCATACGCCACCCTGTTTCCGACTATGATTTTCCCGTTCCTGTCGTAAATGATGCCTCTCGTTGGATAGACTATGTCATACACCATGGAATTATTGGAGGCATTTATTTTATATTCATTATTAATTATCTGAATATAAAATATTTTCGCAATGATTATGGCTGCCACTACCGCAAGACCGATGATCAGCTTAGTCGCTCTACCTTCGGTCGTCATAAGTCAGCTGATTGACTATTAAAAGTGACATGACATAGCTTGCCGCTGTAGAGCAAGCCAAGGCTAAGAATATGAACCATGCTGGTCTTGTGCCGGCACAATCTAGCAATATGTAGATGATGAGGAATAAGATTATTACTATCAGCATTGCGAGAGAAACCCTTGCAAAGCCATATTTTCTAATGGATATTCCCTCTTGCCTCTCGAATGGCTCGCTTCCGAACATGAGCGAGATTAGCGGCCGCCGGATAAAAGCTACTGGCAGCAGAGCGGCAGCGTTAAGCCCGATCACTCCCTCCGCGAAGTAGTCCACG
Organism: Bacteroidales bacterium; assembly: GCA_022653735.1. Lineage (GTDB taxonomy): Bacteria > Bacteroidota > Bacteroidia > Bacteroidales > UBA932 > Cryptobacteroides. Next base: position 48,407 of record JALCSU010000008.1, read on the forward strand.
ACCAGCCCTGTGCCGAATGCGATCAGCTGGGCGGCAAATGAGCCGATTGATGTCGGCAAGCATAAAATCATGACAGGCAGAAGGCTCAGGATGATGTATGGCGTGAACCTGCAATAAATGTACAGGATCATCTGGGCGATGACGAGAATGACATAAGTTATCCAAAAATTCCCTTTCATCGTTTCGCCTCCTTATCTTTAGCCATCTCCTCTTTCTCCAGTTCTTCGATTTCTTCCAGCTTCGTGTTCCTCACGATAGTCACGTATCTGACGGCTTGATGATCCTGGAACATCTTGACCTTTATCTCGTTCGTTGCGCCATTGATGATTCTCGAAGAGCCAGTCACTCCGATAGGGATGTCGGACGGGAATATTGATGAATATCCGCTTGTGTAGACCGTGTCCCCTGGATTGAATTTATATTGCAGAGGAATTTCTTTCAGCACTGCGCCATCGCTTGTCATTCCATCCCAGGAGAGAGGCCCAACGGCACCCTCGTTACCCAGCCTGGCGCTCACGTTCACTTCCGTGTTCTCGAACGAGATCGCATAGCAGTAGTGCTGGCTCACGGCATCCACGATTCCAATCACCCCGTTAGACGTGATGACCCCAGAATTCTGCCTTATCCCGTCAGCCGAGCCTTTGTCGAGAATCAGGTAGTTATGCTGCGATTTCCTGTTGGATTTCACTATCGTGGCAGGAACATACATGAATCCATTTTCTTTCAGTTCGGGCATGAAAGTGCTGTCGGCCTCGTTCAGAGCCATTCTCAAGCTTCTTACCTCAGATGTGAGGCGGCCGTTTTCGAGCGCCAGCTTCTCATTTTGCTGTTTCAGTGAGAAATAGTCGTTCACTTTTTGGGTCACGCCCCAGACTTTAGCCGAGAAACCATGCGAGATGCGCATGAACCAAAGCTTCTGCAGCTGATTGTTATGAGAGAGCAACAGGAGAGAAGCGATCTCCAAAAGGATGAAGACCACTATCGTGAATATGGTGCTGGTTACGGATCTCTCTTTCGGCATTTTATCTCATTAGGAACGAGTAATTCGATGTTTTCTTAAGCGCAATGCAAGTGCCTCTGGCCACTGCCTTCAACGGATCCTCGGCCACATGGAACTGGATGTTCACTTTTTCAGTGAATCTCTTTGCTAAGCCGCGCAGAAGGGCTCCGCCGCCAGAAAGGAAGATCCCGTTCTCCACTATGTCCGCATACAGCTCCGGAGGAGTCAGCTCCAGCACGTGCAGAATTGAAGATTCCAGCTTCGCTATGGATTTATCCAGGCAGTGTGCGATTTCTTGATATGTCACTGTGGCCTCCACAGGGTGGGCTGTCATGAGGTTAGGACCCCTTACCACGTATGGCTCAGGTTCCTCGTCAGCGTCCAGGTCAGGAATGACGGCGCCAACGGCAATCTTTATCTTCTCTGCCGTTGTCTCGCCAATCTTGATGTTATGTTGTTGGCGAAGGTAATACTGAATGTCGCTGTTGAACACATCCCCTGCGGTAGTAATGCTGTCTTGCACTACGATGCCGCCCAGAGAAATGACTGCGATTTCAGCAGTGCCGCCACCAATGTCGACTACCATGTTGCCTTTCGGAGCCTCCACGTCCAGGCCAATGCCAAGTGCGGCCGCCATAGGCTCATAGATCAGGTACACGTCTCGGCCACCAGCATGCTCGCAGGAGTCGCGCACGGCCCTGATTTCTACCTGAGTGCTGCCAGATGGTATTCCGACCACGATTTTGAGAGTCGGGGCGAAAAGTGTCTTCTTTTTGCTGTTAACTTGCTTTATGAACCCTTTGATCATCATTTCGGCGGCATTGAAGTCGGCAATGACTCCGTCCCTCAAGGGCCTGATAGTTTTCACGCCGGGGTTAGTATGCTCATGCATCAGCTTCGCCTGCTGGCCTATGGCTATGCATTTGCTGGTGTTGTTGTCAATCGCGACGATGCTTGGCTCGTCAAGCACTATATTGTCGTTCTGGAATATCACGGTATTGGCCGTGCCAAGGTCCATTGCGATTTCCTGTGTTAAAAAATTAAATGCCATCTCTTTGTCTGTAACTTGATACTATGCTGATTTTACAACTCGTAAATATACAAAAAAAGTTATATTTGTAGTTGAAAAGTCATGGGTAGAAGAAAAATATTAATAGTGATGGCCGCTGGGAGCGGAACCCGCATGGGTGCTTCTGTGCCTAAGCAGTTCCTGCCGCTCGGCGGGGAAATGATTCTAAAGCGTACCATTGAAATTTTCCTGTCCGCCGTTCCTGATATCCGCATAATCACCGTACTACCAAAAGATCACATGGAATTTTGGAAGAATTCCTGCCTGGAAGGCAGCTTCTACTATCCTCAGACATTGGTCTCTGGCGGGATCACTCGTTTCCATTCGGTAAAGAACGCCCTTCGGAAAGTGCCAGACGGAGCTGTCGTAGCGATACATGACGGAGTGCGACCATTAATATCCAAAGAGCTGATCATGAATATGTTCGCTCAGATGGATTCGGGCAAATGCCATGCCCTTATCCCGGTGCTGCCAGCCATCGATACCCTGAGGCTCTTGGAAGAGAAGGCGGGAAAACTGTGTGATACGGGGCTTCAAGTGAACAGGTCGCAGGTTTTCCGCTGCCAGACTCCTCAGATGTTCCTTTCGGAGGACATCAAGGCAGCGTATTCATTGCCTTTCGACACTTCTTTTACCGACGATGCTTCTGTGGCATACGCAAACAAAGTCCCCCTCTCCTATTGTGATGGAGAGAGGTTGAATTTCAAAATCACTTCTCCAGAAGACCTTGCTTTGGCGGAAATGATTATTTCTTCCCGGCAGAGGTGACGGCTTTACGTTTATAGTCTTTAACCCAGACCTGACGTTCAATTGCCTGATCAAGTGAAATGACAGTATCAGTTGCCTGAACGTAAGGAATATTTTGAATCGTGTTCAGAAGAATCTCCATGAGGTGGTCATTGTCGAAGCAATAGACTTTCAGCAAGAGAGCGGCTTTGCCAGTGACGAAATGGCATTCTACGATCTCAGGTATATTCCTGAGGGATTCCACCACTTCGTTGTACTTGTTTGCCTCAGAGAGAGAAATGCTCACGAATGCGCATACGTTCAATCCGAGCGCTTGCGGTTTTACAAGCAGGCGGGAGCCGGTGATGACGCCGTTATTCTCAAGCCTCTTGACTCTCTGATGGATAGCAGCGCCAGACACGCCACACTCGCGTGCGATTTCCAGGAAAGGCATTCTGGCGTTATTAACCAGGAAAGAGAGGATTTTCTGGTCGATCTGATCAATGTGATAACTAGCCATTCGCTTTCAGATTATAATTAACTTTGCAAAATTAATTATAAACATGAAAAAATCAAGACTTCTTATGAAATTTGTTTCGTGTTTTTGAAGGTTCCGAATTGTTAATGATATCCTGGCACTCCTCCAAAGTCAGTTTAGAAGCATCTGTTCCTTTTGGAATCTTGTAATTCCCCCCAGCATGTTTTATATACGGACCGTAGCGCCCTGCAATCACTTGAATGTCTGCGTCTTTGTATTCAGTGATGGTAGAATTGGCTGGCGTCTTGTTCAGGCCATCCTCGATTATCTCCCCGCATTTCTCTATGGCGATGCTTAAAGGATCTGTTCCGCGAGGCAGTGAGAAATTTTTATCCCCATATTTGATGTATGGGCCGAAACGGCCCTTGGTAGCGATGACGTCAATTCCTTTATACTGGCCTACAGTGCGAGGCAGTAAGAACAGCTTCAATGCTTCTTCAAGGGTTATGGTCTCGATCAGCTGGCCTTTGCCTAGTGAAGCGAAAGCCGCCTTCTCGCCCTCGCCTTTCTGGATGTACGGGCCATATTTTCCAAATTTGGCGACGATCTTGTTTCCGTCTCCGTCTGTGCCTAGTTCCCTAGTCACGTGGCTATAATTGCCGTCATGCATTACTTCCTCCACGTTCTTGTGGAATGGAGCATAGAACTGAGCGATCACATCGTTCCAGACCAGCTCGCCTTTCGCTATTTTATCGAAATCGTTCTCGACGTTGGCCGTGAAATTATAATCCATGATGTCATTGAAGTGCTCTTCCAGATAGTCGGAAACCAATATCCCGATTTCCTGAGGTATCAGCTTGCCTCTTTCTGCTCCGACGACCTCTGTCTTAATTGATTCAGTAATAGTCCTGTTTTTGAGGATGAGGTCTCGAACCTGTTTTTTGACCCCTTCCTTGTCGCCTTTGAATATGTATCCTCGGCCAGTCGTGAGAGTCGTGATGGTAGGAGCATATGTCGAAGGGCGGCCTATTCCCAGCTCTTCGAGTTTCTTAACAAGCGTAGCTTCGGAATATCTCTGAGGAGCCTGTGTGAACTTGCATGAGGCGGAGATTTCAAGAGCATTCATTATATTCCCGACATTCATTTCAGGAAGAACTGCCACTTCGGTATTATCTTCCTCATTGTCAGAGCTTTCCATGTATAGCTTGAGGAATCCGTCAAACAGCACCTGCGTGGCTTGGATGGAGAATTTCTCAGGTCCCTTGTCGTATGAAACCTTGATGTTCGTATTCAGGACCTTGGCATCAGCCATCTGGCTGGCCACTGTTCTTCTCCATATTAATTGATAAAGTTTCTTCTCTTGCGCTGTCCCTTCGATGTCGGTGTTGGCGATGAAGGTAGGGCGGATGGCTTCATGAGCTTCCTGCGCCCCTCTGGTTGTAGTGTGAAACTGGCGAGTCTTTGAATATTCAGCACCGAAGTTCTCGGTGATATATTGCTTTGAAGTGCCTAGCGCCAGACTCGACAGATTCACAGAGTCGGTTCTCATGTAGGTTATGAGACCCCTCTCGTACAGCCCTTGCGCCAGCCTCATCGTGACGCTAACTGGCAGATGAAGCTTCCTGGAGGCCTCCTGCTGCAATGTGGAGGTGGTAAACGGCGGAGCAGGGTGCCTGACAGCCTCTTTTTTCTCTATGTCGGATATTTTGAATATGGCACCGATGCAGTTCTGCAGGAAATTCCTAGCCTCATCTTCGGTTGCGAACTTAGTGTCAAGCGCGGCCTTTACTTTCACCGAGGAAGGTAGTCCCTCAGGATTGAAAATAGCGTCTATTCTATAGAAAGGCTCATTCTTGAAAGCTATTATTTCCTTTTCTCTTTCCACGACGAGCCTCAGGGCCACTGACTGCACCCTTCCCGCAGAAAGTTTCGGCTGGATTTTTCTCCACAGCACTGGCGACAGCTCGTATCCTACGAGCCTGTCCAGCACCCTCCTGGCCTGCTGGGCATCCACCAGGTGCATGTCTATTTCTCTCGGCTTCTGAACGGCTTCAGTGATGGCAGTCTTAGTAATCTCGTGGAAAACGATTCTTCTGGTGCTCTGCTTGTTCAGTCCCAGGGTTTCGAACAGGTGCCAGGAAATGGCTTCTCCCTCGCGGTCTTCATCGGAAGCAAGCCACACGGTTCCAGCGCTCGCGGCATCCTTCTTCAATTCCGCAACCACTTTCTTCTTATCGGCGGGTATGACGTACTCGGGTGAGAAATTGTGTTCTATGTCAACGCTTAACTTGTTGTCTTTCAGGTCTCTGATATGACCGAAACTAGCCTTGACCACGTAATCCTTCCCTAGAAATTTCTGAATCGTCTTAGCTTTCGCAGGAGACTCGACTATTACCAAATTATCCATAAAATCCTTCCTTTCAAAGTTTTTCAGTTAGCTGTTAGTTTGCGAATGCAAAGTAAAGGATAAATCGGGCTATTTTCCAAATTTTGTTATAAATTTGTCTTTATTATGACTGAAGTGACTAGAAAAAGAATTATAAAATGGTTCTGGATAATAATAACATTTCCAGTGCTATTCCTTTTCCTTATGCTTTTCCTCGTCTGGGTGTTCGCTGACATCCCTTCGTTCAAGGAACTGGAGAACCCGGACAGCAAGCTCGCCACTCAGATAATGGCTGATGATGGTGAGATTCTAACGACATTCCACATAGAGAACAGGACATACGTTACATACGAAGAACTTTCGCCGACCATCGTGCAAGCAGCCGTGGCCACGGAGGACAGACGCTTCTACAGGCACTCAGGGATTGATTTCAAAGGCCTTGGCAGGGTATTCTTCAAAACCATATTATTACAGAAGTCCAGCCAGGGTGGCGGTAGCACGATTACCCAGCAGCTCGCGAAGACGCTTTATCCTAGGACGGAGATAAAACATAAGATTCCGGGAATATATCATATTAAAATGGTATGGATAAAGCTGAAGGAATGGATAACCGCCGTGAAGTTGGAACGGAACTACACGAAAGACGAGATTGTCACGATGTATCTGAATTCCGTGTTCTTCGGCAGCAGCGCCTACGGAATCAGGGCGGCTTCCGAGACGTTCTTCGGAAAGCTTCCGAAAGACCTCACGGTCGAGGAAAGCGCAGTGCTTGTGGGAATGATAAATAAGCCTACTAGGTACAATCCTGCCCTTAATCCGGATAAGGCTCTAGTCAGGAGAAATTTCGTGATAGAAAAGATGAAAGACTCGGGATACATCACGAAGGCTGAGCGAGACTCTATAAAGCAGATACCTATAACGCTGAATTACGAGGTTCAGGACCACAATGCTGGTCACGCACCTTATTTCAGAGACATGCTTCGCAGGGTGATGACTGCCCATAAGCCTCGCAGGTCGGAGTACACAGTCAATGAGGATTATGTCGTGGATTCGCTTGCATGGGCTACGGATGACCTCTACGGCTGGCTTGAGAAGACAAAGAAGCCAGATGGGAGCAAATACAACTTGGATAAAGATGGCTTAAGAATATACACTACCATCAATTACAAGATGCAGGAGTATGCCGAAGAAGCGGTGGCGGAGAGAATCAAAGCCCTGCAAAAAGACTTCAATAGAGACCTGCGCAGCAAGACTCATGCTCCGTTCTCCAATGACATAGATGAGGAGACTAGGAACAGAGTTATGAACCAGGCTCGTCGGTGGAGCGACCGCTGGAGGATGATGAAAAAAGACGGGAATAGCGAGGCTCAGATACTGAAGTCTTTCTCCGTGCCGACCAAGATGAGGGTATTTGCCTACAACAGCAAGGGTTATGCAGACACGACCATGACCCCAGATGACTCGATTAAGTATTATAAGTCTATTCTCAGGACTGCATTTTTCGCCATGGAGCCTGAGACCGGCTTCGTGAAGGCTTACGTAGGAGGACCGAATTATCGTTATTTCAAATATGATAATGTCCGCCAGGGGAAACGGCAGGTTGGATCTACAATTAAGCCTTACCTCTATACTTTGGCCATGCAGGAGGGCATGACCCCTTGCGATAAAGTTTTGAACGTGCCTCAAACGTTCGTGCTGGATGACGGCAAGACATGGACTCCAAGAAGCACCGATAAAGATGAATGGATAGGCAAGACAGTCACGCTGAAGTGGGGGCTTACTAACAGCTCTAATAATATATCGGCTTACCTGATGAAGCAGTTCGGCCCTTATGCCATGGTAGAGATGATGAGGCAGATGGGAGTGCACAGCTTCCTTGACCCGACCCCTTCTCTTTGCGTAGGCTCTGCTGACCTTTCTCTATTTGAGATGGTAGCGGCATACAATATCTTCCCATCTAAAGGCGTTTACAGCACCCCGTTGTTCGTGACGAGGATAGAAGACAGCCAGGGCAACGTGATCTCGGAGTTCACGAATCGTCGTTACGAGGCAATCAGCGAGCAGACCGCTTATCAGATGGTCGACATGATGATGAATGTGGTCAGGAATGGTACGGGAGCCAGGTTGCGTTACAGATACGGGCTGACGGGAGAAATCGGCGGCAAGACGGGAACTACTAACGATAACGCTGACGGCTGGTTCATCGGCTATACTCCTAGACTAGTCGCAGGGGTGTGGACGGGGGCCGAGGACAGACAGGTACACTTCCAGTCCATCGCTCTTGGCCAAGGTGCTAACATGTCCCTGCCGACATGGGGCATATTCATGAATAAAGTCCTTGCAGACGGAACTCTAGGCATTTCGGCAGATGACAAGTTTGACATTCCGGCAGGGCTGGGGCCAAATGACTGCTCTGGCGGTGGCCAGAATGCTGAGGCGCAGCAGGAACAGGCTGAAGAATACTATTTTGAATAGAATATATTAATATGGGCAAGTACAACAAAATCGCTGTAGTGTATGGGAGCGATTCCTCCGAATGGGAGGTTTCATGCAGGAGCGGGGAGTTCGTTGCTTCCAGGATAGATGGTACGAAGTACGAGATCTATGAGATTTTCGCTCGTTTCGGGAAATGGCAGCTGGTTGCCATGAAGAAGCTGAATTCCATGAGAGTGCCTTTCCCAGAGGGTGCGAGGCCGGAAATTGATAAGAATGATTTTTCGGTGAGAATATATGGCGAGAAAGTGAAGTTCGACTACTGCTACATCGTGCAGCATGGAACTCCTGGCGAGAATGGCCTCTTTCAGGGCTATCTGGAGATGCTTGGCATCCCGTTCAGTTCTTGCAGTGCTTTCGTATCGGCCGTGGCGTTCGATAAGTTCGCCTGCAAAAGTTACTTGCGTGACGAGGATTTCGTGAAATGTGCCCCTGACGTGTTCGTGCGAGATGGAATGGACATAGAGGCTGTGACGAAAAAGGTCGCTGATAGATTGAAATTCCCTGTGTTCGTAAAGCCGACAGATGGAGGCTCCAGTTTCGGAATAACAAAAGTTAAGAAGCCAGAAGACTTACCAGAGGCTATCAGGTTCGCTTTTTCAGAAGGTCCGACTCTAATAATAGAGCAAGGAATAGAGGGGCGCGAATTCACTTGCGCGGCATATTCCAGCGGGAAAGAAGTTAAGTCTCTGCCTGTCATTCAGATAGTGACTGATAATGAATATTTTGACTACGATGCTAAATATAACGGCCACAGCCAGGAAATCTGCCCTGCGCCGATTAACGACAGCCTGAGGGAACATATTCAAAGAACAACGGAGAAAATATATTCCCAGCTAGGCTGTTCTGGCATAGTGAGAATGGACTATATCCTTGCAGAAGACGGTCTTTATTTCTTAGAGGTGAATACTATTCCAGGAATGACCAGCGCATCTCTAGTGCCTAAGATGATTAGGACAGCAGGACAGGATATCACTGATTTCCTTACGCACATCATAGAAAATTCTTGACCTTTGAGAAGGATGAATATTGTTTTCGATTTACCATTTTTTAAGAATTAGCAAGTGTTATTGAAAGAATTCATTGCTGAAGGAGTTTCAGCACTCGAGCAGCTTTATCCAACTGCCGAGGCTAAGAATATTGTTCTCATGCTCTGTGAGAGCCGTCTAGGCACGAAGAACTATACCCACATAGTAGAGCCGGACTATGCGATCAAGCCGAGCCAGCTGCCGTCTTTGCAGGAAGATTTGAAAAGGCTGTCTTCAGGAGAGCCTGTACAGTACGTAATAGGCGAGGCTGATTTCTGCGGCTACAAATTCAAGGTTACGCCTGACGTACTGATACCGCGTCCGGAGACGGAGCTGTTGTGCCGTGAGGCTGTGAAAATCGGCTCTCGCATCCAGCGCATGAGAGAGGCTTACGGGAAATCCGCCAGGCCGGTCCGCGTGCTGGATTTGTGCACCGGCTCCGGCTGCATCGCATGGACGATAGCCTTGGAGATGCCGGGCTGCGAGGTCATCGGAACCGATATATCCCAGAAAGCCATTCAAGTGGCTTCCAGCCAGAATTTTAGCATTCAAGTTAAAGAGAGAGAGGCGATAACTCCGAAATTCATAGTCTCTGACGTGCTGGATTTCAACCAAGAGTTCGATCAAGGGCAGTTTGACCTTATAGTGAGCAATCCTCCGTACATCAAAGAATCGGAAAAGGCTAACATGAGGGTGAATGTGCTCAATTTCGAACCACCACTTGCCCTGTTTGTCTCTGATGATGATCCGTTGGTATATTATCGCGCCATCGCCCATTGGGCTCAGGAATTTCTCGAAGCAGACGGCAAAGGGCTTGTCGAGATCAACGAGCTCCTTGCTCCGGAGACGACCAGCGTTTTCAAGCAGGCAGATTTCGAGAACACGAGGACCATTCTCGACTTCTATGATAAAAAGCGTTTCGTCCTTTTCTCAAAATAGGCTTTCTGGGCCTCTGTAACGCATATTTTAAAATAGCCGTTGAAAATTTCATTCAACGGCTATTTTTTGCTCTCTTTGCATCAGAGATAAACGCATAGTTTATGGAAAGCTTCAATCAACTTTTCAGGAAGCAGGCGGTGGTGCCGCTGCTTTTCCTGGCTGCTCTTTCTTCGTGCAGCAATATTGACGAAGATAAAGTGGACGCTAATGTCCGATCGGAAGAGGCTGCTGTCAACGTAACGCCTGAAGGCATAGCCAAGATGCTGAGCGGAATGCCTTTCGGGGCCTCTCAAGTCATGGAGGTCTGGCAGGCTGTCTGCTCTTCCGTTTCAAATGGCTATGATGAGGAGTATACTTTCAGCGATGTTTTTCTTGCCCCAGGATGCGGGGTAGGAGAAACTGCATCTTCAGATGCCGGCCTGGCCATTTCAAGGAGTGCCGGAGCTTCCGCGGGGAGCTCTGCCGCCATCCGAGACTTAATCAATGAATATGCCTCCTCTAAGCTACAGACCAGGTCTGACGATTTCATTGCAAGGCTTGCAGAGTCAGGCATGCAGATTTATTGGCCATATTCAGAAGATTGGGATGGGCAGTCGATGCCTGTGATAACCTTTGACCCGGAAAATGGATCTGAGACGAACATAGCCTTCGAACGGTTTTTGCAGCCTGACGGGGCTTGGGCTGTACGCGAGATTTCAGTTGACGAATCTTATGCTCGGAAGCATCCTGTCTGGGTGATAAATCGTAATGACGATGCCGGGTTCGTCACGCCTCAGATGGCAGAAAAGCTCGGCATGCTAGCAAGGCCTTCGGTTTCCACTCGATCCTATGGCGCTTTCAAGACTTTGGTCCTCAAGGAATTCAAAGCGCACAGGAATTACGATGGCTGGTTTTCAGGTGGCTCTGAGTTCTTCGTCAAATGTGGGGCTATCGAGTCTTTCAAGGCTAGGACTGAGGAAGAAATGGACGACTACAATCCTCAGATTACTGATTTTATGATCAAGGTCCGGCGCAAGCAGGTTGGGAATTCTCTGAGATTCAATTCAATACTTGTGTCGGAATGGTCGGACCAGCTGAGCGAATGTGCTTTCATGGTCGTTGAGGACGATGGAGGAAAAATGACGAAGTGGTCGGCTGCTGGCACGGTTAAGATCAAGTCGAGATCTTACGGATTCGAAGTGGCGTTCCCGTATCATCGCAGCGACGACATAGTCTGGCGCGGAAAACTTTCCGACAATTATTTGGAGCGGAACAGTGGCAAGGCTGCCAGGTTCGGTGACGTAAGCATCACATTCGATTTCGTGTGACGTCGGGCTATCGCTTCTTCGGGGTAGCTGCGCTGACTGTCATCTCGCACGCCGCGCAATCGAAGCCAAGGGCATAACGCTTGCCGTTATTCACAAGGAACAGGGGGCCTGTCTGGGCAGCATGCTGGAATCTAGGGCAGAGCCCCAGTTCATATCTTATGCAATATTTCGTGCGCATGAGCTCGGCTCCTTCTCTATGGGAAATTTCGAATGCCGGCTCTATTGATTCGGCTCCGTAGGATTCATAAATTTCACGGCTCAGGTGATTTGCGATATTCTCCTTGTAAGTCAGTGCTTTAGGAATGCTGACGGCACCTCTGTCCTTTGGCCTTGCTTTACCGAGCGAGATTGCCTTGCACGGCAAGTCATCCAGCCGGGCAGCTATGTCCCGACGTATCGCGTTCAGTTCAGCTGCCTTCAAGAATGGCAGAGACTGACCTTGCAAAGATTGTAATATGAAGGAATATATTCCTGAAACCTTTGAAATCTGAGTCCTGTATATTCCCTCCATTCTTATCCGGTCTCGCGCTATCTCTCCGGCTGTCTGCAGATTCAGAGACACCGTGCGACCGTCCTCGCTCTCGGCGTTGATATTCAAAGATTTGCCATTGCTGTTGGCAGAAATGCTCACGGAAACATCTATGGTTCTTGCAGGGAGGCTGACCTCAAGTTCGCGCTCGAATTCGCTATCCACGTTCCTGTACAGAGTCGTGCCTGACTTCAGGCCGGGCACAGCCTTGCAACGAATCGTATTCCCCTCGCAGACATCCCCGCGGAAGCCGATTATTTCGTCTCCGTTGAGAAAAGAGAATCCGTCCCCATTGTGAAGGGTGCATGAAGGATTCTTCAAGCTTACCAGGACCAGCATCTCGGATGCATTTCTAGAACGGCTGGCACGGCTGGCCGTTTCCTTGCTCCCCACAGCGCTGGCCTCTTTGATTCCCGCCACAACGCCGATTTCCTCCCCTATATGTTTAGGTGCATTCATCGAGGACCACTTACCACGTTTGCCATCGATGAAGAGTTCGGTGTACCTGCGATTGAATGTCTTGTCGAGGTCTGGAGTGAAACCGCCTCGGATGCATCCAAAAGAGGACCTGCGATATTTGTCTGGATGCCTTGCGACCAAGTCGTCCAACGCCGATGAATATGCCCTAGTGACGTTACGAACATACGAAATATTCTTAAGCCTGCCCTCTATCTTGAAGGAATCTATGCCCGACTCAGCTAAATCTTCGAGGCGGTGCAGTAGATTGTAGTCTTTAAGTGATAGCAGAGCCTTGTTCTTGACGAGAACCTTCCCTCTGGCATCCTCCAGATCGTAGAGGGAGCGACAGGCCTGAATGCACTCGCCTCGGTTGGCGCTTCTGCCGGTGATATATTCAGACATATAGCATTGCCCGCTGTAGCATACGCAGAGGGCCCCATGCACGAAAAATTCCAATTCGCAGTTCACTGCGGAGCGTATTTTACGGATTTCTTCAAGTGACAGCTCGCGTTCCAGCACTAGTCGAGAGAATCCGAGTGCCTCATAGAATCGGGCTTTCTCGGGCGTGCGAATAGCGCACTGGGTTGAAGCATGTAGCGGCAGGACAGAGCCTTTGCCACTAGATTGAATATTCAGCAGAGACAAATCCTGGTCGATCACGCCGTCTACGCCAGCGTCCGATGCTTCTTCCAGCAGCTTCTTCACCTGCGTGAGCTCGTCATCGTAGACAATCGTATTGATGGTTATGAAGATCCTCGCTCCGAAGCGATGGGCATAGGTACATAGTTCCCGGATATCCTCCATCGAGTTTCCTGCCGCTTGTCTTGCTCCGAATCCTGGCCCGGCTATGTAAACGGCATCTGCCCCGCAGTCTATGGCGGCGAAGCCTGTCTCTTTGTCCCTTGCAGGCGCCAGAAGTTCTAAGTATCTCATATCCTTACTGAATATAGCAGGCATTATATTAATTTGAACAGGTCATCCATTCGGACGAGGCTTTGGACCGAATTCGAATATTGGTTGCAAACAAGCCCGAATGTGGTTATGAGAGTAAGCTGCAAGGACTTTTTTGTGTGCGTCTCACTCTGAAAAGCATCAATTTTCTCACGCAACTCCTCGTCTGTGTCCTTGTCTATCGTATAATCACTTCCCGAGAATTTCATCTCACAGATATTCATGACATTATCGGCTCTGTCGATTACCATGTCTATTTGCGCTCCACCTTCTTTCCTGCGGCTGAGCCAAGGCATTGTTTCAGTTTGCACCCCTGCAATTCCCAAGGCGGATTTGATCTGTCTGACATGGAGAAAGCAAATGTTTTCGAAAGTATAGCCTCTCCATGCATTGAGCATCGGGGAGATCAGATTGTCCTGCCAGAAGCGTTCATTTGTCGTTTTTTTCTTATCCTTGAAATAAAGCCAGAACAAACAGAATGAGTCAATGACTCGGTAACGTACATCTGTCCGAGGACCGTCGTAATTGTTGAATGAGCCAATGAACCCACTTGCCTCTAAGGCTTTGAGAGAACCGGTCAAGGAGCCGCCAGAAGTTATGCCGGAGGCTCCGGAGAGTTCTTTCCTAGTCATCCCATAGCGTTTCTTGCCTAACTGTCGGTGAGTTCCTGAGTCTCTTTAAGTCTGCCTATTATTTTCTGCGCCATGCTACTCTCATTTTGTCACGAATATAAAAAATTGGCTGGATATGTCCAACTTATTCAGCCAAATTCATCATCTTCGACCTGGTTTTGGCTGAATATCTTCGGTTTATTCAGCCAGATTTGCGCCGAATTGCCATGTTTTGGCTGAATTAATCTTGGCAGGCTTCATATCCGGAGGCGGGTCTTCGACTTTCCTAATAAATTAATATATTTGTAATTCTTAAACAATTAGAAAATGGCAGAAGACGATATATTGAAGAACATTACTCAGCAGGAGTATAAAGAGGGCTTCGTGACGGACGTACGGCAGGAGTTTATCCCAAAAGGGCTGAATGAGAGCATCATCCGCACTATTTCCAGGCTGAAAGATGAGCCGGACTGGCTTTTGGAGTTCCGTCTGGACGCTTTCGGGAAATGGAAGAAAATGAATATGCCGCATTGGGGGCATCTGGATTTGCCAGAAATAGATTTTCAGAATATTATCTATTATGCTGCTCCGAAGCGTGACGAAGACAGGCCGAAAGAAATCGATCCGAAGCTGGAAGAAACTTTCGAGAAGCTGGGCATTCCTGTGCGAGAAAGAGAGGCTTTGGCTGGAGTCGTAGCAGTTGATGCCGTGTTCGACTCTGTTTCAGTCGCCACGACATTCAGGAAATCGCTGGCTGAGAAAGGCATAATTTTCTGCAGCTTCAATGAGGCTGTTCACGAGCATCCGGATCTGGTGCGCAAATACCTGGCTTCGGTTGTGCCTGCAGGGGATAATTTCTTCGCGGCGCTCAATTCGGCGGTTTTCAGCGATGGCAGCTTCTGTTATATTCCAAAAGGGGTGAAATGCCCGATGGAACTGTCAAGCTATTTCAGAATCAACGCTGCCGGCACCGGGCAGTTCGAACGCACTCTCATTGTCGCCGATGAAGGCTCTTCGCTCAGTTACATGGAGGGCTGCACCGCCCCTATGAGGGACGAGAATCAGCTGCATGCGGCTGTGGTGGAAATAGTTGTCGAGGCTGGGGCTGACGTGAAGTACTCCACGGTTCAGAACTGGTACCCGGGAGATGCGCAGGGCCGAGGAGGAATCCTTAACCTGGTGACCAAGAGGGGAATATGCAAGGGCGAGGGGAGTCATCTAAGCTGGACGCAGGTGGAGACCGGCTCAGCGATTACTTGGAAATATCCTTCCACAATCCTCAGGGGCGACAATTCTTCGTCGGAGTTCTATTCTGTAGCTGTCACTAATAATTTTCAGCAGGCCGACACTGGAACCAAGATGGTGCATATCGGGCGGAACACCAAGAGCCGTATCGTGAGCAAAGGCATTTCGGCTGGTCGCAGCCAGAATAGTTACAGAGGTCTCGTGCGCATGAACAAAGGAGCTCAAAACGCTCGCAACTATTCTCAGTGCGACAGCCTCCTGATTGGCTCGCAATGCGGTGCGCACACGTTCCCTGACATTCAGAGCTACAACCCTACGGCGATCGTGGAGCATGAGGCGACCACTTCTAAAATCAGCGATGAACAGCTGTTCTACTGCAACCAGAGAGGGCTGAATCCTGAAGATGCGGTTGGGCTGATAGTGAACGGATATGCCCACGAAGTGCTTTCAAGGCTTCCTATGGAGTTTGCGGTCGAAGCCACGAAGCTCCTGCAAGTGTCTCTGGAAGGGTCTGTAGGATAAAGGAATATGAATATTTTTGATATAGATAACATAGCTTTCACGATGGGTGGGGCAGGGGTGAGCTGGCTGGAACTGATCAGCGTGGCTGCCGGCCTGGGCTGCGTCGTGCTAGCTGGCAGGAATAGCAAATTCAATTTCTGGGTAGGCTACCTTTACAACATCTTGCTTTTCGTGATGTTCTGGCAGAGGCATCTGTATTCAGCCATGCTTTTGCAGCCAATTGCATTCGGAATCAACGCTTTCGGACAGTGGAGGTGGTCGCATCCGAAGTCCGGCGAGGCAAGCGCGAGAGATGCCGGTTCTCTGAAAGTTTCCCATTTGAAGCCCGGGCACTGGGGCTGGGCCGTGCTATTCGTCCTTGGCGCCGGATTAATCTGGGGTTTCGTGCTCAGTAAGCTTGGGACTGATTGGTTCACGGGCATATTCTCTCCGGATCCGACTCCCTACTTGGACTCATTCGGCCTGATGCTGACCCTGCTGGCGCAATTCCTCTCCGCCCAGAAGAAGTGGGACTGCTGGCTGGTCTGGCTCGTGGTGAATGTATGGAACATCTTGCTTTACGTTTCGGCTGGGCTTGTGTTCATGCCGATTGTGTGCGCCCTGTATCTCATAAATGGGGTGTGGTCGTTGATAACTTGGTATAGGCTGTATAAGAATAATAATTAGATTTCGGATTTGGCAATAACGAAAATATAAATAAAGAGATATATGAATGACATATTATTGAAAATAAAAGATTTACATGCTTCTGCAGGGGATAAGGAAATCCTTCGCGGAGTTAACCTTGAGATTGGCCGCGGAGAGATTCACGCAGTCATGGGACCGAACGGGGCAGGGAAGAGCACCCTGTCCTCGGTGCTGACCGGCAAGCCGGAATACACCGTCACGCAAGGCTCCATTGAGTTCATGGGCCAGGACCTTCTTGCCATGAAGCCAGAGGAAAGGGCCTGGGCTGGCATATTCATGTCATTCCAGTACCCGATTGAAATTCCTGGAGTGTCAATCACCAATTTCATGAAGACGGCGATAAACTCAAAGCGCAAGGCTCAGGGAATTGAGCCGATGAAAGCTGCGGATTTCTTGCGTCTGATGAAAGAGAAAATGGCTTTGGTGCAAATGAAGCCGGAATTTGCGAAACGAGAGGTGAACGTAGGCTTTTCGGGAGGGGAGAAAAAACGTAACGAGATATTCCAGATGGCAATGCTTGACCCTACCTTGGCTATTCTTGACGAGACTGACAGCGGCTTGGACGTGGATGCCCTGAAGATAGTTGCGGACGGAGTCAAGGCGCTGCATTCGCCGGAAAAGTCGGCTATAATAATAACCCATTATCAGAAGCTTCTGGAATATGTGAGGCCGGATGTCGTTCATGTGCTGAAGGCGGGGAGGATAGTCGCCACTGGTGGTTACGAGATTGTGGATAAGATTGAAAATGAAGGCTTTGAACAGTTCTAACATGGGCGGGCGATCTATGAATATTCAGATGAGAGAAAGCGAAGGCGCCATTCACGGCAAGATAGGAGCGGTCGATCACGGCAATTATGTCGAGGCTCCGGTGGTCTGTGGCCCAGGCGTGAAAGAGATTGCCAGCGGGGAGCATATTCATGAAGTCTTCGTGGTCGGTCCTGACGGCACCCAGGTCTCGCTTCCGAGCGGAATCGTCGTGGGTGCGGCAGCCACTGCAGATATCATATTCATAGTCCTTCCTGGCGTAAAGCAGGATATTCCTTTGACAGTCGATCTTGTCGGTGAAGGCTCCACGGTGCATCTTGCCGGCATTTACCTTTGCTCTGGCAATGACCATGTGACCTTTGACATAACCATGAATCATCGCGTGGGACATTGCGTTTCGCGGCAGGTCTTCAACGGGCTGGCCGCCGATGCTTCCAAGGCTGAATTCTTTGGCAGAATAGTCGTGGCTCCGGATGCCCAGAAGACAGAGGCATATCAGGAAAACCACAATGTAGTGCTTTCCGACAATGCTCACGTGAACACTAAGCCTCGCCTGGAGATCTATGCCGATGATGTGAAATGCTCTCACGGAGCCACAGTTGGCAGGCTAGACGAGGATGCTCAGTTCTACATGGAGTCTAGGGGCATTCCTGAAGATGAGGCTAAGGTGCTGCAGATGATTTCCTTCGTTGCTCCTGTCCTTGAATATGCCCCCGAGGCTGACCGAGAGGCTCTCGCCACGCGCGTCGAAGACGCCATCCGCCAGCTTTCGTCTGTTTAGGGTTAAGATGCCGGCAGAGCCTGCTGTTCTATGATGGCATCACCTCAACAAGAGATTAGAGTCGAAAATCCGGTGCCTGACAGGATACTTTCGTAAGCAAGCACAGAAGCTCACGAAATGAGCATTTTGGAAGTATCGTGCGTATTTTTTACACGATACTTTCATAATCAAATGTAAGATATTGATAATGAATATATTGCCGCCAGCCATCAGAGTACCCTGCATTTCCGTTGTCCGTGCTGTTATGCGTTTTCGTAAAGGCTTACCTTGTCATCCTCATCTTTATTTTCGCAGCTGATAGTCATGAACCCCTGCCCCTGCAACGAGAGGGCAGAGAAGAGTGTCATTGCCACTATCGAAATCAACCTTATTATCTTTTTCATAACATGTCTAAGAATACGATTGAGGTAAGTAATAAACTATCATATAGTTGCAACTCCATGTAATATCTTTGTTAATTCCTGAGTTATAATAACTCACATTAATGTTATCGGCAGGGCCGCTCATCGTGTCGTAGCCATATAAAATATAATTGATTGGCTCTATTGGAGTATCGCCTCATATGCCTGGGTAAGTTCTTCTGATCTTGTTGAAGACTCTTCGGCAGAAAAAACATAGCGTTTCGTCAAATTATTAAAAAAAACATTTTCTGAAACAGGGGTTAGGTTCTGTGCATCAATAGGTTTGCTTTCTCGCTCTTCTGTGCAACCGTAGAGCAAAAATGCATAAACAATGCAAATAGTCTGAAATATTCTTTTTTTTAGGGCATTTGGTTTTAATGTTTAATGATGAAATATAATATTATTCTCTTTTTGCAACGTTTTAACCAGCAGAAATCGCAGAATGTTTTTTAACTTCGGAGCATGATTGTCAGGACTAACGTGAAGATAAATCTTGGGTTGAACGTGCTGCGTAGGCGTCCGGACGGCTACCACGACATCGAGACCCTTTTCGTGCCGTGCTACGGCTACGGCGACGTCATAGAAATCATAAGCGGCGATGACTACAGCCGTATTTCGGCGAGGCTGTTTGCGAAATATTCCCCGATGGATTTTCGTCTACATCTTGATGAGGCGCCGATGATTGCTCAGGGAATCTCTCCTGACGGAAAGCTGATGATTACGATTGCTCGTGAGGCTGGCGTAAGCTGGGATCCGCTAAATGATTTGTGCGCAAAGGCTTACGAGTTGCTGGCGAAGGACTTCAAACTGCCGCCTGTCAAAATATTCCTGGAAAAAAATGCGCCCGTGGGAGCCGGTCTTGGCGGAGGTTCTGCCGATGCGGCTTTCACCCTTAAAGCATTGAACGAACTTTTCGGACTTGGGCTCAAGGAAAGTGAGCCTAGCGCCGACGGAAAGCCTTCGTTAAGGGAATATGCTGCCTGCCTAGGCTCTGACTGCGCCTTTTTCATATTCAATCGCCCCATGATCGGGACAGGCAAAGGCGATATTTTGAGACCGCTAACCACCATCGCAGGGCAGCACGCAGCGTCCGACGATATATTCGGGAAATCTGGCCTGGAACTAAAAGTAGTCGTGCCGGAAGGCATTTCCGTCTCCACCGTCGAAGCATACAAAGGCATTCAGCCCCGAGAAACCGCCGACGGAGCCAATCGCCTGCTGAAAGGCGCCGAACCGCTGGAAATGGCCCTGATGCGCCCAATCGAAGAATGGAAAGACAATATAGTCAATGATTTCGAGGCCACCGTTTTCAAAGCCCATCCCGAACTGGCAGCGATAAAGCAGTCGCTCTATGATGCCGGAGCAGCTTACGCTTCAATGTCTGGCTCCGGCTCAGCACTGTTCGCCCTTTATCGAAAGTGATTCATTGTCCAGACGATACCTTTTGCAAGGCGGCCGGTGGCATTATTGAAGTGATTCCCGGGATTCAGCTCAAAGATAGAGTTGATGCCAAGCTTGGCATAGTGTCCGCATAGCTCTTTTGTATTGTCTTGATTTTTAGAAACATACATATTCTTTGAGCGACTTTCCTTATCTCCGAGAGAGAAGTATGCCGACAGCGGTTTCTGGCGAAATTCGTGGTTAAGGGTAAATTCCAGAAAATCTGGGTACCAGAGCGAGCCGGAGGCCGAAACCACTCTCTGGAAGGCATCTGTGACGTATGGAGCATAAATGGCATAAAGCCCTGCCAATGAATATCCTGCCAGAATTCGCTCTGAGCCTGCCTCTGCGCTAGAATTGCCTGCCTCTGCGCCATAAATCGCCTCCTCTGCGAAAGGGATAACTTGCTGGGTCATGAATATGGTATATTCATTTGCCTTGCCCTCAAAATCATCTTCTTGCGACAGCACAGGCTCGTGCGCCCAAGGCGTCAGCTCTGCATCCCAGCGCAATCCACTGATGGTAACCAGATTGAACGGCCTGCAACCTGACTTGGCACACTCTTCTAAAACTGCCTGTCCGGCCTCCATGTACATTGGAGAATACACCGTCGGAGCCCCTGACTTCCCGCAAGGGTAGACGGCGACCTTCTTCTTTTCCATGGTTGATATGGCCTGGCTCATCATATCAGATGTGAATTTCCATGCTAAGATACAGAAATTTTTCAGCATGCGACTTTCGAAATCAGCGATTCTTTAATATATTTGATTACTATCGCACACTGATAAACCAATAGCATTTGAATATGACAAATCGAATATTGACGGCATCGCTACTCTCAGCGATGATCTTGGCTGGCTGCTCCGGCGGCACGAATGAGGCTCCAGAGCCTTACGGACCGGTGCCATCACCGCAACAATTGGAATGGCAAAAGATGGAATTGAATATGTTCGCTCACTTCGGCCCGAATACTTTTACCGGGCGAGAATGGGGGCTTGGCACCGAGACGGAGGACATCTTCAATCCGACGGCATTGGACTGTTCTCAATGGACAGCTGTCGCTAAAGCGGCGGGCTTCAAGGGCGTTATAATTACTGCAAAGCACCACGATGGCTTCTGCCTTTGGCCAAACCCTGTCAGCCAGCACACAGTTGCCCAGAGCAAATGGCAAGATGGGAAAGGCGATGTCTTGAAGGAACTCTCTGCTGCTTGTGAAAAAGATGGACTGAAGTTCGGAGCGTACGTCTCGCCTTGGGACAGGAATGACCCCAACTATGGAAGTCCTGAATATAATGACGTGTTTGTCAGGACATTGCAGAGCGCTCTTGGGAGCTACGGCAAGGTGTTCGAGCAGTGGTTTGATGGTGCCAACGGCGAAGGGCCTAACGGGAAGAAGCAGGAATATGACTGGGATTTGTTTCATAAGACAGTTCTGGATTTACAGCCAGACGCAGTGGTGTTCAGCGACGTGGGCCCAGGGTGCCGCTGGGTCGGGAATGAAAGAGGAATAGCCGGACGCACGAATTGGAGCAGGTTGGATATTGAAGGCTACGAGCCAGGCGCAAAAGCCCCATCAACAGATACGCTTAATTGCGGTAACGTGCATGGGGCAAAATGGATTCCTGCGGAAACCGATGTCTCCATCCGCCCAGGCTGGTTCTGGAGGGAGAGCGAGAACGATAAAGTGAAATCTGTCAGGAAGCTCCTGGATATCTATCACGCCAGCGTAGGGCGTAATTCCTTGCTTCTGTTGAATGTGCCACCTGACACTACAGGACGCATAAATTCGGCCGATTCATTAAGGCTTATGGAGTTCAGGGCCGCACTCGATAAAATATTCAAGGAAAATCTTGCCGATGGCGCTAAAGTAAAGGCGAGTGCCACGAGAGGCAGCCGCTTCAATGCAGCGAATATCTTGAATAATGAATATGATGCCTTCTGGGCAGCGCCTGACGAAGCCAGGTCAGCCACGCTGGAGATAACGCTTCCGCAGGAGAAGACTTTCAATCTGGTCATGCTTCAGGAATATATCCCATTGGGCCAGAGAATTAAGGCTTTCACCGTCGAGGCTCAGGATGCTTCAGGGCAGTGGAGGGAGATTGCCTCCGAGACCACCATCGGCTACAAGAGGATCGTGCCTGTGGAGAAAACGACTGCAAAGGCATTGAGGGTGAACATAAAAGACTCATTCGCATGCCCAGTCATCAACGGCTTCGGGCTTTTCCTCGACGAGGTAAATTGATAGGGGAGACGAGCCCTTACATTGTGACCAGTTCGTATTCGCGAGTGCCAAGCCCGATTTTCTCTCCATGTTCCAGGGTCTCTTTCCAGCTAACGTTAGGATTGCTGTCCTTGAAATGGTCATGGTAGTGATGCCAATCAGGCTTGGCAAGATTATCCCCTAACTGACTGTTCCTGATAGGGTCCGCCTTCTGGCAGAGATCTACGCAGGCCTGGTCGAGGGCGATCGGGTCAAAAGAAGCCAGCATGCCTATATTCGGAAGAATAGGGGCGTCATTTTCCCCGTGGCAGTCGCAATTCGGAGAAACATCAGTGATGAGGCTCACGTGGAAGCATGGCCTCCCGTCGCACACCGCCTGGGCATATTCTACCATCTTGCGGCAGAGCAGATCGTTGGCATCCCAGTTGTCGTTCTCGATTGCATCGAAAGGACAAGCGCCTATGCATCTGCCACAGCCTTTGCATATTTCGGGATCTATATACGCTTTGCCTGTGTCGTAAGAAATGGCGTCCGAGCCACATTCCTTCGAGCAGCGCTTGCAATTGCGGCAATTGTCGGTCAGCACATGAGGTTTTCCACTGTTATGTTGCAGCATTTTCCCTGCTCTGGATCCGCACCCCATGCCGATATTCTTGATGCTCCCACCGAATCCGGTAGATTCGTGGCCTTTGAAGTGGGTCAGGGAGATGAACACGTCTGCGTCCATTATGGCATGGCCGATCAGAGCCGTCTTGCAATATTCCCCGTTCCTTACTGGCACTTCAATGTCATCGGTTCCGCGAAGTCCGTCGCCTATTATCACAGGGCAGCCCGTCGTCATGTAGTTGAAGCCGTTTACCTCGGCGCAATAAATATGCTCGATTGCGTTTTTCCTGGAGCCAGGATAAAGCGTGTTGCAGTCGGTGAGGAAAGGCTTTCCACCAAGCTCTTTCACTACGTCTGCGACAGCCTTTGCGTAATTCGGGCGCAGATAGGCTATGTTCCCAAGTTCTCCGAAGTGCATTTTGATGGCGACCAGCTTGCCGTCCATGTCTATATTGCCTATTCCTGCACGGCGCATAAGCTTTTGAAGCTTGGCAGGAAGCGACACGCCCAGCTTAGTGCGGAAGTCTGTGAAATAAACCGTTGCCTTTTCCATGTGAAATTGTTTTTCGCAAAATTAATGAAAGTTTCCTTAGAAATTTCTGAAACTAGAATATTGGCTTATTATTCCGGAATCCGTATAACTCATTGATGAGAGGCGTGCGAAAAGGCGAAGTGTTGTCAAAGGCTTGTTTTTTGCATCAGTTCAGGCGCGAAAATTATTAACTAATTAAATTATCGTCATGAAAAAGATTTTTCTTTCTGTTTTGGCTGTCCTCTTTTGCGTGCTCGCAGGAGCCCAGTCATCAAAATTGGACGGAGCTTTGGAACCGCTAAAAGATGCCTCGCTGCTGGATGTTGAGATTAATTTCGACGATGGGGCTTACAAATATATCCCCGAAGAGCAATTCGCAAAAGAGAATTCCGACTGGGAGCAGATCAAAAAGGAAACCTCTGAAAGGTTCATGGAGGGCATCAATGCCAAACTGAGGCTTACAAAGAGGGCTGCTGTAATGACCGATAAGCAAGACTTCACGATTCAGGTTGATATCGTTAGCGTCGATGAGAAGGGGAACACCATCTCGAATGTAAGATTTCTTGACGAGAGAGGAAATGCCTTCGCCAAAATTGACAAACTGTATGCTTCAGGAGGCCGTTTCGGAACTTTCTGTAACCTTATGGGCGATGGCATGGAGGAAACCGGCGAAAAGATCGGAAGGGCTGTCTCCTATTACTTCCTTAAGAAGAAAATCAAGCTATAGAACTGGCGTGGGCAGTGCTGGAGTACTTGAAGCAGTTGTCCACGGGATTTGAATATATCCCTAGGAATATGTCTTTAAGCACTTCCGGCTCTTCCACCTCGTATTTCAGCAGGCCATTGATGCGATTGATGAATCTGGCCTCATGCTCGTCATCATATTCCTGCCCCTTGAATTCATGTTTTCCGAACCTTATGTCGTGAGCTATGAAATTATTGGGCGTGAGGGCATAAGCTTCATGAATGCGGCGGTCTATCAGTTTAGCCACCTCTCTCTCATATTCAATGTTCGTAAGCGAGTCAAACTTGGAGAGATCTTCTCTTGAGACAGGCTTGCAGATGCTTAGATGCACGTCCCCTTTCGGCTTGGTGATGCCGCTGAGGATGCTGGCAAGGTCTTCGCCTTGTTTCTTCACGTATTTCTCGAATCTGGATTGGTATAGCTCCAAGGCCTTCATGTAGTCGCATGTCTCCCACTCGTAGGAGATGGCGAGCGGCACTATATTCAGTTCCTCCAGTGCGGCTATCTTATCATCCCTTTTGCTCATGCCGAGCATCTTGATCACGCCCTGGTCCGTGATGTCGTTTCCATCCTTGGTCCTGCCATTCCTGTGCGCTATCCACGCAGACTGCTTTTTTTCGGTGATGGTGAACCTGATGTAATCGGAAAGATGCTTCGATTTTATGTAAAATTCCCTCAGGTTCATTATCCCTGGCCTTTCTACTCGGAACATCTTGTTTGCCTTGCCGATGTCGATTACTAGGCTGGAAGTCATGAGGTTTGCCCCGAAGGTAATTTCTGTCGTCGCCATGCCGTTGTCGTACAGCACGTTCTGCAGCACTGAGGCATCCAGCATTATGTCCCTGTGATTGGAAATGAAGAGATAAGGTTTGTCTTTCTCGAGATTTTCTATTCCTGAATATGTGAAATTCGTTATGCTGCGCTGCCTTATCTGGTCATTCACGTGCCACATTACTTTCACTTGGAACTCATCGCATGTCTTTATGCTCTTAAGCAGGCTGCGCGTTTGCTCCACGCTTTTATCAGGGAATATGTAGGATGCCAGCAGAGGGAAAACCTCGTTATCGGCGATGCGCTGCATTGCCGCAGGGATTTCCTCGTCGTAATAAGGCCGGATGTCGTCGAATTGAGGGTCTCTAATCATCTATTTCTTTCTTAAGTCTATGAATTTCACTGGTTTACGGCTTTTTGCCGGGAAGTTTATTTTCTGAACCTCGTCCGCTGGCAGTATTTCCACCTTCGGGGCAACGCGCAGGCGAGAGCGGAAACGGTCTTTCAGCTCTTTCACGACATCGAAGTCCTGCTCGGCTTTCAGCCCTACTTTAACAATGACGTCGTCTGTGCCGGCCTCGGAGTCCTGCACGTAAATCACGTAGTTGGCAAGATATTCCGTGTTGTCCAGCACGTCGTTTATCGCAGGTGGATAAAGAGTCGTTCCCTTGAGCTTTATCATGTTGTTCTTCCTGCCCACGAGTGGAGTCAGCCGGTAGGAGTTCCTTCCGCATTTGCAAGGTTCTACTATTTTGGCGGCTATGTCCCCGGTGCGGAAGCGTAGCAGAGGCATCCCTTCCACCCCGAGCGTGGTTACGACGATTTCACCTTCTTCGCCGTCTCTCACTGGAAGTCCGTCTTCGCCGATTATCTCGACTATTATGAGTTCAGGGTGTACATGCCCTCCGCAGCCATATTGGCATTCCGAGAAAGTGGCGCCCATCTCCGTCGATGAATATGTCGCATACAGCTCCACGTCCCACTTTTCTTTTATCTTGCTGCCAAGCAGGTTCAGGCTGAAATCTTGATTGCGCAGACCCTCGCCGATGCCTATTATTTTTTTGATGCTGGATTTGCGATAGTCTATCCCGTGTTCTTCAGCGTATTGGATGAGCCTGAGGATGAAGGACGGCACGCACATTATCGTGTCTGGCTTTATCCTTTGAATAGTGTCCCATTGCAGTTCGGGGATGCCGTTCCCCACCCGAATCACTCCTGCCCCGAGGGCTCTCAAGCCGAGGAAATATGCCAGGCCGGCCATGAACCGCTTGTCGATGGTGGTCATCAGCTGAACCACGTTGCCTGGCCTCACGCCGGCACAATGGAAGGATTTCCTTTCGTTGAAGGCCAGACGGTCGAGGTCTTTGTCGGTGCAGCAGAATGTCACCGGATCCCCTAAAGTGCCGGAGGTCGTGATGTAGTCGATGACTTTCTCTTTAGGCACGCAGAGAAAATCTTCGTTGAATAGCTGCAGATCTTTCTTTTCGGTGAAAGGTATCTTAACTAGGTCTTCGATGTGGCGGATTTTGTCTACGTCGATAGAATAGCTTTGGAACATTCTCCGGTAATATGGAGAATTTGCAGCCAAGTAATCAAGTGCCTCGTGGAGCTTACGTTCCTGGAACTCTTTGATTGCGTCAGCTGTTTGGAATTCAATGTCTTGGTTCAATGCCATGATTGCGAAAGCGCATAATCTTCGCAAAGATACTCATTTTGAGTTTTAATCAGAAATTAATTATTCTCCGAATTCATCGGAACTCACCATAAGCGACATCCACTGGCGCAAGTTTCACCGCATTCTGGAAAAAGTCCCGAAAACGCTGTTAGTTTATGCAAAGGTTTTTCACCCAGGCGAGGAAGAGTGGGAGCCAGTCGGCGTCTTTAGAGGCTGAGCCGAAGCCGTGACCGCCTTTCTCGAACTGATGATATTCATGGGGAATGCCTGCTGCGGTGAGGGCTGAGTCCAGAGCGACACTGTTATGGTAGTCAACGGTGGGGTCGTCCATGCAGCTAACCACGAATGCTGGCGGCATGCTTGCTGGGATGTCCAGGTCCATCGAGAGCTTTCGACGTAGCTCAGGCTCGTTCCTGTGGCTGCCCAGCAGGGCTTTCCTGGAGCGCTCGTGTACGATAGCCTCGTCGCTCATTGTCACGACAGGATAAATCGCAGCGACGAAAGAGGGGCGAGATGAAATGCCGCCAGAGGAAATATGCTCTTCGGCACTATTCAATGCAAGGTGGCCACCGGCGGAAAAGCCCATAACGCCAATTTTGGAAGTGTCTATGCCGTATTCTCCGGCTTTGGAACGGATGCTGATTACGGCATTCTGAACGTCTTGCAGAGCTTTCGGGTAATGGGTCTGCGGGAACGCCAGAGGGCCGAGTAAGAAATATCTGGTTCCAGCATGCCTATAGTAAAGGACGAATGCGGCAATTCCATTTTCTCTAAGCTTTTCTGCCACTTCTGTCCCTTCAACTTTGCGGCCAAGCCAGAGATAGCTGCCTCCCGGACACACTACCACTGCTGCTCCCGTTGCCTGGCCTGGCTCCGGCAGGAACGGAATCAGTCTCTGCGCCTCTGCAGAAAAACCGATTAGGAGAATTATGAATATGCTGACAATGCGTTTCATTAATATGTTCGTAGACTCTCTAAGAATATTTCCTCAAAAATAGGAATTTAATTTTCAGTTTTTCTCTCGTTTTATGGCCATATGGGAATGAAAATCAAGAATTTTTTAGCAAATTTGGAAGAAGGTATTTTCGAGGATTTCCTAAAACCATGATAAACCAATTGATTATTAATATGAAACGAACCTTTTATGCGGTAATCGCCCTTGCGCTGTCCCTGACAGCCTGCCAGAAGACTACGAAAATCGAGGCATCCATTCCAGCAAAGATCGTGGATGGAGCCGTAGTGCTAGAAACACCCGCCCGCGAGCCTGGCCAGGAAAGCGCTCTGGCAATGGCATGCGATCCTATCGACACAGTCAGGATTGCCTTTGTCGGAGTCGGAGGACGCGGCACTGCTGCCGTCCAGCGCTACACCTACATCGATGGGGTGAAAATCGTCGCTTTCTGCGACCTCGACTCGGCCAAGACAGCCCATTGCAACGAGATAATCACGGGGAGAGGACTTCCTAAGGCATCTGAATATGTTGGCGAAGAGGCTTACAAAGACCTTTGCGCGAGGAATGACATCGATCTGGTGTACATAGCCACCGACTGGCTCGACCATGTTCCGATTGCGCTCTGCGCCATGAATAACGGCAAGCACGCGGCGATAGAGGTTCCTGCAGCGATGACGATCAAGGAGTGCTGGGACCTTGTGAACACTTGCGAAAAGACCCGCAAGCACTGTACTATCCTCGAGAACTGCTGCTACGACTTCTTCGAGATGGCAGCCCTGAACATGGCTCAGCACGGACTTTTCGGCGAAGTGTACCACGTGGAAGGCGCCTACATCCATTTCCTCTCGGACGACTGGGACCGCAGTGAGACTTGGAGACTGGACTACAATATGGCGAATAGAGGTGACAACTACCCTACGCACGGGTTCGGTCCTATCTGCCAGTTGCTGGACATCCACAGAGGAGATAAACTCGACTACCTAGTTGCCATGGACACTCCGTCCTACAACGGAAAGGCTGCCGCCAAGAAATTCCGTGGCGTTGACGAGTGCCTTGACGGAGACCACACCATAAGCCTCATCCGCACGGAAAAAGGCAAGGTCATGGAAGTGCAGCATAATGTCTATGCCTACAGGCCGTACTCCAGAATGTATCAGCTTACTGGAACTGAAGGATTCGCCAACAAATATGGACAGCCCGGCATTTCAGTGAAAGGCATAAACGGACACTCCTATGTTTCGCAGGAACAGTTCGATTCCCTCATGGTTGCCTACACGCCGGATTTCGTTAAGGAAATCCAAGACAAGGCGAAGGAAGTAGGAGGACACGGCGGCATGGATTACATCATGGACTATAGGCTCATCTATTGCCTGCGCAAGGGACTTCCTTTGGACGAAGACGTCTATGATGCTGCGGAATGGAGCAGTGTGCAGGAACTCAGCCGTATCTCCCTTGAGAACAATTCGATGCCGGTCAAAGTTCCTGATTTCACCAGAGGCGACTGGAACAAAATCAAGGGCTTCAACTACGCCTTTTAGCTCCGCATCGGACAGGATTCGTAAACTTTCCGGTAGGTTAGCTGGGCAAATCTCTGTCCTTGCCGGTCACGGCCAAACTTCGTACGACTGTCTCTTTGCCGGTCACGGCCAAACTTCGTACGACCGTCTCTTTGCCGGTCACTCGGGAGGGGATGTGGTTTACATGGCGATATAGTGAGTGATGACGGATACATAATTTTGGGTTTGGTTCGCCAATTTGTCATAATCGATGCCGAAGTCTGTTTTCCCTTCAGTTAAATTTATCCGGAAAGATACTGTTCCAAAAAGTGTGTCTGAGGAGAGATAAAAAGAAAGTCTACGGATTTCTTTAGATTTGTAAAGACAAAACAACAAAAACAAAGAATCGTAGACTTATGGATTTGACAAAGGAACAACTTTCCGAGCTGATATGCAAGCATTCGGAGCGAGAAAATGGATTACAGGACCTGATGGAGATAATGCTGGAGAGCATGATGGTGGCGGAAAGTAGGGAGTACCTGCAGGCAGATAGTCCAACGGGCAACAAGGGTAACGGTTATCGTCCAGGACGGACGTATGGCCAGGGTCGAACTCTGACCTTCAGGATACCACGGGACCGTTATGGCAACTTCCCCCCGCGGATTCTGGGACAAGCTCAAAGGCTTCACATACGCATTCTAGCCTAGCCACGTCAGCGTCCATCTTGTCAGGATAATAGTCCAGATAGGCCTGCATCTCCTTGTTGATGTCGGCAAGCTGCGTGTAGAATTCATCGTTCTTTGCGGAAGTTGCCTGCCACAGATTTATGTACACACAAGGCCGCTCCGTCTGCCTGATGGCCTTGCGTACAGGGCAGGACTTTCCATATCGTCTTGGATTGATGAGAATAAGGTAGTTCTCACTGTGGAGAAACTGCGTTATGTATTGCAGCTCCTTTGTGCAGTCAGTGAAATAGTCATTGTCGACTGAGTGCACTCGATCGCAGACTCAATATTTTTTAGAATTCCGTGGCCGTCAGTCCTTGGGGTCAAGTCCAAAAACTTGTGTTTAAGAATATACTCCGTCATCCTGAACTTGATTCAGGATCTGTTCTTCGCAAGCCTAGATTCCGGATCGAGTCCGGATAACTGAAGAAGGATGAACTCGTTTTGCCGTCAACGTGAAATGCAGGGCTGCCGGCGAGGCAGTGGCCGCAAAGTATACATCCATGTCCTCGCTTAGAAGGACGAGAATTTATGGGCGACGGTATAATGCCACCGACTGGCTTGTAATGAATGACTGCGTTGCCCACCCAGTTCACAGAAAGGGGGTTGGCAATGCGAATATGTGTCCTCGGCACTTAAAATGAATGTCACCGTTGCCCACAATTGTGAATAATCAAATCTCTCTTCAAGGTTTTACAAAACCTTGTCGAAGATGCAAATAAAGAATCGCATACAGATATTCAAACCCTTCGGAAGAAGTGTCTCACAAAGCGCTGTCGAGGCAGGCCAAAAGGCGGCCTCACCAAGGAAATAGCCTGGGGTTGTCTCGCAGGATGCTGTCGAGGCAGGCTGTACAGAAGTGCGTAGGGAAGGGCATGTCTCGACATCGAGGCCTCCCAAGAGCCACGTTGTCGACCGACACCCCTCTGCAGAGCCTCTGGAAGGACATACTCCGACAGCGCTTTGAGAAATTCCACCACGTTCATCCTGTATGACCGACGCCGTCATCGCGAACCCGGTCATCCAGAACGATCTACCCCGTCATCCTTAACTTGTTTCATCTATTACCGGATGACCCTCGACAGGTAATCGAGGCTCGCCACCCGTCATCCTTAACTTGTTTCATCTATTACCTTACCACTCCGTCGTGCAGAGCCGATTCTATCCCTACGTTTGCAATTGTCGGGCACGCATGTTTGCGTCAGAAGTCACTACGCAACATAATGGCCTGCCCCGATTCTAAAAGACACCAAGGTGATCACATTCATTCTTTAACACAGGATTTGGCATCTGATCCAGTTCTTGCAGAGGCGCTTTTCACCTAGGCAAGGAAGGGTGTGAATCATCGAGGCTGGGCGGGCTCGTAGTGCAGGTTCTTATAATTGACGACCTCAATTTCGCCGGCATTGTTTTCAAAATCACCGACATAAACCACAGCCTTTCTTCTGACTGGTGTCTTTATCCAGGTGGATAATTTCTTTAATGTACTCTCGAATTCTTTGTTGTATGTCATTGACGATTTCACCTCCAGAGCAGTTATCTCACCCTCTTCCTTGACCAGGATATCAACCTCATTCCCGTTAGAATCCCTATAGAAGAAGACACCTCCTTCCTTGCCTGCATTCATCCTGTGCTTGACAGCTTCCATAACCACAAGATTCTCGAAGATATTTCCTCTCATCTTGTCCCTTGCCAATTGCTTCGGGTTTTCGATGTCAAGCAGGTAACAGGCAAGGCCAGAATCGCAGAAATAAAGTTTTGGGCTTTTTATCAGTCTCTTGGAGATGTTCTCATAGTATGGAGGCAGCAGATATACCACGTATGAAGCAGTGAGTACGGACATCCACGACGTTATGGTCTTACTATCCACTCCCACCTCATTAGCAAGTTCCGAGGCGTTGAATACGG
>JALCSU010000009.1 GCA_022653735.1 Bacteroidales bacterium
AAGCATTTCTTCCCGTCTGGTCCCATAGTTCAACGGATAGAACGGAGGTTTCCTAAACCTTAAATATAGGTTCGATTCCTATTGGGACTACTTAGCGCATGGCTTGCTGAATCAACGGCAAGCCTTTCGTATTCCAGGCTACCAGCACAATTCAGCTATGCTTTCGGTGAAAAGTTCTACTATAGTTCTACGGAGAAATGGCAACCCGAATCGTTCTGAAAGTTTTTCTAGTGTTTCCCTGAGTAGATAAATTTGCGGGAGAGCCATTTGCGGACTGGTATGTCGTACACCTTCAGGCAGAGCAAGGCAATCAAGATGCTCACGCCGATTGTCAGCAATGCCTGTGGCACCACCTCGGAGAAATGATAATGCTCATTCCGGATGAGCCAGGCGTAGAAGACATACATCACAGGGTAGTGGATGGCATACAGCGGATAAGAAAGGTCGCCTAGCCAATAACAAACACGTTTAGATAATTGGTCTGTGGTATGTCCGGAAGCTGCTATGCAGACGATGATAGGGAATATTACCATAATGCAAAGCAGCTCATATACTGCGTTCCAGCAGATAGGAGACTTTCCAGGAATGTATGGCACCAGGAACATTGCGAGCAAAAGTGCAGATCCTATCCAGAATGCGCCTCGGGACTTGCGATTTGGCTTATATTTACGAGCAAGGAGCATTCCAAGGCTATATGGGAATAGCATGCGCAAGAATCCGCCGATGAAATTGTTGCTATCGAGCGTCCAGCCGACGCTCAGCATTCCGTAGCCTGAAAAATCGAACAGACTGAAAACGGCTAGGGCGATGCCCGTCAGAGCAACGAGCCATTTCAGTGCCTTGGTGGAAATCCTGTGGATAAACAGCACATAAAGAAGATTCCCGATATATTCAAAGAACAGCGACCATGAAGGTCCATTGAGGGAAAACATCTCCCCATTGCCACGCACGTCGATTCTGGATCCTGGAGTTGCGGGGATCATGAATATGTCGCAGAGCAGCGCAAGCATCACCAACGAGATAGCCACTGGCGTGCCGTCCCACTTCGCTCCGCCTTGAACCAGGAAGGCCAGCACGCCGATTAACCCGCCCATGACGATCATTGGGTGCAGGCGGATGAGCCTGCGCTTAATGAACTGGCCTGTCGTCATGCTCGAGGCTAAGCGGTCGTCGTAGGCATAACCTATGACGAAGCCGGAGAGAATGAAGAAGAAATCCACGGCCAGGTAGCCATGATTAAGGAACGTGATTGTGTCTGCGCCGGCAGCGAAGGCCAGCCCCTCGAAAATGTGATACACCACGACGAGCGCAGCCGCAGTGCCCCGCAATCCGTCAAGTATCTCGTAGTGAGGCTTGCTGTCGGCAAAAACCGATGAAGCCCTAAGCGCTGTTTGACTCATCTCGCAAATTGTGTCTTCTGTAAGCGGCCTCAAAAATAATGATAATATTCGACTTCCCAATATCCTATATGTTCGTTCTATGGCGCAAGAGTGACACCATGGTAGAGGGCAACGGCGAGGAGACCGCCTATGAGGGGCATGATGGATGGAATCCACGAATATGCCCAATCGGGGTCTTTATCTTTGCCTGGGCAGAAGAGTGCGAATGCGACTCGTGGAGAGAAGTCTCTGGCGGCGTTCATCGAATATCCTGTGAGCCCGCCGAAGGACATTCCGATGGAGACGATAATAGCATATACGAACAGATAGTTGACTGCTGATACGCCTGCAGCGGTTGATCCGATTCCAAGGATTGCGAAAACCAGCACGAAGGAACAGGTGATTTCGGACAGAGCGTTGCGCCAGTAGTTCCTGATACCAGGAGCCGTGCAGAAGCATCCTCGCTTTAGAACTGAGTCTTCAGTCCTCTTAAGCTGGTCGTGGAAGAGAACGATTAGGAATGCAGCTCCAAGAAAGCCACCCAGCATCTGTCCGACGATGTATTGTGGCACGAGAGCCCAGTCAAGGGTGCCATTAGCGGCCATTGCTAGCGTAACCGTTGGGTTCAGATGGGCTCCGGTAGAAGTGCCGAATATGAAAGCGGGAATCAGCACAGCCAAGCCCCAGCCGAGAGCGATGTGAGTAGTGTCGCCGCCTTTCATTCCAGAGCCGTCAAGCTTGACGTTGCAGCAGACTCCGTCGCCCAGAAGCACCAGCAAGAAGGTGCCTATCATTTCATTCAGGAAATACATGGTTTATTACTTTTGGCATTATCCTCTGTTTGTGCGTCCTGTTATTTCGCCCAGCCGCGAATGGCAGCAACAGCCTGTTCCCATCCTTTGAGTTGTTTCCTGCGCTCTGACTCGGACATGACAGGGATGAATTTCCTGTCCACTGCCCAGTTCTTAATCACGTCATCCTTGTCTGCCCAGTAACCAACTGCCAGCCCTGCCAAATAAGAAGCACCCATGGCAGTAGTTTCCACGCATGAAGGCCTCACGATAGGCGCATCGCTGATGTCGGCCTGGAACTGCATCAGGAAATTGTTCTTGCAAGCTCCACCATCAACTTTGAGCGAACCCAATTTCACGCCGGAATCCCGTTCCATAGCCTTCAAAACATCATTCGACTGGAAGGCAAGCGATTCCAGCGTGGCTCGTATGATGTGATACTTGTTTACGCCTCGCGTCAATCCCAAGATGGCTCCTCGAGCGTATGGGTCCCAGTATGGCGCTCCGAGGCCTGTGAACGCGGGTACGACATAGCAGCCGTTCGTGTCCGGAACTTTCGTGGCGAAATATTCAGAATCGGGAGAGGAATCTATGATTCGAAGCTCATCGCGCAGCCACTGGATCGCAGCGCCGGCAACGAACACAGAACCTTCGAAAGCATATTCGACATGGCCGTCAAGCCCCCAGGCTATCGTGGTCAGAAGATCGTTTTTCGACTCCTTGGGCTCCATCCCTATATTCATTAATAGGAAAGCTCCGGTGCCGTAGGTGTTTTTCGCATCTCCTGGCCTGAAGCAAGTCTGTCCGAAAAGGGCGCATTGCTGGTCTCCCGCAGCTCCGGTGATCTTGATTGGCCCGCCGAAAAACTCAGGATCGGTCTCACCATAGATGCAGCTCGAAGGCTTCACTTCCGGCAGGATGCTCATCGGGATGTCCAGAATCCGGCAGAGTTCCTCGTCCCATTTCAAAGTCTTTATATTGAAAAGCAACGTCCTGGAAGCGTTGGAATAATCGGTCACGTGAACACGGCCTTTCGTGAGCTTGTAAATAAGCCAGCTGTCGATTGTTCCAAAGCATATTTCGCCTTTTTCGGCACGCTCACGCACTCCTGGAACATTGTCCAGCATCCAGCGAATCTTTGTTCCAGAAAAGTACGGGTCCAGCTTAAGGCCGGTCTTGGAACGGAAAATTTCGACATATTCCGGATGACCTGCCTTAAGCTTTTCGGTGAAATCGGCAGTCCGGCGGCATTGCCAAACTATCGCGTGGCACACAGGAAGGCCTGTGGCCCTGTCCCACAAGACCACCGTCTCTCGCTGGTTCGTGATGCCGATAGCGGCAACGTCCTCGTAGGTCGCTCCTGCCTTGCTAAGAGCCTCGCGGGCAACTGAAAGCTGCCCCTGCCATATCTCGCTGGCATCGTGCTCCACCCATCCTGGCTGAGGAAAGTGCTGGGTGAATTCTTTCTGAGCTACCGAAATCATATTCCCTGCCTTGTCGAACAGGATGCACCGATTGCTGGTCGTTCCGGAATCGAGTGCCATGACGTACTTTGACATAATTATTTATGGTTATTAATCTTTTTCTTTCTTGGCAGCCTTACCGTGAAGCAGGCCCCTCCTATGGCAAATGACCTGGAATAGTGTATCTCACCATTGCACTTCTCCAATATGTTCCTGCAAATGGAAAGCCCCAGGCCTGTGCCATTGCTCTTAGTCGTGAAGTTCGGCGTGAACAGCTTATCCCTATTGCTTTCGCTTACCCCAGGGCCATTATCCTCGAACACGACATCATAGAAGCCATCCTTTTGGGAAAGCCTCAAGGAAATGATGATGCGCCCTTGCATTGGGTCGGTGCCTTCTTCTTTGGCCTTGATCTGTTCACCCTCAATCGCCTGAATGGCGTTGCTGATTAGGTTCGTGAACACTCGT
This sequence comes from Bacteroidales bacterium, assembly GCA_022653735.1. Classification (GTDB taxonomy): domain Bacteria; phylum Bacteroidota; class Bacteroidia; order Bacteroidales; family UBA932; genus Cryptobacteroides. The sequence goes on from JALCSU010000009.1 coordinate 4,102, forward strand.
GTCAGCTGAGGCTTAGGCCCCAGAACGGTTGCTTTGTCCAAGCCCATGTAGCTAATCTCGATGTCTTCGTGATTGTCGAACAGTCCTATTTCCTCTTTCAGAAGCTTGTCCAGGTCAATTTCCACATGGTCTTCTGTGTACAGTTTTGCGAACGTAGAGAATTCATTGGCTGTGTCGGCCAGCAAATCTATCTGCTTCAAAACTTCATCGGAAACCTCGTCGAAGCGATCGGCCCAGGCTGGATTGCCATTGCTCTTCATTCGTATGAGCCTCTGTATTTGCAGCTTGATAGGCGTGAGTGGGTTCTTTATTTCATGTGCCACCTGACGAGCCATCGTGGCCCAGGCCTTATCCCTCTCTGCCTGAGTGAGCTGCTTCGTAGAATTATAGAGGTCGTGGACCATCAGATTGTAGGCCCTCACGAGGCTGGAGATTTCATCGTCTTGCTCGTATACGATATATTCAAGATTATCGATGCTGGCCTTGTTCATCTTGTCGCTTATCTCGGAAACAGGGCGGAACATCTTGTCCACGGCCCTAGCCGTTATCATCCTGGCCAGGATGAGCAATATTAAGAATACGGTGATTATGGAAGCGACGTGGTAGAAGGCTTCGTTCCTAAAATCGAAACTGTCGTCGGTGTATGGAGAACCGAATATGGCGACGACGTTGTTCTGAACATTGAATAGAGGAGCGTAAAGCATGTACGTGCGAGAATTACCGATTTTCTCGCTATGGATGCAGAACCTAAGATGTCTTGCGGCTATGTCCTCGTATGCTTTCTGGTTCATCCTGCTTCCAATCAGCAGCCTATCGAATATTTCAGGCGTAGTGGAACGGAATATCTTGCCTCCAGGAGTGTACAACGTGATGTCGCACTTCATGGTATTGCTTATGTCCTCCAATATCCCAGATGCTTCTTGCGATTCTAATTCCCTGTAACTTTGCGAATAGCGACATCGTGCCTGCAAGAGCGTCTGAATGGAGCTCACTCTCTCCGTCATGGAAGAACGAAGGTTGGCGAGATTTCTCTTATAGACAAAGAATATGCTTACGCAGGCAAGAGCGATCAAGGTCATTAGGAGCGCTAACATTATGGCGGCATTGATCCTCGACTTGAAATAGCTGCTTGTCTTTTCCCTGCGTTGAATGGTACTAATAATGCTAAGCGCAGAGCAGCATAGGAAGAGCGCTAGCGCAAGGATGAGGAAGTCGACCAAGTAGCTGAAATTCTCGTACTTCGGTCTCGAAATGACGATGAGGTCGTAATCCGTGATCTTATTGATGAAATGGGTCCATCCCTCACTCCTGAGGACACCGTTAGGAGCCGCCAGCATGTCTTCTTTCATCTCGCTGTCAAGCACGGTAGGGTAAGAGCAATTGCCTTTGTAGAGCAGAAGCTTGTCGGAGACATACTTTCCGTATGAATATTTCGACGAGATGATGACTTCCCCCGGGGCAGAATATCCCAGCAGGCTGGCATAGCCCCTGTCTTCGCGGTTTGACTTAGGCGAGACGGTCAGCAACATATTCGTAATCCCTTTGTCTTCATTGTAATAGACGAAATTTCCTGAATATATCGTATGTCCGCTCTCGTCTCTCAGGTAGAGGAACCTGGAAGTGCTAGCAATCTGGGTGCCGCTTGCAAGGATGCTCCTGAAGTAGTCTATCGTTCTTTGGCTCAAGTCTTCCTTTTTAAACAGCTCTATGATGATATCATTATTCTGAGCTACCCTGTACAAGTAATTTTCGACAATCCTGTTCAAAATCACGCCATTGATATTGTCATGATTGGATAGGGAAGATATGACTTGGTCGTTAGCGATTTTCTCCTCGTTCTCCCTCAACTGAAGCTCAAGGCTGATGTCCCTGTCGATGGAGAGTCGGTTAGCCCAGATGCCCACCATGTTCTGCTCTTTCCGGAAACCGAGCACGCCGGTGATCGTGACAGCGTAGAGCGCGAAAAGAATGGAGAGAATGAATTCTCCATGCTGGCTGATGAATTTCATCTTCGAACCGGTGATTCTTTTCAGCGCAGGAATCAGCATTCTGAAAATCAGCGGGATAGTGGTCACTACTGCGAGAATCATCAAGTAAACTATGGCAGTGTATGTGCTCAGCTCGCTTATCTTATAAAGTTCCAGGCATACGCTCGAGTTCAGGATCATGCTTCGGAAGATGAAGTCCACGTAGCAGCATATTCCTATGAGAACCAAGAAATTGAATGTGACTAAAATCAACATTCCCTCTCTTGGGTTTTTGCTCCGGATGATTTTTTTATAAATGTTCCTTCTTGTTATGAATATGCAGAATATTATCAGGACGATGGTGACCGAGAGCAGAAGCAGCGAGCCTAGCGAGTTCAAGAACTGGCCATTGGCATAGACGGTAGGGGAGAACAGCATCGAGTAGTTCCTTATGTTCATTCCCCAGAGATATGCGGCAGCAAGGACCATCAGCAGGGCCGTGATCACGGAGAGCAGCCTCTTGAACGTTCGCTTCTGGCTTAGATGGATGATCGCAGCGAGGATGAAAAGAAACAGCGCCATCCAGATTAAGGTGGAGTGAGCGATGATGGAGCCCCTCTGCATCGACTCGTTAGCGACCTTGAAAACAGGCTTGCCCTCGAGAATAACCGGCGAACCACCAGTCTCGGAAAGCGGAATTATGGAATAATTGCTCCTCAGCTCTAGTTTTGGATTCACGCCGACATTCTGTGTCTCATTCATTGAATCCATTATTTGAAGCCCGGCGATGACCTTCCTGGAACCAAGAGTCTCGGCCTTCATGATGTACCACTTTGAGCCGAAATTCTTGAAGACAGGCTGCTCCGTGATTTCTGCCAGCGGTGAGCCCATCCCTCTGAATGGCGGGGTGAGCTTCGCTAGAATCAGCCTGCTGCTGATGTCGTCGTTGTTCACGGGGAACTGGTTGCTCCATGATTGGAGAGAGTCATCGTAGTAGCGGTAGATGACCATGTCGTCTGGAATGTTGTTCCGCCCTTCCCAAGAACGCAAATCAGCAGTGAGGGCAGTGGAGATGTAATGCCCCAGCAGGTTCATGCGCTTTTCCAAAGCTTTAGACATTCTTTGAGCGACCGTGTCTGGATTACTCATCCTGTTCCCCACTGAAATTGAGAATGCGAGCAGGATGGCGGCGGAAGACAACAGGGTCGCCACGAATAATTCCTTTATGTTAATCCTGTTCCTCATCCCTCGTGGTGATATGGCTCGCCTTTAATTATAGTGAGTGCCCGGTAGAGCTGCTCAGCGAAAATGACCCTGACCATCTGATGCGAGAATGTCATTTTGGATAGAGACAGCATTCCATTGCTTCTGGAATATACTTCATCGGAGAAACCGTAGGCACCGCCTACTACGAACACGATGTCTTTCCCTCCGCCGAAGAGCAAAGATTGAATCTTGCCGGCAAGTTCTACAGACCTGTATTCTTTTCCCCTTTCATCAAGGAGAATCAGCCTGTCTGAAGGGTTTATGGCTTTCAGAATCAGCCTGCCTTCCTTTTCTTTAATCTGAATATGACTTAGCGAGGCGGTACCCCTAAGTTCGGGAATCTCGATCAGGTTGAACGGAACATAGTGAGTGAGTCTGGAAACGTAGAGGTCCAGGCCTTCTCGAACCCATTTCACGTCGGTTTTCCCGACTGTCAGCAGAGTCATTTTCATTTAAGCAAAAATAATAAACAGACAATTCATTTACAATAAGAGATCATGGCTTCTATTTCCCTTATCAGTCTTCTCCTGCATCTTCTGCTTTTGAATACTTTATTCTACTATTCGCGCCTGACTGGGCATGACTGGTGGCTCATTATTTGCAATATCAGCAGCCGCAATGAAAGCAGCGCTTAAAATTTTACTGATAAGTGCCGCTCTGCTTTTCTGGGGCAGAGCTGGCGCTTCAAGCGATGGCTACGATGTATTCAACCCTATCGTCAAATATTTCGGGCAAGGCAACGTGGACAAGTTGTCTGCATGGTTTGCCGATAACTTGGAAGTGTCCATCCTTTCTAAGAACAATGATTGCAGCAAGAATCAGGCAAAGCAGATTCTGAAGACCTTCTTCTCCAATCATAATCCTAGATCGATGGACATAATCCACACGGCATCGAAGGCCAATTCTAAGTATGCACTAGGCGAGTTGAACGCTGGCGGGGAAGTGTTTAGGGTTACGCTTTTCGTCAGCAATTGCAATGGTGAGTACAAAATTCAGCAGATAAAGATTGATCAGGCACAGATTAGGTGAATAGGCTTAACTTACACAGGATATTTTTCATCATTATATTCATAATGCTTGGCACCTTGGGCCTGCATGCGCAGACTACCAGGGTGAAAGGCAGGGTGACGGATGCTCAGACCGGCGAGGGCATTGCTTTCGCTGGGGTTTATTTTAAGAATTCCACGGTGGGTGTTTCCACCGATGATGAAGGCTATTATACTCTGGAGGTCAGGAATAACAGCCTGACAATCCTGTCGGCATCCATACTTGGCTACGAGACTTCAGAGAAGCCCGTCAGCGTCGGTAGCTTCAACGAGATAAATTTCTCTTTGAAACCAGCGCTGAATGAGCTGAAAGCTGCGGTCGTGAAGCCTGATGACAGGTACATGAAATTCATTCTGAAAAGCATAAACGAAGGGAAAAAGAGGAACAATCCGGAATTACAGCCAGGCTATACGACAGAGGTCTACAGCAAGATAGAGACCGACCTTCAAAATGCGGACAGCAAGACCATCAAGAGGCTGCTGCCGAAGAATTTCATGTTCGTGTACGACTACATGGATACTTCCGTCATCTCTGGCCGGCCCTACCTGCCGATCATGATATCGGAAACTTCTTCTGAATATTCGCACAGGTCGAATCCGGATCAGAAGAAGGAGGTCATCAAGGCAAGCCGCATCTCTGGCATCGATCAGGAAGAAACGGCAGCTCAGTTCGCTGGCAGCATGCACGTGAAGACGAATTTCTATGATGACTTCATCAATATATTCGAAATCCAGATTCCGTCCCCAGCCAACTCGAACGGAATGCTTTATTATAACTATTTTCTGATAGACAGCTTGAACATCGACGGTAGGAAGACGTATAAGATACGGTTTCACCCATCCAAATGGGTGTCGTCACCGACTTTCGATGGGGAAATGGCCGTGGATGCCGGAGATTTCGCTTTAAGGGAAGTTCATGCCAAGCTGAAGAAGGGCTCGAACGTGAACTGGATTCGTGACCTTGTGCTGGATGTCGAGAATCAGAGACTTCCTGACTCATCTTGGTTTTACAAACAGGATAAAATCTATGCGGACTTGTCCGTTGTTCTCACCGACTCCACGCATCTGCTTTCCATTATAGCCCGCCGCCAGATAGACTATATTAATCCGAGATACGTCGATTTCGGGAATAAGAATCTCTCAGATGCCAAATCCGCCGTGAAGCTGAGCGAGAACGTCCTGAATAATGACGAGGAATATTGGGCGAAGGTCAGGCCTTACGAGCTTACGGAAAAGGAAAAAGGAATATACCAGATGGTGGATTCCATCAAGAACGTGCCACTTTATAAGGACATCCAGACCACTGTCAGGATGCTTGCCACAGGCTTCTGCGACATCTCGCCAAAGTTCGGCTTAGGGCCTTACTCTACGATATATTCATTTAATAATTTGGAAGGCAGCCGCTTCCAGCTCGGAATCCGCACAACGAAGGATTTCAGCAGGAAGGTGAGGCTTATGGGATATGGAGCATTCGGCGTGAAGGATGGGAAATTCAAGGCTGGGGGCACTTTTGAATATATGTTCAATAATGAGCCGACGCGAAAGCTTCTGGCCGTATTCAAGCATGACGTGACGCAGCTTGGGAAGGTCGACTATGAATATGGCAGCGGTAATATATTCACTTCCTTGCTTTCGAAGCCAGGCGGGCAGAAACTGAGCATGGTGAATGAATTCGATCTCACATACATGCACGAGGTCAATCAGGACCTCAACGTGGGGGTGGCCTTGGAGAACAAGAGAATTTTCTCGAACAAGTACGTGCCGATGGTGACAAGGGATGGTCAGAATATCAATTCCGTGGCTTACAATCAGCTACGGTTAGAAACTAGAATTTCCTGGGACGAGATAATCACTAGGGGAGTCTTCGATAAATATTATGTATTCACAGAATACCCTATAATCACCACTGAACTGATAGGAGCGCTGGACGGACTCGGAAACAATGATTATAAATTCTTCCGCCCGGAGATAACCGCCGAGTACACGCTCAGGGTACCACCGGTTGGGAACAGCTACATGAACCTGTCTGCCGGAAAGATTTTTGGCACAGTGCCTTATCCCATGCTGAACATCTTCCAAGGCAATGGAACATATTTCCTGAATAAAGAGACTTTCGCCTGCATGGATTATTATGAGTTTGCGGCGGACACTTGGGTGACTTTCTCTCTGATGCATGATTTCAAAGGATTTTTCCTCGGCAAGATTCCGGGAATCAGGAAGATGAATTTAAGGGAAATTGCAATATTCAAGATGGCTTACGGAGACCTGACTAAGAAGAACAACGGCATAATCGGTGACCCCGAAGGCAAGGCTTCCATGCTGTTCCCAGAAGGCATGACAACGCTGAATAAGCCTTACATGGAGGCTGGCGTGGGCATCACGAATATATTCAGGCTGCTTAGGGTGGATGCTTATTGGCGTCTGAACCATCGCTGGCACATGGTTGATGGTGAGAGGAAGAAGGTTGACAACAGGTTCGTGGTGAACGTTGGCTTCGAACTCAACTTTTAGTTTGTTCGTGCTCCATAAATTCAGTATCTTTGAAATCTGAATATTCATAAGCACATGAGCAGAAACGTTCAGCTGATAATTCTATTGGCTCTCTTTGTCTTATTGATGAGCGTGCCGTACCTAGTCCCAGGCTACGGGTATCTTGCGTTAATCGGGTTCGTGCCGTTGCTGATGGCAGAGAAAGTCGCATCCGAGACGGGCATGAGGCGTTTCTGCCTTTGGCATTATTCGGCATTCCTGGCGTGGAACTTTGCCACGACGTTTTGGATATGCAATGCGACCGTGGGTGGCGGAATATTCGCATCGGTTGCGAACGCATTTCAGATGTCTCTGATTTTCGGGCTTTTCAGATACAGCAAGAAATATCTTCGCGGCTCCCTGCCATACATATTCCTAATGGTGGCATGGATTGCATGGGAAAGGTATTACCTGACGTGGGCGCAGATCAGCTGGCCATGGCTGCTGTTAGGAAACGCCTTCGCCAGAAGCACTTCTTGGATTCAGTGGTACGAGATAACTGGCACCTTGGGTGGCTCGCTTTGGGCCTGGGCGATGAATCTGGGAATATTCGGCATCCTCTCTGCCGTGCAGAGCGGGCGATGGAAGGAATATAATGCCAAGGCCAAGACAGCTGCCATTCTGGGAATATGCATCCTTTTCTTCGGTCCGCTGATGACCTCGCTCTTCCTCTGGCCTGAACCGGATAAGGGAAGACTGGATGTCTACATTGCCCAGCCAAACATAGATCCTTACAATAAGTTCGGTGGCATGACACAGGAGGAGCAAAACGCTACTCTGCTTGCCCAGATGGCAGATGCCCCTAAAAACAGGCCGCTTCTGATGCTGGCTCCCGAAACTTTCACTAACGATGTCATCACGAATGATTTGGCGCTAAGCCCAACGCTCCAGAGCTTCGATTCATTCCTGAAGTCCAGCTCTAAGGCCAATCTGATTTTTGGCGCCTCGTCTCATGAATATATTCATAGCGCCCTGCGCCCTTCGCAGACTGCTCGTCGGCTGAACGATGGCGGCACCTGGGTGGAGTCGCACAATTCGGCGCTAATCACCGATGGCACAGGAAGGGCGGAAATATATCACAAGAGCAAACTGGTCGTCGGGGTGGAGATGATGCCATATCCGGCCGTATTCCGTCACGTGGATGAGTGGCTCGGTGGAGTGATGGGGAGAGAAGTCGGCCAGAAAGAGGTCTCCAATCTTAATTTTTATGAATATGACGATTCTGGCTCGGTAAAAAGGACGTTTCCTGTCGGCTGTGCCGTGTGCTATGAGTCGGTGTATCCGGAGCATTGCGCCGAATATGTCAAGAAAGGCGCCGAGCTGCTGACGATCATAACCAATGATGCCTGGTGGAAAAACACCCCGGGCTATCGCCAGCATCTTTCGTACGCATCTTTAAGGGCGATTGAAACGCGTCGCTGGATAGCTCGCTGTGCCAACACTGGCATTTCTGCTGTAATTGACCCGTCCGGCAAAATCCTCAGGAAGACATCTTGGTGGCAGAAAGAGACGCTTCATGAATCCGTAGGCCTCCGAGATGGCCAGACATTCTTCGTCCGTCACGGCGATGTCATAGGCCGCATCAGCGTTCTATGCTTCCTGCTGCTCCTTCTCAACCTCTTCGTCATGATCTTCACCAATCGCAAGATAGAGTAGCGGCGACCGGCGGAGGCCGGGTGTTCGCGCGGCGCTAAGCCAAGCGAATACCACAAGGCCGGGAGCCGCAGGGGTTCTCAGGGGGCAGCGCCCCCTAAAAAAGGGGATTAGCTTTCCAGCTTATCCCCTTTCTCATCGTAATATTCATTTTGCAGGACCGAGAAGTCAGTGACTTCGACCAAATTAATCTTACATTTGTACTTCCGCCGCCATTTCCCCAGGAAAGACTTGTCCCCGAACAGGTTCGAGCCACGTTTGAGGTAAGCTCCCAGTATCGGGCTCACTTTGAGAGTGATGGCACCCTGCCCATTGTCCACGAAATAAGCGAGCTTTCGCTCGATTTCCTCATCAATCACTACGCTCGACGCAATTTTCCCGGTGCCATGGCACATAGGACAAACCTCGGTAGTGTTGATTTCAGTCACCGGCCTTATTCTTTGGCGAGTGATCTGCATGAGGCCGAACTTCGTGAGAGGAAGGACATTGTGTTTCGCCCTATCGCTATCCATGAACTGTTGCATCTTCTTGAACAGCTCATTGCGATGTTCCGGAGATTCCATGTCTATGAAATCCACGATGACGATTCCGCCCATGTCCCTTAGCCTCAATTGTCTGGCAATCTCCTCAGCAGCAATGCAGTTGACATCGAAGGTGTTCTCCTCCTGGTCATCCGTCTTTGCCCTGATGCCGCTGTTCACGTCTATCACGTTCAATGCCTCGGTGGTCTCTATCACGAGATAAGCCCCTTGCTTCATCGGAACTACCTTCCCGAAAGAACTCTTGATTTGCCTGGTGACCTCGAAATGGTCGAAAATAGGCTCTTTCCCATTATACAGCTTGACGATTTTCTCCTGCTCCGGAGAAATCAAGGAGATGTATTTCTTCGTCTCCTCATACTCTTTCTCATCGTTCACGTAAATGTTCGTGAATGAATCGTTGAGCAAATCCCTAAGGATGGTGGTCGTCTTGCTGTACTCTGTGAACAGCAGCTGGATGCTCTTTTTCCCAGCGATCTTCTTCCATGATGTCTCCCATTTCTGGATGAGAGATTTTACTTCGGCAACCAAAACCGCCGCGTTCTTGCCTTCTGCGGCAGTGCGGATGATGGCACCGTAATTCTTCGGCAGAATGCTCTTGACCAGAGTCTCGAGCCTTCTTTTTTCTTCTTTGGAGACGATCTTCTGGGACACGTTCACCTTCTCGGCGAATGGCATCAGTACAATGTTTCGTCCTGCCAATGAAATTTCCGCTGTCAGTCTTGAACCCTTAGTGGAAATCGGTTCTTTTACGATCTGGGCGACGATCATCTGCCCAGGCTTCAGCACATTCTCTATTCTTCCTTCTTTCTCCAAGATAGGCCCTAGCTTGATTCCTGAATATAACGCATTCAGGTCGCTGTTAGGGTTGCTCTTCTTGACGAATTCGTCGAAGGCTGTAAAATACAGTCCGAGATCGAGATAATGCACGAAAGCTTCCTTTTTGTCCCCGATGTCCACGAAGGCAGCATTGAGCGCAGGGAGGATTTTCTTAACTTTCCCAAGATAAACATCCCCGACTGAAAAATTGTGCCCGTTGCTAGACTCCTTGTTCAGTTCAATCAGCTTATGGTTTTCCATAAGCGCAATGTGAACTTCCGTCGGCGATACGTCGACGATCAGATCCTTCTGATCTTTTTCGTTTTTTTCGGACTCCATAAGGAAATTCAATGGACTTTATATTAAAAAAGGCTGTCCGGATCTCCCGGTCAGCCTCTTTCTTTTAGCGACTGCTAAAATGACAGACAGAGAGGAGTGAGTTACTTCTTCTTATGCCTGTTCTTGCGCAAGCGCTTCTTACGCTTGTGCGTAGACATCTTATGTCTTTTTCTTTTCTTTCCGCTTGGCATAGGTCTATAAAATTATTAAATCAATTATTTCTTAACGGCGTTAACGAATACCTTGGCAGGTTTGAAAGCAGGGATATCGTGTGCCGGAATAGTCATCGTAGTCTTCTTGGTGATGTTCCTGGCTGCTTTCTTTGCTCTGTGCTTGATTATGAAGCTGCCGAAACCACGAAGGTATACAGGTTCTTTCTTTACTAGAGAATCTTTAACGGTGTCCATAAAGGCTTCTACAACTGACTGGACTGCGATCTTCTCGATCCCTGTTGCTTTCGCAACCTTGTCCACTATTTCTGCTTTAGTCATAATTATAAAATTTATAAAGTTTTAATAATCACACCAATAGGTTTTTATTCGAGTAACGGACTGCAAAAATAGAGTTATTTTTTTAATATTCAAAATCATATCTCAATTTTTGAAATCATTTTTTGTGGCATGGAGATTGACCTTATTCCCCCTTGCTTTTAAAAGGGCCTTAGCTCTGACAAAATGTCAGAGAATGCTACCCTTTAGATGAATTAAGTATGGACGCTAGAAATGATAAATCAGATTTCCTTCTCCCCGAGGGGGCGGAGGTTAGCATAATTCCTGTCGTGGACGGGGCAGAGCAAATGAAGGTGGATCCGGCGGACCTGCCTGACACCCTGCCAATCTTGGCTTTGAGGAACGCCGTCCTCTTTCCTGAGATGGTGTTTCCTATAACTATCGGCAGGGACAAATCAGTAAAGCTGATAAAAGAAGCTGAAGAAAAAGGCTCTTTCATCGGCGCGGTCCCTCAGAACGATGTGTCGGTTGAGGATCCTCTTGAGAAGGACCTCTTCAAATATGGAACTGCCGCAAGGGTTCTCAGGACATTGGAAATGCCGGATGGTTCGCTGACTGCGATTCTGCAAGGGATAAAGAGAATCAAGCTGGTGAAGATGATTTCTTATCAGCCGTATCTGCTTGCTCAGGTGAAATACATCGATGACGTGGTGCCAAATATGGATGATAACATCAGGATGCTGGCTGAATCATTGAAAGACAAAGCATCAGTCATCATCAGGTCGTCTTCTTTCGCTCCTAAAGAAGCGCTGACCGCTCTTCGCTCCATCGATAATTTCCCGTTCTTGGTGAATTTCATAGCGACGACGGTGGATGTTGAGAATTTCGCCGAGAAAGTGGAGCTGCTGAAATACGACAACCTGCATGTGCGTGCGATGAAGCTGCTAGGGCTGCTGGAGACGCAGACACAGCTGCTTAAAATTAAGCAGGAGATTAATCAGAAGGTGAAAAGCGACATAGATCAGCAGCAGAGGGAGTATTACCTGAACAACCAGCTTCGTACCATCCAGGAAGAGTTGGGAATGGATGATGATGAGGAATTCGATAAGTTCCGCGAGAAGGCGAAGGAGAAGAAGTGGCCTGAGGAAGTGGCCGCCCAGTTCGAAAAAGAATTGTCCAAGCTCGAGAAATACAATCCTTCGTCCCCTGAATACAGCGTGCAATACAATTACATCGAATTCATGCTGGATTTGCCATGGAACGACATGTCCAAGGATAATCTGGATCTGAAGCATGCTCAGAAGGTGTTGGATGCAGACCATTATGGCCTAGAGACGGTGAAAGACAGAATCATTGAATATCTTGCCGTCCTGAAGCTGAAAGGAAACATGAAGAGCCCTATCCTCTGTCTCTATGGCCCTCCGGGAGTGGGAAAGACCAGCCTGGGCAAATCTATCGCCAAGGCATTGGGCAGGAAATATGTCAGGATAGCTCTCGGTGGAATGCATGACGAGGCAGAACTGAGAGGCCACCGCAAAACCTACGTCGGGGCCATGCCAGGACGCATCCTAAGCGGCATAGCAAAGGCAGGCACTTCCAACCCTGTAATGGTGCTAGATGAAATAGACAAGGTGGGAAATGACTACAAAGGCGACCCGTCATCGGCTTTGCTCGAGATCCTAGACCCAGAGCAGAACGTTGCCTTTCACGATAATTATCTGGACATCGACTACAATCTGTCCAACGTGCTGTTCATCACGACAGCTAATACCTTAAATGGGATTCAGCCTGCCCTGCTGGACAGGATGGAACTCATCAATGTCACAGGCTATCTGGCAGAGGAAAAGATGCAAATTGCTAAGAAATTCCTCATTCCTAAGCAGTTAGAGGAACATGGCGTAGGTAAGCATGAACTGAGAATAGACAATGCCGCTCTAGCGAAGATCATCGATGAATATACTCATGAGTCGGGTGTCCGCGGTTTGGAGAAGCAGATCGCTAAAATCGCCAGAGTGACTGCCAAGAAAATAGCCCTAGGCGAAGCCTATCCAGCAGTCATAAAGAAAGATCATCTTAAGGAATATCTCGGATTGCCGACGAATTTCCACGATCTGCAGAAAGGCAACGAAGCGCCAGGCGTGGTCACCGGCCTGGCCTGGACCGAGATGGGAGGCGAGATTCTCTTCGTGGAAAGCTCTGTGAGCCATGGCAAGGGCAACCTTACCATGACAGGAAACTTGGGGGCCGTGATGAAGGAATCGGCTACAATTGCTTACCAATATATTAAAGCGCATCCAGAGCTCGCAAAGATGACTTCCAAGGAGTTCGAGTCTAAAGATATTCACGTGCATGTGCCAGAGGGGGCCGTTCCGAAAGACGGTCCGTCGGCCGGCATAACGATGGTCAGCTCCATGGTTTCAGCTCTTAGGAAGCAGAAGGTTAAGCCTGGCATAGCGATGACTGGCGAGATGACTCTTCGTGGCAGAGTCCTTCCTGTTGGCGGGATAAAGGAGAAGATTCTGGCCGCAAAGAGGGCAGGAGTGCACACTATCGTCATATCAGAAGAAAACCGTAAAGACATAGAGGACATTAAGCCTGTCTATGTGGAAGGATTGGAGTTCCATTACGTGAAGACCATAGATGAAGTCATAGACTTCATATTCGAATAAATTGTCTAAATTTACAGTCCGTATGGACGTAAAAATTGAACAAAGCTGGAAACAGGCGCTGCAAGGTGAGTTCGAGAAACCATACTTTGCCGCGCTTGTTCGTTTTCTTCACCAAGAGAAAGACTCTGGAAAGAAAATCTACCCTCCCGGAAGCCTTATCTTCAAGGCATTCGAACTCACGCCAGTGGACCAGGTCAAAGTCGTGATTCTGGGCCAGGACCCTTATCATGAATATGGTCAGGCGATGGGGCTTAGTTTCTCAGTGCCTGACAACGTGCCTGCCCCTCCTTCCCTCAAGAACATATTCAAGGAAATCGAAGATGAATTTGGATTCAGGATGAGCGGACGGCCGAATCTGGAGGGCTGGGCGCATCAGGGAGTGCTTCTGCTGAATGCCATCCTTACCGTGCGAAGCGGAGAGGCTGCATCACATAGCGGCATCGGCTGGCAGCAGTTCACAGATGCGGTCATAAGCTACCTCTCGACAAATCGCCAAGGCATCATATTCCTATTGTGGGGAAATTACGCTAGGAGCAAAAAGGCTCTTATTGACTCGTCAAAGCACTATGTGCTGGAGGCGGCACACCCTTCGCCGCTGGCGAGAGGAGCTTTCTTCGGCTGCGGCCACTTCAAGAAAGCAAACGAAATATTAATAAGCGAAGGGAAGACTCCGATTAATTGGCAGCTGTAATTATTTGGGATTTATGAATATAAAAGCTTTATTTCCTGGGTCGTTCGATCCTTTCACCTCTGGCCATCTGGACATTCTCAAGAGGGCTCTGACAATATTCGACGAAGTCGTGGTGGCTGTCGGCGTGAATCAGGATAAAAGGGGATTCTATGCGATGGAGCAGCGGGAAGACATCATCCGTCAGGCGGTCAAAGGTCTTGATGGGGTTTCTATTATATCTTACGATGGCCTCACCGTGGATGTCTGCAGGCAGTTAGGCATCAGGCACGTGGTGAGGGGGGTCAGGAATATGACGGATTTCGATAACGAACAAGCCGTGGCTGATGCCAACAGGCATCTCTTTCCGGGGCTTGAGACCATCATAATCCCGACTGCCCAGGAATATGCCCACATCTCATCGTCGGCCGTGCGCGATGTCATCCGCCATCATGGCGACACTTCGCAGTTCATCCCAGAAGGCGTCATATTGCCAGAAGCAAAATGAGAAGGCTCGTATTCACAATCATAATATGCTTTCTCACCGCTAGCGCTTTTGCGCAGGAAATTGACTCCACTGCGTTTAAGGCTTTGGATGCCAAAATCGCCGAATATGTCGCCACTCTAGAGCCTGAGCCTCTGGAGGTCAAGGAAAGGGAATGCGACTTCATGATAGAAAACACCAGTGACTCGCTCCTAAGGCAGTATGTTGCCATCAAGCTTTACGACCACTATCTCAATTCTCCTGTCATGGGCGATGAGGCGGTTTCAATCCACCTGACCGACGCATGGTTCGTTCCTGCGAAGGTGAAGTTCCAGAGCGAAGCCGAACTTATGAACGCCCGGGTCTATGCCGACTTCAACCGGCAGTCGCTCCTAGGCTGCCAGGCTCCGGAACTTACTCTTTTCTCCACGGACAGCGTTGCGACTCAGGTTAGGTTCGAGCGTTATTCAGTGCTTTATTTCTATGACACTGACTGTTCTAAGTGCAAGATGGAATCGGTATTCTTGAAGCCCCTGCTGAATCGCAAGAATTACCCTATCGACTTCTATGCGGTCTATGCTGGCGTGAATAAAGGTTCGTGGCTGAAATGGATTGGGGATAAATTCAACGTGACGGCATCGGAAACCAGGATGATAAATCTCTGGGATCCAGAAGTATCTTCCGATTTCCAGATGAAATACGGAGTGCTGAATACGCCGAAGATGTTCCTTGTCGCTCCCGGAGGAAGGATAGTAGGTAGGGGAATGGACAATAGGGCTCTGGAGCAGCTTCTGGACTTGTATTTATCGCAAGATGATTATGAATATGGCGGAGCGGAGACCACCGCTCTTTTCGACAATCTTTTCAAATCTTACGGAGACACTCTGGAGGCTGCTGACATCCTCCATGCCGCTGATTTGGTGAAAAGCAGGACGTTGGACAAGGGTGACACGCTGTTCTTCAAGCATCTTGAAGGAGACTTGCTGTATTACCTCTCCAATCACAAAGGGGAGGCTTGGAATGCAGGCGCTTTGGATTTTGTCAACGAATATATTCTCTCGCGTCCCGAGATATGGAGAAGCTCTGACGATACGGTGAAGGTAGTCGGCCTGGCAGAGATGATGAATGATTTGCTGTCCCGGACTCCTGTAGGAACGAGGCTCCCGAAGGATTTCCCGATTCCTGGCTGGAACAAATTCAGGAAGAAAGGGGGCTGGCTGATTTTCCACGATTCAGGCTGTCACGTGTGCGAGGCTGAGCTTCAAGCTCTGGATTCTTTGCAGAGCGCTCTTCCGAAACGCTCTCGGGCAAAGGTTTTCGAAGTGGAGACCGACAAGCTCTTCGATGCGCATCCAGAAGTCATGAACATAATATTGGACACCTTCGACCTCAGCTCCATGCCATACATCATGAAAATCGGCAAGGACGGCCTCGTGGAACGGAAATATGTCACTTTCTTGAAATAAGCATATTCAAGAAAGTGGTGATTTCAATTAGCGAAGTCGTAGTATTCCATCACGTCCTCTCCTTGCTTGAAGCGAACCTCCTTCACATAGCTTATTTTCTGCTTCCCATTGAAGGCGGCAGCCTTTATGGTAGTGGCATCGCCTCTGACCCTGAAGGGTTTTGCGTAAGCGGCAGATGCCGCGCTGGGATCCGAACCGTCCAGCGTATACCTAACGGTAGCTGAAGGGTTCTCGCTGTCCATCGTTACCTCCCCTGCGACGATCATGACCTCAGGGGCATCATGCAAGTCATACGCTTGAATGTCTCTGCTTCGTAGCCCGGCTAGTTGCTGCCCGATGCGATTTTTGAAGTCATCCCATGACGCTCCTTCTTCTGGCGACCATCCTTTTTCGGCGATTGCAAGCAATCTTGGGAACATCATATATTCCAGGTGCTTCTCGGTAGGAATGTATTCCGTCCATGCGCATCCTTGAACCCCAATGACATTTCCCATGTTCTCTGGTCGGATGCATTCAACAGTATCAGGAGCGACCTTCTTTCCCTCGACGAGGCTTTCATTGAATGCAGCGCGTTCAGGACTAATGGGCTGCGGATCGAAAATGAACATTTTCTTTAATGGAGAATATCCGTACATCGCCTTTTTCTCTTCTTTCGGCGAAGCCTGATACCAGTCGAAATAAAGGATTTCACCAGGAGTCATCACTGTGCGCAATCCTCTGTTTGCCGCCCGGATGCCTCCTTTTTCGCCTCTGTATGAATATACGATCGAGGAACTGGACAGATCTTCATTTTTGAGGATTTCGTCCCATCCGCCCATTACCCTGCCATGACCGTTGAGGAATTTCTGCAATCGGCTTATCATGTAGCATTGAAGGTCGTCGTAAGAAGTCATTCTTTCTTTCTCCATCAAGGCCTTGCATGCGTTGCAATCATGCCAAGCATGTTTTCTCGCCTCATCTCCGCCAATGATTATCTCCTTTGAAGGAAAGAGTTCCATCACCTCAGCCAATACGCTTTCGGCGAAGTCGTAAACTTTTTCATTGGCAGGGCAGAATTCTCCATTGCCGTATTGCGTATCAGTGCAATTGAGTTCAGGATAACCGACAAATACAGGATCCGAGTGTGCGGGAAATTCTATTTCTGGAATGACGTTAATATATCGCTCCTCTGCATACCTGACTATTTCGCGAATATCGTCTTTCGTGTAATAGCCTCCGTATGCTCCGGGAGTGTCTTTCGTGCAGAAATACCTTTTGTCCAGCTTCCACCATCCGTCCCAGTCTTTCATAACCCTGTACGACCCAAGTTCTGTCAGCTTAGGGTATGAGTCAATCTGCAACCTCCATCCTCCATTGTCAGTTAAGTGAAGATGAAACTGGTTCAGCTTGTAATATGCCATTTCGTCCAGGATTTTCATGATCTCTTCTTTTGAGAAGAAATGGCGCGAGACATCCAAGTGAATGCCTCTGTACTCAAAGCGAGGATAGTCTGTAATTTTTGCGCACCGTACTCCGTTGCTGTCGGTGAGCTGCTTTACTGTCTGCATTCCGTAGAAAAGCCCGGTATCGGTTGCCGCTTTTATTGAAATGCCGGCCTTCGTCACATTCAATACGTATCCTTCTCGTCCGAGAGTTTCTCTCAAAGAAGGGTCAAGATTGGTTTCGGCGCTGGATGCTGTCGCATCTCTTTCTTGAGTCTTGAAATATCCTTTGTGGAATTCTGCCATTGCCGGTCTTGGGACGACTGAGACGTCGCTCTCTTTCTTGCTGGAGATTTCTTCCGTGCAAGAAAAAAGAGTCAGAAGGGAAAGCAGGGACAATGAAGCAAAGCCTGATTTGTTAAGCATAGACATATTATTTGCCAGAGAGATAATCGAGAATAGCTTTTCTGCCCGCACGGAAAGCCTCTATGTCAGTGGTGTAATTCCACGTGTCAGTCACGATTTTCCGGCACATTGCATCGGATTCGGCTTTAGACTTTTGCCCAACCATTTTCAGCAATTCGTAATCTCTGATGCCATCGCGCATTGCGCTCAGGCGTATGGAAGGATAGACTTTCTTGTTCCCTGGCCAAATAATCCACATGTCGCCTCCGATGTAGTCGCCGTAAGCATCCTTCCATGGATTCTCTGATGGGGCGCCATGCCAGTAATTCAGGCCCCAGTGAAGAAAGCCGACGGTGTTGTAGCGATAGTTCAGCCAATGAATCAGCCTTGTTTTAATGAGCGGGATTCTTATGAATCTGTTGAGCCCGTTACCCTGCGGGCCCATGGCACAGTATATCCACGGTATCTGTTTGTCTGTATACTCATATCCCTCCTCGCCTTTCAGCACATCTATGCACGGGCATGGCACGTCCAGATACTCGTCTGTGATTTTATGCGTTCCCAGCGGATCCATTATTTTGATTTCCGGGCCTCCTTTTTTGATGTAAGAAGCAACTCTCATATAGGCTGGGGCTGTTTTATCATTAGGCTCGTCACATAGAGTCTGTAGATAGACGTCTAGATAGGTTCTCCCGTCAGGAAGGGAATGTGACTTGAGATATTTTTCCATAGCCTGGAAATACAGCTTGAGATACATCTCGACTTCGGGACTGTACTGGTCGCGCTGATTCACATAGGTCCAGACCGGAGAATAAGTTCCATCTCCATTATCTGTGCATTTTGGAGAGCCATCATCATTCAGCTCAATCCCCAGCATCACAAGAAGTCCGTCCGTCTTGTCTTTAGCGCTGGCGATTATGTTTGGCCCCTGAACATAGTGAAGGTCAGGGCATGCTCTGTAATACATCTCGATTTCTCTTCCCAGCGTGCTGAAGTCGGCGGTCATTTCCCATTCCCCGGAAGCGTTTTTTACGAGCTTCCTTCCTGTGTAATAGGTCTGATAGTATTGAGAGTTGAAGCTATTTTGCCCGTACTTGCTTACAAACGGCACGATGACATTCTCGATCAAATCATAGTTGGCGTACATTTCATTCTCTTTGCCGTTATTCATCGCTTTCAGGTCTCCGTTTATCCATTGCATGATGTCCAAAGTCTGCTTTTCAGGCAATGTGACATCGTAGATTTCTACAGTGAATGGGAGCTCGCCGCTGTCGTAGCCTTGTATTTTGGCGATTCCTTCATATATTCCTGCTGGTGCATCACGAGGAATGTCGAATTCTGCCCAGAATGCAGTTTGATTGCCATTCGGAAGATCAACGGTCCAATCTTCAAGAGGCATTAGGGCATCCGGAATGAGAAGCTGCTCTTGCGGATACCTGTCGGGTGCCGCCCCTCCTGCCCACTGATCCCAGTGGGCAGTGCACTTGACGTTCCTCACCCAATGGAGTTCGGGGTTGATGGCTATGCCAGTTTCGCCTTTCAGGGCGAATTGCGTGATAGATGGCGTTATGGTGCCTTCGTCTTTGTCGCAATATACCATCATTTGCACTGTGGCTGTCTCTCCTCTTGCCACGCGAATGGTGTCGGTCTCGAACGGATGATTTTCGAAAGTAGTAGGTTTTATGAGAGCATCGACCTGTTCCAGCCAGATATCCCCATGGATTAGAGCCGTGACTGATGTGACAGCGTCACCTGCTTTGGCCGTGATTGTGGCATAACCACATTTTTTGCCGGTGACGACCCCTGCTGCATCAACTGTGGCGACCGATTCGTCTGACGATGTCCAAACAGGTGCGTCTGTCGAATTCGAAGGGAATACCGTGGCTTTGACTGACTCTTTCTTTCCAACGTTGATGCGCAATTGCTCGACATCGAATTTCAGGCTATCGGCAGGTATTCTTGAGTCAATCACTGTTACATGACAGATGCCCGTTTTGCCTCCGGCTGAAGCTTTAACGTCAGTTTCGCCTATTCCGAGGCCAGTCACGATCCCTTCTTGCGTTACGCTCGCAATATTCGAATCTTCGACTGTCCATGCAATTGGACTGCTTGTAGATGCATTCCATTTGCTTATTCTTGCCCCGATTGTCGCAGCATCCCCTATTTTTATCGTGAGAGACGATGGAGACATGACGATGCCCTGCACTTCTTGCGTCTGGGCGTTGAGGTCGTCTGTTTCCACTTTACATCCCCCTAAGGCAGCAGCTGTAAGAATCAGCACTGCGTATGTCATGGAAAAGCCTTTAGTCATGATATCTGTGGTTTTATTCTATGCTATATTCTACATTGGCCGGATTGTCAATGGTGAATTGGCTTCCCGTGCCTTGGATTTTTTCTCCATTCACGGTGAATCCTGTGATTTTCATCCCGGTGATGGTGCTTCCTTTCGTGTATATTGTAAGGGCTGGGTAGTTCCCTGCCTTTTTGCTCGTAACTGTTATATTCTTGAGGCTAATGTTATCCATCACCACTTTAGGAGTGCCGCCATATTGACGAATTGAAACAGCCCTTCCGGAAGGATCAATGTCGTCGAATGTCAGGTTCTCAGCCGTGACATCTGATATTCTTGCCGGAGGATTGCTCCCGCTCCACAGGTCGCTGCTGCCATCGCTGCCGTGGCCTATTGCGAAAGCGGCTCGCAGATCATCTGAAAGTCCCCTGGCATGCTGAAGGAAAGTGCAATTGCTTACGATGATGTCGTGCAGGCGACCGGGATATAATATGTTTCCTGCTTCAGGACCCACCACGACTCCTCTTGCGTAATCTGGCCATACAAGATTGTCGTGTATGCTTACATCGCTTACGTCTGTGATAGGCGTGACGATAAAACGGCATTTAAGCGTGATGCAGTCATCGTAGGTGCGGATGAAGCAGTCGCTGATGTCAACTCCTGTGCAGCTTACGATGTCGATCCCATCCCCATTGAGTTCCCAGCTTATCATGTTGACCCCCTTTATCGTGACTCCATCTGTGCTAGTGACGCACAAATTCCAGCCGGGGCTGTCGATCATGGTAATGTCGCTGACATTTAAATCGGCGACTGGAGCGTTTGATCTGTTGCAGCGTATGAGCATGTCACCCCAGCTGTACTGTGCGTCGCCCCAATGTTTCAATTTCGCTCCGCTCAGGACTCCGTGGCCGGCTATGGTCACGTTGCTTCCATTGGCAACTACATTCCCATAAACGATTGCTCCATAGTCAATATATAAGGTCTGGCCGGAGTTCAATGTTATAGTGCCAGCATTGTGTTCTCCAGGACCATAATACTTTACGGACGAAGAACTGCCAGAAGGCTTGTTCGCATCTGGCCTATATCCATAGAGGAACAGATTGTGCTGTCGGTCTCCGTCGAACTCTACGCTAACTTTATGCATTTCATAGGACGGAATGGTGAATTCTATAGTATTCCCTTCTATGACTGTGGCTGAGATTCCGTATTTGCTTGGGCGTATCTGCGCAGACGAGAATTGCCCGTCAAGTTTCTTGACCCGTAACTTGACTGGCCCTGCAAATGGATTCTCGAAAATGCAGTAAGACATTGTGTCTCGCTTAGCCTTTGAATTGTTCCAGTCATTCCAGATTCCGGTATGTTTAGCGGCATTGGAACAGAGTGCCTCCCTTACAGTCATTTCTTCCCAAGTCCCGTTGTTTTCTACTAGCACGGAGTAATGCCTGTTTGCTTCTTCTTCCCCTGCTATGAATGTCTTGGACTTCGAAAGAATGGCTTTGCCAGTGGCGATGTCTGAAATGTGACAGCTGACAGCATAGGCGTTACTCTTCTTGTAGCTTGAAAAGTCTAACGAAAACTCTGCTTTTTCCCCTTTTCCGATGCCTTTCGGCAAAGTGAATCTGGGAGATAGAGTCTGATTGCCTATGGTTATCTTGATGCCCGGGGTCCATTCTGCCTCTTGGTTCTGCATCGGCAAGACAGTTATTTCTTTCCCGGATTTGACAGTTGCGCTAACGGCATCATCCCCTTGGAGGAATGTTTCTGTCGCAGGATTCCATTTGCCTGACAACCCTTCAATGGTGAGATATGCGTATGCTTCAATGGCGCTTGCGCCCTCTGCATTCAAGGCGATTGTGGACGTGAGAGGGGACAGAGACTGCGAAATAGTTTTCGAGGAGCTTATCGTTGAATTTCCTACCCAGACGGATGCTCCTGTCCCAACCATTGCGTTGATTACGCCAATGGCATAGGTTTCTGGCTTTCCTCCTGTTTCCAGTGGGGCAATGTCCAGATTGTCAAGGTTCTCGAATGCGACAGTAGAAATTTTATCTCCGGATTGGGCCTTTATCTCTGTGAGGCTGCCGATATTTTTCGCATCCTGGATCGAAATGCATTTCTCATTCCTGAAAACGAAAATCTTAGCCGGCCACGTGTCAACTCCCGCTATGATTCCTTGGGCGGTGTCAACGTATCTGTATTCAACGCCCACAGCATTGTCGTTGCTGCAAGATGCTAGGGCGAAGATGGATGCCAATAGTATTTTTGCTGATGTTGGGCAACTCATTTTTTTTCTGAGTATAAATCGGGGAACAAAGTTAGTCTTATTAAATTTGTATTGGTAGATTATTTAACGGATTTTTCTCCATTGCCTAAACGAAACCGGAATTTATTACCATTGCATAGATGTGTTCGGGCAAGAAGGCGAATTTTTCCGTTATTTTTTCCACCTTTGATTAATTAGAAAAAAGTAAATTAGCATTCCAATTATTCGCTGGCGGAGCAATTCGTCGGAAAATGTGAGGAATTTATTATTATGTAATTGAATATTAAATTAATAACCGTTTTTTTCGTATGATGAAAAAGTTAGCCTATTTTTTAACTGTCGCACTTGCTGGGACGTTTGCATTTGCGTCCTGCACCAAAAATTCAAATGAGAAGGATCCTGAAGTGCCTATCAAATCTATTTCGGTGAAATGCGGAGACGAGACTGTTGCCGGCGTCGTAGATGACAATGCGCAGAAAGTAACCTTTACCTTCAACAACGCAGAAACTTACTCCAATGTCGATATTTCCATCGAAGTTAACAAAGGCTGGACTCTCACGTATCCGACAGTCCTTACCGGCGTTGATCTTCAGAGTACCCCAGTGCTCAGATTCACCAGTCCGTCAAATGCGTCGGTGAGGTATACCATTGCATTCTCATCGAATGCATTCCCAATCGTCGACCCATCCAAGATTCAGATCGAGGGGCTTAAGGCAGGAGAGAATGTTTCAGTGGATAACGCAGCCAAGACGATATCCGTCAAATATGACCAGGATATCCTTGACTATAATAAAGTGAAGCTCATTTTCAATGACGGCGCTTTGCAGGCGGGAACTCAGGTTCCTGAAGACACGGAGTATGATTTCAGCGATGGAATCGAACAAGAAATAGTATTCAAGCTTGGTGGACAAGATCGCGTGTACAAAGTCAAGCTCGATGTGTCTGCATATTCGGGAAAGTCAATGTCGGAAATGGGATTTACGGACATTACGGCAAACTTCGTGGATGCCGGCCAGTATCCTTTCGTGCATGTTTATTCAGCTGACCAGTTCCTGGGCATTCCTGTCTATAATTTGAATACATTCTGGGCTCCTTCGAACCCACGTAGCTGGGAATTCCCCGAGGAACTAGCAGAAGGAGAGCACTATCGCTACTCGAATGATGCTTTCTCTTTCCCGGGAGACTGGAAGGAAGATCGTCCTACCATGAATGGTTTTGGAAAGATCGTCATCGTTACGCTTGACCAGGAATCAGTAAAGGGAGACATTACCGCAAACATTGACACGTCAAAGCATTTCTCTGATTACAATAATCTTGTAGTCGTGACTGGTTGCAAACGCATGAACTCAATTGACTACATGGTCTATGATAATGGCGTGATGGCAAATAATCCAACTGGCGATCATGCGGTGCTCTGGAGGAATTCCGTAGGCTTCAACTCAGACGGCAAGATGTCTTTCTCGGTAGCTACGTACAAAAACGATAAGTTCTATTCTGTTCCTAAACGTTCAGACTGGATAACGGAAGGCGATGCGTTTGCCTCTGAGGTTCAGCAGGTGGCTGATGCCGCTGACAAGCAGTGGGATGTGACCGATGCGTCTTGGGTTTACGGCTGGGCTATTCGCGATGGAAAAGCACTTAAAGTCACGGACATCATAAAGAACGATGCGTCGCAATATTGCTCAGACCAAGGCGTGCTTGGAATGGGCTGGGGCGGATTCTACATGAAGAGAATCGTGATTGGACGCACCTATGATAACAAGATTGCCATTATGGTTAGCGGTGGCGGACAGGATCTTTGGGATGGGTCCAAGGATAATGCCCCTACCACGGATTGGCCAGATAGATGGGGCGGAATTGCAATAGGATATTCTACTGCCCAGATGATGTGGATCGCAAATAAGCTTGGCTGGAGAGATGCGGCGCTGCTTGCCTCAAGTGATGATGAAAAGCCTGAGTCTCTTCCGAACGTGAAGGTTAATGGTACTACTGTTATTTCCCAAGCAGATGCGACTTACCAGCCAGAAAAGTATGCTAATAACGGAGCTGCGCTGACAGCCTCGTATTTCATCACCTTCGATGCAAAATAATTTTCTCCCAGGCTGCATAAATATTGCGGTTGGAATCATCTAGTACGGGAGATATTCGATTTATTATTCCGGCGCCTGTGGGACATTTAAGAAAAAGTTGACATAGATGCCGGAATAATTTTAGACGTTAGCCTAATTGATAAATGTATAGTAAATTATTTTTCATTGCCTTTTCTGCGATATGCATTGCGTCTCCTACCATTGGGGCAGAGACTATTGCTCCTGACATCGGAATCATGACTGCGTCTTCGCAGCAGAGGAAAGCAGTCTATAAAGGGAAGGTGGTAGATGCGAGGACGGGAGAAACCTTGATCGGAGCAGGAATATATGTCAAAGGATCAACCGTTGGCACTGCGACGGACATGAACGGAGAGTTTTCCATCAGTCTTCCTGATGGGATGAAACCGGTATTCCTGGTTTCTTACATCGGCTATCAGACGAAGGAAGTCACGTTCAATAGAACGAATGGAATCGTGGTGGAGCTTGCTGATGACCAGAATTATCTAGAAGCAGTGCAGGTTGTTGCGTACGGTACCCAGAAAAAGACTTCCATAACGGGAGCTGTGACTTCAATTGGATCTGAGGATCTCCTGAAGTCCCCTTCCGGCAGCGTTGCCAACTCTCTTGCAGGAGCCCTGTCTGGAGTATCGACCATTCAGACATCAGGCCAGCCAGGAGCTGAGGATCCGGACATTTATGTAAGAGGGTCTGGCTCTCTTACCAACGAAGCGTCCAAGCCTCTCATGCTGGTCGATGGCGTCGAGAGATCTTTCTTCCAAATGGATCCTAACGAGATAGAGAGCATTACGGTCCTCAAAGATGCGGCTTCTACGGCAGTGTTTGGCGTGAGGGGAGCGAATGGCGTTATTCTGGTTACCACAAAACGTGGCCAGGAAGGAAAGGCTAAAATCAACTGGAGTTCCTCCTTCGGCATCACTCAGCCTCTCCGGCATCTGACGACCGTGAGCAGTTATGACCACGGAAGGATATTCGACGAGGCTCAGCTTACGGATAATTGGAATGCTCCTGGGACATCAGTGACTTTTTCAGATGCGGCCCTGGATATGTTCAAGAATGATCGCGACCCAATAATGTTTCCGAACACCAATTGGGACGATTATCTCTTCCATGACCTCTCATGGCAGACGCAGCATAACATTACCGTTTCCGGAGGTGCGGAGAGGGTGAGATATTTCGTTTCCATCGGGTACCTCTATCAGGATGGAATGCTTAAGAGCTTTGAAAATTACAATTCTAATTATACCTATAATAGATACAATTACAGGTCTAACGTGGATATAGATGTAAGCCCCACCACCTTGCTTAGCATCAATATTGGCGGAAGAGTTGGCAAGAACCATGAGCCTAATGGATACGGGAGCAACATCTGGCAATATATCACATGGTGCACTCCATTTTCCAGCCCGGGCTTCGTGGATGGACATTACACGACCCCTGTCCTAGGCGATTTCATCCCAATCGGATCGGGAATGAGCGGTCTTGGTCTGTATTATGGCTATGGTTATAACGAGACGACTACAAACACCATGAATCTGGATCTCCAGCTGAGCCAGAAGCTCGATTTCATTACCAAGGGGTTGAGCGTCAACGTTAAAGGAGCATATAATTCCACATATTATCTGTATGTCAACAGGACTCCTACGGCAGCAGTCAGCCGCTGGCAAAGCGTGAATTACATGGGGCATTACACTCAGCCCGGGATGGCGCTGGACAATCCTATGTACGACAATACGCATGTATTCATAACATCTGGCGTAGACGGCTTGGAAGAACCTTTGTCTTACAGTTCGGGAACTTCAAGGGGACGTAACTGGTATCTGGAAGGAAGCTTGAACTACAGCCGCAAATTCGGAGATCATACAGTGAGCGGACTCCTTCTTTACAACCAGACCAAAACCTATTATCCGTCTAATTTCCCTGAGATTCCTACAGGTTATGTCGGATATGTTGGCCGCGTAACGTGGAATTACAAGCAGAAATATCTTGCCGATTTCAATGCCGGCTATAATGGATCGGAGAATTTCGCTCCTGGACACCGGTATGGATTCTTTCCGGCAGGTTCTGTCGGCTGGGTCATCACCGAAGAGCCTTGGATGAAATTTTCAAGAAAATATGTGGATTTTCTTAAGTTCCGCGTATCATACGGACTCGTGGGGAATGACAAATATTCCGGAGAACGTTTTCTATACCTGAATGGTTCATGGAATCCTTCCCATAGCAATGCTAACTTCGGATCATGGGGGTCCTGGCAATTTGGCCAGTTGTATAGCGGGGTGATGCTCAATGATGCGGTTGAGAATGCTCAGGGCAATCCTGTGGTGTCTTGGGAGAAATGCCGGAAGCAGAATTATGGCTTGGATCTGGTCATGTTCAAACAGCAGCTTTCCATCACTGCGGACTTCTTTTTCGAGCATCGTTACGATATCCTCTCGAAAAGAAACACGTTGCCTGACATCGCAGACATTAATTTGCCTATGCTTAATCTTGGGGTAGTCGATAATCATGGATACGAGATATCTGCCACTTGGAGATCTAAGTTAAGCTCTAATTTCAGCTATAGCCTGACTGGCAATATTTCTTTTGCGAGGAACAAGATTATTAATATGGATGAAGTCGTTCCAAATGAGCCATATATGGCTGAAACCGGTAGGAGAACCGGGATGACCTATGGATACATTTTCGATAGGTATCTTAACGATTCAGATTTCGACCCGGTAACTTATGAGCTTATGACGGTTAGCAAGGGAGGCAGCATTCCTGACATCACCCTTGGCAATCCTCGCCCGGGAGATGCCATATTCAAAGATCTAAATAATGACGGAAAGATAGATGGCGATGACAACACTTGGTTCGGATATGGTCAGAGGCCAGAGTATGTGGCCGGTTTCATCGCAGGATTCAACTGGAAGAATTTCGGTTTCTCAATGCAGTGGACAGGTGCGTGGAACGCATCGCGTGTTCTCGGCATAGAGTACATGGAGCCTTTCGGCATGACCAATGACCGAGCTCTTCTAAAGTATCTCGCTGATGGCAGATGGACGGAAAGCAATCAGAATTCCAGATTCCCTCGCATTACTTTCATGAATAAAAGGTGGTATACTCAGTCTTCGGACATCTGGCTAATGGATGCGTCTTATCTGAGGCTTAAGAACGTAGAGCTTTCCTATACATTCAGTCAAAGCAAATTCCTTAAGAAGCTGGGCATAAGTTCGCTTAGAGCATACGTGAGTGGTTATAACCTTGTTACGTTGTTCTCTGATCTAGCTGATATCGACATTGATCCGGAAGAGATGACTGGAAGCGCGAATCTGAATGGGGATTATGTCTACAGTTATCCAAATACTAGGATTTATAATGCGGGATTCAACATATCTTTCTAAAAAAGGATTCGAGTATGAAGAATATATATAAGATATTAGGATTTGCGTGGGTCTGTGCTGCCGTCTTTGGCTGCAGCGACTTAAAGTTCGGGGATTCCTTCCTGGAGAAGGCCCCTGGAGTGGATGTGACCGTTGATACCGTTTTTTCATCGAAATTGTATGCAGACAGGGCGCTTGTCTCCGCTTATAGTACGCTGCGTTGTGGCTATCCAATACATAATAACGCTTGGCCTACTGGCACGGCAGGAAAATTCAATCTGGGGGGCAACTACAATAGAGGTTGCAGCCAGCTTGATAATGACAATCTTGATGCTATCACTGACCTGATGAGCTCCCATAATGACTGGAGCAGCGGAGGTCAGGAATATGCTGCCGGCAATTACAGCGCCGAGGCCGAGAATGGCGTTTCATGGACGAAATTAGGATTCGTCCCTGACAAGGAAAATAATTGGATAGGCATTCGCAGGGCTTTCCTCTATATTGAAAATGTTGATAAGGTGCCGGACATGACAGATGAGGAAAAGATGATCGGCAAAGGAGAATGCTATGCAATCATAGCTTCCCATTATCTGGACATGTTCAGGAATTACGGAGGCATTCCGCTGCTCAAAAAATCTATCGGCGCTGATAATGTTCAAGACTATGACTTCTCCAGGCAGACTGCGGAGGCTACCCTTGATTACATCGTCGAACTATGTGACAAGGCTGCTTCAATGCTTCCTTGGACAGTGACTTCCGACCGGGACGGCCATCTTACGAAAGCGTCTGCGCTGGGGCTGAAATGCCGGGCTTTGCTCTTCGCAGCCAGCCCTCTGTTCAATGCAGGGCAGCCGTACAGTTCGTCAGAACCAGTTGCAAAAGCGTCGAATGCTGAGCATATCAACTCATCTGACGTCCCTCTCATGTACTGGTTCGGCGGTTATGATGCGGCTCGCTGGCAAAAGGTTGCCGATGCCTGTGAGGAATTCATTAAGGCAAATGAGGCAGCAGGCAGCCCATACAGACTGGTACAGGCTACCGGTACGTCTTCTGATGATTATAGGAATGCATGGAATACCAGTTATGCGGACCGGCACAATGGAGAGATTCTTATTGAGACAGGACGTGCGTACCCGACTTTTGCGGACACTTATCTGCGTTGCTACTTCGGGGTGTCTGATGACCACGGCAACACTGGCCGTGGATACGGCGGAGGCTGCGTTACCTTGAACTTCGTGGACATGTTTCCGAAGACAGACGGATCAAGACTCTACTATAAGGACTGGGTATCGTCTCACGGTAACACTACAAAGATTGAGGATGATCCATTCCGAGACCGAGATCCGCGTCTGTACGAATCCGTGATGATCAACGGAGACCATTTCAGGGGTCGTCCGGCTGAGATGTGGGTTGGTGGGCAAGAAAGAGGCTCCGAACTTGCCAATAGGGCAATAACCGGCTTCTGTGACAGGAAATATATATGGGATTACAATGATGAGACGTTCATGAATCGTCCGTCAAATTATTCGTATCTGAGGCTTCCGGAAATTTTCCTGACCTATGCAGAAGCTCTGAACGAACTCGGCCAGAGGGAAGAGGCATATAAATGGCTGAATCTTGTGAGGGAAAGAGTCGGTCTGCCGGATATGAATGACGCTCTGCTCCATAAAGTGCAGGCAGGCAAGACAATGCATGCTTATGACGAACCTTTGCAGGGCGATCCCCAGCTTCGCGAAGAGATTCTCGATGAGAGGGCCAGAGAATTATATTTTGAAGAAAATCGCTGGTACGACATCGTGCGCTGGAAAAGAGACGATATTTTCAAGATGACTCTTTACGGCATTAAGATTACGATACCAGAAGGCGGCGCTGTGCGTACGGAAGACAGCAACAACGATGGCGTCATTGACGACAAAGACGATATTGATGCCTATGAATCTACGTTCTATTATTCTGATCCAATCCCGGAAGCGTCTCGCTACTGGGCGACGCACTGGGATACTAAATGGTATCTGAGCGCTTTTCCTACGGATGAGATCAACAAGGGATATGGGCTAGTACAGAATCCAGGTTGGTAGTGTATTAATATTGAATGCTGATATGAAAAAAAACATACTGTTTTTAATACTGATTTTTGTCGCTTACGTTCTTGAAGCTCAGGATTTTTCCAATGAGACGGACTCGGCTTCGGTTTTCGGTTTGTCCGGTGACGTAAGGCTGGGAATAGGCTACGACGGATTCATCTCGCGAAAGATGAGCTCAGCTGCGATCGAAGGCGTTGTCTATGACGACATTAAAAATTCCACGCAGACGCAGATCATGAACGCTCTTTACGGGATGATCCCCGGGCTTGCCGTATATCAGAATGGATCAGGGGCTCGTCCCGATGACATATATCCATCTATCAATGTTCGCGGCAGAGGCTCGTACAGTGGAAATCAAGTGCTTGTCCTAGTAGATGGGGTGCCACGCAATGCATCTTACATAGATGTTGACGAGGTTGAGAGCGTGACCGTCCTCAAAGACGCTGCGTCGCTGGCCATCTATGGCATTAGAGGGGCTGACGGCGCTGTCCTCATTACCACTAAAAGAGGTGGAAGGAAGGGCTTCAGAATGAGCGCGGGGTATAATTTCGGGGTGCAGACTCCGTTCAGGGTGCCAGAAATGGCAGGCCCCTTACAATACGCCAACGCATTGAACGAGGCGAGATCAAATGACGGACTGTCTGCGTACTTCTCGGAGGCTAATATCGCAGGGCTCAGAAGTGGCTCGAATTCTTTTATCCCAACTGTCGACTGGAAAGATAAAATCCTAAAGAATGTGGGCTTTAGCAATGATGCTCATATCTCCATGGATGGCTCGTCCCGTCTGGCAAAGTTTTTCGTTTATGCGGATTATCGTAGCAACAGGGGATTTTTCAAAAATACTGGCTTGCTTGATGGCTTGAATGCCCAGAATGCCTACGATGCCCTGAAAGTTCGTTCGAATCTGAATGTCGTCATCACTCCGACGACCGAGGTTTTGGTGAATCTTGCGGCTCGCATCCAGCAACAGACTTCTCCTGTCAATGGAACTGACTTATCTGCAATGTATGCAGCCCCTTCAATAGGCTTTCCTGTCAAATTCAATGATATATGGGCCAGGTCTGCTAAGTTTGAGAATCCTGTTCAGAGCATCCTTGGCGCCGGAACCGACTGCACGTTCTCCAGAATGCTATCGGCAGACATGACGATTCGTCAGGATCTTGGAATGCTGCTCAATGGCTTAAACGTAGAGGCAAGGATATCGTATGACAACTCGGCTGACATATCAGATGTCAAAAGATATTCGAATAGATATTACGTGTTCTCTCCAATATACAATTCCGATGGCAGCATAGACGACTATTCTCTTAATCAATATGGTAACGATACCGAGATGAATTTCTCAAGCTCTCTCTCATATCAGTTCATGCATTTGACTGTCTGGGGCAAGGCAGGATACGAGAGATATTTCGGAAATCATCATGTCAATGCCGCATTTGTTTTCAATAGAGAAAAGCGTACGCTCACGGGGGCGAATAATTCATGGGTGCACCATGACTACATACTCTCGGGTAATTACGACTATTCTGGCAAATATCTCGCAAGCATTGCTGCTTCATATTCAGGGAGCAGTCTCATGCCTTCGGGCGATAAGTTTCGTCTGTATCCGGCTCTTTCCCTGGGCTGGGTGCTTTCCAAAGAAGGTTTCATGAAAAATGTCGATTTCGTGGACTTCTTGAAACTGAGGGGTTCAATTGGCCTTGTGGGCATGGATGCGAACCTGGATTATGACATGGACATCCAGTTTAACGGCTCCGGGCTCGGGTATATATTCGTTTCTCCGACGATGCTTTCAGGAGCAACAGAAGGCGCCCTTCCTTCAACAGGAGTTGAGCCGGAATTGGATATGAAGAGTGACATCGGGGTCGAATTTGAAATGTTTCATGGTTTCACTGGAGAAGTTGACGGATTCTATAATAAACGGACCAATCTCCGCACCTCGGCTGTCAATACCTTGTCGGAGGTAATTGGAATCGGTGCCTCCGATGCTTTCAACGGCGAAACGAAAAATTATGGCATTGAACTGTCCCTTGGCTGGAAGAAACAAATCTCCAATTTGTCTTACTATGTTAAGGGAAATATTTCTTATGCCCACAACGAGATAACAAAGATCGATGAGATTTATCATCCTTATCCATATCTTACCAGACAGGGTAATTCTATCGGACGATTCTATGGGCTTATCGCCGATGGTTTCTATCAGGAATCGGATTTTGATGCTTCTGGCAATCTCCTCCCTGGCATCCCTGCCAGCACATTTGCTTCGGTGCAGCCCGGAGATGTGAAATACAAGGATTTGAGCGGAGATGGCAAGATTGACAATTATGACTATTCATGGCAGCTTAAGTCAAATCTGCCTGAAATCTATTACGGTTTCCAGTTGGGGCTTGACTGGAAGGGAATAGGATTTAATGCTTGGTTCCAAGGCGCAGGTGGCTATACGATTACTACCAGCCTAGCCAGCATTTATCAGCCTCTGTACAATGGGGATAAGAATATTTCGAAGCATTACCTAGAGAACTATTGGACGCCTGCGAACACAGGAGCGAGATATCCAAGACTGACGACGCTCGATAATAAGAATAATTACCTTCCTAGCAGCCTGTGGACTGAGAGCGGATGGTTTCTCAAGCTCCGTGAGATAGAGTTTTATTACAACCTGCCGCATGGCATAATAGACAAGTGGAGGCTTGAAAATGTTAGGATTTTTATGCGCGGCAATAATCTTTTTTCTATCGATGATGTTAAGATTCTCGATCCAGAGGCCGTCAGCTTCGCCTATCCTACTGCGAGAACCTATTCAATCGGCGTCAATGTTAATTTCTAAATGAATTATGAAAATGAAGACATATAGGCTTGTATCATTGGCGATTGGATGCGTGGCATTCGCCTTTGCTTCTTGCAGCGACTTGGATCTGAACGAATCCCAGTATCACTCTAAAGAGTATCAGTTTAGCGACTTCTCCCAAGTCAAAGAGGTCATGACAAATGTTTACGGCTACCTTCTGTCCGGTTTTGCAAATTTTCAGGAATGCGCAAGTGATGATGCGGTGTATGCAAATTCTCCAGACGTGTGCAAGAGCTACTATGATGGCAGCTGGTCTGCCAATGAGGTGGTAGACGACCAGTGGAGTCATTACTATACGGCGATAAGAGCAGCCAATTATCTGCTTGAGAATTGCCCTGAAGATTTCGACATAGCCAGATGGGATGAGCGCTACAGCATTTACCTTGCACAGCTGAAAAATTATCCATACGAGGCTAGGGCCTTGCGGGCTTGGTTCCACATGGAGCTTCTTAAAAGGTACAGAAGAATAGTCATTGCAGATAAAACTTACTCTGTGTCCGAGGTTAACAGCCTGGAACCCGTGGAATACGACGAAGCAGTGGAATGGATATCGAATGAGTTGGAAGATTGCGCAAAGCATCTCCCGGATTCATATTCCGATACTTATTATTCCGAGATTGGGCGCGTTACGAAAGGGTTTGCGCTTGCTGCCCGCGCGAGATTGCTGCTTTATGCTGCCAGTCCTCTGAATAACCCTGCCGGTGATGCTTCTGAATATGCAAAAGCGGCAGAAGCTGCTCTTGATTTCATTGATGCCAACAGCAAAAGCCTTCAGTACGGCGTTGTCCGCCAGCAGTTCAATGCTGAGGCAAAAGACCTCATTTTCGGCATCAGAGAAGCCGCATCGAATAATTTTGAGTCCAATAACTTCCCGGTCGGATATGAAGGCGGAAATTCAGGTGTATGCCCAAGCTT
Source organism: Bacteroidales bacterium (assembly GCA_022653735.1). Classification (GTDB taxonomy): domain Bacteria; phylum Bacteroidota; class Bacteroidia; order Bacteroidales; family UBA932; genus Cryptobacteroides. The sequence continues at coordinate 37,691 of JALCSU010000009.1, forward strand.
GAATCTAGTTGAGGCCTTTGACATGGCGGATGGTACCCCGTTTGACTTTGCCGCTAATAAAGAAGCCTTGCTGGATGCTTCAAAAAGGGATCCGCGGCTAGCAAGGGACATTCTTTCGAATGGCGACTCGTTCAAGGGTTCGGTGATTGAATCATATACGGGAGGAAACAATGGACTTCCGAAAGAGAATGCATCTCCGACATCATTCTATCTCCGGAAGTTCATTCAGGAGGCAACAAGCCTGACTACTGGAAATGTGAACAGCTATCCTCACATTTATCCTTTGCTTAGAGTTCAGGAGGTCTATCTGAATTACGCAGAGGCGCTTTTCGAGGGGACGAAAAATCCGGATTTCACGGGAGTTTTTCATGGCGTCAGGTATGCTCTTTCCCCAAGGGCGGCAGTCAACCTGATTCGTGCGGCATACTCTATGCCGGAGATACCTTCGGATTTGCCAGCGGATCAGTTCAGGATCAGGCTACGCAACGAAAGAAGGGTAGAATTGTGTTTTGAAGGGCATCGTTTCTGGGACTTGCGCCGGTGGAAAATCGGTGAAAGCACAAAAGAAATCTATGGCATCACGATCACTAAAATTGGGGATCAGGATTATTCCGTGGTAAGAAATCTTGTCCAGAACCGATATTGGAATGACAAGATGTATTGGTACCCGATATCAGAAGTTGAATTGCACAAGAATGGAAACTTGGTGCAGAATGACGGGTGGGAATAAAAAATGCTATATTTGACTTTTGGTTCCGCAGTGCTTGTGTTTTTGTTCATTCGCTGCGGGACATAAGTCTTGTCGTGACATGAAATGTGTGCGGATTGTAATATCGTTTTTTCTGTCGATTGCTCTCCCGGCCTTTGCGCGGGCTGCGATGTCGGATTTCATATTCCATCCTCTCAATGCGCAGATGCCCTCAGATGAGGTCGCTAGTCTGTATCAGGATAACGATGGCTTCATTTGGATTGTCACATACAGCGGTCTGGTGCGGTACGATGGCTATAATTCTATAACATGGCCGGTAAAAGGAGAAAATGATGAGTCTCTTGGCGGTTATCTGCATGTCGCGCTTGAGGATACGCACCATTGCCTGTACATCGGAACCGAGAGAGGCTTGCTGAAGCTTGACAAGAATACGGGAGTGATTTCACGCATCCATGACCAGGCTGTTGACCAAATCAATGTGACTGACCTTGTCAAGGATTCTTCGGGGAGGATATGGATAAGTAGTGACAAGGGAGTATTTAGGAAGGATGCCGATAAAGATGAGTTCGTAAAAATAGATTTGTCGTCCGCAAATCGGAAGTCGCTTACAGATGTTATCGACTTGTTGCTTGATGACAGCGGAAACCTTTGGATTACTTCATGGAACACAGGCCTTTTCAAATATGTGCTGCAAGAAGGAAAGCTCTACTCCTACACTTCTGGAGATATGAGTGAAGCGTATGTCTTGCATCAGGACAGAAAGGGGAATCTTTGGGTCGGGACCTGGGGGCGTGGCCTGCTGCGCGTCGGCCGGGAAGAAATATTGAATGGGACCTTCTCCTACACTACGTTCTCGCATGACCAGCGCGATGGCAATTCGCTGATGGACAATATTATTTATGACATCGACGAGGATCCCTCCGGCAGAATATGGATAGGCTCTCGAAGTGGTCTCAGCATATATGATTCATCGTCTGGCAAGGATTCTTTCATGAACATTTATCCAGAAAGGGGGTATGGATTGCTTCCTTACAACGAGGTGAATTCTATTCTCCGTACAAGCGATGACACTATGTGGCTAGGCATGCTAGGCGGCGGTGTGTGCAAAGTGGAAAATGGTTCAGAATACATGTGCGCTATCCCTCTTGGCAAAGTTCAAAATGAATATAAAACCAGCTCAGTCCGGAGTATTTTCAGAGAGAGCCAAGACATCTTCTGGCTAGGGATTGCCGGCCACGGCATGATATGCTATGACAAGAAGACGGGAAATTTCCGGAATTATGCGGATATGCCGGCTTTTGCCGGATTCTTGAATACGAGCACCGTCGACGATATCATCTCTGGTTCTGATTCATCCAAGATATATTTCGCAAGTTATAATGGAGGGTTGTGGATTTATGACAAGACTAAAGGAACGGCGCAAGTAGTATCTTCAACGACGGCCAAAAATATGGAAGATGACTGCATTCATTCTTTGGCGTTAGATCATGAGGGCGATGTTTGGATAGGCACGAGGAACGGAGTCTTCATCATGGAACAGCCAGACAGCGTAGTCACATTGTCAGAACGGCTAGGGTCGGAGTCGCAAAACCCAAATTACAAAGTTCTGGACATGTCAGTAGATAAGAATGGCGATGTGTGGATGGCGACGAATTACGATGGCGTGATAAGGGTCAGTTTGCAGGACGGCAAGATCAATGCGTATTTTCCGGAAGATAATAACGACTTAAGGGCTTTTAATTCAATATTTTGCGATTCGGCAGGCAGGGTCTGGGCCGGTTCGATGTGGAACGGGCTCTATCGCTGGAACCCGCAGTCTGGCAAACTTGAGAAAGTTTCAGGATTCGTGTTTCTTGATAGCGCTGGGGTGAACAACATCGCTGAAGATCCTCATGGCCGCATCTGGGTGACTACGAACAGTTCCGCAGTTTCATTCATTGCTGGCGAAGATGACATATTCAGTTCCATTTGCTATTGGGATATCTCTGGGCGGCAGGAATCAGGCTTCTTTAACCGGAATGCTTCTCTCTACATGCAGGATACGGATGAGATGGCCTTTGGAACGTCAAAAGGAATAGTGCTTCTGCCATGCCTGCGTGCAGATTCTTCTGCCGCGGAATGTGACATCTCTTTTACTGATCTGTTTGTGAATAAGATATCGTTCAGGAATGGCAATCCGCTTCGGGATGAAAAGAAGAATATCTTCCGGACAGACATAAACTACATCGACAGAATAACGCTTGACCGCCATCACAATGACATCAGCATTTCATTCTCTTTGTTCGATTTCAAGAATCCCTCTGGAGACATATATCATTATAGGTTAAGGAAATCTGGGGGAAGCGGGAACGAGGTATGGATGATCGTGAATGGCAGCCGTAACGTTGCTGAGTTCTATGGGGTGAAGCCTGGGAAATATGTTTTCGAGGTATATGGCACAAGGTCGGGCAGCATGCACAGCAGCGACATCAAGACGCTCGATATAAAGATTCTGCCTAATCCATGGCTTACGTGGTGGGCGATCTCCTTATACATCCTGGCATTCGTGTCGGCGTCATTCCTTACCGTAGCTTTGATTCGTTCTCGCCTAAAGCTTCGACGACAGATGATAATCGACCAAATGAACCAGCAGAAGGCGGATGAGGTTAATCAGGCAAAGCTTCGTTTCTTCACGAATGTGTCGCATGAGTTCCTTACGCCCCTGAGCATCATTCTGGCTTCGATAGAAAGCCTTCAGCCGAAGACAGAGAAGGAGAAAAGCATCTCCCAGATAATGACTACTAATGCCATCAGGCTGACTCGTCTGGTTCAGCAGGTCCTTGAATTCAGGAAGGTAGAAACGGACAACCTAAAGATAAAGGTATCTAGGAATGATGTCGCAGAGTTCATAGGGCAATGCGTTGAGGCGTTTATCCCCCTGGTCAGGAAACATGACCTGACGATTTCTTATTCTTCCGATCCGACTTCCATCATCGGCTGGTTCGATCCGGACAAAATGGATAAAATTATCTATAATCTTATCTCTAATGCCGTGAAATACACTCCTGCTAAAGGAAATATTTCAATCATGGCAAGACTTCTTGATGGCGACATGCTTATGGTGTCGTGCGCAAATGGAGGGAAGCTGATGACGCCTAAAACAATATCTGGCCTTTTCCGGCGTTTCTATGAAGGTGATTATCGTAACTTTAATACAATTGGAACTGGCATCGGCTTGTCGCTTGTCAAGGCTCTCGTCTCTATCCATAAAGGTACTATTGATGTAGAAAGCAACGAGACCGTCGGGAACAGGTTCATGTTTACCATTCCTATCGGGCGTAATGCTTACAATGCAGATGAGATAGACGACGCTCCTGTTGGGAAAGTGAACCTCCCGCTCGCTTTAACTATCAATGAGCCGGCGATTAAATGTGATGACCATACAGTGCTTTGCGTTGACGATAATGATGACATAACCGAACTTTTTACGGTGATAATGTCGAAACGCTTCAATGTCTTGACTTGCAAAAGCGGAGAAGAGGCTATAGAAATATTGGGTAGCAAAAATGTAGATGTCGTTGTCGCAGATGTGATGATGCCTGGCATGAGCGGGCTGGACCTATGTTCATATATTAAAGAACATGTTGAATTCAGCCATATCCCTGTAATATTATTAACTGCGAAAAAGGATGATTCTTCAAGCATCGAGGGTTACAAGCATGGTGCGGATGGCTATCTGACGAAGCCTTGCAATTTCTTTGTGCTCTCTGCCATGATTATGAATCTGATAAAGAAGCAGGAGAACAAAAGCGCTGATTTCCGCAAGCAACTTGTCTTCGAAGTGAAGGACATTGATTATACATCCACCGATAAAAAATTCCTTCAGCACGCCATTGATGTCGTGAACGATCATATTGCAGATTCAGAATTCAGCCAGACGGATTTTGTCGATGCCATGAACGTCTCTCGAACAGTGTTGACAGAGAAACTGAAGAGTCTAACCGGTTTTACCCCGAATGCTTTTATCCTGAATGCTAGGCTTACGCTTGCATACAAGCTGATAATGGAAGAAAAAGATAAGATGAGGGTATCGGAACTTGCTTATTCAGTGGGATTCGGAGATGCAAAATATTTTAGCAAGAAATTTAAGGCGAAATTTGGCAAGTCCCCTAAAGAAATGATGGACGAAAAGCCCCCGTCGGTGCCAGAATCGTAAAAGGTTACGAAGGGGCAGCTGCCGGGGGGTATTGTCGTATATAAAACAAGCGAGGATCCTGCCCTTCTGCTAAGGCAGGACCCTCGCTGAGATAATTTATCCAACCATCGTCTTTATGTCGTCATCCACCGTGGTGATGGTGCCAAGGCCGAATGCTGACTGCAAGGTTTGGAGCAGTTCAGGTGACACGAATGCTGGCAGAGTCGGGCCGATATGAATGTTCTTGATGCCGAGGCTGAGCAGTGCGAGCAGCACGATGACGGCTTTCTGCTCGTACCATGCTATGTTGAAGGCGATAGGCAGGTCGTTGACATCGTTCAGGCCGAAGATTTCCTTGAGCTTGAGAGCAACGACGACCCATGAGTAGCTGTCGTTGCACTGTCCGGCATCTAGCACGCGCGGGATGCCGTTGATGTCTCCGAGATTCAGTTTGTTGTACTTGTATTTGGCACAACCTGAAGTCAGGATCACTACATCATGAGGCAGAGCTTTGGCAAATTCTGTGTAGTAGTCGCGGCTCTTCATCCTTCCATCGCATCCGCTCATCACTACAAACTTCCTGATGGCACCACTTTTTACTGCCTCTACGATCTTGTCGGCGAGCTCCACGACCTGATGGTGGGCAAATCCTCCAACGATGTGTCCTTGCTCCAGCGATTCAGGAGCCTGGCACTGCTTGGCGAGAGCTATCACCTCGGAGAAGTCCTTGCGTCCATTGGCATCCGTAGGAATATGCTTCCAGCCTGGATAGCCTGTAGAATTGGCTGTGAAGACACGATTGCTGTAGCTGGCAGATGCCGTAGGCGGCACGATGCAATTGGTAGTGAAGATGATAGGGCCGTTGAAGTGAGAGAACTCCTCACGCTGTTTCCACCAGGCATTTCCATAGTTGCCTACCAGGTGGGAATATTTCTTCAATCGTGGATAGTAGTGCGCAGGCAGCATTTCTCCGTGGGTGTAAACATCCACGCCGCTGTCCTTAGTCTGTTCGAGCAGTTGTTCAATGTCGCAGAGGTCGTGTCCGGATATCAGGATGCCAGGACGCTTGCCGACGCCAATGTTCACTGAGGTAATTTCTGGCTGTCCATAGGCGTCTGTGTTGGCCTTGTCGAGCAATGCCATGGCTTTCACTCCGTAGCTGCCTGTCTCTAAGACTAGGGAGAGAAGGTCGCTATCTGATACTGTCGTGGAAGCTATCGTAGCCAATGCACGCTCCATGAAGCGGATGATGTCCCGGTCTGTGTGTCCCAATCTGGCAGCATGCTCATAGTAGGCCGCCATCCCCTTGAGGCCATACATGGTCAGTTCCTTAAGCGATCTGCGGTGCGTGTCCTCCTCTTTGAGCACGCCAACCTCGCGCCCTTTTGCCTCATAGTCGGAAGGTGCCACGCTTAGATTTAACGCCTCTGTGTCGGGCAACTCCACGCCGTTCTCCTTAGCAAGAGCCACAAGGCTGTCTTTGAGTCTCAGAGCAGCAGTCACTTTGCGACTGATGGCATCGTTGTCGAAGTTGGCATTGGTAATGGTGGCGAACAGTCCGTCTACCAAAACGTTGTCTGCCTCTTCTGGAACGTCTATGCCTTTCTCATGCAGGGCAGTGGCGGCTATGCCTACGCCCTTGAGGGTGAAGAGCAGCAAATCCATGATATGAGCCGTGGCAGGCTGCTTGCCGCAGACTCCGCGTAACACGCATCCTGTGCCGAAGGCGGTCTCCTGACACTGGTAACAAAACATTTGATTTTCCATTTCAATCATATTTTTAGTCTATAATAACATAATCGGCTATCTCTGGTTTCTTGACCTGGCGCTTTGCTAAGTCGAATCCTGTCATGCTCCTTCCTGTTCCATCTTGATGAAGCCGGGGAAGATGAGATTGTTCTCAATAGCGACGTGCTCTGTGAGGTCGTTGAAGAACTGGAAGAGCTGCTGGTTCATCAGGCGGTAGGAATTGCAACCGTCGGTCGGCGTCGTGAAGTTTTCGGTGATGTCAGCGATATGATGCCATGTTTCACCCGTAGCGTCGTGTTCTAGCATCATCTGCTGGATAGGATAGAATATGGATCCGCAGTGGAAAGGCGCTGGTTGGCGGCCTTCCTCATGGGCAGCATAGATTTCGTAGAGCTGAGGGAAGAGCACTTGTTCCTCTTTGGCAAAGTGGCTGTCGAGTTCCTCGAACGACTCTTCCACTGCTTTGCGTACCTCGTGGAGCTCAGGATGATGCTCGCCATGGGCATTTTCTACCTTCTTGACGAGGCTTAGCAATTCCTCATGATGCAGGTGGAAATTGCGGTGGTGTTTCTTCAATACATAATCCACAAGCAGGTCTAACGGCCATTCCGAGAAGTTTGGTGCGTCGCCCTCGGCGACTGGAGTTTCAAGGTGCGCAATTACCTTGTCCGGGTCGAGGTTCTTTTTCCGGCAGGCTTCTTCCAATGTGATTTTGCCACCACAGCAGTAGTCGATGCCTAAATGTTCGAAAACCTTTGCCCTGTTGAAGTTATCGGCGACAATGTCGCCAACGATCATTTCCTTTGTTATTTTTTCGCTCATATTCGTTTATCTTTAATTTCCTCTGCGAAGATAGACATCTTATCGGAGCCCCGAACGTGAGATTTGCGGATAATTTCTATGTTATCTATCGAAAATTCCGATGAATGTGAGATAAAAGTCTTATGTTTGCAATGTGCAAATGAAACGAATATGGAGATAAGGCAATTGAGATATTTTGTTAATGCGGCTACTACGCTAAGTTTTACCGAGGCGGCGCGGCTGTCGAATGTGGCGCAGAGCACCCTTTCACAGCAAGTGAAGCAATTGGAGATAGAATTAGGCATGCCGCTTTTCCACCGTATGGGCAAGCATATTCAGCTCACCGCTGAGGGGCAGATGTTTCTTCAAGATGCGCACAGAATCCTCGACGATGCTCGGCAAGGGCTCCAGCGGCTTGCCGACCAGAGTGAACTCAAGGGCGGAAGCGTCGACATCGGATTGGCTTCGGGACTCGGTCTGTCGTCTCTTCTGACCGAGGTGCTTACGGAATATAACAGAAGCTACCCGCAGGTTCAGCTACGTATACACCAGGCGGCCGCTCCGATGCTGCCAGAACTGTTACGCCAGCACTCCATTGATTTGGCCATGACGTTCAAGCCGGATGCCGAAGAGCCTGACATAGACTGTCGTCCGCTATTCGCATCACGCCTCTGCGCAATCGTCGCAGAACACAATGCTCTTGCCAGCAAGGCATCGATTAACTTGAGCCAGATTGCGATGCATCCTCTCGTGCTTCCTTCGGACAGCCTCTATATCCGTCAGCGTATTGACGATGAGGCCCAAAGGCTAGGCATCGAGGTGCGGCCAGCGGTAGAAATTGACGATTTGTCGCATATAATATATATGGTGAACAGCAATCGATGGGTCAGCATACTGCCCGATGCGGCAACGCTTGCTGTGCGCGGAATCGTTAGAATCGCTCTGGAAGAGCAGATCATGCTGCCTACGTCAGTGCTTACGCTGGCGGATTCCTATCAGCGACGCGCAGTCACGGAGTTTATCAGCAGGCTGCGCGAAGCCACCAATTTGCATCTCCAGACTCAGGAGAGGACCTGCGACGTGTGCGGAGAGACCTTCCTTGCCCCACAAAGCAATACGGAGTAGTGCCAAGACTTGGCAAAATAATAAGGTCAGAATGTGAATGAGCAAAAGGAAGCAGCTGGGTTCATGATGCGCCAGCTGCTTCCCTCGAAAAGAATATGTTAAATTAAGCTGCTCTACTGGGGATTATCCCTAGTTAGTGCTTGCACTTTCCCACCCAGGGGTCGTCTGCTTGAGATTAGGATTGGCATTCAGCTGTCTCTGAGGAATAGGGAAGTATGACCTTTCCTTGTTGTCGCCTATTGTGGAGTCATCGGCTTTTGCCCACCATGCCTTACTGAACATGCCCCAGCGTACAAGGTCAATCCTACGGCGACGCTCGCCAATGAATTCCCTGCCCCATTCTCTCACGAACTCAATGTCTGTAAGCCTGTCTGGATGCTGTACGTAACTCTGCTCCGGCCAATCCTCATCTGAGAAGTAACGCTTGCGCACGGCATCAAGCAGTTCGCAAGCCTTGGCTTTATTGGATTGCCTGTAGTAGCATTCGGCGAGCGTGAAGTAAATCTCGGCGAGCCTCACTTCCGGAGTGCACTGACTGCGGAACTGACCGGTCACTTCCGGAAGATATGGGAATTTATTCAATCGAATTCCTGAATTCTCCTCTCCGAGGAATACATTCGAACCGTTATCCTCCGGGTGTACGTCGCTGCCTTTGCTAGTGACTTCTGTCGCATTCGTTATGAAATAGCCACGCTGAGCGACTTCCATGAGCAGATTGGCCTTACCGCTCTGGTCAAGAGCTTTTACCGCAGGATCTTCGGAAAATCTGCCTACCTGGTCTACGAACACAAGCGGAGAGCCACTCCATTCTTCCTGTCCGTTGACGTTCGTAGAGGCATTCAAGGAAGATAGATCATAGTCAATGTAGCCGTCTCCCGAACTGTTGACGGAACGCATGAGTCCCATCAGGAAGTAACCGTCGTACCTGAAGCCTTTCTCGTCTTTTGCGTGAACCCTGAATGGGGTGCGGCGCACGTCGGTTGCAGCATAACTCTCGTACGGATTGCCAAGGCCGCTCTCAATGTCATAAATATTCCCTTGCAGGTCTCGTGAAGGCTGCATGAGGATGGCATTCCATCCACCTCCGCTGGCACCGAGATACATATTCGCCTTGTAATGCGAAGCATGGTCCCACCACGTGTATTGCTGAAGCTCGCCGTATTGGTGTTTGAACTCGAAAAGGTTCTCCGGCGACTCGTAGCCGTCGATCCCTGAGCTGAACGGACCACGATAGTCAGTGTCCAGGCTGTAGGTGCCATAGGTTCCGTTGATGATGTCTTCGCAGATTTTGATGCAGTCGCTTGTGTGGTCTTCCCCGATGTAGATCTGCGCATTAAGGTAAAGCCTGGCAAGGAGGGCTGCCGCCGGAGCCTGTGTCCAGCGCGAGAGGCGTTTCTGCTTCGGAAGATCAGGGATGGATGCAGTTAAGTCTTTGACCAGGAAATCGAACAGCTCCTTTGCTGTGCCTTGAGGCACAAGTTCTGTCTCGCCATATTCTTCAGTAGCGATAGGGACGTTGCGGAACAAATCCAGAAGGAAATAGTAGTACCATGCCCTTAGCACATGTAGCTCGGCCTTGTATGACTTTTCAAGCTCTTCGCTCACTCCGATGCTTCGGAAATCCACATTGTTGAAGTCTCGAAGAACCACGTTGCATTGAGATACTCCTTGGAATGCGCCTTGCCAGGCCCCGTTGACATCACCTTGGATGTAGTTCCAAGTGTGCCTGTGCAGGCGATCCCACTGTCCGTCATCGTAGCCGTGGCGGCCTTTCTGAGTCCAGACGAACTGGTCGGCTGTAAGTTCTTCAAGTAGGAATATGGAGCCTCTCCAGCAAACGTTGTCTCCATGTTCGTGGGCTCTGAGGACGGCAGCCTCGACTGACTGCTGGTCGACATAATAATTATCTTTTGCTAGCTGAGAATATAGCTTCTCGTCCAAGTCTGTGCATGAAACCAAGGTCAAGAGGCCTGCCAGCACGGAAATTTTGAATATATTCATTGCTTTCATATTGGCTCGAATTGATTAATAAGTGATTTGAACGCCGAAGGTCAGGCTGCGCGCTGATGGATAAACTTCCATGCCGCCGATGCCAGGCCAGATGCCATTTGTGTTGACGTTTGTCACGTCCAGCCCAGAATATTCAGTGATCGTGAATAGATTTTTCATCGTCACGTACACCCTGAGGTTGGAAATCCAGTCGGTTTTCAGCTTAGGGCTGTAACCGAGGGTTACGTTGTCCAGGCGTATGTAATCGCCATTCTGGAGGAATCCGTCGTAGTCGCACATCAGCTTCGGACCCTTGATGTGGGCATTCTTCTTATAGGCAGACTTGAGTTTGTTGTCTCCAGAGGTCACCTGGAGGCCATAGTACATCTCGTACTGGTTCATGATTTTATAGTCGAATTTGCCACGGAAGAAAATATAGAGATCGAATCCTTTGTAAGTGAATGAGTTGCCCCAAGCTGCTTCCCACTTCGGAACCCCAGAGCAGTTCAGATAGACTTTGTCGGTCTCGTCGGCATCGGAGCCCAGCTTCTTGGTGCCTCCGATTTTCCCGTCTTCCCATATTAATATGTTACCACTGTCATCGACTCCTGCATAGCGGGACATGTAGTATGTGCCTATTTCCGTATTGTCTTTCAGGCGCTGGGCAGATCCTGGATTCCCTGGAGAAGGGAATCCGCTTCCTTCCATGTAGGAAAGCTTATAATCTTTATTGGAGAATTTTTTGAGCTTTGTCTTCATGTAAGAGAATGTCAGGCTAGTGGAATAGTTGAAATCTTTCTTCTTGACTGCTGTCCAGTTAGCAGTGAATTCGAAGCCTGTTGACTGCGTCGTGCCTACATTGGTCGTGATGGACGAATGGAGGTATGGCGGCAGAGGGACCGAATAGTCGCTGATCAGATCCTTGCCTCGACGCAAGAACACGTCGAGGCTTCCGGAGAGCCTGTAATCGAACAAAGAATAATCTACTCCCAGGTTGTATGAGATTTGCTTCTCCCATTTCAGGTCTTTGTTAGGGTTGTTGCCCGGGCCGTAACCCATAATGAACTTCCCGTACGTGTCGCTCCAGTACATTCCAAAGCCTGTGTACTTGGCAAGAGAGATGTATCTTGAGAAGCCTGAGCGGCCTGTGACTCCGTAAGAGACTCTGAGTTTCAGGTCGTTGATCTGCTCGATGTCGCTAAAGAAGCTCAAGCGGGACAGACGAAGCGCCGCTGACGCAGCTGGGAAAAGTCCCCATTTATTGTCCTTGCCGAATTTAGAATTGCCTTCATACCTAAGGGACCCTGTGAAAAGAACCAAATCATCGAAATTGTAATTCAGTCGGCCCAAGAAGGCGACATCTTTTTCTTGGCTCTTGTTGGAAGACATTCCGTTGCGTCCTTGAACTTTATTATAGCTTCCTGCGCCCAGGTTCCATACGTTGAACACGTCAGTTGGGAAATCCCTGTTCTCGGCGCTGAAATCATAGTCATCGAATTTCTGGAATGAGTACCCAGCCATGAGTTTGAAATCATGTTTGTCTTGGATCTTGAAATTGTAGTTGGCAGTGAATTCGGATGTCCAGTCTACGCTGTCGTATCTGTTGATTTGAGCATGTCCATCGTAGTTATTCTCGACGCAGTCGCGAGAGAGTTTGTTGTAATACTCGTATCTGTTCTGCCCTACGGACTGACGTCCGATTTTCAGCTCAGTATAAAGATTGTCCAAGAAATTGACGCGGAAATTGAGGTCTATGGTGGAATATTCGTATTTATCCTTGATGGAATGGTTTTTCAACGAATTGTATGGGTTGTAGTTGTAGCCGCTGTAACCCATCTCGTCGGAGTGCAGATCGTATGTCGGATTCTGTTGCAGAGCCATTTTGAATGCCCCATAGTCAGGACAGTCGTGCGTGTTGGCGACGCGATAGGAGACGTTGCCGGATACTTCCAGAAGTCCCTTCAAGGTCGTCTGCTTGAAATTGCCTCTGAATCCATATTCCTCCCTCTTGGAGTCTATGTCCAAGCCTTCCTTGTCGCGGTAGTTAGCGGACATCCTGAATACTGTTGACTCACTTCCGCCTGAGATGGAGAGGTCATGGTTGTGCCCGAAATTGTCCTTGTTCAGGAGCGAGTCATACCAGTCGGTGTTCGAGCCATGGTCTATGGCGCCGTTGACTTTTTCAAGATATTCATTCTTGCTTAGGACATCAGGCTTGGCGGCAATGAAGTCATGCTCGACATAACCATCGTAGGAAATGCTGGTCTTGCCTGGCTTTCCCTGTTTGGTGGTGATGAGGATGACGCCGTTCGCGGCTCTTGAACCGTAGATGGCTGCGGCACTACCATCTTTCAGCACCGTGATGGACTCGATGTCCTGTTGCGCAAGGTTCTTCAGGTCTCCTCCTGGCATTCCATCAATGACGATCAGAGGGGAGTTGCCGGCTTGGAATGAACCCGCTCCACGGACCTGAATGCTTGAAGATGAGTTAGGGTCAGCTGCCGCAGTGCTGCTAATCGTCACTCCGGCTACTTTGCCGTCTATCATCTGCATGGCATCATTGGTGGCACCCTGCAGGAAGTCTTTGCTTCGGACGCTGACCACGGAAGTCGTAAGGTCCTTCTTTACTGAAGTTCCGTATCCGACGACCACGATTTCGTTCAGCTCTTCAGAATCGACTTTCATCGTGATTTTCATGTCGGCTGAGGCAGCGATGGTCAGATTCTTATACCCTATGCAGGAGATTGACAAGCTGGCCCCTGCCGGTACCATAATTGAGAAATTGCCATCAGCGTCACTTATGGTTCCATTCTGTGTGCCTTCCTGGAGAATGTAAGCCCCTATCACGGGAGTGCCATTCTCTTCGATTATCCGTCCGGAACAATTGATGGTCTGGGTCTTGTCCTGCCCAAATGAAATAATGCTTGGCATTATGAGCAAAATAATGCACATCATAATGCATCTCTGGTGATTAATGATGGTTAACATGTCTGGTGTTTTATGAACGAACAATGATTGGTTTATGCTATTATATTGTTAATTAATATGTAGTTAGGCATGATGGGGGTGCCAGTGAATATCATGTGTCATAAAGTTCTGTGTCATTAATTTCCCTCCTAAGGTAAGAATAAAAAATGTTTTAAATCCTATTCTTTTCGCAAATTCAGCATCAGAAGCGTCCAAAGAGGCATATTGCCGGGACTCAATAAGACTGTCAGGGCATGCTGTCATAGGCTGGCTGGCTCGTATGCCGTCAGCTTATGTGCTCAGGAAAAAAATATTGGAATCATTTAATTAAAAATAACTATTTTTGCATAACTTTTGAAGCCAGATAAGGGCGGAAAAATTTCTAAATCATTATAGAATTATGGTTTCTTACAAAGATCTTGGCCTGGTAAACACCAGAGAAATGTTTGCTAAGGCCGTGAAAGGTGGCTATGCCATCCCAGCATTCAATTTCAACAACATGGAGCAGCTTCAGGCTATCATCCAGGCTGCGGCGGAAAAGAGGTCTCCTGTGATTCTTCAAGTATCCAAGGGAGCTCGTAACTATGCCAACCAGACGCTTCTGCGCTACATGGCACAGGGAGCGGTTGAATATGCAAAAGAGCTTGGATGGGAGCACCCGCAAATCGTGCTTCACTTGGATCACGGTGACACTTTCGAGCTCTGCAAGAGCTGCGTTGATTTCGGTTTCTCATCAGTCATGATCGATGGCTCCTCCCTCCCTTACGAGGACAACATCGCTCTCACTAGAAAAGTCGTTGATTATGCTCACCAGTACGACGTGACTGTTGAGGCTGAGCTGGGCGTGCTGGCTGGCGTTGAGGAAGAGGTTTCTGCCGAGGAGTCTCATTACACGAAGCCTGAGGAAGTGATTGATTTCTCTACCCGCACAGGCTGCGACTCTCTCGCCATCTCCATCGGAACGTCTCATGGCGCTTACAAATTCAAGCCTGAGCAGTGCAAGAGAGATCCTAAGACAGGCCGCCTTGTGCCGCCGCCTCTTGCTTTCGACGTGCTGCATGAGATTGAGAAGAAGCTTCCTGGATTCCCAATCGTTCTCCATGGCTCTTCTTCGGTTCCTCAGGAATATGTTGACATGATTAACGAATATGGCGGGAATCTTCCAGATGCTGTCGGCATTCCTGAAGAGCAGCTCCGCGAGGCCGCTAAGAGCGCTGTTTGCAAGATTAACATCGACTCCGATTCTCGTCTTGCCATGACTGCCATGATCCGTAAGGTATTCCACGATCATCCTGAAGTGTTCGACCCTCGTAAATACTTGGGACCTGCACGTGATGAGATGAAGAAGCTCTACGAGCACAAGATCGTTGACGTTCTTGGTTCTGACGGTAAAGCTGAATAATATCAATTTATTGAACTTTCATAGGCTGGCTAATTCAATTTTAGCCGGCCTTTGTTTTTGATATGGCTGGATTGTACACAGTGCTGCTTCTGTTCTGCAGCAACATATTCATGACGCTTGCTTGGTACGGTCATTTGCGACTTCAGCAAGCAGGAGTCACGTCTCATTGGCCTCTGATAGGGGTGATTGCCTTCTCTTGGGGGATAGCTTTCTTCGAATATTGCTGCCAGGTGCCAGCGAACCGCATTGGCTTCTCTGGCAACGGCGGGCCATTCTCTCTAGTCCAACTGAAGGTCATACAAGAATGCGTCTCCCTGATTGTCTTTGCATTGGTGGCTAACATACTATTCCAAGGCCAGCACCTGCAATGGAATCATGCGCTGGCCTTTCTATTCTTGGTCGCCGCTGTCTATCTCGTCTTCATGAAACCCTAACAACCTGGTCAGGGAACTCAGACAATGCCACGAGTTCTGTCACCCACCTCGTTTTCATGAAACCCTAACATGGTTCACTGAATAAGTTTCCCCGACAGCCGTGCCAGCGGGAGGAAGGAGACCTGCAGGAGGGCAGATGGTGAAAGTGCGATGCAGTGCCATGGGAGGCCGATTGACCAAATTTGCCCGATCTGCGGTGGTGGGGCAAATTCATGAATATGCCACCACAGCCACTTCTGTGGCATATTCACCATCTGCCTAATTGTAAGTCCCAGCTTGCTTCTGCCTAATTGTAAGCCTTAGCTTGCCTCTGTCTGCCTGTAAGTCCCAGCTTGCCGCTGCCGAGCGTTGCATTCGCCATCTGCTTGCCCTGCCCTGCGATGCGCGAAAATCATGCGAGGACGGCGTTGACGACTTCGTGTTTCAGGAGAGTTGCCCGAGCTATGACTGATTTTGAATATGTCCGCCTTTCGAGCCAGAGCCGTTTCGCCACCTCCAGCCGTTCTTTTATGCTTGCCTCTTTAAGGCCATGACAAAACATATTGATGCAATATTCCTTTGCCAGCATTTTTACTTCTCGCTCCGACAACTCATGGATCTGCTTTCTTGCGAGTTCTGTGTTGAGATTTACCAAGATATCCTTCTTCTGGTAAAGAAAAGCGACAAACGTTTTAGGGGAAAAGAATTCTTTCTCGACCCTTCTCCAGTCCACGTAACTGTGAGGCATTATCATTCCTTCGTCGTTGAACCTCCAGTCTTGAGGCATCAGTTTGTTCGAATGAAAAATTCTTCGTTGCTCTGTGTTGGGCAGAGCCCTGAGTGGCGTTCCGGCCTTCTCAAGCTCAGCATGGTTAACGAAGTAAATATCTCCAGGACCCCATTCATAATGCCATGGGACGTAGTGGAAGCCAGCAGAAAGACCGTTTCTGTAAACATACATGAACTTGTTCTTCAGCTCCGTGACATCATTGATTGGGTCCATTGAAATCTGGAACTTGGCAACTGAATAGGCTTTGCGGCCATCTCTGTTGAGATATTTGCTGATTTTCATTAGAAGGTCTCCCTTGAACCTGTAACATCCGTCCACCGAGCCTGAGGCAATAATATGGAAGTGGGTCTCCATAATCTGCATTACGAGGATGCGGACATTGCAGTAATATGAAGTGACGGCTAACATATTCATCATGAATATGCAATCTTCTCTCTCAGGAAATAGGGTTATGACTTTTTTGCCATTTGAATAGATGTGAAAGCAGTCGCTGACTGAACTTGGTTTGTTAAAGTCTTCCATAGCGTATTTGTTTGTTTCACGAAGTTAATGGGAAGTTATGCTTTTTACAATGATTTCCAAAAATTTCTTGGTGCCTCAAGAGGCCAAGTCGGTCAGCGTTGCGGGAGGGCAGATGGTGAAAGTGCGATGCAGTGCCATGGGAGGCCGATTGACCAAATTTGCCCCATCTGCGGTGGTGGGGCAAATTCATGAATATGCCACCACAGCCACTTCTGTGGCATATTCACCATCTGCCTAATTGTATGGGTGCGGGGGACAGCAGACGGTAGGGTGTATGGGTGCTGGGTACGGTAGGATGTATGGGTGCTGGGTACGGTAGGATGTATGGATGTGTAGGCCGGCAGGATGTATGGGTGCAGGAGACGGTCGGATATGTGGGTGCGGGGATTTAGGTGGGGGCGGGCATTCTATTCTGATGGCTGGAGTGCTTTGACGCACCTCACAGAGCATGCGTGATTGCCGATAGGTCCGCCATTACTGCCTATGGAATATTTCCCCTTCTTCGAATCTAAAGAGAAAGACATGCCATGGCCGCCATGAGTCGCTTTTATATGGTCATAGTGCCAGTAATATCCCCCATAGCCTAAATTGCCCAAGCGCCCATCCACGCTTCGGAATCCTGCCGCAGGCCACCATGTGTCGTATGTCGTGCCATCCGACGTGTGGGAGAACTCCACCTCCAATCCGAATATGCCATTGCTGCTGTAGCTTGACTCTGTCACTGTGATGGTTTTACCGCTTTTCAATGAGAATAGCTCTCCGCCCCTTTCTCCTAAGATAGTCCATCCAGCCGGGCAAGGATCGTTTATTGTCTTGGTCCTGTTCCAGAAGTCCTCATGCCCCCCTTTGCTGATGAAAGGCTCTGTGGTATTCAACTCTTTCGTCGTCCAGCGAACATCTTTTTCCTTTTTCCATGAAGAAGCAAAACACATCGGATTATGGCTGGCGTACTCTGCGGTCACATATTCCTTCTTGTAGGTCCACCCGCTAGAAAGGTCCTCATTCCATTGAGCGGCTGAAGTATAGTCCCCGAACGGTCTGTCTTCGTAGGAATAATAGGTTGGAACTGTTGGATCCTGATGGCTTTTATTTTCGAACAGAACGTTCACGGTGCCACCTGCCCCTTTCGCTCCTATGAACGGATCCTTTCGGCCAGGCTGATAGTAAAGCCCATATGTCTCCCATCCATCTTCTTTGTCGGCAGAGATTGCCCCGAGATTTCTGTCCATGATCACGAGCTGGCCCTTTGAGGCCTTGGACACAAATCCATCCTCTGTGGTTCCTCCAGCGCATGTCCCGTTCGTGACGACTTCCTTGAAATCGGACATCCATATATGCCAGCTCCAGAGAATTTCCTTCGTTACCGTATCGTAGAGAGCCACCACGGTATTGCCTTTCATTGGATTGCCAGAGGCATCCTTGTTGGCCCTGAATGATATGTACCCATCCTTTCCTTTTATATATTCCACGTCGCTTACCGCTCCGGGGGTGTCTGTCCACAGCCAAGCTGCGGAGACCTGATTGCCGGTGGCGGAATAATTGCCGTTTTCATCCACGTCCAGCCTTGCGCTTATTGGACGATTGCCCATGCAATATGCCGGCATCAAGTAATATCCCGCAGCGTCTATTGCGAAACAGTTAGCCGGTTCCAATGGCTCAGGGGTTGTGTATTCAACGGCTTTCATCCTCTTGACGTAGGATCGTTTGATGGTGATTGGCTGCGAAGTGGTTTTCTCGAAAGAGCCTCCGTTGGACTCGTCCACGAACCGTACCGAGAAGCCATTCTTGAAAGTCTGGGGGAATACGGCAATGTTGAATGTGGTGGCATTGTCAGGGTCTAGCTGGATTCCCTCCCCGCAGTCTATGTAAATGACTCTTGCTGTGTCCGTGACAGTCATCGCCCTATCGGTGAATGAAAGGTCTTCCGAATCTGAAGGAGGAACCGGGGAATATGTGATATTCCTGCTGCCACTTTCTATCAGAACTTTATACTGCTCGCTGAATTTCCCTGCCACAGGTTCTCCGTCATTGCCGTAGAAGATGACTTTTGATATCTTGCCCGTCCCGACGACCGGGATTTGCAGCATGCCGCAAACGTTGTCATACCGGAAAACATGCCTGTCCGCACAGAATCCGATCATCGGGAACACGTTCTTGGCAAAGGTGCCTTCCTTGTAAGGCTGTTTGTTTGTTAGCGTGGCCCCTACTGTTACCAGCCTGGCATAATATTTCTTCCCGTTGATTGTCTCTGCAGGGGTGATTTTCACCGAGGCTGAGGCATTGGCTAGAGGATAAACCGACACATTGTACTCATTATCAAAGTATTTTCCCCTGAACATCGCTGAATCTGTTCCTGCCCCTGAAATCAGCGAGAAAACCTCTTTATAATTCCTTTCTGGATACATTACGCACACGCTGTCACCCTCTGACCAAAGCACTGGGTATCTGTCCTCTTTGAGGTCTCCAAGCGATGTCCTTGTCGCTGGTACATTGTCGATATATGCCTTGATAGTGAACGTCCCTTCCTGTCCATTCCCTTCGCCGCCTCTATTCTCAGAGAATTCTTCATTGACGCAGCCGCTGAATAAAGCAGTGGCCGTGGCAACGGACAACGCCTTAATAATATTCAAAACGCTTACTTTCATATTCTACTTCCTCAGCTCATTGAGAATATCCTCATCAAACTCCCATCCGCCCCAGACTATGGGATAAACCTGGTATTTATTGCCTTCGATCACGGTTCCTGCCTTGTCGACTTCTCTGCCGGGAAGATCCATGCCGATTTCGCTAACGCTCCCGACGGAGATTTCGTATCTTGTGTTGCGGAGCACGGCTATGTCGTTGAACTCGTCAGCTTCGTCAGGCTCCGTCTTGTAAGTGTACAGATACTTGTAATTCATGTCTGTAATCCAATGGACGTAATACATGTACCCGTTCTCGTACACCTTCACTCCGGCGGCCCTTAGTTCCTTGACTGAAGAAGATGTCGTCAGTCCCTTCTCGGTCAGGCTGGGATTGTCTCTGAACAGCGCCACCAGACTGGAAGTGACGTATTTCTGGTAGCAATAAAATGTCGGGTAATCTTCGTCCGATGTAGAGAGTTGCGATCTGGTTGTCCATTCTCCCTCTTCCGGATCCACTATCACTTCCCCCGTGTGATGATAGTCGGCCTTGACCTTCGCCCTCACCCTGAAAAGAACGCCAGTGCAACGGCTCCTCATTTTCGTCCCGAATGCGTACTGCCATCGGTTGTCGTCTCCGATATCATCCCTGGAGGCATCAAAAGCGCTCCACAATTCAAGGTAGTTCGGAGAATCGTTCTCTAGGCAATACATGGTGACGCTGTTTGTCTTCTTGTCTATGGGAATAAACCGCCCAGTGGCTTCTGGCTTTAGCGAGTATGAGCTGAAATCGGTAAAATCAGAAAATCTGTTGTAGTAGCCGGAGGTTGTCGGATATCTCACATCGCTGCTTGGAGTGATGCACCACAGATATGGGTACCCGTAAGGAGCGCCTTCCGGAGTGCTCTCACTTTTCGAAGCATCTTCCCATTGTTCCTCGTAAAGAATGGCTTTCCTCCACCTTTGAATAAGATACAATCGGTTGACGCAATTAATGAGAGCCACGCTCTCGATTTTCACATCCTTGAAGAACCCCGGAAAATCATTGTACAGGCCACCGAAATCGTAATCGCCGGCGTCGCAATTCACCACGACCTTTGCCGCAAGTCTCTCTAGGGTGATGTCTATCGTGAAGGGATTATCTATGTCGTATTTTCCTGGCTCGTCAATCTCAAGAGGCACGCCCCCGTACGGAGCCTCGCCATCTTTTTCGGGAATCTGGTTACGGACATTTACCATGAGGAAATGATTAGGCTCCCAGACCTTGGCGCATCCTGATTCCGTCAATGCGTACTCGCCCCGGAAATCATTTCCCGAGGTGGTCTTCGGTTCAATGCTGCCTGCGTTTGCCACGATGTAGACCAGGTAGCCATGAGTGTAAGCCGGGTTTATCTCAAATGGCTTGGTGGTAGTCTCGTCGAGCATCGGAAGGTCCTTCAACTCTACCACCTCTGCCGACGAATCGTCCTTCTTCACCAGGAAAACTCTGAACCCGGATACCTTGCGCTCGCTGTCTTCATCTTCATAGCTCGGCTCATAAGTCCTGGTCTTCATGGTGTTCCCATCCTTGAAGCCAACCTTGATGCGCATATAGGCTTTTCCATCGCCCGAATGCGGTGGCGCATCTTCAGTAATCTCGTCGTATATGCAAGACGTGGTGCATAACAGCATGGCCGCGAGCATGAATATGCCAGCTTCCCTAATCTTGCATGATAATATCCGTTTCACAAACAATCCCGATAATATATTATTTACTGAAATCTATGTCCTGGAGGGAAAGCACCCATCCGTTGACCACTATTTTAGTTTCCATCCAGGTGGCTCCGTCTATGAAGAAAGTCATGGAATATTCATCTTGCCGGTCAAGATATTCTTGGTTGGTCCATTCTGCCCTGTGCTCTCCGATTCCTTGGAGGGAGAGAAACCATGGGAGGTTAATGTTCAATATTTCACGGCCTGATGATGCATTCCTGACGACGAGTCTGGCATTGCTTCCGTCAAGAATCCTGGAAGTGTTGAAATCCGCCGTAACGGCATTGTCTATTTCAGCGCCTGATTTCCCTTCACTGCTTTGCTCTAATAGCTGACGGTAAGGATAATAGATTAATGTATCGGTCCGATAGGTGGACGCATCGTACCCAAGCCAGCCGTTTTTCCCCTCGATGCTGATGTCAAAATCTTCGCACTTCAGAGTTTGTCCCGGATGCGATGGCATTAGGATTATGCGTATGACGTTGGTGCATTTCATCAAGTCTATGGTAAGTTTTCTGTTGGCGCCGGAAACCTCGGTCTCAAGGGTTCCGTTGAGCAGATTGTTAAGCCTGCTTTTTGCGCATCCTCTATTCCTTCTAATACGGGCAGTGATGCTCTCGGGCGAATCATCCCTCTTCTGTGGCTCCGTCATCTCGAAATCGGCTTCCGGATTCGTTTCCTTTGTGCTTTTCGCCCACGCTACGAAAGTGTATCTGCCAGGCTCCGGCAAAGGGAGATGCATCGTGAAATTTTCTTCGCCGATGTTCTGCGCCGAATAATGTCCGACGAATTTATTCTCGGAGTCGAAGACATACACATCCGCTTCATCGGCTTCACGAGCGAGTCCGTCTGCCTCCTGCATGTTATAGACGTATCTGAGCCGAAGCTCCAGCGTGCAGTCTGACTGGTCGTCTTTTATGCAAGACATCGCAGCCAGGCAGGCCGCCGCATATGCGATGGCCAAACAGATGAGTCTAGACTTCTGGAACACTCTCATAGTTAAAATTTTAAGAATCAGCCGCGTTGGCTTCGTTTAAGAGTCGCGCGGCCGATTCAACCGTTCTGCTATCAGGCTATTCAAGAACAATGTCCTCGGTGCTGAGCACCCAATCGTTGACCTTGGCCTCGACTACCATGTAGACATCTTTGTTGACTACCGGGTCGTCCGGGTCTACGTTAGGGTTCCATCCGCCAGGAATATCCGTGCCAATTCTAGAGAGACTCTTCACCGTAAGATCGTAGATGGTGTTCCGCATTACGGAATAGTAGCTTTTGTCTGTCTCCGAGATGGAAGAGTCGATGTAATTCTTATCCTTGATGAACCATGTGTAGTACATGATTCCATTCTTGTAGACCATGATGTTGTATTTGACGCGGAAATCGGAAAGGGATTTCTCTACGTCGGATGAGGCCATTGCCGTAGTGAGCTCGGCGGAAGCTGCCGCAAGCTTGTCATCGCCGATGGCGGCGGCGAATGCCTGAGGATACTTGGCTGCCAATGCTGCCAATGTGGCGAAATATTCGTTGTTATAGCAATAGAATGAGTTTTCGCCAGCTAGATTGTCGCTGCCGGTAACTGTGGCTTTGAACTGATAGATAAGACCCGTAGTGTTGCCATAACGAGCTATTTCAGTCGTGGATGGATGATTCTCCATGCAGAAGATGGCTCCTGTCTCGCCGTTGTAAGCAGGAATGGAGGCGTAAAGGTCCTTGGCTTCGGAATATACCTCCGAGTCATTCTTGACCACTGAACGGAAATCGGTAAGGGCATTGTAGAATTCTGACCCTCCGGCATTCGTCCCGTATGACATTACTGGCGTCACGAGAACGTTGTCCCATTCGAAGGTTGCTCCTTGCTCGCTTACTGCCTTGGTCCAATGCTGCTGGAGATTCGTTTTTGTGGCTCCGTTAAGGAGTCTGAATCCTACCAGGGTGGCGCTTGTCAGAGATGGAAGCTGTGAGCCTACGTTGGCAGTCACCTTACCGTCTCCACCTCCGTCGGCAGAAGCCTGGCTTCTGATCTGCGCTGCCAAGCGATCGAGCTTGATCACGTTGCACGTCGCAGGGTTCTCCAGCCCATTAGCTTCTGTGATGGTGATGGCGCTTCCTTTTACATCGTCAGCTCCATTCCCGTTGCATTCATTGAACATCAAGAAAGTGTTGTCGGCGGCATAGCTTCCTTTCATCCCTGCCTCAGTTATGCTCGAGATGACATAATCATTCACGTCGTCTCCTGCAGAAAGGGTGTGCGTGCCAGGATTTGCAATGACGTAGACCTCGAATGTCCCGGTCTGGACCTTTATAGGCTTCGTCTTTACTCCATTGCCAGCGATTGGAATAAGGTTGCCGGCATCCAATGTGTGAGAGAATTGCACGGCACCGGTTCCTGGAGCGCAGAGAAGGATCTGTATGCTGGAAATCTTGTTCTGAACCTCGGTTCCGGCTTCGGTGCCGTTTTCTCCGGCTACGGTTCTGGTTGAAGGACGTACGGCAGGACCGGCAAGCTGAACCGATATGTACCCCTGCACATCTGAAACATTTTGTTCTTTCATTTCTTCTCTGCTACATGCAGAGATGGATAGCACGGCAAGGCCGCTGACTAATCCCCAAAATAAATGTCTTGGTTTCATAATAATATTAATATAGTTGCGAAATTTTAAAAGATGTAGGCTATGTTGACTGCTGCCTTCGTCAGGCCAAAATAATCATGATGCTTTCCTTTTTCGAGGCGGCTCCCGCATGTCGGGCATTGGAATCTGTCATAGGTGGAATAGGCGTATCCGAGGCCCATTTCGGCTTCTATGTTCAGGTGCTTGCTTAGCATCCAGGCATAGCCATAAGCGGCTCCTGCCCCAATGAACCATCCCTGATACCTGTTATCCTTAAGTTTTGAGAAATCGGTGCCTGCAATTTTCAAGTCGTTGTCGATGTTGCCGGCATTGTATTGTCCTCCTTGGACATGAATGCCTACGAAATGCCCTCCCATTCTTTCACAGAACCAGCGCCTGAGTTCCGGCTGTACGAACCAGTGTTTCCATTTCATGTTGTCTGAGAAGGTCCACGGATTCCAGTTCCCTGAAACGTCAAGCGTGTATTTCCGCCCCAGTGCAATTTCAGCTCCGATATTGAATGAGGCAGTGGCGTCATATAGCAGATTCGTCTTTAATGCGATTTCTTGTCCGTGTGACGCATGGCCCAGAAAAAGGCAGCAAGCCACTAGGAAACAAAAGCTGATATTAGTATTCATAGGCCTCTGCAAATTATTCGTCGTGCAAAGATGGGAGGATTGTCCGTAATCGTTTTTATGAAAAACTGGCGAAATTTTGTAATAATCAGGATCCGTCATTCTTCATTTCCTTGGCCACGCTGTAATTCCTTTTCTCCGATGGCCCGTATTTCCTGCGCCGTCATCCCGAAATGCTTTCTGCAGAAATTGGAGAAATACGCCGGAGACGAAAAATGGTATTCATCCGCCAGTTCCGTGAACGTCTGATTGCCCATGAGTATTTCTCGGTATAACTTCTCTTTCTTTCGCGACAGGAGCCATTGCTTCGGGGATTCCCCAAAAGAGGCTATGAAGACCCTTCGGAATGTGTCGTAGCTCTTATTGGTGATGGCTGCAAGTTCTTCCACCGAGTCAACATTCTGCCAATTCTTTAGTATGAGGTCCTTGAATTCCACGTCGAACCCGAGCAAAGGGCTGAAGAACTCTGCCAGCTCCACTTTGTCATAGTATGCAGAGAGGATTATGAACAGTTCTTTGGACTTGATTTCGTGGAAATCTGCGCAATGCAGCCCATCTTCTATATTTGCCTGCAAGAGGTCGAGAAAATCCATTATCCGCCTGCGTATCGGAAGCGTCTTTCCCTCATAGACATAACCTTCAGGCAAGAACCCGCTTAATCTTTGTAAAGAGAATCCGCCACAGAAAGACATGCTCCTGGTAAAATTGCAATTGATGGCAGTGACATCGCGAAGCACGTCTACGGTGTATTTCTCGTAGTGGGTGAGGAAAATCATCTCTCCGTCACTGACGTGGACATTGCTGAAATTGGCGGATGACACTAAGGCCTCGCCTTTACGAAAAAAAACTATTGTCGGAAATTCCGCATGTACCTCTTGGCTCCGATCTGTCCCGGAAAATTCCTTTATGACAAAATCAGCTGTGCTGACCAGGCGGTAATTGTTACATGAACGATGAATGTCAAGATTCTGCATACCCATGTCCAACACTCACATCAGTCTCCTGCTCTTATCGAGAGCAGCTAATTATATTCAGCTGCAAATTTATTTCATAATCTAGTAAGGGCATTTACGAAAATCTGGCTAATTTTTGTAAGAATCCGGCTGGAGCCTACACGGAGCCTTGTCAAGAAGGGTACATGGCGGGCAAAA
>JALCSU010000010.1 GCA_022653735.1 Bacteroidales bacterium
TCCTTCACCCTAGGATCAGCGGCAATGACTTCTACCGGCATATTCATGGAAAGCTCTATTACGTCGCCGTCTTTCCACTTCCTGTCCAGCACGGCATATCCCTTGTCCATGACAGGCTCTGCCTTCTCGCCATTCACCGATATGGAATATTCCTTGCACCATCCCGGGATGCGCAGTTTCAGGGCTTTCTTCAGCTTCCCGCCAACGGTGATCTTAACGTCCCCTTCCCATGGATAGCTGGTCTCCTGAGTGAGCGTGAAGCCTTTTTCAACGTCAGCCTCGCTCCCGATGTAAAGGTTCACCCAGACTGCGTCGCCGGAAGTGCCGTAGATGTAGCTCCCGATGGAAGGCAGGAAGCGGCAGATCTGGCTAGGACAGCAGGCGCATCCGTACCATTCCTGACGATGATGGTCACCGTTCGATGCCAGAGGATTCACGTAGAAGAAACGGTCTCCGGCAAGGGATATTCCAGCCAGCGCCCCATTGTACATGGACCTTTCCAGCACGTCGGCATATTTCGAATCCCCCGTCATCTGATTCATCCTCCAGTTCCAGAACACCATCCCGACCGAGGCGCAAGTCTCGCAATAGGCAGTTAGATTCGGCAAGCTGTAATCTTCCGTGAAGCCCTCATTGTGGGCAGACTGGCCGATGCCGCCGGTTATGTACATATTCCTCAGCACCACATCATCCCACAGACGATTCAATGCTCCGATATAGCCTTGGTCATGAGTGTAGGATGCCACGTCCGCCATGCCGCAATAAAGGTACATGGCACGCACGGCATGCCCTGCGATGTCCGTCATCTGGGTGACAGGCATCTCATCCTGGTAATATAGAGGATTCCATTTCCGCCCATCGCCGTGGCTGCCAAGGCCATGCCCTCTCTCGTTCAGAAGCCAGTTCGAGAAATCCAGATATTTCTTTTCTCCCGTAACTTGATAGAGCTTCACTAGAGCCAGCTCGATTTCTTCGTGACCTGGCACCCAATCGCGCTTTCCGGGGCCGAACACGCTCATCATGTGGTCTGCCATGCGAATAGCCACATCCAGAAACTTGCGCTTCCCCGTGGCCTTGTAATATGCCACCGCTGCTTCAGTCATATGCCCTGCGCAGTACATTTCATGTTTGTCCATGTCGGTCCAGCGTTTGTCCAGGCCGGTAAGGGTGTAATATGTATTAATATAGCCATCCGGCTGCTGCGCCGCAGCGAATTTGTCTATCCATTCGTCGCATTTTGCTTCCAGCTCCGGATCCGGATGGTTTATCAGCGAATACGCCATGCCTTCCAGCGCTTTATAAACATCGGAATCATCGAAGAATATTCCGGAGTGTTCTCCTTCGCCCTTGGCTGCATTCTCGAAGTTACGTATGCGGCCAGTCTTGTTCTCGATCTGGTCTATGCAGACCTTCAGCGTTGTGCTCTTGTGCTTGTCCAGCCTAGGCGACCAGAACTCGTCCTGAATCTTCACTTGCGAAAAGTCCACCGGGGTAACTGTCTTCAGCTGCCCCTCGCCAGAGCCGCCCTGCGCACATCCGGCCAGCAGCAAAATAGAAATGATTGCGTAATGTCGTTGCTTCATATTCCTGAAAATTTATTTTATTATTATCGTGAGCAAAGTAGGTAAGATCGTCATTAACATTCAATAACTTACGAAGCTACTTGCTCACGGCCCCGATTTTTTAAGGCGTAAGCAAAGGCTCTTTGGCAGCCATTGAGTATCAGCTACCTACAAACAGCATTTTCTTACGTGCTGCTGGGGCTACGTGCCACAAGGGTCTGAAGCGCATGCCATTTCACGGTAAGCCGAAGGCTTATTCCAAACCGCGGGCGCGGAGGAGGGCGCCGGGGTCTGGCTGGGCGCCACGGAAGCTCTCGTAGAGAACCATAGGCTCTTCACTGCCACCCTTCTCAAGGAAGGTGCGACGGAACTTCATGTCGATCTCCGGATTGTACAAGCCTTGCTGCTGGAAATACTCAAATGCATCCTTGTCCAGGACTTCTGCCCAGAGATAGCCATAGTAGCCTGCAGAATATCCGCTATTGAATATATGGTTGAAATAGGTAGTCCGGTAGCGAGGAATGATTTCCCCGATCAGCCCCATGTCTTTGCAAACCTTAGCCTCGAAATCCGCCACGTTCTTACCCTGGTCGCCTTCACGAAGCTTTGAGAGCTCATCCTTGCCGAGCTCATGCCACTTCATGTCAAGAATGGAAGCTGCGCAGAGTTCCGACGTCATGAAACCTTGATTGAACTTGTGCGAATTATTGATCTTAGCAACCAGTGAATCTGGAATTACCTCGCCGGTTTTGTAATTCTTGGCGTACAGAGCCAGTATCTCCGGCTGGAAAGCCCAGTTCTCATTGAACTGCGAGAACGTCTCCACGAAATCGCGAGCCACGTTAGTTCCGCTCACCGATGCATAGTGGCATTTCGTGAGGAGCCCGTGAAGGGCATGGCCGAACTCATGGAATGCTGTCTCGACCTCATCGATCGTGAACATTGCCGGAGTGGAATCGGTAGGAGCCGTAAGATTGCCGACATTGATTATGATTGGTCGCACGTCGTTGCCCTGAGCGTCCACATATTGCTCGCGGAAGTTTGTCATCCAAGCCCCACCTCTCTTAGTGGAACGAGGGAAGTAGTCGGTCATGAATATTCCTAAAAGGCTGCCGTCGGAATCCGTTACTTTGAAAGCCTCCGCAGCGGGATTGTACACAGGCACCTCAGGAGCAGGCTCCACGTTGATTCCGTACACCTTGTGAGCGGCAGCGAATATTCCGTTTCGCACGTTCTCCATCGTGAAATATGGTTTGGTCTGCTCTTCGTCCAAGGCATATTTCCTCTGACGCACTTTCTCGGCATAGTAGAACCAGTCCCAAGGCTGGATCTTCGCCCCCGTTTCGACTTTGCCCGCCTTGATGTCCTCGTCCATAATCTGCTGCATGTCGTAGACTTCCTGCTTGGCCTTAGCCACGGATGGGCCAATGATTTTGTCCAGGAATGCATCCACGGTGGCAGGATCGTGAGCCATCTTGTTGTCCAGCTCGTATGCAGCGAATGTGTCAAAACCAAGCATATTGGCCTTCTCCGCCCGCAGATTCAATATTTCAAGGCAGAGAGCCTTGTTGTCATATTCATTGCCATTATTTCCCCTTGAAGAGTATGCCTTGAACATCTCCTCGCGGCGGCCTCTGTCCTCGCAGCTAGTCATCTCGGAAGCGTATGAGGAAACTGGTATTCCGAATTTGTCTTTGAACGCATTGTTTTCCGCAAGAAGGTTAGTGCCGAACTTCTGGGAAGCTGCCGCAAGTTTCTGGTTAATTTCCTTCAGGCGTGCCTGCGAAGCATCATCCAAATCAACACCGTTACGGGTAAACGACTGGTACAGTTTCTTGAGCACCATCAGCTGCTCCCTGGTGAGCTTGCTCTTGTCCCCATCGAAGACTGCCTTCACCCTATTGAAAAAGTCTTTGTTCATGGATATGTTGTCTTCGTGCTCGGTGATCAGAGCTGTAGCCTCTTCCACGACCTTGGTCATTTCATCGCTACCTTCTGTCTCATCCAAATTGAAAAGCACGGCAGAGACCTTGTCCAGCGTCTGCCCCGAGAGTTCGTAAGCGGCTACTGTGTTCTCGAAGGTAGGTGCCTCCGAATTGTTGATTATTGCGTCCAGCTCTTTATTTTGTTCTTCTATTCCCGCCTTAATTGCAGGAATGTAGTCGCTCAGCTGGATCTTATCGAACGGAGGAACGCCATAAGGGGTGTCCCACTGCTCCAGAAATGGATTTTTTGAAGTTTGAGTGCAGGCTGCCATCATCATGATTGCTCCTATTGCTAAAATATTTTTTCTCATAAAGCAAAAAAACATTGTTTTCGCTAATATATTAATTAAAATCGTTAGAATAAAGAGGAATATTAATATTTTGAATCTGCTAACCAAGCTCATCTCATGAAGCGTGAATGAATATTCTTCTGTCCATTATGAATATATTATTGAAGCGGAGCGTCTTCATTGCAGTGAAATCTGCAGTGAATATTACGAAAAATAGCAACAATCCGCAAACTACCCTTCACAGGTCACAGCAACACCACATACAACTGCCTCACCAACTGCTTCAACTGTGACGCTGAGAATACGCAGGTCTCAGCAACACCACAAGCAACTGCCTCTTTGCAGGTCACTCGGGAGTGGATATGGCTTACATGGCAATGTAGTGAAGGATGACCGATTTTTGCCAGCCGCAATTGGCAGCCAAAAGTCAGAGTACCTCCAACTCAGGCCACTCAGATGCATTTCGCCTCCCGAGTGATTTGCAAAGCATGGCAAAGCTGCAGATCATGGCTGCCCTTGGAATTGCGGCGAACGCAAGCATGATAGCCCTTCACAATGGAGCCACAAAGCACTCGACAACTGACATATCCTGCATAAACGAAGCTAGATAATCTGCTTCAATATATTCCTATCAACCAAAGTAACACGACTCAGGACGGAAACCGAGTAAGTTCGCCTATTCTGCCACAGTCCCTTGGCAATGAATATTCTTTCTTCCGGGCTCGCTTCAGCTATGCCCCTGCGTTTATACAACCTGACAGCCATTTCGTTTGCCTCCCTCTTGAGCTCGGTCTCGCTGAACCTGTCCACGACGGAACGATTGCATTCTCCATCGAGCAGGCACTCAAGATCCCTCTTCTGATGCATGAAAGCGACGAAAACCTTGGGAGAACCGAACTCCTGTTCGACCCTTTTCCAGTCCATGTAGCAATGAGGAAGCAACATCCCTTTTTCATTCACTCGCCATTCGCATGGGAGAACTACGTCAGTATGAAACATCTTTCTTATTGCGCACTTTGGGAAAACATTTAAAGGTTTTCCAACCATCCCCAATGCGTCATGATCTGCAAAATAAATGTCTCCCGGACCCCACTCGTACATCCACGGCAATCCTCTGTACCCCGCTACCAAAGCATTTCTATAAACGTACATGAACTTGTTCTTCAGGTCAGTCACGTCTTTCACGGGATCCAACGAAATCTCCAGATTTCCCGTGGCGTACACTCTATTGCCTTTTCTGTTCAAGAATATCTTCAGCCTCACAAGCAAGTCACTTACAAAACGAGCACATGAGCGTACAGCGCCACTAGCAATCAAATGGAAATGGGTGTCCATCACCTGACTTACCAATATTCTTATGTCATGAGAAAAGGACATTATTGCCAAAGTGTTCATCATGAATATGCTCTCCGATTCAGAAGAGAACAGCGAATTCATCAGCGTTCCATTGGAATAGATGTGGAAGCAGTCATTGACTGCCTGAGGTTGGTAAAAGTCTTTCATAGCACTTCGATTTTTGATGTTGATTATGCAATAGTCCCAGTGTCAAGGGAGCCTTCGCTAATTTAGCAATAAATGAATATGTTTCATTGGCTTCCGGTAAATATTTTTATGATTTTCTATCACCGGAAACGATCATGTAGTTCGTGACGGCATCTTCCCTAGGCGGCGCAAGACGATGCGACGCGACACCGACATATGTGCTCATAAAGTTCGTGACAGCATCTTCCCCTTCAGGCCGTCTTTCCCGATAGGTGTGTCAGCCAAACCTAGCCCTTGCAGGTCACAACCAAACCACATACAACGGACTCTTTGCAGGTCACTCGGGAGTGGATATGGCTTACATGGCAATGTAGTGAAGGATGACCGATTTTTGCCAGCCCCAATTGGCAGCCAAAAGTCAGAGTACCTCCAACTCAGGCCACTCAGATGCATTTCGCCTCCCGAGTGATTTGCAAGGGTGGCTTTGCGACGGCGTGGGGCGTTCTGGATGTGCTTAGCGGAGTTTCTCGACTCCGGTGAGGTCCAGGAGGGTGAGCTGCTGGCTGCCATTGTAGATGGTGAGGATGCCGGTGAGATTCACTTTGGCAGTGCCATTCAGAATGTCGGAATCGATCTCGGTGTCGGAGAACTTTGAATAGCCGCTGGTGCGAACCTGAACAGAGGTGCCGCCCATCTTGAAATACTGACTCACGGAATACGCAGATGCAGTAACGGCTCTTTCCTCGCGCAATTGAGCGACTGTCTTCGTCCCGTCACCGAGCGTCGCGGTGTCCCAGATGCCCGAATTCAGGTATGCAGCAAATTTTTTGGCAGACATTGCCCATGTGGTCACTCCCCAAGTCTTGTTGTCCGACAGGAAAACCCTGTTCGACTGAGCTTTGGTGTCTCCGTTCGGATTAGGATACCAAAGGCAGAAAATCTGTTTGTCATATTGCAAATTTTTGACAGTCACGTATTTGCCATAATTAGCAGGATCTTTCAGCCCTGATTCGTCTAACTCCACGGGAGCCAGAGGTTCAGCCTTCGCGCCTTTGAACACATGGGCTGCGATGAGGCTCTTGACATCCATGTACGCAGTCTCGTAACTGCCGGTAGGGTCCTCGACCCCGAGCTGAAGCATTCCACCATAATTGCCGAGCGTCAGGCCTTCGCACTTGACGGAGACCAGCTGGCCGACCTTATATTCATCATAAAGGCTGGAAAGCCCGATTTTCACCTCGATGCCGCCAGTGTTGTCCTGAATATACAGCGAGCGGTAAATATTCCCCGATTCGTCCGAAGATGTCACCTGCCCCTCGATCACCACATTGTCTTCGATGTGAAGCGGTGACCCCTTGTACATTGCCTTCAGCTGGGCAATAGTGGTGTTGGATGTCATGGTGACCAGAGCATCGTCGTCCGGATCATCATAGTCACCGAACACAGGCTCCCACTCATCGCAGGAAATGGCGGTAAAGCCAAGAACCATTAATAGTGAATATATTATCTTCTTCATATTCAATTAATATCTAGAATTTGAAATAGAGGTTCAGCATGTAATTGAATCCCGGCATGTAAAAATACTTAGAGTCGAACTTATAATAGCGTTCTTTGCTCACGGTGTTGTCCACCATGCGGGTTTGTTCGAAGCCTCCAGTCTTTATATCCTTATTGTTCAGCACATTACGTGCATTCAAGTTGAAGCCTATCTGGTATTTCCTGTGAATATACCAAGACTTGCCGACGCTGATGTTGACTAGCCATGCGTCATCGAACTTCTCTTGAGAAGCCAAGTCCATGATTTCCGCCGGAGTGACTATTCTGTCCGGACCGGCAGTGGCGAAGTCAGTCTTGGAAAGAGGGCTCATGTCCAGGTAGCTGCGCCCGAAATACTCGACATCTGCGTCTATGAACCAGTAATTCTTGAAATACGACAGTCCCAGGCTGGCAGCAGTCTGAGGCGTACTAGGCACGTAATGTTTCTGCGAGCCGTTCTGGACAGAAGAGTAAGTGCCATCCGCATTGCGGTCGAACTTCGGATTGCTCTTCCAGTAAGGGACGAGCAGATTGTCATAGACCACAGTCGCGCTGTTGTCTATCGTAGCGGTCAGGCGCGGATTAGATGTGTAGACATATTCACCTGCAGTGAAAGCCCCGACAACAGAAAGGCCGGTCAGAGGAGTAGGCACCTCGAAGCCCAGCTCCATTCCTACGTGCCTCTCGTCGATGCCGCTCAAAGCGAAATTGCCGAACGAGTTGTTCAAGTCGTAGTAAACGCTCATCACATCCGTCTGGTCTTTGAGCGTCGTGTAGAAACCGGTTATCCGGAAGCTATATCCATTTGCCGCATACATGTAGTTCAAGTCACCGGAAAATGCCTTGACGTTAGTAAGATCATTCATGAGTGTGTTGCGAGTTCTAGGCGCCACGAAAGCTTTGTCGAAAAATGGAGCCTCTGAAGAATAGCTTATGTTCCCGGAAACTCTGTGCCCTCCGGTGAAATTGTAGGCAAGATTCAGTTTCCCCGAATATGTCAGGAAACTGGACTTTTTGGAATCCCCCTTGGAAGTAATTGGTTTTCCTTCTGAATCGTAAGTAGTTATGACTTTCCCTCCATATGAAATCGGCTGCCCGTTGTCATCCAGTCCCGGAAACAGCCCTTTGCGCATCAAGCCTTCCCTCCAGAACTTCGTGCCACCGAGCCTGCCGCCCAGAGTCGCCTCCAAGCCACCGAAAGTGTATTTCCCGCTAGCCCAGACATCGCCTTTGAATATGTGAGCGTAGTAGTCGTAGCCATATTTGTCGCCCTTCTTCACTTTCTGGGCCTCTCCGTGCTCGAAGAAATAGTCCAAGTCATTCTGAATGGCCGCATCCGATAAAGAGAAATCCCTTTCAGCGTACTGGTCGATATTCACGAAATAGTCGCCTCCGAGCAGGTCATTGACTGATTTATAATATTCAGTCCTGTTGATTTTGCCATCGATGCCTGCGCTGAGGAGCCAATTGAGCGACGGCCTCCAGCTCAGGCTACCCGCAAGGTTCAAGTCATTCTGGTCGGCATGGCGCTCCTCAAGAATATATTTCGAGCGATTGCCATCAGCGGTGACATTGTTGCGGTTAACGTTGTAGAGCCTGTCCCAATTGACGTGGGCGATGTTGTCGTAATCGTTTTCCCAAGCTTCTCTTGCCCAGGCAGCCTTGGAAGGATTCTGGCGATTATAGTCCGCATTCTCCATGTAGAAATAGCTCGGCAGGTTGCGGTAATAGTCCGGGCGAGGATCCTGAGCATTGTACCAGTCGAAAGCCGTGTAGCCGTTCTTGCCGCCTCGATACAAAAGCGTCGCTGAAGCGGACAGCTTGCGAGAAGGCGTGAAATCATATTTCAGGAACGCAATCGGCTCGAAGGTGATTCTGTTCCTGGAATTGCGAACCTTGCCGTCCTGGTAGCCCCAGTTGGAATTGTACATGTTGTCGCCCATCAGGTCGTAGACCTCCTGAGTGGAAGCATTCTGGGCTCCGCGCGTTCCGGGAGCGGCGAATGCCACGAGGGAGAGCCTGTGGACATCATTCCAATTTTTCTCCACCCCAGCGTAGAAAGCGAATGAACGGTAATATACTCCGTTGATCCAGTCATTCCCTCCCAGGCGAGCGGAAGCGCTGAAAGCGTAGGACCAGCCTTTATCGTTCTCTGGCTGAGCATATGTGCCCATGATTCGAAGCCTGTACAATGCGCTGTTGGTCAGCACGCTGAACCTAGTGCCAGGGCGAACCTTCGACGGGGTGCCATAAATATTCACCAGCCCATTGTAGCCGCCGATGCCATATTCAGAAATCTCAGAGCCTATTACTGTCGCCTTGTCCCTCATCACCTCATTCAGACCGCTCCATAATGAATATGGCGAATAACCTGTGAGCGCATCATTCATCTTCACGCCGGCAAGATAAACATCCTGAGACTCGCTCAGGTAGCCACGAGCCTTAAACCGCATGGCGCTGAAGTTATAAGAGGCCAGGTTGTTGAACACGTCGTTCTGGTCGTACAGAATCGTAGGAGTGTCCTCGTAGCCAAGGCCGTCCAAGTCGAATTCTCCGAAGCTGGCATCGTCCACCTCTGTCGTGACCTGGACAGGAAGCAGAGAGAGGCTGAACATGTTCTTGACATAACCGTCATTCACGGTCACGTTAACAGTATTCGTGATGAATCCGGTGGCATCTATGACCAAATCGTAAACGCCATCCTCCAAGCCTGCAAGCTGAAAATTGCCCTGAGCATCCGCAGTGACTTTCCCGATTTCCGTCGCTCCGGACATTAGCCGGAGCGTGGCGCCGGAGACAGGAGCCTTATCCGTCCTGTTGATTACGGTGCCCTTTACTCCTCCCGTCGGAGTTTGAGCTGCCAGGGAAAGCGCAGCCAGGGCGGCAAAAACTGATATCAAGAATTTTCTCATCGCTTTATTTCGATATTAAAATGAATGTCGGATAATGGTCGCTGAAGCCATCTTTGAAAACGCCATTGGACATGGTTCTTAGTGGCTGACCTTTGTATTTTCCTTCCTTCTCAGTCATGAAAGGCTGGTGGAATATCCTTCCGTAATATTTTTTCTTGACGATAGGCTGAATCTGGAAAGTGCCTTTCGGGGCCGCAGCCAGGCTTTTATTCACCATGATTATGTCGAATATATTCCAGCCGCCTTGATAAGCCAAAGAGCCGTAGCCTGCCTTCAGCATTGAAATGAATGGGCTGAAGAAATCATATTGCCCAACTTCGCTGATTTTCTCCTTTCCTCTCAGGTAACGTGTCATGCTGGCATCGGTCGGGTCGTCGTTCATGTCGCCCATGACCACTATCTTTATTCCAGGGTATTCGTCCATCAGAGACTGAGCGTTGCGCTGGATTATCTCCGCCCCCCTTGAACGCAGATCCTCACCTTTGTTCCCCAGCCTGGATGGCAGGTGAGCCACGAAGAAGGCGAACATTTCGCCATCAATCGTGCCGCGGACCATAAGGACATCGCGAGTGCGGAAATTGCGCTGTTCATCTCTATTCATTTCGAACTTTATGTCCGTGTCGTCAAATGTGAATGGAATCGACTTGCTCTCGATCAGCTTGAACTGATCCGGCCTGTACAGCAGGGCACAGTCCACGCCTCGGCGGTCTGGTCCATCGTAATGGACTATCTGGAAATTGGCATCTGCGATCTCTTTCTGGCTCACGAGGTCTTCCAGCACATGACGGTTCTCTACTTCGGAAACGCCCAGCACCGTATGATAGACCTTATTTTCGTCCCTCATCGCCCGAATGACAGTCGCCATGTTATGAAGCTTCCTGTCGTACTTTGCCTCAGTCCATTTGTTCGCCCCGTCCGGCAGGTACTCATAGTCATTCTTTCCCTCATCATGATAGGTGTCGAACAGGTTTTCCAGGTTATAGAAGCCAATGATATGAGCCTTCTGCGCTTTTTGCGCCCTGCAAGAGACGGCGGCCGTCATCACGACCACCAGCGCTATGAATATTATGTATAATCTTTTCATAATTAATATGCTATATTCAGTTCCTACCACCAGCTGACAGTCTTAGGATTCTGAGCCTCGATCTTTTCCGCAGTCTCTTGTCCCACCTTGTCAGGCAAATTTACGAATAAGTCAATTCCTAATTTTTCCTCCAAGGCATCGACCGACAACGAATATTTCGAGAAATCCTTGTCAGAATATTCCTTATGGTCGAAATAAAACGCCGTCGCCATGTAGCCCGAAAAACCTATCGTGCTCCCCTTCTGATACCTGAGAATCGCCTTGTAATAGCCGGTCGGGACAGTCACCTTCTTGCCGGTATTGTCATAGCAGAAATACGTGCTCCCCTTCGTGACGCACCCGGTCACGACATACACCGTGTCGGACTTCTTTGCCCAATTTCGCACCGCCCCCTCCAGGTATGCCCAAATGGTGGCGTTGAACTCGTCATTGATTTGAGGAGTCATGTTCGTTCCGTAGAAAGTCTGGGCGTTAGCTTCGTAACTGTTCAACCTGTCTGCGGACGGAATCTGATGCCCGCGGGCGTACCAGCCATTGTTGCCCGCCTTGTAAGCAGAGGTCAATACAGGCTGCCTGCCACTGTCCAGCAGAGGATCAAGCCCCCAGGAATTGCTTCTTTCTACCCCGCTCAGATGCCCGCTCACCAGCGGATACGCCACCCAGCACGCCACCAGGTTGTCATAATCCCAATAATAGGAATAATTACGGACAGCTTTTCCTTCAAAAGACATCGAATGAGTGAAGAAGTCATATCCGTCATCAGCCTTTGTCTCAGGAAGTTCAAGCCAAGATGCCGTAGCAGTGGCAGAGCCTTGGCCGCCGCCATGCCCAGTAACCCCTGTCTGTGTCATTTCCGCCGTGGCCCTGCCACCGGCAGACTCTACGACTATCTCCAGCATCCGGGAAGTTTCCGAAAGATTCGCAGAGAAATTAAGCACGATAGTACTTTTGCTGCCCGTACCCTCAGACGGCTCTACAGTAGCCCAATCCTCGGAAAGAGAAATCGTCCACTTGCCGGTCGCCTTCACGGAAACGAACTGACTGCCAGCAGCCGCAGGCACTTCGCTTTTCTGGAGCAAGATTTCCGGCTGCGGCTCGTCATGACTCTTTTTACAAGAAACGGCAAGCATCGGCAGCACCATGAGAACCGCCAATGCCCACTTCGATATATTCCTTATATTCAATTAATTAACTTATTTTTCCGCCTTCATGCCGAAGAACAGCGCACGTGGCTTGGCACCGTCCTTCGTCGTTATAGTCGCAGTCAAGTCCGCAGGTGCTCCTTCTGCTCCGACCACTGATGTCAGGTCAAATGTGTAATGATCTGAATCTGTGACTGTGATTGTGAAAGGAGGATTATTTGAAGCACCATCATTCGCAGCCAGAGCCTGAGAATAGACTTCTGCACCATTATAATTGATGACAATAGTCGTAGCAGCACCTTTCCAAGCGACGCCATAGTAAGAAACTTTCTTAGTTCCGGCAGGGATGGTAACCGTGGCAGTTCCTGCATTTTTCGAAGTCCCTATTTTGAATACTTTTACGTCTTTCACCCCATTGACCGTGGCTGTGTTGTTATCATAGGCATTAGTCCCATTCGTCCATTTAATGTTGGAAGCGAACTGTTCAGCGCTGCCTCCAGGGTTGTCTCCGCCGCTGCCTGAACCTTTAACGAGCTTCTCGCAGTAGCCGTCTACCATTTCTTTCGTCTCATTAAAGACTCCCCTATGCCCGACGACAGTCAGGGTGTCGCCGACGGCAGCGTTAAGCTCACTGAAAGAATTGTTGGCCGCATCTTTGTTTGCCTTCACGCCATAAACGTAAACCGTATCCGTTTTGTTGGCGATGTAAAGATTCCCGTATGTCGAATTCTTGATGCTCGTAATTTTACCGGTAATCCTGTAAAGCACTGTCGTGCTTACCTCAGCGGCAAGGAACTCAGCAAGCGTCACGTCTTTGATTTCCTCTGGCTCGTCACTTCCGCCGGTTTCCCCGTTGAGCGAAACTATCTTGCTGCCGGAAGTGATTTCCGCAGTCTGGTTATTATAATAAACCAGTTTTCCTAACACTACGACTTCGTCACCTACCTTCAGCTGGTCTGCGGATGTGAATTTATTGCCTTTCAGGTAATATCCGCGAAAGACTTCAAGCTCGTTCTCCGTTTTTCCGTCGTCGGAAATGTAATAGGTATAATTGCCGAACTGGTCGCTGAACTCGCCAAGCTTGGAAATCTTGCCTTTCACATAGACTTCGCTATCTGAAGACTGGCCATTATGTATGATATTCAACGATTTAGCCACATTGTACGGAGAAGCTTCAGTGCCTTCCCCGCTAGCATTCGGGAGGTCGGTCCATGTCTGTTCCTCGGCCACCTGGCCGTTCAGGTAAACCAGTTTGCTGCCAATAGTGATTTCCGGAGTCTTGCCATTGTAATTTACGAGCTTGCCTTTGACTATCACATCGTCCCCGACCTTTATCTGATCGCTTGCCGTGAATTTCACGCCTCCAAGATAATAGCCGCGATAGACTTCAAGCTGGGTCGTTGCAGTTCCATCGTCGGAAATGTAGTAAGTATAATTGCCGAAGCTTGCGCCGAACTCGCCTAGCTGGGAAATCTTACCTTTCACATAAACGTCAGCATCGGTAAATGTTCCCGCTGCGATTATTGAAAGAGCCTTGGCGACGTTGTAAGGGGAGTCTTTGGTGCCTTCGCCAATCTCGGACGAACCTCCTTGGCCCGGTTGAGATATGAATATTGTTTTGTAGTCGAACTGGTTGCTGACCTTGATGGTGGTCTCCCTGTCCTTAGAGGCATTCGCAAGAGCCGTGACCGTAACTGTCACTGCATTGTCTGATGCTTTGCCGCTGGAAGGTTCAAATGCCAGCCAGTCCACGCCGTTCACGATGGTCCAGTCCCTGTTGGATGTCACGGTGAACGTAGCCGTGCCTCCATCCTGAGCCATTTCCAAGGTCTGGGAACTTACCGATATGGCAGGAACCGACGAGTCATCGTCGTCCCCGCTGCATCCATTGAATAATGCAAGGGCAGCAAAAGAAGCTGCTAGGATTTTCCAAACTTTCATATTCATCTAAAATTACTTAAAAGTCCTAATATTATTAGCAATAATTTTGTAAAATTAACATGTATTAGCGAATACTCCAAAAAAAATCTAAGTCACTGACACAACGATTTAAATACGATAAGAGCAAGAAAATTGCCACAAAGTCCAAGCCAGATTAAATTGACGGCATAAATGACTATATTTGACATATGAATATTTCTACAATGAAACGCAATTTTTTCTTGTTGCTTGCTCTCACTGTCCTGGCCTCGTGCGCCAAGGAATCTTTGGAAACAGGCAAGGCTGACGGCGAAAAGGAACTGGAGAAAGAAGAAATAAGCAGCAACGTGCCTGGAGTGGCTTTAGTGCAATTCAGCGATGAATTGATTGCTAAGATCGAAGATGACCTCGATGCCGGGAAGCTGGCGACCAGATCGATGGAACTGAACCAGGCGATGGACGAACTGGGAATAACATCAATGAAGAGGCTTTTCCCCTATGCCGGAGAATATGAGCCACGAACGAGAGCCGAAGGCCTCCACCGATGCTACATAATCGAATATTCAAAGAATATATCTTCGACGCGGGCAGAGGCTCAATTCGATGCCATCCCTGGCGTAGAGCATGTCGAAGGGATGCCGCAGATAGAGATGCAGGCTACATTCAACGACCCATATTTTACCCAGCAGTGGGGGCTGTCCAACAGTTCCCACCCGACATACGACGTGAACGTAGAGCCTGTCTGGAAATATTTCACCACCGGCAGCCCGCAGGTGGTAGTGTCAGTAGTCGATGGAGGGATTGATCTTAACCATGCCGACCTGAAAGAGAATCTGTACGACAAGCACTACGATGCCATAAAAGACACGATGGCGAATTCGGAGATAGTCGTCTCCAACCACGCAACGCACGTGGCCGGGATAATCTCTGCCGTGAACAACAATGGCACAGGCATTTGCGGCATTGCGGGAGGCGACCTCGCGCAAGGTCAGGGCGGAGTCAAGCTCATGTCTTGCCAGATATTCAAAGGGTCATCTAACGGCAGCTCCGCCGCTGCCATCAAATGGGGTGCGGACCACGGTGCAGTGATATCACAGAACAGCTGGCAGTACACCTATGATGCGGACAAAGACGGAAAGCTTTCCGAAAGCGAACGCCAGAATGCCCTGAAAGGAAAGATAAATTTCTTCGACAAGCTGGCCGTGGATTACTTCATTAAATACGCTGGCTGCGACAATCTTGGCGAACAGCTCGCCAGCTCTCCGATGAAGGGCGGCATTGTGATTTTCGCAGCTGGGAACAACGGGCTAGAGAACGGAGCGCCTGCGAATTACGACAAGGTGATCGCCGTCGGAGCCATCACCAACGACGGATCTCGCGCATCCTACTCGAATTATGGAGATTTCGTGGATCTGTGCGCTCCTGGCAGCGTAATTTACAGTTCCATCGGTGGCAGCAGGTATTCCAACATGAACGGCACGTCCATGGCTTGCCCACATGTTTCCGGCGTGGCAGCCCTACTGGTCTCCCATTTCGGCGGGCAAGGCTTCACTGCTGGCATGCTGAAAGAAAAGCTGCTTCAGGGGGCTAATTACGAAGCTGTCGCTGGAAAGCAGATTGGTGGCTTGGTAGATGCCTACGGGGCATTCACGTATGGCAGCGCTGCCGTGCCATCAGCCGTGACCGACCCTAAGGCGTCAGTCAATGCCAATGAGTCTACTTTGTCTTGGACTGCGACTGCGGACACCACGGGAGCCCCCGCCTACGGCTACTTGATCATATACGGCACGGACAGCGCCTCGGTGAAGAAAGCCACTCACGATTCATTTGGAAACACCCTGTCGCGCATAATCGAGACTATGCCTGACGTTGGAACAACTGTGACTTCCACATTTACGGAGCTGGAATTTTCCACGGAATATTTCTACAAAGTCATCGCCTATTCCGTGAATAAGAATTATGCCGATCCTTCGCCGGTCGTCAGCATCAGGACTCCAGACAACCACGCTCCGGAAATCACCACAAATTACTCCGGGACGACATCAATCCGACAGAACGAGACAATCAGGGTGCCGCTGACCATCAAGGACCCTGACGGACACACGATGACCATCTCCTACACGAAAGGGTCGTCCGCAGACAGCTTCAATGCCAACACGATAATTATCGTTGGCTCGAATGCGAGCCCGGGGACGTACACTGCCATCGTAAAGGCCACCGACCAGTACGGCGCATCGACTGAGTTCAGGTTCACCTACGTCATACTTGAAAATCGGCCTCCGGTGATTACCTGCCTTTACACCGGCAGCTCGACCCTGAAGCATTACGAAAGCGTCTCGGTGCCGTTCTCGTTTAGCGACCCGGAGGGCGATGCAGTGTCCGTCAGCCTTGTTGACGGGTCCCAAACCGAAAGCCTTGCAGGCGTGACGCGCGAGGGCTTTACCCTGGAAATCAACGCATTGAAATGCAAGCCTGGCACTTATACGGCGACCA
The DNA here is from genome assembly GCA_022653735.1 of Bacteroidales bacterium. Lineage (GTDB taxonomy): Bacteria > Bacteroidota > Bacteroidia > Bacteroidales > UBA932 > Cryptobacteroides. The sequence continues at coordinate 16,407 of JALCSU010000010.1, forward strand.
TTGCCGCAACAGACCAGTTTGGAGCATCGAGCACCTACAAGTTTGCCTACACGGTGCTCCCCAACACTCCGCCGTCCAAGGTGAAAGATGCCCAAGACCTGTTCTATTCTTCGGTCGGCGGACAGTTCTCTCTCAATCTGGACGAATACTTCGGAGATCCAGACGGAGAGACCCTTGTCTATTCATTGGCTTCCGACGCTTCCTCCGTGGTGGGCGCTTCCATTAATGGGGATATGCTGACTGGCACCGTGAACGCTTTTGGCACCTCGACCGTGAGCGTCACGGCCTCCGATTCTCGCGGTGCGACTGCCGTTCTGTCTTTCATGGTCATCGCCAGAAGCGAGCCCTATCTCGCCTACCCTAACCCGGTTACCACGAATATGTTCATTTCCACCGGAGCCACCCCGGAGCACGTGTCTATAAAGCTGTATTCGCAGACCGGCACAAAAGTCGTAAGCACCTCGGTCCAAGCCAGCGCATTCAACCCAGCCAAGATTGACTTAAGCGGCATCGCCCCTGGCAGGTACCGCATGGAAATCTCTTTCCCAAGCCATTCTTACACCCAGACCATCGTAAAGCGATAAAGGGCTAATAAATCCTCGATTTGCAAAGGTGAGCCAACCTTAAAGCCGATGACTCACCATGTTGCGCAACTCATGCGAAAATTAATTTAGAATTTTTCAAAATAATTTGGTTATTTAGAATTATTCTAATATATTTGCACTGTGAAAAAGATTCAATGAATATTAACAATTTAAAATTATACCATTATGAAAACTACAGAAATCACAGGTCTTAGCAACCAGAACACCAGCATCCTAGTTAATGCCCTTTCTCAACTCCTGGCGGATTACCAGGTCCACTACACGAATCTTCGCAACCTTCACTGGAACGTCAAGGGACACGGGTTCTTCGTTCTGCACGAGAAATACGAGGAGTTCTACGATGACGCTGCCTCAAAGATCGATGAAATCGCTGAGCGCATACTTCAGCTGGACGGCACCCCTGAAAGCAGATTTTCCGAATATCTCAAGGTCTCTTCAATCAAGGAGCTGGGCGTCGTAGAGTGCGGACATGAGGGCATCGAATATGTTCTCGGCGCTCTGAAAACCCTGATAGCTTCAGAGCGTCAAGTTCTTAACCAGGCTTCAGAAATCGGGGATGAGGTTACGGTCGCAATCATGAGCGACTGGCTCAAAGAGCAGGAAAAAACTTCCTGGATGCTCGTCGCTTTCGAGAAAGCTAACTGCCAGAAATAAGACTGGCATTAACCCCTAGCAGGACAGCTGCCAAGGCACACAGCCTAGGCAGCTGTCTTATTTTCTCGCTTACAGAATAAGGCACGCATGACAGAAAAGAGCTCGCCGGAAAAGCGAGCCCTTATTCATCACAGTGAATGCGAATGTACGCTAGAAGTTCTGAGGAACGTCGGTGGCTTTGAGCGTGCCGCCGTGATGAAGCGCCGCCTGAGACCAGAACAGACCATATTGAGTACGATACTTAAACTTACTGCCACTGGACCTGAAGTCCTCTGGCATTCTCGCCTCATTAGTCTGAAGCTCATTTTCAGGATAAGGCATCCTCTGGATAATATTACCTTTCTCAACCTGAGCTCCTGAATTGTACATAGGCAACTCGACAGTTCCGTCGTATACTCCAGGATAGCCGGTACGGCGTATTTCAGCCCATGCCTCAACAGAGTTAGGGAAGAGTGCAATCCACTTCTGAATGGCTATGCTGCGCAGTTTCTCCTCGTTACTGCTTCCGAATGCAGGAAGAGCGTTGACATATTCATTGTAAGCGCTGCTTGAAATAGTAGTGCTTCCGCCAGAACGGGTGATGAAATATGCAATTTCATCCATAGAAGCCCTGATGCCTTGCTTCCAGACAGACTCTGCGTCACCTGTGTCCCACCCTCTCAGGATAGCCTCAGCCTTGAGGAAGAGGGCCTCTGAATATGTCGCATAGCACCAGGAGAGGTTCTGGTTGGCTGAATTATGGAAGTCGAAGAAAAAGAATCCTTCTTTCGTGCTGCAGTTCAGGCGAGCGTAAGAGCTGGAGTTTCCAGAGTTATTGCCTCCATGAGCTTTAGTGACGGCGGCATCTGTTCCATTCTCGATTGTTCCATTAGGATAACCATCCCACTGATTCCCGGTCGTTGATTTAAGATCACCGGCTTCGAACCAAATAGCACGGCGAGGGTCTGCGACCCCTGTCGCATATCCTTTATTCGTGCCATTCAAAACGCTCATGAAGCAATCCTCTGGAATGGTATTGGCCCAATCGTAGTATGTCCTGTCATAGTAGTCACCCCACACAGAAGAGTCGCAGGAAATCCTTGCATAGTCAGACGCACTGCTCATCGCAAGATCCTTGGCTCCCTGATAATATGTCTTTGCCGTTTCTGCCAGACTTGTTCCGGACACTCGCATGGACAGCCTCATAATAAGGGTATTTGCCAGTTTGCGCCATTTGGCGAAATCATTTGAATATACCATGTCGTAATTGTCTATTCCTATCTGCCCGTCAGTGTTTGAAAGCGCATCGGAATCGGCCTTCAGCCTGGCGAGAAGATCAGCGTAGATTTCTTCCTGCGAATTGTAAGGAATCGTATTGCCCATCCCTGCATAATTGCCTTCAGCATCTTTGTACGGGGCATCGCCGTTGCGATCCACGATGCGAAGCCACATGATAACATTCCAGATGTCGTTCATCGCTGAAACAGCTTTCATGTCATCTTTCCCTTCGCACAGGGCCTTCACCTCAAGGAATTCCCTCTGGCGCGCTGTGTAGAAATCTCTCCAGAAAATATCGCCCCATCCAGCATTGTAAACATACTGGTTGGTGCCACCCAGTCCCATAGGGGAAAGATAGTGGGCATACATATCGTCAAAGAGGTTGAAATTACGCTGGTGGTCAGCAGAAGAACCATAATACATTGCTCTTCCAAGCAGAGGACCAGCCTGGAGCGAAGACTCTGTGATAGAGGTCTTGCTCTTATTCATCTCATCGAAATCGTCACCGCAGCTAGCGAAAACGAACAGAGACAAAAATAATGGTATAATGATTTTTTTCATATTGCAATCGTTTTAGAATCCAAGCGTGAGTGAGAAACCAAATGTACGTGATCCAGGATAAGGACACATATCAAATGCCGTGGCATAAATGGAAGTATCGGTCAGCGATCCATCTGGAGTTGTGCCTGGCGTATGCTTTACAAGATACAGCAGGTTGCTCCCGAACACCGAAAATCTTGCATTTTCAACTACGCCCTTCGTAATCCTGTTCACGAAGTCAGGGTTGAATGAATATGACAGCGAGAGCTCTGAAAGCTTCAGGTAGCCGGCGTTGTATATGAACTCCTCATCAACGGCATTCGTCCAGTATTTCTGAGCCGAGATAGCCACAGTATTTGCGGTTCCGCTTTCATTGACGCCTTCAACCACCATCTGGTCACGATTCTCCGTGCGTTTAGCCGTACCATGGATGGCTGCGCTATATTCAGTCACTGAATAAAGGTCACCACCATTCTGGAAAGAGAACAGAGCATTTAATCCAAGATTCTTGTATGATGCGTTCAGGCTGAAAGAACCCGTGAAATTAGGATTGATGTCACCAATCTCCTGGCTAGCGTCGCGAAGAGGCAGACCGTCTGAACCGATGATCTTGTTGCCATTGTCATCGCGGCGATACTTGTAACCGTAAATCTTTCCAAGGGACTCACCTTCGATAGCGTAAACATATATTCCTGAATATCCGGTCATGTGGCCAAGTTCGTACATCTTCAAATCTTCGGTAAGCTCGTTGACCTTGTTCCAGTTCTTAGAGAAGTTAACTGTCGTCCCGACGGTCCAATTCCTATTTCGGATAAAATCTGCGTTGAATGTAAGTTCCAGACCCCTATTGGTAATCTTACCAGCGTTGATCCACTTATTCTGCACGCCAGAAGCATAATTCATGGCTACAGACATGATCTGATTCTTGGTTACAGTATTATAGTACGTGAGGTCGAGTCCTAATCTGTTCTTGAAGAAATGCCATTCGGTACCAATCTCGTAAGAGTCGGACATTTCAGGTTTCAGGTTTGCATTAGCCATTGTCGTAGGCTGCTCGATGAAGATGTATCCATTAGCACCGGTGGTTGTGCTGTAGGTGCTCTCCAACTGATAAGGATCCGTGTCTTTACCTACCTTTGCCCAAGAGAAGCGAACCTTGCCATAATCAATCACATCGTGATTGTAATTTATCCCATAGGCATCAGCAGCAGATGTAAGCAACGCTGAAAGGCTGACGGAAGGATAGAAATATGACCTATTGTCTTTTGGGAGGGTTGAAGACCAGTCGTTACGAGCAGTTAAGTCAAGATAGAGCCAGTCTTTGTAGCCAATGTTAGCAAATCCATAGACCGAGTTCACTTGTTTCTCCGAAACATAGTTGCTAGCATGAATCGTCGTACCTGCGGCGATGAACTGAGCGCCCTGAAGGGCAATTGAGCGACCTTCTGACCATAAATCGTCATAGTGGTACCGCATGATGTTTCCACCTGCGCTAGCTCCCAGATCAAAATCGCCATATTTGTGATTCCACGAAAGAAGAGCCTCCGTGTTTTCTTCGATGCGGGTATATTTTCTTTCCTCAACTCCAGGATAATGTCCAGTGAAAACAGGATCCTGATATGGCCAGCTATAATTCACGGTGAATCCAGTCCAATCATATCCTTCCTTGACCCTCAGCTTAAGGTCTTTCGTGAACTGGAAGTTAAGTGCCGCCATTCCGAAGAACTTATTCTGCACGTCTTTGTTATTGAACTGGTCCTGCAGGAAGTAAACGTTCTGGTGTTCAGCATCCGGTCCGTAATAGTTGTCCTCGATGTATTCTCCAGGCCTGGAAGCATCGAATTCGTTAGCCTTGAGCGATTCCATCGTAATGGAACGAGGAATCTTGTTGATATAATATGTAGCGCCATAGGCTCCGCGGGTCTGACGGTTGTTTCCGATCGTCTTGACGTAGTTAGCCTTGACATCAATGCCGAACCAGTCAGTAACCTTATTGCTGCTTACGAAATCGATGCTCGTCTTGTCCAGTCTAGTCGGTTTTATGATAGACTGAGTGTCGTCGTGGCCAATCGTGAGACGGAACGGATTGCCTTCATTTCCGCCCTGGATAGTAACGTTATTAGACTGCATGTTGCCGGTACGGTAATACTCCGTGAACGGGTTCTTCGTCCCCATGTAAGGCACCTGCACAGAGGAATCCCACCATGCAGGAACCATGGTGCCGGAACTCATCCTGGCACCCCAAGAGTTCTCTGAAGTAGTGCCAACCTCGCCATTGTCACCCTGACCCCATGTATCTTGAAGATCAAGGTAATATGAAACTGGCGACCAAGTAAACTTACCTGAATATGTCACACCAATCTTGCCATCAGCGCGACCACCTTTCTTGGTAGTTATGAGTATGACGCCGTTACCTGCGCGAGAACCGTAAAGCGCAGCGGCAGTAGGGCCTTTCAGCACAGAAACGGACTCAACGTCTTCCGGATTGATGTCGAATGCTCCGCTAGCGCGGTCAACGCCACCCCAAAGACCGGCCTGCCCATCGATGTCGTGTCCGCCGGTATCGTACGGAACGCCATCTATCACATACATAGGCTCGTTGTTGTCTGAGAGCGAAGAATTACCACGAAGGACAATTCTCGTGGATCCGCCAGCTCCAGTACCGGAATTATTAATCTGAAGACCAGCGACCTTGCCCTGCAGGGCATCTGTAAGGGTAGCGGTCCCAGAACGAGCAATCTGGTCTGCCTTGACATCCTGAACTGCATAACCGAGAGATTTCTTCTCGCGGGAAATGCCAAGAGCAGTGACTACGACTTCATCCAAAAGTTCATTGTCTTCGGTCAAAGTCACGTTTACAGAACCACCGTTCCAAACCACTTCGACATCTTTATATCCTATATTAGATATAAGAAGAGTTGCCCCTGTTGGAACCCCAGAAAGAGAGAATGTGCCATCTTCCTAAGTAACGGTCCCGTTAGTGGTGCCTTTTACTAGAATGCTGGCTCCCGGAACCGGACCAGCATTATCGACTATCGTACCCGTTACGGTGTTCTTTGATTGAGACACCTGAGCTGAAACTTCTGAAGCTTCAGCAAGGAATGCCGCGCCTGTCATAAACATCAGCGCTGACATTGCCACGACTGTTTTAAGCCAAGTTGACATTGTTAAAATATTTTAATTTTCTTCGGCTTTCGCCGACGGACATCTCCAAACCATTTCGGAAATGGAATGCAAAATTAAAGTATTTTATTCTTAGCTTCAAATATTTTACTAATAAAAAGAAACTTTATCTCAAAATATAATTATCGAAATAAATTATAAAACGAATTATCTTTAACAATTCTTAATTATGCATTCATGCATTCACAAAGGCCATTTTAGCGTCTTTTGGGCGAATCCTCATGAACCCATTAAAATTAAAGGAAGAGTCAGACGGCGACGGGGGCTTTGATGGCAGGCCATGGGTCATAGCCTTCCAGCTTGAAATCGTCTATTTTGAAATCAAAGACAGATTTCACTTCAGGGTTCAGGATCATTCGTGGAAGCGGACGAGGGGTTCGGGTGAGCTGCTCGCGTACCTGGTCGAAATGATTTAGGTATATGTGAGTGTCGCCTGTCGTGTGGATGAAGTCACCCAGTCCCAGGCCGCATTCCTGCGCAATCATCATCGTCAGCAGGGCATAAGAGGCTATATTGAATGGCACTCCCAGGAAGGTGTCTGCGCTGCGCTGATAGAGCTGACAGCTTAGACGGCCTTCGGCGACGTAAAACTGAAACAGGCAGTGGCATGGCGGAAGCGCCATTTCGTCCACTTCTCCAGGGTTCCATGCCGTGACAATCATTCTGCGAGAGTCCGGATTATGCTTTATGGTCTCTATGACATTCTTCAGCTGGTCGATTTTCCGTCCGTCCGGAGCGGGCCACGACCGCCACTGATGGCCGTAGACTGGCCCTAAGTCGCCGTTTTCATCAGCCCACTCGTCCCAAATGTGAACGTTGTTGTCCAGCAGGTACTTGATGTTGGTGTCTCCGGCAATGAACCAGAGGAGTTCGTGTATTATGCCTCGGATGAACACTTTCTTGGTTGTCAGGAGCGGAAAGCCGTCGTTGAGATTGAATCTCATCTGATGACCGAATATGCTTTTGGTGCCTACTCCGGTGCGGTCATGCTTCACGACACCATCGTCCATTATATGGCGCAATAAATCCAGATATTGTTGCATGGTCAATTATTTCATTACTCCGAACTGCCAGATAATGGCCTCCTGGAAGGTTTCTCCCGGACGAAGAACGGTCGTAGGGTATTCAGGTTCGTTAGGTGAATCCGGGCAGTGCTGGCATTCCATGGCCACGCCCTCGTAATCGTTGTAACTTCTGCCACACTTGCCCATCGGGCTCCCTGCAAGATAATTCCCACCATAAATCTGAATGCCTGGCTGAGTCGTAAGAACCTCAACCTGACGACCACTCAGCAAAGAACGAAGCACAGCGGCAGTCTGCAGCTGGCCCTGCTCCCAGCCATCAATGAGATAGCAGTGATCGTAACCCTTGCCTATTTTGAGCGCAGGAAAATCCTCCTTCATTTCTTTCCCTATCTTCTTGAATTTCAAGAAGTCCATCGGCGTGCCAGCAACCGGGTCCGGTTCCCCTAGAGGAATCAGAGACTCATCCGTCGGCAGATAAACCGAGGCGTTCAGCTGAAGCTCATGATCCAGGATATTCCCATTGCCTTCGCCGTTCAGATTGAAGTAAGCATGATTCGTGATGTTCAGAACAGTAGCCTTATCCGTCTGGGCAGTGAAAGAGAGTTTCAAGGCATTTTCCTCGCTCCATTCATAATGAGCCACTACCTTCAGATTGCCAGGATAGCCAGCCTCTCCGTCAGCAGAGAAATACATGAACTCCACTGCATCACCCTCGATGCGGCTGTCCCAGACCTGATTCTGGAAGCCGTCCGGGCCACCATGCAGGTGGTTAGGCCCGTTGTTGATTGGCAATGTATATTCAACGCCATCCAGAGTGAAATGTCCTTTGGCGATTCGGTTGGCGTATCTTCCTGGGCATTTTCCAGCGCATGGGCCATCCCCGAAGTAATCCTCCGGCTTCTTGTAGCCGAGCACGACATCAGCAAGCTTGCCTTCCTTGTCTGGAACGCAGATAGAAACTATTCCAGCTCCCACGCTGGAAAGACGCACGAAAGCACCGCTGTCGTTGCGCAGGGTGTAAAGATAAATCTCTTTTCCACAGGAGCTCTTGCCCCAAAGTTCTTTCTCTATGGTCATACTCTATGTCAGTTTATTGTCCTAAGATACTCAAAAACCCTGTCTTCCGGAGCATCTTTCAAGAGAACTTTTTTGTCCTTGTCCAGAAGGTACAGAGACGGGATTGCCCTAACATTATAAATGACATCCGTGCGAATCTTGTAGTCCTGGTCGTAGCCGTTATGCCACGAAGATGGGTAGGAAGATGCGTATCCTCTCCATTTATCCAGTTCCAGGTCGATGTAAATATTCACTACAGCCAGCCTCCCAGAAGCCACAAGGCCGGAAATAAGCTCGTCTTGCTTCAGGACACTGATGATATTCGCGCAAGCTTCGCAGCCAGGGTTTGAGAAAAACAGCAGGGTGTACTCCGCTTTGATGCCGTAAAGGCTGTGCTTGCGTCCATTCATATCGGTGAAAGTAAAATCTGCCGCCGGAGTGCCTGTCATATTCATGGAACACATCCGTTCGATGTAAGAATACGATGCCTGCATCTCTTCCGGCAGCCTGCCGGAGGACAGCATTCTCTGCACGAATGGAAGGAATAGATCCTCGTTGCGGTAAGGCGAGTTAGGGTCGTAGAGGCACTTCTCGATGCGTTCGGCAATATATTCAAGCATCCCACAGGAAGTGTCCCTCTTCTGGAAATTCTCCGCCCTATTGAAAATGTTCACGACACATTCCTTTGCCTTATCCATAGGCAGCTGATATTCAATCAATTCAATATATTGCCGCACCATTTCGCCCACTTCGTCGATGCGGACGCCATTGATCATGGTGCTGTCCGAAGGATAAATCTTTGAAGTGTCGGTGAAGGCATCCCAGTAATGCAATAAGGCATATTCAGTTTGCTCCTGAGGGTCTTGAATCATGACTGGAACGCTCGTCTCGATAGGGAACTGCCGCGGCTCGAAAGGTGCCGTCCCTGGAGCCTTCATGCCTCTGCCGCACCCGGAAAGCAGAATGCAGAATATTAATAATGAATATATTATATTCCTAAACATGCTTAATCTCTTTGCAGCTGGCACTGGGAGATATTCACTATGAAATCACCTATTTTCTCTAGCTCAGCAACGATATCGATGAAGAACACCCCCGTCTGGTAATTGTAGCCTTTCTGTTCCACCTTCGTGAAATGCTCCTCTCGCAGAGTGTTCCTGTATTCATTTATATTCGTTTCTGCATCCTCGGCATTGGTTTCGTCTTTCAGCAAACCCACCACCTTCAGGTTGTCGATCATCACTTTGAAAGCCGCATCCAGCAGATCCAGCATCTTGTCGAGCTTCTTCAGCATTTCATCGTCGAAATGCTTTCCATGATCCAAGGTACGCTTCATCATTCTGCCGATTGCCTCGCCAGAGTCCCCGATGCTCTCCATTTCGCCAATGATTCTGTACATCACCTTCACCCTCGTCGCCGCCTCGGCGCTAATCTCACCTTTCGTCACTTCATTCAGGTATGTCGCTATCTCATATTCAATTTTATCGGTAATTCCTTCATATTTAATGAGTTTCTCCCTAGGTTTCTGCAATTCGTCGTTGTTTTTCGCCTTCACCGCATCCCTAATGAAACCAGTTTCTCTAGAGCAGATTTCACCGAAATGGATTATTTCTTGCCTAGCCTCGTCGATTGAGAGCTCTGCGGTTGAAAGAGGGCCTCCCTGAATATATTTCAGGCGGTAGACTTCCTCCTCGGTCTTCTGAGGGATTACCCAAGAAACGATTTTCTCTATCTGTGGTATGAACCATACCAATATACAGGTATTCAGCACATTAAATATGGTGTGCATCGTCGTGACGCTGTACAGAAGGGAAGAACGCATGCTTTCGCCAAGCTCTTCGCCGCCAGTGTTGAAATCGACCGTGTTCGGGTTCGGAAAACCGAAGGCCGATACGATAGAGCCCACCATGTTCAGAAACCACGGGAACACCGAAAGCACCCAGATCACCCCGAAGACATTGAAGAACGTGTGCGCAAGGGCCGCCCGTTTCGAGGTCGTGTTCCCAATCGAAGCTGCCACGTTCGCCGCTATGGTAGTTCCGATATTTTCTCCGAGAATCATTGCCGCAGCCATCTTGAACGGGATGATTCCCTGGGTGATGAGCAACATGATTATTGCCATCGTCGCAGCAGAAGACTGGAAGCAGACGGTAAGCAAGGTTCCAATTAACAAGAATATCAGAACCGATACGTTGAAATTGCCAAGATGAATGTTCGTCCATGACTGCAGGAACGTAAACGATTCCGGATTCAGCAGGACGGAAGCGGTCGAACGCAATTTCGCGAAACCCACGAAGAAAAGTGCGAAGCCTATTAATATCCGGCCTATCTCCCTAGTCCTGCTGCCTTTCGTCTGTGTCAGCAGGAAGCCGAAGGCTATGAGTGGCAGAGAGATGGTGGAAATGTCGTAGGAGAATCCGAAGATGGCCATTATCCACGAGGTCACCGTGGTGCCGATGTTCGCCCCCATGATTACGCCGATGGCCTGTGCCAGCGTCAGCAGTCCTGCGTTCACGAAGCTCACGACCATGATCGTCGTAGCCGTGGATGACTGTATGAGAGCCGTTACGCCTATTCCGGTCAGAATGCCTTTAATCCTTGAGGAAGTCACCGAGGACATGAACGCCCTCATCCCTTCTCCCGCTACTTTTTGAAGGCCGCCGCTAAGCATGTTCAGGCCAAAGAGGAACAATGCCACGGAGCCAAGCAGAGTTAATATCAGTACTAGAGTCTGCATCTATGTATATCAGCCAAATCGAAGGCAAATTTACGAAAAATACCTTAACTTAGGGGTGTTTATAAAGCGCTAAATGAGAAAATTAACAATATCGCTGCTGGCGATGCTCTTTTGCATGAATGCATCTGCCCAATTCACTTCTTACGGAAACGATCCTTTCTCCGTGAAATGGAGGCAGGTCAGCACGCAGAATTTCAAGCTCATCTATCCTGCAGGCATGGATTCACTAGCCTTTTCTTATGGGCGTGCATTGGAGGCTTACAGGCCGTGGAATGCTCTTTCCAGCGGATTTCTGATAGGAGAGAACTACGCTTCGAAAATGCCTGTGGTGCTCCACGGCCTTTCCACCATCAATAATGGAGCCGTCGTCTGGTCTCCAAAGCGACTGCTGCTTTTCCCTGTGCCAGATTCCTATAGTCCTGTCGCAATGCCTTCCGTACAGATGTTGGCTATTCACGAGGGTCGCCACGCAGCCCAGATGCAATTTGGAAAGCAAGGCTTCCTGAAAGTCGGGCACTGGCTGACTGGAGAGATGTTCGCCGGAGTCATGGCTGGGTTATTCCCAGGTCAGACGCTACTGGAGGGGGATGCAGTTACGGCTGAAACCGCCCTGACCCACTCAGGAAGGGGGCGACAGGCTTCTTTCATGAATTACATGATGCCAGCCTTGGACTGCGGCGACTGGCGAGATTATTGGCAATGGATGTATGGAGGGCAAAGAGAATATGCTCCAGACTACTATAGGGCTGGATATATGCTAGTTTCTGGCATGAGGGCCTTCTACGGAGACGCAGCTTTCACAAAGGAATATTTCGACAGGGCTACGCATCTTCAATTCTTTAGCCTGCAGAAGACCGTGCGTTCTGGCTCCGGAATGCGTTTCAAGGATGCTTTTAAGAATATAGAGAATGAATATGCCACCTTGTGGTCTTCCGAGGCTGCCGCACGAGGGCCTTTCGACCCGATGCATCAGATAACGCCGAAGCCACGTCTGCACACCGACTACGAAAAAGGCACTGCCGTCGATGGTTTAGGAATATTTTGCATCGCAGAAGGGCTTGACAAGACTCCTACCCTAACCTTGGTGCGGCCAGACGGCACCAGGGAGTTCATCAGGCCTTTCGCCAGTCACACGAGCAACCTTTTCTACGACCCTGCCCTTAAACGAGTCTATTGGACCGAGACAATATATTCACACAGATGGTCGCTAAAGTCAGATTCCAGAATCCGGTATTTCGAAGTGTCCAATCCTAGGCAGTTCAAGACGCTGGTCAAAGGCGGCAGATTCTTCAATTGCGCATTCTCCGATGACGGCAGCAAGGTCCTTTCAACTGAATATCTCGACGATTGTTCTAGCAGAATCTGCATTTTTAGTGCTTCCGACGGCACTCTGCTGCATCATTATGACGCTCCTGACGGCCTGCAGGTCACGGAGGCTATGTTCTTGGGTAATAAAATATTCATTCTTGGCCTTTCGGAAAATGGGTTTGGGATTTATGAAGCATCCTCAGTTTCTGAATTCACCTGCCGTCTTGGCCCTCAGCCGGTTTCAATGTGTGCCATTTCCGAATATGACGGAAAGATTTCTTTCGAAAGCGACCGGAGCGGAGTTTCGGAATTTTATGTCTGGAATCCTTCCGACGGCGTGCTTACGCAAATGACTTCTTCTCGCTACGGAGTCAATGATGTTTCTGCAATGGGCGATTCGCTCTATTTTGACTCAGTCGCCTCATCCGATGAGCCAGGCACCTACAGGCAAGGCTCAATGATATATTCGACAGCCATATCAGACCTCCATACATGCGCAGTGTCATTCAGTGACATCCACGCATGGAAAGTCGCAGACAGGCTCTCCGCCCAAGAACAAGCCCTCGCCATTGGTGAGCCTAGATTCCGGGTCAAGCCCATCCTTCGTCATAACACTTCCTTTTCCACCCCGAAACGATACTCGAAAATCCGCCTTCCACATATTCATTCATGGGCCCCTGTTTACTTCAACTATAACAGCACCAGCGACCTAAGCGGCGACGACTATTACGAGACAGCCTCTCTCGGAGCAACCGTTCTCTTCCAGAACCTCCTCGGCACAGGCTGGGGTTCGCTAGGATATTCCTACCACTCAGACCCTTATTTTAGCAAGTCCGTTCATTCAGTTCACCTGAACTACATCTATAAAGGCCTCCCGCCGGTCATCGAAGTAAGCGCAGACTATGGCGACCACGATAAGCTGGAAATGAGAAGAGCGAGGCTCGTCCATAAAGATAACAGCACTTCGTTAAGGACATTCGCAAATTTTTCCGACAGGAAATACTGGAAAGCGAAAGTCACGGCCTACCTGCCACTGAATTTTTCTTCCGGCGGCTGGACGAGAGGCATCATCCCTCAACTTAAATACGACATCGAGAATAATGAATATGACGACGACGTGGATGTGCTCCAAATCATAGAGCAAACGGGTCAGCAAACTAAATACAAGAAAATAAACACATTAGACATCGGTGACAGCAACATTCTCCAGACCCTCACCCCATCTCTGAGAGGCTACATCCTTCAGCCGACGGCCCCTTCCTGCATCTATCCACGCTTAGGCATTGGCATCGAGGCTGGCTACAAATTCTTGCCGCAGCACCAGAACTCATTCACGAACACAGGATATTTATATTCATACGGCTACCTCCCAGGGCTTCTGAGCACACATGGATTTAGGCTGACCGCAGCGTGGCAGCACCAGTTCTCCGACACGGAATGGTGCTTCGGAAACAATGCCATAGACATATACCCAAGAGGATTCAATAACATCGGCAGCCTTAAGAATTTCATGGAAAGCTACGGCAAGAATCAGTATCGGTTTTCCGTGAATTATGCCATGCCGATAGCATTCCCATTCAGGAGTTCTCTGCTATCGCCGCTGTTCTACGTCAAACGCATCGAACTCGTCCCATTCGCCGACTTCTCCATGATAGACCCTCGCTCCACCCTGCCGGCAGAGCTGATTCTCCGTCCTTCTGGCAGCACCGGAGAGTCCATCACCGGCAATTTGAAATTCTGCTCATTCGGCGCAGATCTTACCCTCCGTCTCTCCAACTTCATCTGGCTCCCATTCGAAAGCTCCGTAGGAATACGACTCAGCTACAACACCTGGGATGACCCACACGACATAGTCTCAGATATGCTCCACCTCGAACACTTCAGCACCGAGTTCCTATTCACCATCGACATGTAGACCTCCCCCCATGCCGCCACGTGATGCATTAATCATCTTTTCGTCTGCAAAGCACTTTCTCTTTGAAGGGATTATTCACCACGAAATCGCAAAATTCGCAGAAAATTTTACGATCTTTCTCATCTGTCGATTGTTTCAGCAACCTAAAATCATCTCCGCCAATATAGTAGGCAAATGGACTCTTTCCATAGAGACTGGATCTTTTGGCATTATCCAAATAGTCACGAAACCGCTGTTTATATAAAAATCCGTTTTCGTTATTTGAAAGTAGGGCTGCATCCATCTCTATTTCCATGCCTAGGCCCGCATCTCGAATTGCCAGCATGGTCTCAGAAAATGGGTATTTGTCGGCATGCCAGAAATAGTTCGGCTGCATCCAGACATAATCGAAACCATACTTGGCAGAATCTCGATAGCCAGCCGCCATACGATAAGGAATCCAGTAGTAGTGGTAGCCTTTAGAATGCGAATATGCAACAACTGAAGGCAAGAAAAGATCGGATTTCTTTAGTTCATAGCACCATCCCTCTGTAGATGTAGGGATCTCCTCAGAAATCCAGTAGAAGCCGTCCAGTTCAATTTGCTTGAAACAGCCATCTTTGAATCTTCGGATGACTTCATCGATGAACCACTTGCTGACAGAAATGCGGTCGGCGGGTTTTGAGAAGTCCATTCTCTTCCCGTCAATTTCGCCCCAGTAATCGGTCGGAGTAGATTCATCGTCATACTGGCTGTGGAGGATCGGATCAGGGACCGAGACAATCACCTTTCTCTTGTAAGGTGGTTCCCCAAGCCTGGACGCAGCCTCCGAAACAGCTTGATCCAATGCTTCGAAGCCATTGCCTTTCTCGAACCAATAATCCAACAACTCCGTCCACAATTCCTTCGTAGCGGAACGATTGTTTCCCTGGGAGTAGCCGGTCATGTAAGACCATCGGACTCCATCGCCGCGTGATACATTGCAGAATTCCAAGAAGAGGAAAGAGTCGAAAAGCCACTTCTCGCCTTCGCCATAGTCTATTGTAACATAGTCGGCGAAACGGGAAGTTTCCCATAGGAATGGTTTCCTATGATGGCTTCCACCATAGCAGAGTACCATATCGGCAAAACATGGAGCTTTGTGTTCATCAACTTCTCCAGTATTCGTTCCTGACCCATCGCCATGATTATTAGACGCTGAACTTTCAGTATCGTGGTCAGAACAGGCCGAAACATTCGAACAAATGCCTGCACCTATGAAGAAGGCAGTCACAGATGCACAAATGCCTACAAGTCTTAAATGAATCATTGTCATTGAATATCCGTTAAAGTCCCTCTCCGAATACCTCGCAAAGTTTCCCTCGTCCGTGGATGTAGTCTCCCGAAGAATTCTGGGCCTTCAGGATGACAAACTTCAGATAGCGGCCTATCTTCTCGGACTGCACCTCAAAATCATATGTATTGCCACCGGAAAGCCAGCTGTATCCTCGCATCCCTTTTGCTATCAATGTCCATTCGGTTTCAGCCCCTTTGTATTCCGTTGCCACATAGAATTCGTAGTCGCGATAATTACCCTGGAATGTACCATGATCTTTTATCTTGAGAGTATTAAAAATATGAGGTGCTCCTGTGTCGAACACAAAAGACATTGGGAATACATTATCATGCTCCCACATAGATATCCATTCCGTAGCAAGAGAGCCGTCAACCATTCGGTCGACAGTGTAGGCAGCTGCCCAATTCGGTCGACCTTCTTCAAGTCCGTAACACTGGGATTGCCCTTCGAGGACTGTCCAAGGTCCCATGAGCGTTCTTACTTCTAGGGGAACAATTGGTACGTACATAACACTCTGCCCAATGACAAGTCCAGCATCAGAAGTGCTTTCTATTACTATTGGCACAAGATAAGAGGTAAATTCTGCTAACGTCCCATCTACATAAAACTTGGAACAGTCGAGGACATAGCTGAAGACTGCCGAAATCTTACCAGACGAAATTATAACTGAAGGCGTAATCAAAGATACCAGACCGCCAGGCGCCGCTGTGTAATTCGTAGCATTCTCTTCATTATAAGCATCAATCTGGGAATTGTCAATCATAAGATTCACGGTGATGTCCTTGGAGAGGACTGGAATATTGACAGACAAAGAAGAGTTGACAGTGTCATGGTGTTCCAACTCCAATGATGGCATCAAGATACCGCCCATCTTCTGATCAAACGATACAGTTGTCAATACTGGACGCAACGCAATGAAGTCTCTGTCGGGGTTAACCTCGGCACCCGTCCCAGATAGCGAAATCGGAAACACCTTATCCCCTCCTAGTAGTGAAGGTGACAAGGATTCCTCATCCCAAGTGACATTCACTATTTTCCTGACATCCGATTTGTTAAATTCAGCCGTCTTTGCAGAAAAAGAACAATCGTTCTCTCCTAGCGCAGTCCATGCAGAAGACTGAGTCTCGTTGAAGGCAGCTAGTTTCTCGTTAGACAAGGCTAGAGAAACTGTTGCACTCTCGAGCCCCTTGCCACTCTTGATAATGCAGAGTTCATATTTTTCGTCAAGAACAGACACATCGACGAGGCCTCCTTTTAGGTATGAGACCCTGTCATCCACCATGTAGTTGTTACGGTCGTCCTCGCATGCAACTGTCATGAACAATAGGCAGACTGTCAAGATATTGATTAGTGTTGATTGTTTCATCTTACAGCATCTTTAAAATCCATAGTTTTGCGTCATATTGGTCATCTCGGCAAGCTGCTGGGAGCTTATCGGGAAGAGATAGTCCCTATCAGAGAATGTAGCAGGATCCCCAACGAAATCGGTGCTCACCCTCTTATAAGAATCCTCATAATTCGAGGCGCTCAGATTTAGGGTCCAGTTTGCCGAAGGATATTCGGACTTTGCTATCATCCATCTGGTGGCATCGTAGTGTCTCATCGCCTCCATTCCGAATTCGACCATTCTTTCCTTCTGGATGCACCAGCGAAGAAGATCCTGATTGCCGTGAATTTCCGGATAGGCATCTTCGATGTTGTTGAGCCCCGCACGGTTCCTGACTTTATTCAGGTTTTCAAATGCCTTGGCCTCGTTTCTCGGCTCCATTTCGTTGTAAGCTTCAGCAAGGCTGAGATAGATTTCTGCCAGCCTGAATGCAGGATAGACGTATTTTACAGCCTGATAGTCTCCAGTATTGTTAAAGATTGTATTTGGCTTATAGTATTTTCTCCAAGCAAACCCTACGCGAAGGCAGTCATTTACGGCAGACCACCGCGACGTGCATTCGGAATTATTGTACAATGTCGTCTTCTTGTTAAGAGCCTGGCAAGGCCAATAGAACCCATTCGGAACAATGCAGGCATAATATCTGGCATCTCTGCCTATCGTGCTGTTGTGTGCCTTGATGGCTGGAGCCCATGATGCATCCACAGGTTGCTTGTACCCTTCGGTAAAGCCATCGGTTTTGTATCCAGACTTGTCATCCACTATAGGTCTTGAGTAGTCATTGGAACCTTCATAGCCAATAACTGGATAGCGGCCGGACTCTGCCATAGGATAGGAATCCACAAGTTTTAGCGAAGGGGCTATTCCTCCAAACCCAGCATAAGGCATTATGTGTGGCGGTATAGAGACCCCTATAGCAGCTCCACTGCCCCCCAAATAAGTGTACGCAGACGATGTTCTTGACCACCAACCCCAAATGGTTTCACTGTTCCATGGCTCTTGGAATATGCTTTCATAAGCGGATGCTGCTCTTTGGAGAGGATCCACCTCAGTGGAGTTGGTGCAGAGAGCATAAATATTCAGGGAAAGTACGTCTTCGCATGCTTCCGCCGCTCTTTTCCATTTTTCCGGATCATATACCTGGGGAAATAGGTAATGCCCGTCTTTGTTAGTCATTCCTTTGTAGATGTAGTTAGCATTGCCCTGTGCGCCTCCTCCGTTGTAAAGAGGAGATGCGGCCGTCATAAGAATTCTAGCCTTTAGAGCAAGCGCCGCTCCCTTAGTCACCCTACCCTGCCAAGTGTCAGCCCCTTCTCCGGTATCAGACACATAGAGAGGAAGGTCTACCGCCGCCTTGTCCAATTCCGAAACCATAAACTCGATATTTTCTTCAACAGTATTCCTATCGATTGAACTTCCTAGAATGGTTTCGTCCGAGTCTCGATCACCCCAAATGAAGACAGGACCATATTGACGGAAAAGACAGAAATAATAGTACGCCCTCAGAAATCTTGCCTCTGCCTTCATGTAGGTCCGCACTGTCTCATTGTCATCTAGGTCAAGAGAAACATTGTCCATGAATATAGTACATTGCTTTATGGCAATGTAGAATTTTTCCCAATAGTTGAAGAACAAAGCCGAAGTTGGGGTGGCACTACTATAATTGCCTGTTCTGTACGGGATGTAGTTCACCCATTGATAGAAAGAGAAAAGCGCCTCATCGCTTCTAGCAACCACCCAGCCATCACTTCCCACTACCTCCTCTTCCAGAGGAATATAGGAATAAATATGGCTGAGATAATTATGCGTCGTCGCCCTTTTACTGAATATTTCTTCCATGTTTGCCTGGTCGTCAAGCGTGACGTCAAACCAGCTGTCGCAGGAACAAAGCAAAAGCGCCATAGTCAGGCAAGTTGCAAGCAAGTATATTTTTTTCATCGTTTTGCGTGTTAGAAATTGAGATTTAGGCCAAAATTGACGGTGCGAACCGTTGGATAAACGTTACCATAAGAAGCGTCAAGCTCTGGGTCCCAAAGCTTGAATTTACTGAAAGTAAGGAGGTTCGTTCCTTGAACATAGGCCCTTACCGTAGAGAGGCCTATCTTCTTCGTTAATTTACGTGGAATGGTGTATCCAATTTCAGCATTTTTCAGACGAATAAAGCTCATATCGCGTTGCCAGTAGGTAGAAGGCTGCTGATTATTATCTATTTTGCTGAGAGAGATTCTTGGATATTTGGCATCAGGATTAGAGTTGGCTTTAGTCCAGTGATGAAGGGCCACGTCTTCATAAACCTGGCCAAGCCTCATCACATTGTATGATGCTCCGAAGAGAAGCTGTCCTCCTATGATTCGGGTCACATGGGACACTCCGGTAAAGAATACTGAAGCATCGAATCCATGCCAGCCAGCACTGACACCGAAACCGTAGTTAATCTCTGGCACTGTTGTGTAGCCTATAGCAACTTTGTCGTAGGTGTTCACTACACCATCTCCGTTAATGTCCCTATACTTAATGTCTCCTGGCTGCACCTTTCCGAATTCCTGTACAGGCCAATGATCGATGTCGTCCTGGTCGGCGAAAAGACCCTCCGCAATGAGGCCAAACTGTTGGTTGAAGGCAAAACCTGCAAGGTTTTGATACTTCCAAATCTGATCCGGTTTGTCATCGTAGAGTTTTTTGTTGCGGTTGAATGTATAGTTGGCTCTCGCTGAGAGATAAAGCTTATTGGAAAAGGTATGTTCATACTGAAGACCCAAGTCGATGCCTTTGTTTCTCATCCGTCCAAGGTTTACGTATTGATCGACATTGTTTCCGACAACAGATGGCATAGACTCTCTCATGATGAAGATTCCAGTCCTTTTATCGTAGAACCAGTCCGCCTGAAGCTTGAATTCCTTGAAGAGAGAGAGCTCCAAACCGATGTTTGCTTTTGTCGCCTGTTCCCATTCAACGTTAGGATTGCCATAGTCACCAGTGGTGATTCCAGTGTTGTACTTGCCTCCATTCATTCCGAAAGTGAAACCGGCTGCAGAGGTGTTCATGGTGGTGTTGTAGGCGAAACGTCTGTTTCCTCCAATCTGGTCGTTGCCTATCTTTCCATAGGAAGCCTTGATCTTCAACTCATCGACATAGTCCTTCACGGCATCCCAAAAAGGCTCGTTACTTATCATATAGCCTATGGCGATGGAAGGGAAGAACCCGAATCGGTGTCCCGGAGCAAAATTTTCGCTGCCGTTATAACCGAAGTTAGCCTCTGCAAAATACCTGTCCTTAAAAGAGTATGTAGCCCTTCCAGCTATTCCCATATTCTTATACGCGAACGCATAGATATAGCTCGCAGGTACATTGTTGGAGGATTTCCGTATGCTGTAGAGGAACATCGCCCCAACTCTGTGCGAAGATGCGAACGTCCTCTCGTAGTTTGCCGATACCTCAAGGTTTATGGTAGTCCAGCTTGTATTGCTCCTGGAAAGAGACATGTAGTTGGTTCCAATGGTCTGCTGGACGAATATGAGTTTTCCGTCAGCGTCACGTCCAGTAGCGTAGTAGAGAGAAGGAGAATTACTTCTGTTCAAAGTATTGCCGTTCTGAGCGTCCCAAGAAAACTTCGCATTGATTTTCAGACCTTCAGTAATGTACGGGGAAAGATCTTGGGTAAGAGACATCAACGACTGCGCCACTATGTTGTTGTACCGCACATAACCATATTCGTTGAGAAGGTTGTAGGGGTTGTGGCCGTTCTCTGGATTTGCTAGCGTACCGTCGGAATAAATTGTCGGGGTTGCGACCGGAGTGTGGTAGAGAGTATAGGCATACAGATCCGACAAGCTTCCTGAAGGTGTATTCTTCGATGTGTACTGAGTGGAAAGCGATAGGCCTAGGGTAGTAGTCTTAGTTATATCGATGTCGATGTTCGACCTGAAACTGAACCGATTGAAATTCATCTGAGCATCGTATCTGTCTTTGTTCTCGACATTGAATATTCCGCCCTCCCTATAATAAGCTCCGCCTACGTAATAGCGAACGCTTCTGGTACCACCCGTCACATTCACATTGACGCGATTCGTGGTAGCCATGTCTTTATATATTGTTTTGATCCAATCGACAGAAGGATAGAGATCAGGATCTTCCCCAGACAGATATTTCCTCTTGTCTTCGACAGATATAGGTGCGGCTGAACCCTCGTCAAGATAGAGTTGGTTGAAGAAATCAATCCACTGCGAAGTGTTGGCAAGAGTAGGAAGCTTTACTGGCTGAGTCACACCAAACTCCGCCTTGAAACTCACTTTTGGTGAGGTTTCGGAGCCTCGTTTTGTGGTAATCAGTACGATGCCGTTAGCCCCGCGTACTCCGTAAAGCGCAGTGGCTGTGGCATCCTTGAGGATGGAAAAAGATTCGATGTCATCGACATCGACCAGATCCATATCGCGCTCTATTCCGTCCACGAGAACCAATGGCCTACTGTTTGCTCCGAAAGTGTTAACTCCACGAATCCAAAAATCAGCTCCGGCTCCAGGCTCTCCTGTCCTCTGCATTACTACTATCCCTGCAAGCTTGCCGGCAAGGCTTGTTGAAAGCTGTCCTACAGGCGACGCAAGTTGTTCTGTCTTGATCGTTGAAATCGAGCCTATCACGCTAGCCTTTCTCTGAGTACCGTAGGCAACAATCGTAACCTCGTCTAGAGCATTTGCTTTAGGAACAAGTTTTATCGTCATTTCTCCATCAAAAGATGGGGCTATTTCCTTGTCTTCATAGCCAAGGAAACTTACCACGAATATCTCACCTTGACTTGCATCAAGCGCAAAACGTCCATTTTCATCGGCAATGACACCTCGGGTCCCTCCCTTTATGATTACGGAGGCACCTGCCACCCCAAGTCCATTCTCATCTAGGATTATTCCCCTTACGAGCCGAGAATCACTTATTGGTTCTCGTACAGATTCTGGAACCTTCTGTACCACGATGCTCTTTCCCTTGATGTTCCATGTGACACTTTGCCCAGAGAGAACCTGTGATATGGCATCGTCCAAATCCTCGGCATCGACAGAAACTGTTTTACCGACATTTAGATCCTCAGATGCGAAAACAAAGGAATAGCCCGTCTGTTTTTGGATTTCTGCCATGGCTTTGCCGACAGACATCTTCTTAATCTTGAAAGATTCGGCATTGGCTGTCACAGAAAAGCATATTGCCACAATTGGAAGCATGAACAAAGTTTTTATCAAGCAGTTCATTTTCACTTGTTTTGAGTTATAATTAATGATTAGCGTTATGATAACGAAAAGGACAAATCCTCAACGTCGTATTGCATAGCCCTCACCTTTGGTTTCTATATGGAAACGGCCTGTTACAGAGAGGGTTTCTAGTATGTCTCCCGCATTTGTGATGCTGTCGTTGAAATGACCATTGAAACGAAGCTGGCAGAGGTCTTCGTCCTCAATGTCAATGTTGACATTGAACCCTCTCTCAAGTTTGCGCGTTATTGATGCTAGCGGTTCATCAACGAAGACATATTCGCC
This sequence comes from Bacteroidales bacterium, assembly GCA_022653735.1. GTDB lineage: Bacteria > Bacteroidota > Bacteroidia > Bacteroidales > UBA932 > Cryptobacteroides. The sequence goes on from JALCSU010000010.1 coordinate 38,911, forward strand.
TCTAATCCAACTCCCCGTAGCGTCTGTTGTATTTTGGGTGATTTTAGATGTCCCTTTGGACTTGTCATAGGTGACAGTGTGGCCGGGCATCAATTCTTGGCTGGAAATATCCCCTTCGATTTGGAAAGCGATGCTGCCTTCTATGAGAGAGGTTGAAAGAGTTCCTTCATCATCGTAATTGGTTACGGTAAATATTGTGCCGAGGTCAGTTACCGTAATTTCTCCGGAATTGACAAAGAAAGGAACATCATCGTCGTGACGTACATTGAAATAAGCCTCGCCTTTTAATTCCACCCTCCTTTCTGTTTTTCCATATTCGGTCGAATAGCGAAGTTCCGATTCAGAATTAAGCCATACCTGAGTTCCGTCAGGGAGTTTCAACGAAGTTCTGGAACCACGTTGTGTCACAAAGGACAATGTATCAGGGATGACGGACTTCTGCCGGAATAAGATTGGAGATAGCAAAAGGCCTGTCACGAAAGCTACCGCTACAAATCCGGCAGCAATGCGAATCCACCTATGCCTTCGAGTCGGTCTCCGAGGCAAGACATTCTTTTTCATCAAGAACTTTGAGAATGCCCTCAATGGCTCGAATCTCTCCTTTTCTTCGGAGATCATTGAAGAGAACCATACTTCTCTTCTTTGGATAAAGTATTCCTTATTCTCAGGACTTTCCTTAATCCATGCATCGAGACGATTCTTTTCATCTGCTGAACACTCACCAGAGAGCCAATCGGTAATAATGTCTTCCATGTCTTTCATGTTTTATAGACACGGAAATGCTTTTGTCGGGTAGCAGAATCAAAAATATTTTTTCAGATTTTTAATCAGAGTTGAAAGGGCCTTTTTGATATGGTATTTCACAGTGTTGACCGAGATATTCATTTCCTTGGCTATTTCCTGGTAGCGTTTGTCGTCAAAACGGCTCATCTTGAAAATACGACCGGTTTGCTCGGGGAGGCTATCGATTTCTTCCATAAGCTTAACCTCCAGTTCCTTTTCAAGCAAGATTCCGAGCGGGTGACGATTGTCCGATATCTCCGACGTGGGCCCGGTCCATGGATCCAGATCGCACGCAAGACCTATTTCCTTGGAATGATCTCTAAGATAGTTTAGGCAACGATTGCGTACTGCTCGCATTAGATAGCCCCTGAGAGAGGAATTGATTACGAGACTCTCCCGAACCTCCCAGATATGGAAAATCACTTCGTCTGCGATCGCGCGAGCGAGAAAATCATCCTTCAGGTAGTTGCGGGCAAGATGGCACAAGACTGTATAGTGGTTTTCGTATATTTCTCTGTAGGCGTCGTTGTCCCCTTTCTTCAAGCGGGATACAATATCTATATTTTCTATTTTGTTCATGAAGAAGTTTCAGAAAGCACCACTGAGAAACAAAAACAGCTGTAAAAAGGTATAGATTGGCAATCTATTTATCTGTCCAACTTTTGGTTTCATTGTCGAGATATTCGCAAGTTCAAACATTCTTTAGAAGGTATCTTAGCGCATTATCAAGATTCTTTCCAATACTGAAGCCCAAAGGCATTTCATCCCTTTTTAATAGAAGCTTTACTTCTACTTGAATCAATTTCCAATGCCAAATTTAGCAAAAATATTTTGACACAATGCGTAGAAAAGACACTACTCGGTTTCTCGCGACAAACGTAGCTGCAACAAATTCCTCAGCATCAGTTCAGTGACCACCGTATGCATTGGCGAACCCATGATAGAATTTTTACGTGGCATAAAGAAAAATAATTTCTGTTTTAATGCACGGAATTTCTTTTTCTTGAAGATTTTTACGTTTCCTAGGCTTATCTTGCCGAAAAAACTTAATTATGACAAAGCTTAGCTATCCGGACTCGTTCCGCAGGAGGCAGGTCCATGAGATGGTCCTCCTCCAAAAATACGCCGACATCATCACCGACACCGTATTCAAGAAACTTTTCGGAGATGAGCGATTCCCCGACCTGATGATCTTCCTTCTACAGGAACTGATCCCGGAGAGGAATATTTCTTCCATCAAATACGCTCCTCAGGAGCACCAGAATGAATTTCCGGAAGGACACGGCATCCGCGTGGACGTGGAGTGCTACGACGAGACGACAGGATCGCGGTTCGCCGTAGAGATGCAGGCGCTCAAGGTCAGGAACTTCCATGACAGGCTCCTCGCTTATTCAACATACATTGTCCAGGAGCAGTTCGGCATAGGACTGATGAGCCGTGGGGCTGGCAAGTGGGACTATTCCTTCCCGCAGTCTTACGTCATAGCGCTAATGGACTACGACGACAATGCGCAATCCGATGCCATCAGACACGAGTATGCCTTGCTGGACGTTGACGGCGGGCGTCCTTTCACGGACAGGCTGAAATTCATCACCCTGGAGCTTCCGAAATACCATGATCCGGCTGACCCGAGGGCGACGGCCCTGGACAAGCTTTGCTTCGCGCTTCACAACATGAGGACCTTCCGGAACAGGCCGGAATATCTTCAGGGGAAGTTCTTCGAGCTGTTGTTTGAGAAGGCGGAAATTGCTAAATTCGCTCCACATGAAGTAATTAAATACGAGAAAGATATGCTTACTCAATGGGACATAGACGAGTATGTCGGCGAACAGGTCGAAAAAGGCGTTAAGGAAGGCCTCGAAAAAGGGCTGAGAGAAGGCATGGCAGAAGGTAGAGAGAAAGGTCTTAAAGAAGGTCGTAAAGAAGGTCGTAAAGAAGGTCGTAAGGAAGGTCGTAAGGAAGGTCGTGATGAGGGCCGCACCGAAATACTAAAATCACTCATCGCCTCTGGGATGCCAATAGATGAGGTTGCCCAAAGGTCAGGCCTGACCATCGACGAGGTCGTGAAATTAACGGGAACTTCCCACTAATGAAGGCTTTTGGGAAAGAACTACTGTTTTTTATAATTTATTACTTTTTGCAAATGGTTTTCTTTATGCAAACTGGGCCGAGAAGTCCAGCCTGGAGCAGCCTGGATTTGGCGTTGTAAAAATTAGCTGGAGTATGAGCATGGGTTCTTCCAGTGACTTTATCTCCTATAATGCGGTTCGGCCAGAGGTTCACTACCTTGATTTCCAGGGTGTTGTCTCCAGGGTGGATAGCATTGCTAATGTCGATTGTAAACGGATGACGCCATGCTACGCCAATTGATCTGCCATTCACTATCACTTCTGCGAGATTCTTCATTTCCCCAAGGTCAAGCACTAAGGAACCGCCACGAATGTCCTTTCTGTCAAGTTTGAAATTATTTGAATATGTTGCCATGCCTGAGAAGTATTTCACATCTGGAATGGAAGACTCCGTCAAAGAAGCCAGCTTGTCCATGACAATAGGTGCCGGAGTGCAATCAGGGGCCTTTGTCTCAAAGGACACTTTCCACGGCCCCGTGATGTCCAGAACTTTGACAAAAGTCTTTTCAGGAGCTACCCATGAAGGTTTTTCGGACTTTCTCGTGAATACTACGAAAACAGCATCGTGCGGAATCATAGAGATTGAAACTTCTGTCCTACCGTGCTTAAATGAATATTCTGCATTCTCTATCAAACCTGTGTCAGGATGCCAGAGCTTAGGCTTGAAGCCAGAAACCCTCAGCGAGGCCTTCACAATTAGGGCGCTGTCAGAAGGATTGCTTATCCAGAAAATATCCCCATCGTCAAGCTTTCTGTGAACGAATCTGCAATCAGTCCCGCCAAACGAAGCATCTGCACTAACTCCAGCCGAAACAAGAGCATTCCTGATGTCTGAATCCTTGAGGTTAGGTCCAATGACGACGACTCCGGAATCTTTCAGAGCCTGAATTTTCCTGCGGACTAAGTCAGAGACGAATTTCGTGTCATCTCCGATGCAAAGCACGCTGTAACGCATTCCTGAAGGGCTAGCCAGTTTGCCATTATCCACACGAATGTCGTTCAGCAGGCCATGCTTATTGATATAGTCGAAAGAATACCCTTCCGGAATAGGCGGATGGTTTTCACCATAGACGGAGCAGATGTTGTTGTCCTCGCCATAGTACCATAAAATGTCGGCAACGTAACGGCCCTGCTGAAGCAAATAGCAGCTCCTAGATAGATAGTCCATCCAGACATTCGCATATTCCGCCCATGTCTCATGACGATTGAACCACTGGCCATATATGCCTAGGCCAAGTCCTGGAACTTTATCGTCGACTGGCTGGTGAGCCGAGTCGTGGATTATGAAGCGATTTAGTCCGCATGATAGCGCAAAATCAGCCATCGGCTTCATGTTGTCTGGGCAATAGATGTAACCCTTCTCGTGAGTGCCAGCCGTAGTGAAAGACTCAGCCGCTACGATGTTCTGGCCGTAAATGTGTGCGACTGATGCCGACTCACGCAAATCCGACTCCGACATTTTGTTCGTAGGCCCGTGGTCATATTGTGGGAACCAGAACGCAGCCATTGGCACTGTCGCGGTGCGCTTTGGATCCATTCCGTCGCCAACGAACGCACGACCATTCTCGTGAGACTCCGTATAACAGCCCTTGAGACCATACTCGCTGACATATTCATTTATCCTGCAATAGTTCTCGGAGAACAGATCCCCAAGTACCGTACGCCAGTCGAATAGGAATTTTTCGCTCTCCTCAGCGCTGCCGATGATTTCCCCGGCGAGCACTGGCAACCACCGCTCAAGGTCATAGCCCATCCGGGACTTGAACTCTTCCCTCATAGCAGGTGTCCAAGTGGAAAATTCTGCCTCGTAACTATCTACAAGAATATATTGAATGCCCTTTTGGCCGAGCATACCACCCGCCGCATCCTTGTAGAGGTCGAGATACTCATGAAAATAGCGGCTCCATGCATCAGGGTCGTATTTATCTACCTCCAAGCCTTCCGCATCTTTCGGGACAGGGTGATTCTTCTTTCCGGTCAGCGAGCAGCCAAACCTGAATATTTTCCAACGCCCTCCAGGCACTTCCCAGTCCACTTTTCCATCAGGAGACATATTCAGAATGACGACATCGCTCGCACCGGCAGAAGAAGGGGTGTCATATTCATGCAAATCGTAAGGGGCTGCGAATCCTGCCTTTTCCTCCGCATGGTTTATCTTGCTGACTGTGTAAAGATTAAAGCCTGCTATTTTGTTGAAGTTCCCTTTTTTCTGACGTTTTAGCATGAGGCGAAAATATCTTGCTGTCGTCGAAGTAATGTCTATCGTTTGTTGACTGACGCTCCCGCTTGGAACTTTGCAGACCTCTCTGAAATTCACACCGTCGTCGCTACAGAGAAGCTTGTTGTCGTAGGATGCATCGGTAAGCCTCCAGTGCGAGCGAATGTCCCCACCTGCCAGAGACATTGCTTTGAAAGTCACCGTATCTGCGAACTCGTACTGAATCCATGCATACTCATCATCCTCGTCCGCAGAAGGGGAGATTCCATCGTTTAGATCGTCATTCGTAAGCTGTTCCAACGTGAAATTTCCTCCGCTGGAGCTTACCTTAGCTCCCAGCTCCCTCAAGGATTTATCTTCGTCTTGCAGGCGCATGGCCACGACCACTATGTCGCTGTAGTAGGATGTGTCAGGGCTGAAACCTCCAACAGGCAAATTCTGAAACTTTCCTATCGTCTTGAATGGGTGTGGAAGTACGGTGTGCAGCTTCTGGCCTCCATTCACAGTAATTGTCCTCCAAACAAGCTTCTTCATTGCATCTTCTGGTTTTACCCATGGGCCTCCAGTGGAACTGAAGCCAGGGGAACTGGCCACGGCAACTTCCATATTCAGAGAATCGGCAAGTCTTATCGCATATTGAATAGCATTTTTCCAATCGTCTTTCAGGTAACTCAGCCTGTGAGGCACGAAACCATCACTGGCATAATTTGAGAATGATGCATCGAACTGTTGGAAACCTGCGATGCCTGAACGGTTCATCCAGAGTATGTCCTTGCGGATTCCGTCTTTTGTGATGTTACCATTCATCCAGTGCCACCATACGCGTGGCCTGGCCGCCTCTGGAGGGTTCTCGAAACCCTCCTCTAGAGTCTGGGCGTGTCCGATTGCGCTGCTGATTATTATCGTAAATGCCAATAAGAGATGTTTCGCATGCATTGTCGTGATCATTTTTTAACTAAAGTACTAAAACTTGCTCTCAGTTTCAATGCTATGACAAAAAACTCATAGTGTTTTAACTATTCCTTGTCTCAACCGTCACCAAAAAGCCATCCCTGACTATCGTTCTGGGCCGGAAACCCAAATTAATTTAGAATTTTTCAAAATAATTTGGTTATTTAGAATTATTATAATATATTTGCACTGTGAAAAAGATTTAATGAATATTAACAATTTAAAATCATACCATTATGAAAACTACAGAAATCACAGGTCTTAGCAACCAGAACACCAGCATCCTAGTTAATGCCCTTTCTCAACTCCTGGCGGATTACCAGGTTCACTACACGAATCTTCGCAACCTTCACTGGAACGTCAAGGGACACGGGTTCTTCGTTCTGCACGAGAAATACGAGGAGTTCTACGATGACGCTGCCTCAAAGATCGATGAAATCGCTGAGCGCATACTTCAGCTGGACGGCTCCCCTGAAAGCAGATTTTCCGAATATCTCAAGGTCTCTTCAATCAAGGAGCTGGGCGCCGTAGAGTGCGGACATGAGGGCATCGAATATGTTCTCGGCGCTCTGAAAACCCTGATAGCTTCAGAGCGTCAAGTTCTTAACCAGGCTTCAGAAATCGGGGATGAGGTTACGGTCGCGATCATGAGCGACTGGCTCAAAGAGCAGGAAAAAACTTCCTGGATGCTCGTCGCTTTCGAGAAAGCTAACTGCCAGAAATAAGACTGGCATTAACCCCTAGCAGGACAGCTGCCTAGGCACACAGCCTTGGCAGCTGTCTTATTTTCTCGCTTCCAGAACAGAATCCGTAAGATGCGATGAGGATGGACGGCGGCTGCAGCTGCCAGCGACATATTCAAGAATTATTCTTCAGAAGTGAAATTCATCACGCTCCGGACTATCATAGACTCATCGTCCGCCGTAAGATATGAAATTGAATATTCTTTGCCACCTTCTTCTACATTTAGGACCACGTGACCAGCTTCGAAAGAAGAAGGAGCCACATCATTGAGCCAGGATGCCCCGGCATCCTCTGCCCTGCGTTCAGCCGGCATGATTGTCGGACACACGATGCGCTCGCCAGGATAAATAGACCTGTCAGTGCACATTTCCATCACAGGAGCGACATTATGCAGCTGGTCCCAGACGCAGCTTACGAAGACTCTGGGCGCTAGAACCTTCAGAAGTTTAGGCGTCATTGAATAATGGCCGTGGTGATTGATTTTGGCGACGTTCACTCGAGGACATACGTCGGCGATTGAATCCTCGATTTTGTATGTTGATCCGTCAGGAAGTTTCCAGCTGTCAGAAAAATCACCAGCAGTGTACATCTTGAAGTCGCCGTAAGAGATTATCATGCCGAGACTCATGCCGTTTTCATTCAATGAATCCGGATGCTCCACAGCGATTTTTTCTGCATATAAATCGGTAACCGTGCCTTCTTCAGAGCAGATACGGCCGTTGCCACAAATATTCCTGACAGAGAAATTTTTGCACTCTCCTCTTAACGGAACAATCTGGTCGGTGGCACCGAGGCGGAACTTCTCTACTTCAAGGCCGTTATGCTTCATCTGATATTCATAGAAGCGTTTCATGTGGCCTACGACTCCGCTATCAAAGTCATCAGGAATCGGAAGAGGGTCGCTGAAATCCGGCCAGCTTCGGTCTATTGCTCTTTTGAACCTAAGAGTCTCTGCCGCTTGCGAGAAACCACTCAAGAAATAGTCTTTTCCATCACGGACATCCTTAGACGCATAGAATGCTCTGTTTCCGGCATGATCGCTATGATAGTGTGACAGCATCATATAATCAACATCTGCTCCGTTTGGATTTACCCGCTTTACATATCGCGCTATCCACTCGCCTGCATGACGCTTGCTATTTGGCAGCACGGGCACTGCAAGAGGTCCTCGGCCAATTGCGTTATGATCACCACAATCCAACAGCATCGTCGTGCCATCTGGGAATATGTAGAAGGCAGACTCGCTTACGCCAGTGTAGATGAAATGAACCTGGAATTGCCCCTTTTTCCATCCGCGCCAGACCTTACCAGCCTCAGGATGTGTTTTTCCTTTAAGGTAAGCTGCGCCAAAGCCGAGAAGCCCTCCTATGCAAAATGCACCACCAACCACTGCAGAAGATGTCAGAAAATCACGTCTATCCATAATGCGTTCTTATTTTAAGCAACCTTAATCCTGTTCAATTTCTAACTAAAGTACTAAAACTTGCCCTCAGATTCAAGGCTATGACAAAAATATCATAGTATTTTAATATTTTGCCGTTGAGATATTCACTGATTCTCACATTCTATTTTCGATTTTCCTGTCGAAGTGTTTACGTTTACTTTTTGCACAAAAATATTATTTTTGCAGGGCTAGATTTAGCTTAGAAACCACCTATGCAGATCTAAGGTTTTTTTATCAAGGATTTGTTATTAATAGCTAGACTATATACCAAACACAAATTAATAAAGTAAAACTATGAGTAGAATGAAAAAAGCTCAGTTAAAAGCATGTTTATGTGCAATGATGCTGTCTATCATTCCGTGCACGGAAACATATGCGGCATCTAAACTTCCTGGCTCTGACGAAGCACCTCAGGCCCAGCAGAAAAAAACTGTATCAGGTACTGTCAGGGATTCCAAGGGAGAAGCCATTGTCGGCGCAAACGTCATTGTAAAGGGAACGATGACAGGTACTTTCACCGACATTGATGGGAATTATTCCTTGAGCGTTCCTTCGAATGGCACGCTCAGCGTGTCCATGATAGGTTTCACGACACAGGAAATTACAATCGGCAATCAAAACGTAATTAACGTCGTTCTTTCCGACGATACCCAACTTCTAAATGAAGCTGTGTTCGTCGGTTACGGCACGCAGAAAAAAGTCAACCTAACCGGAGCAGTAGACGTCGTGACAAGCGAAGTCCTCGACAATCGTCCCGTATCCAATCTCACGCAAGGCCTGCAGGGCGCCATTCCTAATCTTCAGATAACATTCGCTGACGGCAAGCCGAATCGTAGTTCCGACTATCAGGTTCGAGGTACCGGATCGATTGGACAAGGAGGTTCGGCCCTTGTACTCATCGATGGCGTAGAGGGTGACCCAGCCATGCTGAACCCTAGCGACGTCGCCAGTGTTTCCGTTCTCAAGGATGCCTCATCGGCTGCCATCTACGGTGCGCGTGGAACGTATGGGGTGATTCTAATTACGACAAAAGACCCTAATAAGGAGAAGACATCGGTGACATATAGCTCGAACTTCCTTATGAAATCTCCTACGGTAGTACCAGATGTCGTCACCGACGGGCTTGAGTTTACGGAATATTACCTTCAAGCTTATCGTGGATGGCAGTATGCCGCTCCGAGCAAGTTCCACTCCTCGCTCAAAATCACTGACGCATGGCTTGAGAACCTACGCAAAGGAGCGACCGGTGTCGTCACGGAAAGCAACGGAAAGTATTCTTATTACGGTAGCACGGATTGGTTCGATCTTTTGTACAAGGACCATTCTTTCGGCCAAGAACAAAACATCAACATTCAGGGAGGCGGGGAAAAGGCTAATTTCATGGTATCCGGTCGTTTCTACACGCAGAACGGAATATTCAATTACGACCCTGACAAATATAAGATGTTCAACATCCGTGCAAAAGGCAGCATAAAGGTAACCGACTGGCTCAAAGTCACTAACAACTTCGAGTTCAGCAACATGACGTACCACAACCCGATGAACGTGGGCGAAGGCTCAGTATGGTACGCGATAGAGTCTGAAGGCCAGCCTGTCAATGTTCCATTCAACCCTGACGGAACCCTCACACAGGCAGGAGCGACCATCCTCGGTTCTTTCATTTACAAGAACAACTATCAGGACACGAACGAGCGAGTGCTCCGCAACACCACGAGCTTCACCGCCAACCTCTATAAAGACATCGTCACCCTCAACGGCGACGTAACCTTCCGCTACACGGACGACAGGATGAATGGCGTCCAGTCCCCGGTCCCTTACACCACGGAACAAAACGGAAAGACAAAGTACATGGGAAGTTCCTTTGATGGCATCTACAACTCAGTGTCCACGAAAAACTACCTTGCGACAAACCTTTATAGCCAGTATGCGCAGACATTCGGGAAAAATGAAGTCAAGCTCATGGTCGGCATGAACTACGAGCAGGAAATCTACGACTACAACTTTGCGCACAGGAACAGCAAGATTTATGAAGGCGCCGAAAACATAAGCCTCACAAGCGGTTCGACCAGCATCAAAAGCGACTACTATAAGTGGCGCATTGGTGGTGGGTTCTTCCGAGCTAACTATGTCTATGACAACCGTTATCTCCTCGAAATCAACGGACGGTACGATGGTTCATCGAAGTTTCCTACTTCACAACAATGGAAGTTCTTCCCATCAGCTTCAGTCGGCTGGAGGGTTTCCCAGGAACCTTGGTGGCATCTCGATGACAAATCAGTCTCCAATCTCAAGCTTCGTGCTTCCTACGGATCGCTAGGGAACGGAAACATCGCCGCATACAAATTCCAGGAACTATTCACTATCGCTCAACAGAACAGGCTTCTGAATGGCTCGAAGAATCTATACACAAGTGCTCCGTCCCCTATTCCGGAAGGACTTACCTGGGAGACATCCACTACTGCGAACTTCGGTTTGGACGCAGGTTTCCTCAAAGACAGACTCTATCTCAATGCTGACTACTACATCAGGAAAACCACTGACATGTACGTAGAAGGTAACCAGCTCCCTGCCGTCTATGGAGCCTCCGCTCCGAAAGGCAACTATGCAGACATGACAACGAAAGGCTGGGAGATCACTCTCACTTGGAAGGACAAGGTCAACATCGGCGGCAAGCCTATGAACTATGAGATCAAGGGCACACTGGCAGACTCAAAGTCGAAGATAGACAGCTACCCTAACGAAGAAATGAATATCGGTTCAAATACATACTATGCTACCAATGTCAACTATTATAAGGGAATGACTCTCGGAGAGATCTGGGGATTCGTCAACGACGGCTACTTTACCGCCGCAGACTTCGATTCAGAAGGCAATCAGATAGCCGGACCCGACCAGAGCTGGGTCATGAACAACAACGCAAACAAGTGGGAGCCAGGAGACATAAAGTTCAAGGACCTCAACGACGATGGCAAGATAGACTGGGGGAATTCCAAGGTTGGCGACTCCGGAGATCGCAAGGTCATCGGAAACCGCCTTCCTCGCTACACCTACAGCTTCAATTTGAGCGCAGACTGGAACGGAATATTCGTAAGCGCATTCTTCCAGGGCGTAGGAAAGCAAGATTGGTGGGCAGGCGGTGACAACTCCATGTTCTGGGGTCAGTATAGCCGTCCTTATTCCAACATTCCTTCCGACATGGTCGGCAAATGGTGGACCGAGGACAATCCTAACGCTTACTGGCCTAAGTACAGGGGATACATCGCGCATCAGTTCAACCGCACCCTTCACCTTGCGCAGACGAAGTACCTGCAGAACGTTGCATACATCCGCTTGAAGAATATTCAAATAGGATACAATCTGCCGAAGTCAGTCATAAGCAAACTACGCATGCAGGCAGCGAGAGTCTATGTTTCAGGTGAGAATCTCTGGTGCTGGTCTCCTCTCTACAAGCACAGCAAGCAATTCGACGTGAACAGCATAAACGGCGAGGATACCGAGACCAAGTCCCTCATAAGCAGCGGTCTTTACTCCTCTCCAATCATGAGCGATGGTGGCTCTACCTACAGCTATCCTATCCTGAAAACAATGACATTCGGTATTTCTGTAACTTTCTAAACATTTGAATACAATGAAAAAATATATTTACATAGCCTATGCGATGTTGTTGGCTCTTTCTGCCTGCGACATGAATGAAAACCCGAAGGCTCAAATCGGCAAAAAAGCATTGTTTGCAAGCGAGAACGGTCTCAAAATGTACACGAATTCTTTCTACGATGTAATGCCAGGGCTCGGTAGCGGAATGACCACATGGGGAAACACCAGCAATTCCGCCGTCACAGCCTACATGGGCGTCCGTACATTCTATACCGACAGCTACACGCCAAGCAAGGAAAGTTCCTGGAGCTGGGGAACCCTCCGCAACATCAATTATTTCCTCGATAACAATACGAACAATAACGTCAGCGAATCCGTCCGGAACAACTACAATGGACTGGCAAGATTCTGGAGAGCCGTGTTCTATTTCGATAAGATACGCACCTACAATAACGTACCTTGGATCGACCATGCTCTGGACATAGATGATGCGCTGCTCACCGCGACTCAGGATCCACGCGAAGTTATCTCGGAGCATATCTACGAGGATCTGCAATTTGCCATCAATAACATTTCAGAGGCTTACAACTCCACCGCTTCTGTAGTGACAAGTCTTGTGGCAGCCGGCGAGCAATCTCGTTTCTGCCTGTGGGAGGGAACTTTTCGAAAGTACCATGGTGAAGCGGATTCAGAGAAGTGGCTTCAGAGAGCAGCCGATGCAGCTAAAATCGTCATGGATAGCGGGAAATATGCCATCTACACAGGAAAGGGAACAAGCAAGTCTTACAGGGAACTCTTCATCACTCAGACCCCTATTTCCACAGAGACCATGCTAGCCACCGTTTATGACGCATCCGAAGGTCTCGTCAACGGAGAGAATCGTCGTTGCACGGCCTCTACCCTCGGAAACACTTTCTCCCCAATCCGTCAGTTCATGAACCTTTACCTCAATCTGGATGGCTCTCGCTACACCGACAATCCGGATTACAAAACTCAGGAATTCTCTGAGGAGTTTGATGGTCGTGACACCCGTATCGGACAGACGATCCGCATACCTGGCACGGTACGCTCCAACGGCCCTGCCTATCCTGACTGGCAAGTCACATATACTGGTTACATGGGACAGAAATTCTGCACGGATGATGCTGACCTGGATGGCAAGTACATGAACGAGAACAACTACATCTGGATGCGTTATGCCGAGATTTTGCTTAACTACGCTGAGGCGAAGGCCGAACTCGGAACCCTTACGGACGAAGATTGGGCTAGAACCATCGGCGTTTTACGCGCACGCGGCGGCATTACAGGCGGACTCAACGCCAAACCTACGACGGTCGACACCTACCTCCAGTCAAACTTCTTCCCTAAAGTAACTGATCCTACAATACTTGAAGTTCGCCGTGAGCGCCTTATTGAACTTGTCTGGGAAGATGCTCCTTCCGAATTAAGCGACCTGCAGCGCTGGGCAACAGGTAATCTTCTTGGAATGAAATGGCAGGGCATTTACGTCAAGGAATTCAACCAGAACATAGATCTTGACAAAGATGGCACTCCTGACGTATTCTTCTACACAGACCCTTCATTGAAGCCTGCTGAGACAGAAGGCCATGTGGTCTACCAATACGTCCAGCTTGATAAAGGCAGCGGATACACCTCGCATTGGACAGTTGACGAAGATGGACACACCCTTCTGTTTGACATGATGGTCGACAAAATCCAGTGGAATGACAGAATGTACTTCCATCCTATATCAGTGTCAGACATGGCGCTGAATCCAAATCTCAAGCAGAACAGTGGCTATTGATAGTCAATGATATAATGAATATTCGGGGTGGCCTTCTTGGTCACCCCTTTTGCGAATGGAACGTCAATCAGTCAAAACCGGCAAAATATTGCCAAATAATATTCTTTTGCTAAATTTGCAGTTAGTAAGTTGTTTTACTAAAATCTTTCAAATTTAGATGGAAACAGTGAAGAAGACCCCTGATTTCTGGGGCAAAGAGGACTGGCAAGCGATTTGGATCGGGTTCATAATCATAGTGATAGCCTGCATCGCAGTCCTGACAAAAGCATTCGATTTTTCAGCAGTAAAATTCTCTACATGGTCGGTCGGAGAGGCCGCTGCCACCAGCGCAATCCCGCTGGGAACGCAACTCGCCTCTTGGGTGTTCTGGCGGAAGTTCATCCTGACTTTCCTGACGCTAGGAATATTATTCTCCATCGGCGTAAAGCTGCAAGGCGAAAGCCTGAAAAAATATATTCCTGCATTCATCGGGCTGTTCTGCATAGCTCTTTTCGTCCGCCTAGTCAGCGCAGAGTTCACCCTCAACCGTTACTTGGAATGGGCATTCTGGGCTCTGCTGATAGGTCTTCTCATCTCCAATACCGTCGGAGTGCCGAACTGGCTGAAGCCAGCCATCAAAACGGAATTCTACATAAAGACAGGCCTTGTGGTGATGGGTTTCTCGGTGTTGTTCTCCAATATAGCCAAATTCGGGCTTTACGGCCTTGGAATAGCCTGGATAGTAACTCCGATCGTGATCATATTCATGTGGTGGTTCGGAACTAAGGTCTTGAAAATCGACAACAAGCCGCTGGTCATTACTCTTTCAACTGCGACCAGCGTCTGCGGCACCTCTGCTGCGATTGCAACCGCTGCTGCCTCCAACGCAAAGAAAAACGACCTCTCGATCGCCGTTTCGATCTCCATAATATTCACTGTCATAATGATGGTCTTTGAGCCGATGATCATTAAGGCATCCGGGATGAATCAGCTCATGGGTGGCTCCCTCATAGGAGGCACCATAGACTCAACTGGAGCCGTGGTGGTTGCAGGTACGGCTCTAGGCCCTGAGGCACAGCAGGCAGCCGTCCTGGTGAAGTCGATTCAGAATATTCTTATAGGCTTCATCGCCTTCTTCGTGGCAATATTCTTTGCCACCAGGGTTGAAAATTCAGGCGTGCAGAAGGTAGGGGCGGAAGAAATCTGGACTAGGTTCCCTAAATTCATCCTCGGTTTCTTCGCCGCTTCGCTGATAGCGTCCTTCCTCATCCAGCCAGTTTTCGGCAGTGACAGCGTGAACTCTATCAACAAGGTGCTAGACCAATACAAGAACTGGGCTTTCGTGCTGGCATTCACCAGCATAGGCCTAGACACCAATTTCAAGGAAATAGCCAGGCAGATGCAGGGCGGAAAAGTTCTATGGCTCTACATAATCGGCCAGACCTTCAACATCGGGCTGACCTTGTTCGCCGTATGGTTCCTGCTTTCCGGCGTCGTTTTCCCTGTTCCTGTCCTCGACTAGCCAAATGCACGGCTGCGCAATGAATTTCAAGAAGGCGTGTAAGATTCTGACGATTTTCGTCGGGGTGGTAAGCATCGTCACGGCACTCTATATCATGCTGAAAGGACTGGGGCTGCAGGAGGGCTTGGACTTCGGCGCAGGAGCCTATTACTACGCCGACATCCCTGAGTTTCAAGAATATACCGAAAAGACTCATTTCGTAGCAAAGCTTCCCTTCTGGGTCTACGTGGCCCTTTTCCTCGCATGGGGCGCGCTAATGTACTGGTTATGGAAATATATTGACAAGAAATGATTAATTTTAATCATAAATTGCTATGAATATGCCAGCAAAAGTGTCTGCTACCTGCCGGAATTGCAGAGAAAAGCATGATATAGAAATATGGGATAGGATAAATGTCAGAGACAATCCTGAGCTGAAGCCAAAAGTGAAGGATGGCTCTCTGTTCGTCTGGGAGTGTCCTCATTGCGGCGCATCCAACTTGGCGCATTATATGACGTTGTACCATGATCCTGATGCGAAAATCATGATTTGGTGCTTGCCTGAAGGTTTATTGCAGGAAAGCCAGATTGCGGCCTTAGAGGCTCAATTAACTGGCCAGGAAGCTCTCAGTGACTATGTACTGCGTAGGGTTGAGGATGTGGGTTCCTTGATTGAGAAAGTAAATATATTCGATTCCGGTCTGGACGATCTTACGATTGAGCTTTGCAAATATGTCACAAAAAATGAGCTTCAGGACGAGGGCACACCAAATCCTTTGAGCGTAGAGAGCAAGCTGAATCTGAATAATGAAGAAAAGGCCAATCTGAGCGATGCTTCATTGAAGTTTTTCAAGATTGATGGGGCTGATCATGACATCATTTTCAGTTTTCCTAAGGGCGGGAAAATGAATATTTTGAATGTTGGTTTCAACGTCTATGAGGACTGCGCTGCCATCATACGCCGCAACCCTCAGATAAAACCAGACTCTGGCTTCGCTAAAATTGATTCAAGCTGGGTACACAAATTCTTCAGATAAATCCTGAGCCCTTGTCGCCATCAGGCGACCGGCGAAGGCCGGGTATTCGCGAGGCGACTAGCCAAGCGAACACCACAAGGCCGGGAGCCGCGGGGGTTCTCAGGGGGCTGAGCCCCCTAAAAAAGGGCCGCAGAGGAACAATCCCGTGCGACCCTTTGTCGTATTAAGTATTATTAATCATTCTACTCTTCTGGAGCCATCGCTGATCACTACATCGTAAACTTTATACTCGTGACCAAACTTAGCAGGGAATTGCTCCTTCACAGCCTCAAGGAAGCCATCATAAAGATCCTCCTTAACCAGATTGATGGTGCAGCCACCGAAGCCTCCACCCATTACCCTTGAGCCAGTCACGCCACATTTGCGAGCCAAATCGTTCAAGAAATCAAGTTCCTCACAGCTGACCTCGTACAGCTTGCTAAGCCCGAAATGCGTCTGATACATCATCTCGCCCACGATTTCGTAATCGCCTCTTTCAAGAGCATCGCAAACATCCAGAACCCTCTGAACTTCCCCTATCACATATTCAGCCCTCAAGAAATCCTCGGAAGAAATCTTACCTCTCACTTCTTCCAGCCATACTCTCTTCGCATCACTCAGGTACTCGACTTCAGGATGGTTAGCCTTGATCGCCTTCGCAGCATTCTCGCAAGACTGCCTTCTCTTATTATACGCCGAAGATGCCAGCTCATGTTTCACGCAAGAATCAATAAGCACCAGCTTATATCCCTTCGGATCGAATGGATAGTACTTGTATTCAAGTGTTTTGCAGTTCAAAAGAATCAGCTTGCCTTTTTGTCCAAAAATGGAAGCGAATTGATCCATGATGCCGCAGTTGACTCCACAGTAATTATGTTCAGTGGACTGACCGATCTTCGCTAGCTCGAATTTATCTATCTTATTGCCATTCAGCTCATTTATAGCAAACGCAAACGTGCTTTCCAGAGCTGCGGAAGAAGAAAGACCTGCTCCGAGCGGAACATCACCTGCGAAAACGGTATTGAAGCCCTCAACTTTCCCGCCACGCTTAATTGTCTCTCTGCAGACGCCAAATATGTAGCGAGCCCATTGCTGCTGAGGTTTATCTTCCTCATTCAGACCGAATTCGACATATTCATCATAGTCTAACGAGAAAGCTTTGACTTTCTGGGTTCCATTCAATTTAATTTCAGCCATTATCCCTTTGTCGATTGCCCCAGGGAATACATAGCCACCATTATAGTCTGTGTGCTCTCCAATGAGGTTCACGCGACCTGCGGATGCGAAAACCTCGCCCTCCGTGCCATAAAGAGTCTTGAATTTCTCTCTTATCTTATCTTTCATTTCCATATTATGTGATTTAAGAATTTCACACTAAGCTTTAGACAAATTTATAAAATAATAATGAATATACCTTTTTCTAATTTCAATCACGAGATAAATGAATATTTAATATTATCGGACAGTGGTCACTGACTCCGCCAAGATACCTTGGACCCGAAAAAGTCCTTAGCGGCTTTTCCCCAGAATGAGCGTTATCCCTTGCCAAAAGAAAAGGAATATGCAATATTTCCATCTGGGCATCGCCAAAATTCTCAGACACCATGAACATATCAATCAAGTCCCATTTTCCATTGAAACGAATCGTTCCTTCACCTTTCTCCGCCAGCGGTACGGCAAGGTTAATTAATATACCGTCTAGCAGCCTGAAAGCGGGATTTTCTGGAGTGTCATTGAAATCCCCCATAGCTATTATGCTCTTTATCCCCGCCCCTTTCAATGAATCTGCAGCCTCAACGAGCACCCTCATTGCCGCAATCCTCCTTGGTGAGGATGCAGCCCCGCCATACTTCGACGGATGATGATTGACTAACATGGCTATGGTGTCTTTGAATATCTCGAATTCCGCCAGAAGAATGTCTCTTGTCCAAAACTCTTCGCCACCAACGCGCAGAGGCATCGAGCGAAGCAGTTTAAGCCTAGACGGCAGATACAGCAGCCCTACGTCTATGCCCCTTGGGTCTGGCGAATCGAAATGGACTATTTTATATTCATATTTTCTCAGCAAAGTTGAATTCACGAGTCTCCAGAGCACGTATCTGTTCTCCACTTCGGCTACTCCTATCACATCAGGCATCCTGCCCTTTTCGTCAGCGATCCAGAATATTGCCTTAGAAATGGCATTGCATTTTGCCTGAAACTTCCCGCCCGACCAATGTCTCTTCCCCTCCGCCGAGAATTCATCGTCCGATACGCTGTCCGCCCTGGAATCGAACAGATTCTCCAGGTTCCAGAACATAACCAGCAGTGAATCCTTCTCCATCCCATCCGCCGCCATCGGCAAAAAGGCAATAAGAAGAATTATGATTATTCTGTGTCGCATGTTCAATAATATATTGATTTAGGATCTATCCCTTTGCAATATGGCAATGAAAAACGAAAATTTCTTCAAGAAACAGAAAAACCTTGACTATCTTTGCAAAGAAATTTCTTTGTAAGACTAAAAATTTTTTGCGATGTCATTAAAATGCGGCATTGTAGGACTTCCAAACGTGGGTAAGTCAACATTATTCAACTGTATAAGTTCGGGAAAGGCACAGAGCGCCAATTTTCCTTTCTGCACCATAGAGCCCAATCTTGGCTCAACTAATGTTCCTGATAAAAGACTGGAGAAACTAGCTGAAATCTGCAAGCCGCAGAGAGTCATTCCAGCAACTGTTGACATTGTTGACATCGCCGGTCTAGTGAAAGGCGCAAGCAAAGGAGAAGGGCTTGGCAATCAGTTCCTGGCAAATATTCGTGAGACCGATGCCATATTGCACGTCCTGCGGTGTTTCGAAGATGGAAACGTAGTTCACGTAGACGGAAGCGTAGACCCTGTAAGAGACAAAGAAGTAGTAGATACAGAACTTCAGATAAAAGACCTCGAAACAATCGAGTCAAGAATATCCAAGACCCAAAAGCAGGCCACTACCGGCGGAGATAAAGAAGCCAAGAAACTTCTGGAGCTGTTGCTCCGTTATAAAGCCGCCCTGGAACAAGGAAAATCATGCAGGACGGTAGAACTGACTGATGAAGAAGTCTCATTGGCTCACGACCTGTTTCTGCTCACTAACAAGCCAGTGATGTACGTTTGCAATGTGGACGATGCTTCTGCCGTGAATGGTAATCACTACGTAGATGCTGTAAGAGAGGCCGTAAAAGACGAGAATGCGGAAATCATGATCATCTCTGCGAAGACGGAGTCTGAAATTGCAGAAATGGACAGTTACGAGGACAGGCAGATGTTCCTGGATGAACTCGGCTTGAAAGAATCAGGAGTGTCCAGGCTCATCAAAGCGGCTTACCACCTGCTCGGGCTACAGACATTCTTCACGGCAGGAGCTGATGAATGCCGCGCATGGACTATTCACAAAGGCGATAAAGCCCCTAAGGCCGCTGGAGTGATACACACAGACTTTGAGAAAGGCTTTATCCGCGCAGAGGTCATCAAATATGAAGATTTCGTGAATTATGGCAGCGAGGCAGCGGTCCGCTCCGCCGGCAAACTTGCTACAGAAGGCAAAGAATACGTCGTTCAAGACGGAGACATCATGCACTTCCTTTTCAACGTCTAAATAAAAAGGCTGGGTCAATGACTCAGCCTTAATTCGTAATAGTCGAGATTCCTATTAATAGAATCTAGCCCTGTGATCTTTCACGTCAGCATCGTTGATCATGACAGGAAGTATCATCTGAGATGCGTAAGAATTCATCTGAGCCAAGTTATTCTTAGCGTCTTCCTCGGTATAGAACGAACCCGTATCGCGAGACTTCACAACGTAAATATAAGTCCCTATCGTTCCGGCAAGAGGACCGCACAGTTTACCCTCCGGTGCAACTGAAGCTGCCCCAATGAATTTTGGATCAAGGCCTTGGCCAGCCATAGAAGCGAACCTGACATCTACGTCCGTGCTTAATGAAGCATGAAGCGTGTCCGCTATGGTCTGCAGGTCAGAAATGCCTTTAATTTTGTCCGCTACTTTTTCAGCATCCTTCTCGCTAGCCTTCTCTGCATAGAGCTGCTGGCGGATGGCGCTGCTAACTTCTTTCAGATCTGCAATGCCTTCCTTGTGTACGCCTGTTACAGCGACAACGAAGAAATACTTGTTGTCTACGGTAATGATGTCTGAAACCTTGCCTGCTTTGTTATCAAATGCCCATCTGGTTACTTCCTTGGCATTGGAAATTGTTCCGTACGTAGAAGTAGACTCCAGCACATTAGACATAGGATGCGAATATACGCCAAGGGTGTCAACCGCAGCCCTATAATTCTTATATCCGCCCTTAGCGAGGCCTGCGAACTTGCTAGCCTTCGAGAAATATTGATTGAAAGTCTCACTGCTGGCAACAGCCGTCTTCTCAAGAATTGCAACCTGCTTTTTAGCGATAGGAGCAGTCTTTTTCTCTACCTCAACGATGTGAGTGCCATACTGAGTCTTCAGGATGAAAGGCTCGCCTGTTTTTGCAGTAAGCACGGACTCGAAACCAGGTATCATCATATTCTGAGTCAGCCAGCCAATGTTGCCTTGAACTCCGCCCTCTGCGCTTCTGGTGTCAGCAGAATATTGTGAAGCAAGGTTAGAGAAATTCTCTCCGCCCTTCAGCGCTGCCAGCAAGCTGTCTGCCTTAGAGGCATCGTTTCCCTGCAGAAGGATGTGCTTTACATAAGCAGAATCTGGAATCTGCTCTGTAGCCATTACCCTAGCCGTGTAGAATACATTGTCAGCCTTAACTATAGGTGAAGCACCTTCCTGGTCGCTGAATACGAAATCGTTGATGTCCTTATTGATCGTGGTCAGCTCGCCAGATTTATACCAATAATCAGAAAGCGCACGCTCTGAATTCTTAGCAAGGAACGACTTCATATCTTCTTTCGAAGTTGTCTTGAACTCCTCATACACGTCAGCCACAGCCTTATTCGCAGCCTCTACGTCTGCATCGGAAGGCTGAACCTCGTATACGACATATTCAATGTCCCTGGAATCCTGCTGCTTGAACATCTTCTTATGGTCATCGTAATATTTCTTTATCTCAGCATCGCTCACTTTAACGGTGGAATCCTGCTGGAAAGACATAGGAACCATTACGAAGTCGACCTTGGTGGTATTGTTATTCTCTGCGATAGCCCTTTTTAGCATGAGAGGGTTCTGGAAATTGCTGCTAGTGAAAAGAGAGCCATATTTTGCATAGAACTGCTGGGTGTAAACAGTGTTCTGAATATAGTCCCAATACTCTTTGAGCCTTCCAGTATTGTCCTGGCTGATGCCATTGATGAGATTCATCACGGCATCTTTGCTGAAATTGCCATTCTCATCTTGGAAAGCAGGATTGTTGCTGATGATAGGCGAAACCATGTCTCCAGTGAGCAGGGCTTGCATTTCTTCATTGCCTACTCTGATTCCAGCAGCCTTTGCCTTCTTCGTGAAGAGGTATTTGTCAATGAGAGACTGCCAGGCGGCGTTACGAATCTGCTGTTGCTGCTGTTCTGTCTGGGCAGACTGGCCAGTGACCATTTCGTTAATCGTCGTGAATCTTTCTACGTCTTGCTGGAAATCAGTGTAAGGAATAGCCTTTCCATTGATGTTTCCAACATCATTCCTGCTAGACATTGCTTGGAATGCCGATTCCAGCGTACCAGGATCGATGATAAATGACAAAAGCGCCAGAGCGATGATGATGGACACCGCAAGCCCGGCCTTTTCGCGAGTTTTTTGAAGAATCGCCATGAGTTATGCTATTTTATTTTTTATTCAAAACGTTATGGGGTGCGAAGATAGTGATTTTAATTTAATTAGTCAATCCTTAACAACTGCCTATTGCGCAGTTTGTAATTTATATTGAGGATCTCCGAAGAGGATTTGCAACAAGACAAATAAAGTCTTTGCGCTCTTCTTTGCAAGGTCCTTCATCATTTT
>JALCSU010000011.1 GCA_022653735.1 Bacteroidales bacterium
TGCTGGGAGGCGTTTTAGGCATATTGTTCCTTATTCCTTTCAGGAAATATTTCGTCAAGGACATGCATGGGAAATATCCTTTCCCTGAAGCTACCGCCACGACTCAAATCCTGGTGAGCGGCGAGGGAGGCGGCAAGAGTGCCAAGACTCTGCTTGTGAGCGGTGCCATCGGAGGCATCTACGATTTCGTGGTGGGCACCTTCGGCACATGGGCGGACACGGTGAGCACCACTGTGATGGGCATAGGCCAGACTATGGCAGACAAGGCAAAATTGGTGCTGAAGCTCAACACGGGAGCCGCCGTGCTGGGATTAGGATACATCGTAGGTCTTAAATATGCTTTCGTAATATGCTGCGGAAGCTTCCTTGTCTGGCTCATCATCATTCCTTTAATGAATATGATCTGGGGCGGCCAGGTTTTGGACCTGATGCATGCTGGCATCACGACGACGATCGGGCAGATGAGTCCTGACGAAATATTCAGGACATACGCCCGTCATATTGGCATCGGCGGCATCGCCACGGCTGGCATCATAGGGATCGTCAAGTCTTTCGGAGTGATAAAATCTGCCGTGAAGCTTGCGGTTGGCGAATTCAGCAAAAAGGGTGGCAAGGTTGAAGAGCCGGAGCGCACCCAGCAAGATATTCCTATGAGGAACATCGTTTTCGGCATCGTAATAGCCCTTCTTGCAATCTTCGCTTTCTTTGCCTTCGGGGGTGTGGTGAGCAACATCTGGCAAGCTCTGGTCGGACTGCTGGTAGTGGCCGTGATATCGTTCCTGTTCACCACCGTTGCCGCGAATGCAATCGCAATCGTCGGCACTAACCCTGTGAGCGGAATGACGCTGATGACGCTCATCATAGCATCCATCATCTTGGTTGCCGTTGGTCTGAAAGGCAATGCTGGAATGGCTGCGGCGCTGATCATCGGTGGAGTTGTCTGCACGGCGCTTTCGGTGGCCGGTTCTTTCATAACCGACCTCAAGATAGGTTATTGGATAGGGACGACGCCTCGCAAGCAGGAGTCTTGGAAGTTCGTGGGCGTGATTGTTGCAGCTGCGACTGTCTGCGGCGTGATGCTGGTTCTGAACAAGACTTATGGTTTCGTGGGCGATAACGCCTTGGTCGCTCCGCAGGCGAATGCAATGGCTGCCGTAATTCAGCCTCTCATGAATGGGGGCGGCGCTCCTTGGCTGCTCTACGGCATCGGAGCCGCAATAGCCATATTGCTGACCATATTCAAAGTGCCTGCGCTTGCTTTCGCTTTAGGAATGTTCATCCCGATTGATTTGAACCTTCCTCTGCTCATTGGCGGCGCAATTTCCTGGTATGTGAGCACTCGCAGCAAGGATAAGGCCGAGAATGAGGCTAGTCAGAACAAGGGCACTCTCATAGCGTCCGGCTTCATTGCTGGCGGCGCATTGATGGGAGTGGTGAGCGCTCTGCTGAAGTTCTTCAACGTGGACTGGTTCCTCACCACCTGGCACGATGCTTATGGCGAAGCCATCGCAATAATTCCTTTCACAGGAATAATAATATACATGATTGCATCTTCGATGAAAACGAAAAAACAGAATAGAATATGGAAAAAATAGAAGACAGATTTTTAAGGTACGTCAGCGTGGACACTCAGAGCAACGAAGAATCTGAGTCTCAGCCGTCTACTGCCAAACAATTGAACCTGCTGAAAATGCTCTGCAACGAGCTGCAGGCCATGGGAGTGAAGGCAGAGCTTGATGAATATGGCTACGTCATGGGAACGATTCCTGCCTCAGAAGGGGTTCAAGCCCCGAAAATCGGCTTCATCGCCCATGTTGACACTGCCCCGGATGCATCTGGAGCCAACATCAAGCCACAGATAATAAATGAATATGACGGTGGCGAGATTCCGCTTCGCGGGGTGCCGGGCTTGGCGCTGAAGCCGTCGGAATTTCCTGAGCTACTGCAGTTCGTGGGTCAGAAACTCATAACCACGGACGGCACCACATTGCTGGGGGCAGACGACAAGGCGGGCGTGGCTGAAATAATGAACGCTGTTGAATATATTGTCGGACATCCTGAATTCAAACATGGCGAAATCAAGGTCGGCTTCACTCCAGACGAGGAAATCGGCAGAGGCGTCGTGAAGTTCGACGTGAAGAAATTCGGCGCAGACTATGCCTACACGATGGATGGCGGCGATGCTGGCGAACTGGAATATGAGAATTTTAACGCAGCCTCTGCGACGGTGCATATTCAAGGGCGAAATGTTCATCCTGGCTATGCCAAAGGCAAGATGAGAAACGCAATATTAATAGGAATGGAGCTGAATGCCCTGCTTCCGATAGAGCAGAGGCCTGAATATACCGAAGGCTACGAGGGGTTCTATCACGTCATAGGCTTTGGCGGCACGGTGGAAGAGGCTACGCTCAGGTACATAATCCGCGACCACTTCCGCGACCGCTTCGAGGAGAAGAAGGCTTTCATGCAGAAATGCGTGGATTTCATCAACGAAAAATATGGCGACGGAACGGCCCGCGCAGAAATAAAAGACAAATATTACAATATGCGCGAGCAGGTAGAGCCGCACATGAGAATTGTGGACATCGCCAAAAAGGCCATCGAGATGGCTGGCGTGAAGCCAAAGGTGCAGCCTATTCGTGGCGGCACCGATGGCGCAAACCTCAGTTTCAGAGGACTCCCTTGCCCGAACATCTTCGCAGGAGGGCTGAATTTCCACGGCAAGATGGAATTCGTCCCAGTCCCTTCGATGGAGAAAGCCTCTCAAGTCATCCTGAACATCGTAAAGCTCTTCGCAGAATAAGAAGCTGTTATTTCAGAACGCCTAGCTCACGTCCGACTTTCACGAAGGCAGCTATGGCTTTGTCCAGATGCTCTTTCTTGTGGGCAGCGGAGAGCTGAACCCTGATTCGGGCCTGTCCCTTCGGGACCACAGGATAGTAGAAGCCGGTTACGAATATTCCTTCTTCTGCCATCTTCGCAGCGAATTTCTGAGACAGAGGCGCATCATAGAGCATTACAGCAACTATAGCGCTCTGAGTAGGCTTGATGTCGAAGCCGGCAGCTATCATCTTGTCACGGAAATACGTCACGTTTTCCTGCTGACGGTCGTGCAGTTCGTTGCTTTCCTTCAGCATCTTGAACATCTCCAGACCAGCCGCAACGATCATTGGAGGCAGAGAGTTCGAGAACAGGTAAGGACGAGAACGCTGACGCAGCATTTCGATTATTTCCTTGCGGCCTGTGGTGAATCCGCCGACCGTGCCGCCGAATGCCTTTCCAAGCGTGCCGGTGAACACATCTATCCTGCCATAGCAGTTGAACTGCTCGGCGACGCCATGACCAGTCTTACCCACGACACCGGCCGAATGACTTTCGTCAACCATCACGAGAGCCTCGTACTTATCTGCCAAATCGCAAATCTTGTCCATAGGTGCCACATTGCCATCCATAGAGAAAACGCCATCGGTGCAGATGATTCTGAACCTCTGAGCCTGGGCCTCTTTCAGGCAACGTTCGAGGTCGGACATGTCTGCATTGGCATAACGATAACGCACTGCCTTGCAGAGACGGACACCGTCGATGATGGATGCGTGGTTCAGGGAATCGGAAATGATAGCGTCTTCGGCAGTCAGCAGCGGTTCGAAAAGGCCACCGTTGGCATCGAAGCAAGACGCATAAAGAATAGTGTCTTCAGTGTGGAAGAAGTCAGAAATAGCAGCTTCCAGCCGCTTGTGCAAATCCTGAGTGCCGCATATGAAACGCACAGAAGACATTCCGAAACCTCTGTCGTCCATAGCCTTCTTCGCAGCTTCGATGAGCCTTGGAGAATCCGCCAGTCCGAGATAGTTATTTGCGCAGAAATTCAAAGCCTTGCTCCCGTCTTCGAGAGTGATTTCAGCAGATTGAGGGGAAGCTATATTCCTTTCATTTTTGTAAAGCCCAGCCTCTTTGATAGAAGTCAATTCGTTCTTAAGATGTTCTTGGAATTTACCGTACATTGCTATATTGGTTTAAAATAGTTTAAAATATTCCCAAAATATTAATATATTCATGACAAAGCACAACGTTTTCATGAAATATATTACTAAAATCGTAGAATTAATGTAAATTTGCATCATAAAGTTAGAAAATAACTATCAAAAAACAATGAAAAATATTCTTGTGATAGGCTCGACAGGTCAGATAGGATCTGAGCTCACGATGAAACTTAGGAATATGTACCCTGAAGGTACGGTTGTAGCAGGTTATATTAAAGGTTCAGAGCCTAAGGGCATTCTTCTCGAAAGCGGCCCTGCTGAGGAGGCCGATGTCTGCAACGGTCCCGAACTAGAGAATATCGTCAAGAAATATAATATAGACACGATTTACAACCTTGCTGCCCTTCTGTCGGCAGTCGCAGAAAAGAAACCACAGCTAGCCTGGCATATCCAGATTGATGGATTAATGAATATCTTGGAGATCGCTCGCAACAATAATGTCGCAGTGTTCACCCCGTCTTCCATAGGCTCCTTCGGTCCGGAGACTCCCCATGAGAATACACCTCAGGACACGATTCAGAGGCCTCGCTCAATGTATGGCTGCACGAAAGTGGCTACGGAGCTTCTGAGCGATTATTATCACAATAAATATGACGTGGACACGCGCTCTGTGCGTTTCCCGGGGCTTATTTCCAACGTAACTCTCCCTGGCGGCGGAACTACCGATTATGCCGTGGAGATTTACTATGCGGCTGTGAAGGGTGAAGAATTCGTATGTCCTATCGCTGCCGGCACATTCATGGACATGATGTACATGCCAGATGCCTTGAAGGCCGCCGTAGACATCATGAACGCAGACCCATCAAAACTGAAGCACCGCAACTCATTTAACATCGCATCCATGAGTTTCGATCCGGAAATCATCTACCACAAGATTCAGGAGCATATTCCTGGCTTCAAAATGCGCTACGAAGTAGACCCTGTCCGCCAGGCCATCGCAGATTCATGGCCAGACAAGATGGACGACTCTTGCGCCCGTGAAGAATGGGGCTGGCAGCCGTCTTACGATCTAGAGACCATGACCGTCGACATGATCGCTGCGCTCAAGAAGAAATTGCTCTAAGCCGGATTTGTTCTGGTTAGCCGGGTTGCCCCAGGCTAAGCCAACTTGTTCTAGCTAAGCCAATTTGCCCCAACGCCCGGGATTGCATAGCTCTGGCCACGAAGGCCGACACCGCAACCCATTACCGTCCCAGACTGACGGAAAGCTACATATTCAGTCCCATCTCTGTGCATTCCTGCAAGGTTGCCGCCAAAGACAAACACCTCGTCTGCTTTCAGTTCCGAGATAAAGTCCGGCGTGTACCCAGAACGTTCGATGTCATAATACGCTCTCATAGGAGCTTCCCCCATTCAAGATCTCAACCATCTCCTTAGGCGTCACCACGAAAGGTTTCTTGGGGAAATGCTTTATATTTCCAGTAACTAAATAAGCGTCATACCTACTCATTTTAACCTCGTAAAACATCACATCCTTCGGATCCAGGAAATCCTCTCCCTGCACAGAGGTTCTTACAACGTTAAGTCCAGTTTCCGTGATTGTCCTAATAGCAAGCTCAATATCCTCAGATTTGAGATGAAACTTGTCACGGTACAATACATCTCGGTATTCGGAAAGTATTTCGTCATTATAGACAGGTATGATTGGACCCAAATACACGTGGGAAAGAACAGTGAGCGGATAGGAATCCGGCTTGCTTGAAATCAGCGCCGACACGATTACGTTCGTATCGATAACGGCATAGACCTTATCGCCCATTTCTCGCTGCGGCAATCTCCTCGTTAATCGCTTCCAAACTCATATCGGCCGCACCGGAAGCAAGAGCGGTTTCACGCATACGCATAAACGCCTCCCAACCTCTCCTACGCACGTCGGCCTCCGATTCCGCTTTGATTTCAAAAGGAATCCTACGTTCACGGACAACGGTTTTCATGAACATATTGAGCGCAGCAGTGTTGCTGAGTCCGAATTCATCGCAAAGGACATCGAAGCTCTTCTTGAGCCCTTCGTCAACTCTTATGGTCATTGAAGTCATACGGCAATATTTTTTTCAATTTGTATTGCAAATATAATGCAAAAATAAATACTAATCAAAATTTTCTCATATCATTTAGTTTTATTAATGTCGTCAATGTTCAGCGTTAGCGTCATTTTACGGACTCAGCCGTATTCATAGCTGAAGATCCGGAATCTAGGTTTGCGGGAAGCAGATCCTGAATCAAGTTCAGGATGACGTGGTGAGTCGAATAGATCCTTTCCAGTTCAGGATGACGTGGATGGGTCGTTAGGGATGACAAGGGGACGGTTGGGGATGACAAGGTCTAGTGGGTGTTTTCGACTGGGTTCTAGTGCATGTTCTCGACCGGGGTGTCGTGGGGGTTTTCGATAGGGGTGTCGGTGTTTTCGTCGGGGTTACCCTGGGTGTCCTTTTGCTTGAGGTCGCGGGTGGATTTGCGGGCATCTTCGCGGGCTTTCTGTTTTTCGTAGCGAGCCTTATAGCGGTCGTAGATTTTCTGCTCTTTAGCCGCACGTTTATCCAAAGCCCGAAGCGTCTTCAGGGTCTTCTTTCTTAGCTTCTCTTGTTGCTTGGCGGCCTTCTTCGCGGCTTTTTCCTGATCTTTCTTTTCCAGCCGCTCCCATCTAGCCTTCTTGCGAGCCTCCCTGTCAAGCCTCTTCGCCTGCTTTGCCTCCTTGATGCTCCCCTTTCCGGGCTCTTGTTTTGCCTCATTGACTCCGCCAAGGCTACCCTTTCCGGACCTCTGCTTCAGGGAATCTGCAGAAACACCACCAGCCAAGGAATCAGCCTTAGACACTAGCGGATTCTCCTTTCCTGAAAGCGTATCGGTCTTCATCGAAAGCGAGTCTGGCTTAGCGGCAAGGCTGTCCTTAACGGCCAAAGTGTCCTTACCTAATGCTAATGCCTTACTGAGAGAATCTAAATAGGCCTCGTGAATAAGAGCCAGAGAGTCTTTTCTAGCCGACTCAATCTTATCCAGAGAATCTTTCTGGAGGCCACGAGCCCGTTTAAGCGAATCGCTCCGAGCAATCATCTTATTCACCTCATCCATATAGCCAGGAAAATACTTGTCAGTATGAGGGAATGCCGCATGAGGAATGCTTTCATACTTAGCTCTCATCGATTTCCTAGGGACCAATGAAGTCACATCGGAAGGAGATTTAGGCCTTTTATCGGGAAGCCACTTGTAATCTTTCAGAAAACGCTCGTCCCTCTTCATCTGAACTACAGGATAGGCATCGCTCTTAACTTCCTCGAAATAATTTAGATCATTGATGCTGCCATCCTTGAAATTCGCCGTGAGCATCTTCGAC
Organism: Bacteroidales bacterium; assembly: GCA_022653735.1. Classification (GTDB taxonomy): domain Bacteria; phylum Bacteroidota; class Bacteroidia; order Bacteroidales; family UBA932; genus Cryptobacteroides. Next base: position 7,372 of record JALCSU010000011.1, read on the forward strand.
TCAAACTTGTTCACGGTGGCCAGCGACTTATTCTCTTCAATGTAGAACACCCCGGCCACGCTTCCCATTGCATCGAATCGCTTCAGAGCACCGGACGTGTCGAAATACGCCATCATATCCGTGGCTTTAATCTGGTCATAGCAGGCAGTATCCTCTTGAACCGCTATGAAAGCTTGGGACATGAGACTGGCTCTGTCGAATGAGCGATTCTTAATGAGCATAGCGATGCTGTCGGCAGAATATTGCCGTTTTTCCTCATTCCAAACAAGAGGGTCTATGTAAAGCCGCACCAGAGAGTCCAGGTCGCTATATTCAAGAGAATCACAGGCCATCTGCATGTCGCTCTTGTATAGCTTGACGTTCTTAACGGCTCTGGCAAAGCCTATCGCAGTGGAATCGGTCTTCGCCAGAGCAATGGAATCTGCTCTGGCAAGAGAATCCCTTATAGTGGCGATTCTCAAAGAGTCTTGATTGATATTCTGAGCCGCATTCTCAGGACTTTCCCCTGCGGCAGGAGGTTCCAGTCCACCGGAAGGCGGGCCAGCGACTCCGGCAGGTGGGCCAACAACTCCGGCAGGATGCGCAACGGCATCCTTGCCCCTGTCCACAGAAGCGAAAGCGTTCGGATCCTCCTCCTCCATCTTTTTCTTTTCCTCAGCAGCTTTCGCCGCCGCATCCCTCGCAGCATTCTCCCTGTAAGCACCTATGGCATCCTGATACATTTCATCTACCCTAGCCTTGGCGGATTTGAAACTTTCATCAGGGATTGCGCATTTCGGCACCGTCCAATAAACCAGTTCGTCACCACCGACGTACACTGTGTCTCTGGTGCTGTCCTGCTCAACGACACAGATCACTGCAGGGTCGCGACGCATCAAGATCTTCGAGAGGGAATCGCAATAATGCATGTAACCAGCGACAGATGCCACATTCCTCGTGGTGTCGAGTACTTGCGCATTACCGAACATTTCGGCATCTTTCGTGTTCCTGAAATATTTCAAAGAATCCGCCCATCCCTCCTGATTCTCAGTCAGCAAATGGACGTTATCATTAAAAAGGAATATTTCTTTGGCTCGGTCGTACCACCCAGCATCAGCAGAAAGCATATTCTTTTTCTGCCATGCGTTAGTCCCTTTGCCGAAAGTCGCAAAACTCTGGTCGGTATTATATTCAAGATGATCAGTCTTTATGAATATGGAGTCGGTGAACATATTCACGTCCCCATTGAAAAAGAAAGTCTTTATCTTAGAATCATAAGTACCCACATCCCCTTCTATGATTTGGCCACTCTCATCCCTGAAAGACCCTCCATCTCTGAATATGGCGACGCTATCCTTAGTGTTGTAATCCAGATTATTCGTCCTCAGAGTATTCTTCTTCTTATCCTGAAGCTGAACAAGAGCACCACGAAATTGCGCAAGGTTATCCTGAATATAGTAGTCTAGTTTCTCGCCCGTTAGAATCGTCTCATTCTGAATTATCTGCACATGGCCGATGGCATTGATTATCTGATCTTCGACATGCCAAAGAGCAGTGTCGCACAGTAGAAGCGTGCCGTTATGCTGGAAACGAGCGTGGCCAAGCGCCTTCCTGAGATTCTTCCCGAATTCTTCCTCTTGCCTCAGCTCATCGCAGCCTAAAAGACGCACGAGGCTATCAGTGTCCTCATGGTTCTGAGCCAAGAGCCCGAAGCACGCCAGGAATGATAGAAGAAAATATGAGAGAAGGCGGCGGAACATTAATCTTTGGTGATCTTCGAAGCCCATTCAGACCTGTGGAAATCGCAATTAGCGAACATCGGGTCTATCGTTATATGAGTTTCCTTTATTTTTTTCGTAAGGAAATCGTCTATCGCCTTCACCTGCTTATCCTCCTTCACCTGGTTAGCAAGCTGATTGAAGTCATCTTGGAAAGTAGCCGTGTGAGCAGGCAAGATTTTATCCACTCGGATAATCTTATACATTGTCTTCCCATCGATATATGGGTGAGTGTCGTTCTGGCGACCATCATTGTCGGTGGACTCGACAGGCAAGGATATTTCTCCCTCTTTCAAGTCTTTTATGGCATCGTAGTCGGCAGGTTTCAACTGGTCAATCTCGAAATATGCCGAGCCTGTGCTTGGGTCGGACATCTGCCCGCCATTCGTTCTCGTAGCCGCATCCTGGGAATAGAATTGGGCTGCCATCTCGAAGGTCACCGCCTTATTGAGAATCTCTGTGCGGAGGCTATCCAATGTCTTAAAGGCTTTCTGCTTATCAGCCTCGGTATATTGCGGCTTCATTAATATATGCCTGGCATTGAACATGTCACCCTTTTTCTCTATCACCTCGATAAGGTGGAAGCCATCAGGGGTTTCAACTATTTGAGATATGGTTCCAGGCTTCAAAGCCATTGCTGCGTCTGAGAAGGCCGGCCAGAAAATGGACTTCGAAGCCATGCCCAGTTCCCCACCGCGACGTGCGCTGCCCGGGTCCTCTGAATATATTCTCGCAAGAGTGGAAAATTTCTCTCCGTTAAGGATTCTCTCGCGCAGGCCCAGAAGTTTCTCGCGCACAGCCAGATTGGCAGCCTCGCGGTCTGGGTAGATGCAAATCTGGCTCAATTTATACTTGATAGGCACGACAGGAAGGTTGTCCTTATCTACTGTGTCGAGATATTCCTTGACATCATGAGGAGTCATGTCCGGGACAGTATTCATAATCTGCTGCTGCTCCTGCTGGGTCAGGCTCATGTCCTGATACTGCTGCCTCCAGTCAAGGCGCAGCCTGTAGAGAGGCTTTCCGAAATATTTTTCTACGTTTTCTTCTCCACCCAGGTAGGTCATGACCCTGTCCATCTGGTTGGAAAGCATGCTCTCGACCTGATCGTTGTTAACAGTCAGGGAATCAATCTTGGCCTGCATCAGGAAAAGCTTAGACTCCATTATGGACTCCAGCAACTCGCAGCGCTTATTCCTATCGGAAGACAGACCCTGAGCGTTCTGGTTCTTTATCTCATCTTCCAAGTCCGACAGGGTTATCGCCTCGTTTCCAATCACCGCGACGGTCTTGTCTACGTATTTATATTTCTGAGCTGACGCATGGACACAAAAAGCAGCAAGCAACGCAGCCGCAAATACGATTTTTCTTGTCATTTCGAGTAAATTTCAAAGTTTTCCTTAACTCGGGCATTCTCTAACAAGTCCCGTTCCAAAGTACTTAGCAAAGTGTGCTTACGCTCACTGATGATACTGTCGATGATTTTCTCCCTGACATATTCAATAGGAGCCACTTCTCCCTCTTCCACAACGTCAGCGAGATATATTATCACCAGATTATCGTTATCGTCTTCGAACTGAATCACCGCCGCTTTCTTGCAAGGCTTTATCTCATTGTAGCTGACTCCGATGCTAGCTGCAAGCGCCAAGACATCCATCCATTGGAAAGAAAAGTCATGATATTTAAGCCCACCCTTTAGAGCCAGGCTGTCGGCTTCTATCACGTCCTCGACATTGTCCGAACACATCAGCTTTTTGAAACTTGCCAAAAAAGAAGACTCTTTATTAATATTCAGGGTCCTGGCTTTCACCAGCGCCCTCTGGGCCTTGAAACTCTCGGCATGCGACTTATAATATTCGTAAATCTGAGCCTCGGAGACCGACGTATCCAGCCTTTCATTAATGTATCGCTGCTCGTACCGATAGCGCAGCAGGCTCTCCTTATATTGCTCAAGTTCTTTCGTGACGTCTTTCTCTTCCTTTGACAACTCTTTGTCCGAGACATCTTGGAAGGCCATGTCCGTAGCCCAAGAATTGATGTAGAGCATTGCCATGTTAAGGCTGTCCTCCGAGCTAGTGCCTTTAGGAATCATGGCCTCAACCTCAGACCTGTACAAGCGATGCTTCCCAAGTTTGGCCACTACCTCCTCGTCATGCACTATGGAAGAAAGCCACTGGCAAGATTGAAGTGCCAGCAGCAGGGAAAGATAAAGGAATATGCCGGGACGGAGCCTCATCTGGAATTAACGGGTATAGTTCGGGGCTTCCTTCGTGATAGTCACGTCGTGAGGATGGCTCTCAAGCATGCCGGCCTGGGTTATCCTGATGAACTGGGCGTTTCGCAATTCAGGAATAGTGTGAGCTCCGCAGTAGCCCATTCCGGAGCGAAGGCCGCCCACGAGCTGATAGACGATTTCAGAGACAGTGCCCTTATAAGGCACCTGGGCAACGATTCCTTCTGGAACCAACTTCTTTGCGTCGGTCTCGGCATCCTGGAAATACCTGTCTTTCGAGCCAGCTTCCATTGCCTCCAGCGAGCCCATGCCCCTGTAAGCCTTGAAACGTCTTCCGTTCATGATGATCGTCTCACCAGGCGACTCCTCAGCGCCTGCCAGCAGAGAGCCGGCCATGATGGTGCTAGCACCAGCGGCGAGAGCCTTCACGACATCTCCTGAATATCTTATCCCGCCATCTGCAATCACTGGAATTCCAGTGCCCTTGAGTGCCTCTGACGCATTCAGGACTGCCGTAAGCTGTGGAACGCCAATGCCGGCGATGACGCGCGTAGTGCAGATTGACCCAGGCCCGATTCCTACCTTGACGGCCTTCACCCCGGCTTCTGCCAGAGCCTTAGCGCCTTCATACGTAGCCACGTTGCCAGCAATGATTTGAGCGTCCGGGAATGCATCGGTGCATTTTCTTATGGTTCTCAGCACGCCCTCGGAATGGCCGTGGGCAGTGTCCAGCACCACAGCATCGGCTCCAGCGTCCAGCAGCATTCCTATCCTATCTACCGTATCTACCTTAATTCCAGCCGCCGCAGCTACCATCAGACGTCCTTTGCTGTCTTTCGATGCAATAGGATTGTCCTTTATCTTCATCAGGTCCTTATAAGTGATGAGACCCACCAGCTTCCCATCCTTGTCTACGACAGGTAGTTTCTCAACCTTGCTGTGACGCAAAATGTTCGTGGCTTCGGAAAGCGTGATTCCCTTTGGGGCAGTCACGAGATTTTCCTTTGTCATGACTTCAGAGACAGGCTGCCTCAGGTCATCCAAGAACCTAAGGTCTCTGTTTGTCACAATCCCGATTAAGTAACCATTAGCATCCACGACAGGGATGCCGCCAATATGGTTTTTCTTCATCATTGCGAGGGCAACCCCGACCGTTGCTTCCGGATGAATTGTGACAGGGTCGTAAATCATTCCGTTCTCTGCCCTCTTCACCCTGCGAACCTGCTCGCACTGACTCTCTATCGTCATGTTCTTATGAATGACGCCGATGCCACCATTACGCGCCATGGCTATTGCAAGATCTGCCTCTGTCACTGTGTCCATTGCGGCAGACACGATAGGAGTGTGCAATCTAATCTCTGCAGTGAAGTCGGTTGAGCAATCGACCTCTCTCGGAAGTACATCGGAATGGGCCGGCACTAGCAAAACATCATCGAAGGTGAGGCCTTCAGGAATTTCTCTGGTAACGAACTTTGACATTGATTAAGAAAATTTGGCAAATTTAATCAATTTTGAGCGAAATAGAAAGGACTTTTCCACATGGAAACTACACCCGAACCCTTTTTATCAACCTCGCCTAAAATTCTTCTCGCTCGGATCGGCTGACGGCCGGCATAATCTCCCGCAGCTGGATTTAGAGAACTAATGCGAACTACTTGAGAGGAATGAATATATTTCCCATCGCCTAGGTATATACCCACATGAGTCACCCTTTCCGAGGTGCTGTCAGTAGCAGCTCTGCCAAAAAATAGCAAATCGCCAGGAAGGAGGTCCCTGCTACTGAATTCCTCATTTATGAATATGCCAACATCGCTTCCTGTCCGTGCCTGCTGGGAAGCATTCCTGGGCAGGAGGATGCCGTTCATGAAATACACGCATCGTGCCAAGCCGCTGCAATCCACGTTCTTGATAGAAGTGCCTCCCCACATGTATGGCACGCCAAGGAATTTGCTTGCAGCCTCTAGAATATTATTTCTGCATTTTTCCGGGCTTCCGAGCATCTCATATGAGTCCTTTGCCCATTTATAGAATATGTCTACGTCTTCTGCTGGCACGTAGCCAGTCTTGCCAGACGGCAGCACGACGCCCACGAATTTCTTCTTGAGCACCGCCCTGCCCTCGGTGTAACCCTGAAGGGAGCCGCTCGTGTGCACGATTTGCTTGTACATTATTCTCACGATGTCGCCCATTACGAAATCGCTCACTATCGGAGAGTTAAGGGAAGGTTCTTCATAGATATGCGAATATGATGCAGTGCAGATGTATTTAGGTGCTTCCAGATAGTCCCGTAATTCTATATCGTCCATCGGAACCAAGCCCTTTTCGTTCACCCATGCCGCGTAGGGCTCAGGAGACTTGATTTTCACCCAGTAGGTGCTCGTATCCAAGAGCTCTACGATAGTGCCCATCAGCGCTTGGTTTCCGAGCTCAGCGGGGTAGTCAGGTTTTTCTCGCATGAAGTTGGCAGAAAATTCAGTGACTGCCCAATGCCTCTCTCCCTGCGCTGCAGCTTCCTGCCCCATTGCAGCAGCCTGAATGCAGGCAAGGGCAAGCACGACGACAACGGAATGCGATATATTCATAAAAAATTTTTTCATATCCTTACAAATATAAAAAATCCTTAGCTTTGCGTTGCAATGGAATTTCCAGATGGTAAAAGATACTTGGCATTCAGCTCTTGCTACAGGCACCGATTCGGCGAGCGCCTGCAGAAGCTGGTCATTGATGCCGGATTCTCCTGCCCGAATCGAGATGGCTCTGTCGGAATCGGAGGGTGCACCTACTGCGACAATGCCGCTTTCCATCCTAATTACAGCACTCCCGGGAAAGGCATTCTGGAGCAGCTGGAAGAGGGAATAGCGTTCCATCGCAGGCGGTACCCGCGCGTGAAGCACTATCTGGCATATTTCCAGGCATATTCCAACACCTATGGCTCGCTGGAGCGGCTGCGCCAGGTCTACGAAGAGGCTCTGTCGCATCCTGCCGTCGTTGGCATTGTAATTGGCACTCGCCCCGACTGCATCGATGCCGAGAAGCTGGACTATCTGGCCGCTTTGCGCCAGGGAGATGTTCTGAAAGACTGGTGCCACGGTCTCACGCTGGCAGAAACTGGGAAAGTCCTCACCGCCCCGCTAGTCAGCATAGAATATGGCATAGAGTCCTGTCACGATGCCACCCTGCGCAGGATCAACCGTGGGCATGACTTCGAGTGCGCCATGAAAGCAGTGGAAGACACCGCATCAAGATACCTTGAAGTTGGGGCGCACTTTATTTTAGGGCTGCCCGGAGAATCCCGCCAGATGATGCTTGATGAATGCAAGGCTATTTCCGAGCTGCCACTGACCTCAGTCAAATTCCATCAGCTGCAACTGATAAAAGGCACCAGGATGGAACAGGAATATGCTGCCTTCCCGTCGGATTTCGAGACTTTCAGCTTAAATGAATATATCGACTTTATGGTCTCGATGCTGGAACGGCTCCGCCCAGACCTATACATTGAACGCATTGCCGGTGAGGTCCCGCCACGTTTCGTCTCCAAGACCCCTTGGGGACTGATACGCAATCCCGACCTGCTGCATCTCCTCGACCTGCGCCTGGAGCAGCTAGGCACTTACCAAGGACGGAGATATTCAGGGTGAACATTGTCGATACGCACGACTTTGGGATATTACGACATTATAATATAAACCTGACTGCTCCAAAGAATGAATTCATTGGGTTTCCCAGACTAATTTCATGATTACCATTTTATGGTAATCGTTTTATAGTAATGCAAGTGCTTTTGCTTATACTTGCCACCTTCTGTGCCGGAAAATTCGAACAGGCAGGGCAGCCGCAGAAGAAACAGAGGATGATGTTCCTGGCCATCGCCAGCGAGGGCAAAGCCACGGCAATCACCGGTGGAAAGTTCATCACAAGCATACTGCCATCCAGGCATAATCCGGAATCCAGGCTCGTTTATTCCCGTCATTCCGGACTTGATCCGGAATCTATGTTTGCGGAAACCAGATCCTGAATCAAGTTCAGGATGACGGGGTGGTATGGTCGGGATAACGAGGTCGGATCGTGCAGGATGACGGGGTTAGTGGCCTCACGGTGTGCAGAAAGCCCGAATCGCACACCGTACCAGTAGTTCGGGGCCTCACGGTGTGTAATAAGGCCGAATTGCACACCGTACCAGTAGTTCGGGGCCTCACGGCGTGTAATAAGCCCGAATCGCACACCGTACCAGTGGTTCAGGTCCTCACGGTGTGTAATAAGCCCGAATCGCACACCGTACCAGTGGTTCAGGGCCTCACGGTGTGTAATAAGGCCGAATTGCACACCGTACCAGTAGTTCGGGGCCTCACGGTGTGTAAAATGCCCGGATCGCACACCGTACCAGTGGTTCGGGGCCTCACGGTGTGTAATAAGGCCGAATTGCACACCGGGACGGTGGTTCGGGGAACGCGAGGGGACGTAGGAAAGGACATAGAGGGGACGTAGAGGAGAGCGAGGGGATGCGAGGGGACGTAGAGGAGCGCATGGGGATGCAGAGGGAACGTGAGGGGATGCGAGGGTCATGTGCATGGGGAAAAGTGTTCATTCTTCCCCACGTCATCCTGGCATGGGCTAGGCCAGGCCTATTCGCAGAACGGGGCTACGTAGCCGGAGGTTTTGTTCTGAACGATTATCTTGTTCATGTTGTGGGCGATAACGACGGTGTGCGTGGCCTCATCGATTGTGAAATCGTCCATGCCTCCGCCGAGCGGGATGAAAGGAGGGATCTGCGCCGTGGTATATTCAGAGCCTTTTTTAACGTTCGCCGCCTCAACCTCGCAGAGCGGCAGGCGAATGCCCAAATCGGCCACTCGGCGACCCTCCGCAATAAATATTTCCTGCCTCATCAGGTAGACTAATTCCAGAAGGTCATCGGCCGTCGAAGCAGCAGAAATCATTTCCGAGGTAACGGATGTTCCGGATATATATGGCACCGAAATCAGGTTCGGAGCCTTCCGGTCAAGCACAAGGCCAGACCTCAACGTGTCGTCCGGCGACGATGCCACACGGTAATCGCTGCCTTCGGGATACACCTTAGACCCGCCAGAGAAATCGCCATCGACCTGATCATTTACTCCCGCCTCAACTGGCCGGCTACCGACCAAGTTCAAGAGAGTCAGCAGAATGTTTTTAGCCCCAGTTATGTCCCCATCTGAGATCGCCGCCTCGGCCTTTATCAAATACGGCTCTTCGGCCTTAGCTATGCAAATCGGCCTTGCGTCCAGAGACGTTTTCTTAAAATATTTCGGGTCGAGGAAATCCAGCCTGGGAAGTGGCTGATAGGCCGTTCCGTATGTGCCTGACAGGAACTCCTGAATGCCGCTGAATAATCCATTTTCGCCATCGAATTCCACCATCCAGGCGAAATCACCCGATGAAGAGAGGGCTGCGTCAGAATATTTCACTGCGTTGACCTTGTCTCCAAGCCGATAATATGCCCTGGCAATCAGAGTGTTGGCCAGAGCCTTGTCATCGACAGACTCAGCCAGCCGGAGAGCTTCCTCGAAAGCCGATATCGCAAGACTGAGATGTTCCCTCCAAGGTACCACCTCACCGCCAGACTCAGAGGGAAGCGCAACGAAATATTCCCCAGCCAGGAGATACGAATACCCTTTCAAATATAGCAGATTGAATTTCTGCGCATTCGTGGTTTCAGCATCGGCAGAGGCAACTACCTCCAATCCGTACTCAGCATCTTCACGAATAGAGCCTACATACCGCTGCAGAGCAGTTACGTCAGAATCCGTGTATAGCAGGGTCGGGCTATCGAAAACCTTACTTCCAGCAGTGTAGGTGTTATAATAATTATCCGAAAGAATTTCCATAAGTTCCGAATAACGGCCTATGGCAATGGCAAAATTGCGGTTGGCTCCGTTCACCCAAGTCTTCATTGCTTTGGGAGACTTGAGGAAGTCTTCTTCAGATACATTCGGATTCTCCACGTCGCCCGGGTCGAGCAGACTGCACGATGCCAGCGACAGAGCTGAAACACAATATATTAATATTTTTTTCATCATATTCATTAAAAATTGAATCTCATAGAAAGAATATATTGCCGAGGCAGGGAGAAGGTGGAATAATTGATTCCGCCGACTGTGACGGAGCCTTGGTAACTGCCCCCGTAAAGCACTGCCTCTGGATCGACGCTAGCCGAAGTGAAAGAGAAAGGATTATTCACGTTGAAGCCAAGCAATATGCTCTTCGCAATGTGCTTTGGCCTAAGTTCGTAGGACAGGCCTATGTTCCTAATCTTCAAGAAGTCGGATTTCTCCACGAAGAAATTCGTGAAATTCAGCCAGCTCTTTCTCTGGGAAATGCCTTCCAGGGCCTTCGCGGGAATGGCAGGGTCCGCCAGCCCATTTCGGAAGCGGAACATCCTGTCGAAAGACACCACGTGGCCCCCATACTGCCAGTCTCCGCCAGCCGTAAACGACAACCTTTTATAAGAAGCTGAAAGAGATATGTTTCCGTACCCCTTCGGGAGCGTGTTCCCAAGGTTCTGAAGCGAAAGGACTTCTTTAAGAGAGCCGTCCGGATTCAGCACTGCCTTGTAACCACGCAGGAAGCCTACCGACTCCCCCTTTGCCACTACAGTCTGGATGGTCCTTGAAGAAAAGCCCCCGATTGCGAATGGCACAGCTGTGCCAACCTCCAGCACCTTATTGGAATTGGTGTTGAACGAACCTTGAAGCCTCAGCTTCCAGTCCTTAGAGTCGAGAATCTGCGCAGCCAAGCTAAGCTCTATTCCCTTATTCTCTATCTTGCCTGCATTCGCCAGATACTGAGACTCCTGCCCAGACGAAGGGAGCGAAGGAATATTGAAAAGAGCCCCTTTGGTAAGGGCATAGTAATATGTCAAGCCAAGGCTGAGCCGGCTTTTGAGTATGACAGAGTTGAAGCCGGCTTCCCAAGAATGCTTCTTTTCTGGCCCCAGGTCAGGATTGCCCACCTGGCCGAAAGATGCCGCCTGGCCCCCTCTGTAAGAATAAAAACCGATGGTCTTCTGATACTCGAAAGGCGGAGGATAGCTGCCAGCGACTCCGTAATTGGCGAAAATCCGAAGATTAGTGAGCATCTCACTGTCTTTCAACGAGCTCATGAACGGCTCATCTGAGAACACGTAGGACAAACCAACTTTTGGGTAGAACTGCCAGCCTACATTGTCCCCAAACGCAGAATTATAGTCAGAGCGAAGCCCTAAATCCAAATATAGCCTGTCGGATATTCCTACGTTTTCTTGCAGAAAGGCTCCGTAGCTGTAAAAGTAACTTTTCCATTCATCCGAAGTCAGAGTTCCCGCTCCCGAGATTATTTTCGAGCCGTCCCTCACGTTGCTTCCGTCGAATCTGGACTGATGATCGCTAGTGCTGAAGAATTGGAAGCCTCCTGTCGATAGCAGGCTGAACCAGTCCTTCCGCAAAGAATGCCTTGCGTTCAGTTCCCCTGTGAGACCGAAATATTTCCTGTCGAAATTATTGATGTAACCAGCGTCTGACGTGCCCTCGGGCTTCACCTGAGTCAACACGAGATATTCATTAGTGACTATAATCTTATCTGAATTCACCCTGTAGTCCACACCTAGGATGCCTTTCACGCTAAGACTGGCAAATGGGGTGAATTTGAATGACTGGGATGTCTGGAAACGTCTCACTGTCTCATGATTGTCTATCAGGCTTTCCGCCTTGCTGACAAGCTCTTTCATCTTTGAATATGCCCAAGAGTCATTTGCGTCAACGTCTGGATTGAAATTGGCGGCTTTCCCGTCCTCGGCTATGTACGAGAAATTGGCGCAAGCCGTGCCTTCCGTGAACCAAAGTCCAGTGTAGTAGCCCTCATTGCCGTTTCTCGTGCGATAGAAATCTTCCGAAACAAGCCCGAAAGAATTCGAATATTCCAGAAAATCATTGAATCTGATGCGGGAGCCAAAACGAAGATCGTATTTAGTAATCTCGTTATTGTTACTTATCAGCGTTCCAGAACTGTTGCTCATGCTGGCGCCGAAACTGTAGCCGTAATCGTTCGTGCCTACGTCGAAGCCGAAACGGTATTTTTGTGAGAATCCCGTTTTATGCAGCAATTTTTTCGTGCGTTTGAAATGATAGAACTGGCCGTTTGCCGTCTCCGGCCCCATCTCAACTTCACCATAGAAATTCGTCTTCTGGCTGCTGCCTTTCTTCGTGAATATCTGGATTACCCCGTTAGCAGCATCTGAGCCGTAAAGCGTAGTCGCAGCGCCGCCTGGAACATATTCGATTCGCTCGATATTCTCCATCGGAATGTCGCTGACTGATCCACTCACAGCGAAGTTACCCCCGATAGGCACTCCGCTAGTGGTGTTATTCAGCGTTGCAGCTGTGTTCAGATTATCGACCCTCACTCCGTCCACGTAAATGACTGGTGTAGAGTTGCCGAAAGCTGAGGAAATTCCTCTCGATTTAATCATCGAAGCAGTCCCTGACTGGCCGCTCCCCAAAGTGATCTGCACATTAGGCAGGGAATTTCTCAAAGCTTGATCTATTCGGTCTGCCTTTATGCCTTCCAAGTCTCCTGCGCTGACGGTAGCAATGTTCGAAGACAGCCTCCGCTTACTTATTTCTGCGCCCTGGCCAGTGACCACGACCTCGTCCAACCTGAAATAATCCTGTTCCATCGAGACTGTGAGGGACATATCTCCTTCAGCCCTTATCGCGGTTGTTTTGTATCCCATGCACTCGAATCTGATGACAGACCCGTCAGGAGCACCGACTTCGAAATGTCCGTCGAAATCCGTCGCAGTGCCTTTAAGGGACCTTCCATCCACGATGACCGCCACTCCAGGCAGCGTCGCATGCGTCTTTGAGTCGATGACGGTGCCTTGGAGCATTACAAGAGACCCGTTGTCGTCATCATTTTCTGAACGATCGAACGTTTCAGCATCAACAGAGGGCAGCAAGAAAAAGAAAAGGACGCTCGCCGCCACTAGAGAAATTTTCATCTTTTTTAAGTTTTATCAAGCAAAAATGTCGCTGCTTGAATTTTGAGACCGCTAAAGTAGAGAAAATACTCTGTTTCCCAATGAAAATTTTGTTACTTTCCTGTTACAGCTTCCGTCGCAAGAAGGGTTAGAATACGGTCTGCGATGGTTCCGACTTGGCTGGACTTTGACAAGACGTTATTCGTCATGATAGAGAATATGATTGCGTCATCCTTCGAGCCCTCGGCTGGAACGATGTAACCGCTGAAGCATAGCACACCGTTCATGGAGCCGCTTTTCATGAATATCCTGTCTTTGAGTTCGCTGCTCTCCCCACGTAAGCGGCTGGAGAGCGTCCCCTTGCCTGGCTGAGGCAGGCTGGCAACATATTCACCGAAAACAGGACTCTCCATCATCTCGGAAAGGAAGCTCACGAAATATTCAGGGGACACGTAGTTTCGCCTGGATAGTCCGCTGCCATCCTCGATCTGCACTTCCTCCGGTGAAACTCCCAATTTCGTAAGAACCTCGTTCAAAGCCACATAACTGGAATCGTAACAAGCCGAATGGTGCATCCGCCGACCTAGTATCCGCAGGCAGGTCTCCGCATAGAAATTATCACTATCGTGATTGGTTTCTTTAATGATTTTGCTCAGTTCTGGTGAGTAAGTGCTGCCCAAAATCTTCAAATCATCTACCTTGGCGGCATATTCATTGAACTCCTGCCTGCTCAGGTTTTCCCTGATGCGGCCCTTCACTATGTCCGCAGGGGTTCCGGTCACCTCAATGCCGTGCGTAGTGAGATAATTCTTGAAATAGTATGCGCAGGTGTAGGCTCCGAATTTGTTGCTGAACTCCTCCGTCTTCGGCTTCCTGTCCACTGCGAAAGTCCCTCTCACCTCTGCGAATGGTATATATTCAGAGGCATACATGTAAAGCTGGTCGCCTGTCCCTGCTCCAGCCGTCGTGCAATCGTATGAATATTTCATCCAGGGGGTGGATGGAAATTTCACCGAAATGTTCACTGCATCGCCTTCTTTTGCCCCGGCGCTCACGCTGAAATCCTGGGCATTCTCGTAGAAGCATAGACCATCACCGCCGGTGCCATAGGCAGTGCCGATGTCCTGGTAAGACCAAGTGTCTTTCTCTGCAGGGCCGTCGAAATAGCGTCCGTCCCCGATGATTCGACCATCGATTTTCTTGATTCCGGCCTTTTCCAGCATTGCCTTCCACTTCCCCATCAGCATGAAGCGAGGAATGGCGATGGAATCCTTCGATGCTATGGTCGGATCTCCGCCGCCTACGATGTACACATCTCCGTGCAGCACACCATCTTCGATTGAGCCGTCATAGCCGATTCTTGTCTCGAATTTGAAATCCGCCCCCAGCTTATGCAAGGCTGCGCCAGTAGAAATCAGCTTCATGTTAGAAGCAGGCAACATTCTCTTGCCGCTGTTCCAGTTCACAAGCGTCTGCCCTCCCTCGGTTCTAGCACACACCCCGAACAGAGAATTCTTCAAAACCTCGTTCTGCGCCACCAATTCAACATATTTCTGCGCAGCCGTCTTCCCGGCAGGGGCAGCCTTGCGTGAAGGTGCCTGAGCAATCCCGTCGAAAACAGGAACCAGCATCACGGCCACCAACGCCGCAGAAAGCCTAGCGATATTTCCCATCGTCATATTCATTTACGCAAAATTAATAAAAATAAAGATGCTGAATATTTGCTATATTTGCCCCTGCTAAATAAAATTCCTTTGAATATGAAAAAGTGCGTTCTTGTTTCGGGCGGAGCTGGGTTTATAGGCAGCCATGTCACAGTTGAACTAATAGAGGCCGGATACGACGTGATCGTGGCGGATAACATGTCGAATTGCGACATGACCTGCTTCGAAGGCGTGAAGAAAATAACTGGCAGAGACGACATCCCTTTCGTCAAGATGGACTTCTGCGACGCAGTGGCGACGGAACTGCTGTTCACGACTAATCACATCGATGCCGTCATCCATTTCGCCGGATTCAAGGCCGTGGGCGAATCCGTGAGCGAACCGCTGAAATACTACCACAACAATCTGGACTCTTTCATGAACGTGTTGGAATCCGCTCGTCATCATGGCTGTGACAACATCCTGTTCTCTTCATCGGCGACGGTTTACGGCGAGCCGGAGAAGCTCCCGGTGACCGAGGAAAGCCCTCGCCAGCCTGCGACGTCCCCTTACGGCAACACCAAGCAGATGCTCGAAGACGTGCTCCGGGACTCCGTGAAGGCATATTCAAATGTCAAAGGAATCGCATTGAGGTATTTCAACCCTATCGGAGCGCATCCATCGGCTCTGATAGGCGAACTTCCTCGCGGGGTGCCGAATAACCTGGTGCCTTTCATAACCCAGACGGCGATCGGCAAGCGCGAGTGCCTTTCGATATTCGGGAATGATTATCCTACCCCGGACGGCACGTGCCAGAGAGACTTCATCGACATCGTAGACCTTGCCAAGGCTCATGTCTTCGCAGTGCGCAGGATGCTTGAAGGGAAGATGAAAAAGGAATATGAGATATTCAATATCGGGACTGGCAAGCCGCTGTCCGTCCTGGAACTGATCACCGCCTTCCAAGAGGCTACCGGCGTGAAGCTCAACTATAAGTTCGCGCCTCGCAGGGCCGGTGACGTAACGGCGATATGGGCCGATCCGTCTCTCGCCAATCAAGAACTTGGCTGGAAAGCGGAACGTCCCATCAAAGACACTCTCGCTGCCGCATGGGCATGGGAGAAGCATCTGGCAGGAAAATAATCCTTAGGCTGGCTTAACTCCGCCGGCGGCCTTCACAAGGCCGCTCAGCTCTTCATACAGAGCATCGGTTTTCTCGAGCAGCTCTTTACGGATGGCTTTGTAATAGGCTGCATTCTTCTTTTCCGTTTTTGAATTAACCTTATCCCTGAGGTCGTTATAAAGATTGACGGCCTTGTTCAGCAAACCCTCTAAGGAATCCGATGCAGAGTCAGAATGAAGCGAAGCGAACAAGGAGCAATCCTCGATGAAAGCCCCTATGACATATTCAATGTCCTTCTTGATGTCTCTCAAATTCATATTCAAATGTTTTAGTGGTCGCAAAGATAGCTAAAATTATTCATTCTCTGAAAAGCGCCTTCACCAGGGCGGGAATATCAGCCGCCTTGACGACGGAGATTTTCTTAGGCCTGAAGTCCGAAGAAGAGAAAGAGGAAATGAATATTTTGCCGAAGCCCAGGCGCTCAGCTTCCATCACTCTCCTATCGACCTGGGACACGGGACGTATTTCTCCGCTGAGCCCAACCTCTCCCGCGAAACAGTAAGTCTCCGGGATTGGAAAATCGAAATTCGAAGAAAGCACGGCGCTCACGACTGCCAGATCGCAAGCAGGGTCGCTCACTCGCAGGCCACCGGCCATATTCAGAAACACATCCTTCTGAGCCAATTTGAAACCGGCCCTCTTTTCCAGCACTGCCAGCAGCATATTCAATCTGCGAGCATCGAACCCCGTCGCGGAGCGTTGGGCAGTACCATACACGGCAGAGCTCACAAGCGCCTGAACCTCGAACAGAAACGGCCTGGTCCCATCCATCATCGCGCTAATCGCCGTCCCGCTGAGCCCAGCCTCGTGCATAGGAATCAGCAGTTCGGAAGGGTTCTCCACCTGCCGCAGCCCATGGCCCGTCATCTCGAAAACGGCAAGTTCGGAAGTGGAGCCGAAACGATTCTTTATGCTGCGAAGTATCCTGTACGCTCCCCTATTCTCCCCTTCAAACTGCAGCACCACGTCAACTATGTGCTCCAGAATCTTAGGGCCAGCGATGTAGCCTTCTTTGGTGATATGACCTATTAATATTATAGGAATCCCCGTCTCTTTCGCCAGCCTGAGCAATCTGGACGCGACCTCCTTTATCTGGGTGACCGACCCTGGAGCCGAATCTGCCATCTCGGTGAACATGGTCTGCACAGAATCAACAATCATCAGGTCTGGCATTAGCTCTCGCGCCTGCCCGACAATGTCCTCTATCGATGTCTCGCTGTAAATCTGGCAGTTAGAGGCATCGCCTTCCAGCCTGTCCGCCCTCATCTTGACCTGCCTCTCGCTCTCCTCGCCCGTGACGTAGAGCGTTTTCAAAGACGGGTTAGCCAGCGGTATCTGCAACGAGAGAGTTGACTTCCCGATTCCGGGCTCTCCGCCGATCAGGACTAAAGACCCGCGAACCATTCCGCCACCGAGGATTCTGTCCAGCTCATTATTGTTCAATGAAATTCTGTCATCAGTACCAGAATCTATTTCTTTCAATGGACGAGGCCCGTGCCCGCTGACAGGCATGCCGCCCCTGAACTTGCCTCCGGACTCGATCTTCTTCTCCACGATAGTGTTCCATTCCCCACAGGCAGGACATCTGCCCATCCACTTCGGATACTCGTTTCCGCAATTGGTGCAGAACCAGACCGATTTCTGTTTTCCTGTTACTGCCATATTCAATATTTTTCTGAACGCCACCCGAAAATGCGCCGGTGAGACGCGTCCCCAAATATACAAAAAAAGCAGCATCTAGGTTTTAGCCCGGACACCGCAAAACAAATCCCGCAGGATTTAGAATGAATAGTGATTATTTCGTAGTATCAGCAGATGCAACTGTATCTACTGGTGCTGCTACGCTGTCGGCAGCTGCAGGAGCAGCCTCCTCAACGGTCTCCTGTGCAGGAGTCTCGGCTTCACCATTCTTTGCGTTTTTGTTTCCGCAAGATGCAACCATTGCTACCATAGCGACGATTGCGATTGACATTAATACCTTTTTCATAATACTAACTAACCAAAAATTGTGTTTGCTTTTTCTGGGCGCAAAATTAAATATATTTTTTTAATAAGCAATAATTTAATAACATTTTATTCACGGCCTCTCACCTTGGCAATTCGCATTTTTCGAAGTTCTTGATCTTTCCGCTTATGATTTCAAAGCGGAATGCCATCCTTGGCACTTCGGCCGGTCCCTGGCGACCACAGGCTCCCGGATTCATGAAGAGCATGCCGTATTCTTTATCCCTGAACACTTGGGGTATATGGGTGTGCCCACAGACGAATATGTCAGGATGAATAGTGTCTATCAGCCTCTTCGCTTCGAAGTCGTAGACAAGTTTGTTCGGGGTGTAAGCCCAATAACTTCCTCGCCTAAGCCCGATATGGATCATTAGGATTCGTAAGCCTTCGCAGTTAAAAGTTTTATATAACGGGAATTCCTGCCGCACATCCTGCCCGTCGCAATTCCCATAGACCCCTATGAGCGGCTTGAAATCAGCTATCTCATGGGCGCATTCGAGCGTCCCGAAGTCTCCCGCATGCCAAATCTGGTCTACCGGCTTCAAGAACTCTTTCACTGCATCATCGAAAAGCCCGTGAGTATCAGAAATGAGTCCAATGTACATGGCTAAAGCTTAATTATGATATTCTTTTTGTAAAGCACCCACTGAATGCAGAAGATCACGAAAGCGAAGATCAGCGCATACGCCAAAGAAACATATTCATTGGCTCCGAAATACTTGGACGGAGAGAAGCCAAAGAGCGAGAGGGTCTTCGCCAAGACTCCGGACAGGACGAAAGCGGCCAAGGCATTCATGCCCATGGCCTTGAACGGAACGAAGCCTTTCTCGCAACCTTTAATGTCGATCACCCATGCGAGGCAACCCAGGACCAGCATAGCCCAGCCACCGGCATAGAAGACATAAGAAGCTGACCACAAAGGCTTTGAAATCGGAATCCAGATGCTTAACACCATTGCAAGGGCCAGGCAGCAGCACCCATAGAAAAACATTCTGCTCACCACCGACAGGCTCGCAGGATCGTCCGAGGCAGCCGTCTCGCTTACGTCCCGGTCCTTGTGCGAATGCAATATCATGAAGCCTACGAGATAACCTAGAAGCACTGTGCACGCCCTAGTCATAGTTCCCAGCAACCCTTCAGGGTCGAAGTTGGTCCCATTGTAGCCATGGTAGCAATGATTGCCACCTACAAGCCACTCATCGATGCGCATCGAGACGTTTCCTTCGAGGGTGAACGGCCCAGGCTCCCTGCCGAAAATCAGCAAAATGGCGGTGTAAGCAGCGCATAGCACGCCCACTGCGCCAAGCAGACGCACCGGCTTTTTCAGCCACACTACCAGACAGCCTCCAAGAATATATGCCAGGCCGATTCCCTGCAGCACTCCGAAAATTCTCTTATGCTGGAGCCAATAAAGGTAGTTCTGCCCGAAACTCCACTCCGGATCATGAGGGATGGCAGGGAAAAACGGAAATAGGTTTAAAGCGAGTCCCACCAAGAAGATCAGAATGCCTCGCTTGATAATGTGTTTGTAAGCCTTCCCGTCACTGCCCTCGAATTTCCGCAGCGAAAATGCCATTGCACAGCCAACGCAAAATAGGAAGAATGGGAAAACCAGGTCCGTAGGCGTGCAGCCCACCCAAGCCGCATGGCGCAAAGGTGGGAATATATGGGACCAGCTGCCAGGATTATTGACGATGCACATAAAAGCCACGGTCATGCCCCGTAGCACATCAAGAGAAACGTATCTTTTCTTCATCGGCATAATTCTCATATCGGATGGCTAAATTTACGACTTTTTAAAATATTCTTTAACTTTGGCCTCATAAATATCTTTCTTTAAGGCAAATCATCATGGAGATTTTCTACACGGACATGGTGGATGGGCACGAAGCGAGGCTGGATTCAGAAGAATCTACGCATGCGGTGAAGGTGCTCAGGCACAGGCGTGGGGACGAGATAGCCGTCGTGGATGGTTTTGGGAATATGTTTCATTGCCGCCTGACGGACGATTCGCCCAAAGGAGCGGTTGCGGAGATACTTGAAAAGGTGCCTGGATGGGGCGCTCACCCATATTCATTGAATATGGCGGTTTGTCCGACTAAGAACATCGATCGCTTCGAATGGTTCTGCGAGAAGGCCACTGAACTTGGAGTGGATGCAATCACCCCAATCATCGGAGAGCGTTCCGAAAGGAGAGTCTTCAAGCCGGAGCGTTGCAGGAAGATTGTCCTCTCAGCCATGAAACAGTCCCTCAAAGCTAAGCTTCCAACGGTGCTCGATGCCGTGCCGCTAAAGGACTTTCTCAGCCAGGATGTCCCAGGCCTGAAACTCATCTGCTACTGCTTCGAAGGCGATGCCCGCCGCGAATCCATCACCGATGTTCTAAATGAATATGCCACCGAGACCTCTGGCCTCGGCACCATCGGAGCCACGGGCTGCACGGGTGATGCCAGCACCGCTGCCGCTGCTGGCAACACAGTCGGCCATTGTTCCGAGACTCCGGACGAGCCGAAAATCACAATTTTAATCGGTCCAGAAGGCGATTTCTCACCAGAGGAGGCTAACCTCGCAGTGAGCCGTGGCTATATTCCCGTCCACCTCGGCCCCTCACGCCTCAGAACAGAAACGGCAGCCGTAACCGCAGTCACAGCCGCCTACCTCCATTTTGCAAAACTCTAACGGACACCCAACACCGCCGCCTACTTCAATTTTACAAAACCCTAACAGACACCCAACACCGCCCGGTGCCTAGGCAAACTTCCGCAACACCATCATGTGTGGGTAGCCGCATTCATTTTCCCCCCGTCATCCGGACTTGATCCGGAATCCAGGTTCGTGGAAAGCAGATCCTGAATCAAGTTCAGGATGACGTGGTGGGTAGTGCAGATCCTGAATCAAGTTCTGGATGACGTGGTGGGTAGTGCAGATCCTGAATCAAGTTCAGGATGATGGAGTGGTACGCTCGGGATAACGGGGTAGGGTTGTTGGAGAGGTGGACGGAATGGTAAGCATACTGGATGACGGGCATAGATCGTTCAGCGTGACGAGAGTAAGCCTCCAGGATAAGAGTCTTTCATTGCGCACATCATGAATTGGATAAAACATTAGAAACGTTCACTATGGCAGCCGATGGGAAGTTCGGACTGAGCGGCATTTTTCAGCCGCTCAGGATGACTTCCCGAGGATGACTTGACGTGATTATTTACTGATCAAATTGAATCCCGGCGATGCCCACTCGGCCATGGAGCCTAGGTTATCGTAAATCAGATAACCTTCGAGATCGGGACGAGAAAGGATGAACGACTTGGCTTCATCCAAGCCGATAACCATGCAATATGTCGCGAAGGCATCGGCATCTGTCGCATTCGAAGCCACGATAGTAGCGCTCAGCAGATTATGGCTCACCGGGTAGCCTGTGCGCGGGTCGATGGTGTGGGAATATTTCTTTCCGTCTTTCTCATAGAACTTCCGGTAATTCCCCGAAGTCACGACTCCACATCCAGCACCATTCCCCTGCCATATTCCATCAATATCCTGACCAGGAAACACGTTCCCATCCACAGGCCTGTCGATTGCAATCGTCCACGGCTTCCCATTCGGATTCAACCCCTCACAATAAATCTCCCCAATGTCCACCAGCATATCCCTCACCCCGATAGAATGCAGATACGACGCCACCACATCAGCCGAGTAACCCTGAGCAATGGCATTAAAATTCAAAACGCTATGCTCGTCCAAATGCTCCATTCCGCACACTGACAGAATGCTGTCAATCTTCTCATGAGACGGCAGAGAATCGGTGGTGAACCCGAAGCCCCACGCATCGAAAAGCGGTCCCGCAGCCACATCAAGAGCACCACCAGTGACGTCAAAATATTCCTGGGACCTTTTCAATAGATCCTTGAACATCTCATTCAGCACTACCTCCTCCCCAGCATTGCGCCTGCTCAAGATAGACTTTTTATTGTAGCCAGACAGCGTCGTATCAATCAGGGTGAGTATAGAATCAATGGAAGAACGAATAGCCTCGGGTTTAACCTTGACACCCTTGATGTTCATTTTCACTGAATATGTCCCTCCTTGCGCCTGACCAGTAACCTGAATATATTCAGGCCCCTTGGAGCAGGACACAGATAACGCCATGAGGAATATCAACGATAATTTTTTCATATTCTTACATCCGCAGCGGATTTACGGCTGCGTAATTTACAATATTAGCAATTTTGCCGTAATCTTCATTAGATGTTGGACTAGTTTTTGTTGTTGAATCGGCTTGCTAAAAAAATATTGACTATCTTTGTTCATGATATGCGAAAATTAAAGAATATTTTATTGATAGCCATGCTGCTGCCAATGGTATTGGTTTCTTGCCATCATAAAAAGGATACCAGCACGGACACCAATTACATGAGCGGCACGCTGACCTTCTCCATTCCGGATTTTGTAGGCAAGGGAGAGACTCTCACCCTCACCCCGACCGGAATCACCACCCCTACATCTGGAATAGGATACAGTTGGAAGCCATCATGGAGCAGCACCAGAGACACCACGAAGACGAAGGACGGCACGGGTGACGGAAGCTGGGATTGCACGACACCTTCAGCGGTCGGCGAGTACACCGTCTCTTGTTCCGCTTTCGCAGACGATTACTCCTCGACGTCGGCGACGAAAACCATTTACGTAGTAGATCCAACCATCGACTCTACCGTATCCGGCCTCGGGTTCAAAGATTCCCCTTATGTCACTGACTCAAGAGATGGAAAGACGTATTTCACGACCACCTTCGGCGGCAACACATGGATGAGAGAGAACCTTGGATATAAAACGACAGGAAGCATTTCATACTACAATTGCGAAATCATGGACGACATTTTCGGGCGGTACTACACCTGGAATGACGCCCGGACCGCCTGCCCTTCAGGCTGGCACCTGCCGTCCGACGAAGAGTTCTGCCAGCTTGCAGACTCAGTAATAGCAGATGGCACGATCTTCACTAAAGGAGAAGATTTCAAGAACGCCTCTGGCGGCATGATGGCTAATGCCTATTTCCTTGGCAGCAGGATGTGGGAATATTGGCCGCAGGTGAACATCACGAATAAGAGCGGAATGTCTGTGATACCTGTAGGCTACGTTACCGCAAGGGATAACTCATACACGTTCAAAGGAATAAACAATTACGCTGTGTTCTGGACATCAAGCAGCCATGATGATGGCACGGCTTTATTGCGTTTCATCTACGTAGATGAGCCAGATGTCCATTCTGGAATAATGGATAAGACATTTTATGCTTCTGTACGCTGCGTGAAAAACTAGCGCAAATCTGTCACTACATAATTTGAAGGAATTTTCTCGTCGAAGCGGAATGCTGCTCTCGACGAGTTTTTTTCTGCGGTCTTGAATCCGGAAATAGTGAAAACACACACGGAACCGTCATTCAGCTTGACTTCCAGCCCCACAAGATCTGAGGTACTTTCCTTGAAAAAAAGTTTCAGCAAGGAAATCTCCGTCATCGAACTAACATCGCTCTTTGGGGAAAGGATTGACGTGGTGACCACTTTGCCATTGAATTTGGAAGTGCCTCCGGATGTCTCGGAGAAGCCCTTGTCCAAAGAAGCCACCAACAGGGCCGGATTGGATGCGAAATCTTCCCCAGAATCCTCAACGGGCTGAATCAGAATCTCTTCTGCTGACCTGTCAACCGTCCAGCTAGTGGAGCCATCGCACCACATCTCGAGGCCGTTGCCATTGAGCCTGAAAGCATCGTCCTGTAATGTAACGTTCCCACTGCCAGTTATTTTCGAGCCCTCCCTGTTCATTACGAATGAATATTCAAATGAAACCTGCGAGAGAGAAACTTTGGCCAGGAATGCAGAGAGCGACTTGCTGGAGGCATCCGCAACCAAAGGAATTACAGCAAAAACGATGACGTAGAATATTCTTGAATATATTGTTTTCATGGCAACAATGGAAATTACAGAAGTTATGCCAGAAAGTGCCTATTGCTGACGATATGCCTCCAGCACCTTCTCAAGTTCATCCAGACTTGAAATCAACACCTGGCGAGGCTTGGAACCCTCTTGAGGGCCAACTATTCCGGCAGCCTCCAGCTGATCCATTACTCGGCCAGCCTTAGCATAACCCATTCCTAAGCGTCTTTGCAAGTCAGAAGTTGAGCCTCGCTGGGTCGTGACAACCATCTTGGCCGCCTCTTCGAAACGCTCATCGAGACTCTTCATGTCTATCATGCCGCCATCACTCTCGTCCGACTGCTCGTCAACAGAAGGTAAGTAATATGGAGTGTTATAACTTTTCTTGTAACCCTCCTGCTCGCTGACAGCCTTAGTGATTTTCGCTATCTCCTCGTTAGAGACTAAGGCACACTGGACACGCTCTGTCTCAACTCCGGCATAATACAGCATGTCTCCCCTTCCGATAAGCTTCTCGGCTCCAGGAGAATCGAGAATCGTCGCTGAATCTATCCTCGAAACTACTCTGAACGCTATTCTAGTAGGGAAATTCGATTTAATTAGACCCGTAATCACATCAACAGAAGGCCTCTGAGTAGCGATAATCACGTGGATGCCTGCCGCACGTCCTTTCTGAGCCAGACGAATGATGGACGTGGAGATGCTTCTCGCAATGGTCTTCGCCTCCCCTGTAGCCCCGACCGACATCGTCAGGTCAGCATATTCATCAATCACCACGACTATATATGGCAAGAAACGATGCCGTTCATCAGGCCTCAAGTGATGGTGATTGTATTTATCGTTATACTGGCTGATTTTCTGAACGTAAGCCTTGCTCAGCAGCTCGTACCTGTTATCCATCTCCTTGCATAGAGAGCGCAGGACTTTCTCCGCCAGCTTCGGATTCTTCACGATGGCGTTCACCCTCTCCTCTTCCTCGTCATGGAAATCTGGAAGGACGGCCAGATAATGATGTAACAGGCGCTCGTAAGCGCTGAATTCCACCATCTTAGGGTCGATGAACACGAACTTCAGCTCCGAAGGGTGCTTTGAATACAATAACGAAGAAACAATCACGTTCAGGCAGACAGACTTACCCTGCTTAGTCGCACCGGCAACCAGCAGATGGGGAGCGTCAGCCAAATCGAACACTTTCACTTTCTGCTGAATAGTATAACCGATAGCGACCGGAAGCTCAGCCTTGCTTGTTCTGAAAGCCTCATCGTTCAGAACGGCCCGTAAAGGCACTATTGAAGGATTATCGTTCGCAACCTCTATTCCGACAGAGTCTGGTAATGTAATCACGCGCACGCCTTTAGCATGAAGATACATTCCAATATCCTCCTGAATCCGCTTGATGCCAGCAATCTTAACCCCAGGGGCAGGATAGACCATGTAAAGGGTCACCGTAGGTCCTACGATGGCCTTCACGTCTTGCACCTGAATCTTGAAATTCTCGAGCGTAGCGCGTATCTTATTGTTATTGCGAGTTATTTCCTCGTTGGAGACATCCCTGCGAGTAGATTCGTGAACTTCCAGCAAGTCCAGGCTGAGCGGCTTGTAATCAGGCAGCTCGCTCTTGCTGTCGTATGGCTCCAGTTCTTTCCTGATCTCCGTGGAAAGACCCTCGCCGCGTTGGATTTCTAAAGTTCCCTCTGCCTTGGCTTCTTCAGATGGTTCCGGCTTTGCCTCCGGCTGGCCATCGAATCCTGAAAGATTGATTGAAGAATCTCGCTCTGGATTTGCTTCTGGCTCCTTGTCGGTATATTCATTTACTTCTTTCGGCTCTTCAAATTCCCTCTTGCCCTTCTCGATCGCTTGCTCTTCGCTCGTTCCAGGCTCTGAATTATCTTTGCCAATGCCAGCCATCCAATGCTTGAACCTGGAGCTTGCGAAGAGCAACCAGAGGATTACCGCCGCAACCAGAATGACTCCGGTCACGACATTTCCCAGCAGGTTCGTCATCCAGCTTACAGAAGAAGCCCCGCATTGCCCCCCTAAGCCGCCACCGAAAGCATTATTGAAACCAGTCAGGTTCGAGATGAAAGCCAGAATGAAAGATGCTATGAGAGCCCCCGTGAGCGTCAAGAGAATTGTTCTCAGCATTGAGTAATGCCAGCGCTTCAGCAAAAGCCTCATAGAGACAGCAAAGAGAATAAGGATAAGGGCGAAACTGCCAAGCCCGAAACATTGAGTGATCAGGAAATATGACCACTTGAAGCCTAGCTTGCCACAGATGTTCGAGACCTCTATCGACTTATCAGAAATTTCTGTAGACAAGAGGCTCTGGTCTGTTTTCCAAGTGAATAAGTATGAGACGTTGGCCAAGAGAGTAAATATGGCGAAGACGGCTATGAGAAGTCCCGTGATTTTTATAACCCTCTCCTTGTCGTCATCATCTAAATCTCTCCAGAACGTGAATAACCTCATTTCCTATTCCTATGTTTCTTCTGATTCTTGTTATGATTCTGCCCAATTCCAAGATTCAGGCCAGGACGCGAGAAGTTAGCGCCGTCGGATATCTTCGAAAGCTCCAAGTCCGCAGGAACGCGTATGCGGCCATTAGAAAGCTTTTCGATGTCTGCGAATATTGTTTCGTCAGCCACGCTATCCTTGTTCCAAATAAGGTATTGCTGCCTCATGTATATTGCCAGAGAGCGTAGCATAGCCCTCTTCATCTCGCCTTCCGGCTCTCCGGCGATCAGGTCTATTATGCTTTCTATGTTCCTGCCGTAATGAGTTGCGCGAATAGGTTTCTTATTCAGAGGAATCTTCATAGGAGGAACTTCCTTCGCCTTTTTTTCTGGCATAGGGTATGGCGAATCAATGTCTAAATCGTAATCAGCTATCATGTAGAGCTGATCCCAGAGCTTGTGCTCATAATTCTCCTGAGACTTAACGCTCGGGTTCAGGAACTCCATCACCTTCACTACCGCCCTAGCCTGCTCGGAACGCTTCGCCTTGTCTGGAATCTTCTTCAGCTGCTCCACCATTTCCAAGACGTTGCGACCATATTCAGGCATCTCAAGCTTCTCACGTTCAGTGTTGTAATAAAGCTTTATCGTATTTTCTCCAGACTCCATATTCATAAATTGTTGTCAATTTGCAAATATAAGAAAATTATTCTACCTCATCTGCCGGCACATACCAAATAGCCCCTTCGACCTGCGAATATCCCATGCGCTTATAGATATTCATATATTTTGACATCTGAGACTTGTAGCGAGGGTTTTTCTCGCCAAACTTATAATCCACGATGGCCACCTTCCCATCATGGATGATGACTCTGTCTGGCCGATACTCCTCTCCCTCAGCATCAAAGATGGATGCCTCGGTGAAAATTTCCGCCCCTCTTTCAGGAAACCATTCCGGATGCGCGGCGATCCTTTCCTTGAGAAGTTTCATATCCGCCTCTGCGTTCTCTACGTCTACATCCCCAGACTGCAAAGCCTTTTCCACAGCCGGCTGAACATCTCCAGGGGTTATCACAGAGGCAAGGATATTATGCAGGACGGTGCCATTGCGAACAGCCTCGTCGCGAGCCTTCGCCTCTTCGGTGAAAAAATCTGATGAATCCATGCTGAGCCGAAGCCTAAGGTCGCCACGGCCACTACCCTCGCCGAAATCGAGAGGGAAGGAAGGAAAGCCAGGAGTCCTGGCCAGCGACTTCTCTACATCTCTATCCATCTTGGAAAAATCATAGATAGCTCCTTTCATGAATATTATGTCTTCCCCTTCCGAACTCTTCGTGAATCCTTGAGCATCGGAGTCCATGAAACTCTCTAATATTCCGGCAAGGCTCTTGAAGCTGCCATCCTTCGTGGTCCCGCCACTCTCTGCTATGACCGTAAGTCCTTTTGAAGCACGAGTAAGAGCCACGTAGAATGTATTGATGTTGTCTACATGCTGCAAGAAGACCTCGTTCTTATAGTCATCTTCGAAAATCGTGTCTGAACTGCCACTAGAGAGCGCAAAGTTGAACGCAACCTTTCCAATGCCCTCTAATGGGGTTCCATTTACTCTCGGAACTATCCAGCGGTTCGTTCTTCGGAACAAGCCCACTTTTTCGGCAAACGGGAATATCACGTATGGGAATTCCAAGCCTTTAGATTTATGGATGGTCATGACCCTCACCGCATTCTCGTCTCTTGGGGAACTGACTTTCGGAGAATCCTCGCCCCACTGCTTCAAGAAAGCATTCAGGGAATTGCCGTTCGTGGCCGAAAAATCTTGCACGTAATCCATGAAAGACTGAATATAAAGCACTTCATCCTCGAAATCTGCCTCGCTCATTTTCTCCCGGATTTTCCTGAGCAGTATCTCGCAAAGTTCCAAGAGGCTGTGGAATTGAACGTTCCTGGCATCCAGACCTGCCTCCTCTGCTATGTACGAGCCTATTTTGTCTTCCGGATTATTCACCGCAGAGATCAGCGATGCAAGCTTTCTAACGACCGACGATGACTTCAAATTCAAGGAATCGTCAGAGATTACGTCCAAGCCATTTTCTATAAGATAACCAGCCGTCCGGGAACCTTCTTGATTATTTCTTACCAGGACGGCTATGTCGCCAGGTTTCGCTCCTGCTTCAAGTACTTTATTAATCGTCTCCAACGTTCTGGGAAGCTCCTCCTCGGAATTGCAGAAAACAATTTCCACGCTACCTTCCTGAATATCTTTCGTACGGACTTCTTGCTCTAACCCACCGTAAATCGCTGATACAGAATCTGCTTTCGCAGGATCTGAGCCATCCACGGCATCGATGGCCTTGGCAGCATATCGAAAAAAGGCATTGTTGAACTCCACGATATTTCTCAGACTTCGCCAGTTGCCTGTCATCCCGCTTGGCTGTGCATTCGGGAATTCGGCCTGCACTTCCCTAGCCATCAAGTTCCAGTCAGAGCCTCGCCATCTGTAAATGCTTTGCTTCACGTCCCCGACGAGCAGATTTTCTAAGTTCTGAGAGTTACTGTTGGCTATGAGCGGACGAAAATTTTCCCATTGAATCCGAGACGTATCCTGAAACTCGTCCAGAAGGAAATGCTCGTACCTGACACCTATTTTCTCGTACACGAAAGGGGCATCGGAGCCATCAATTATGTTTTTCAGCAGAACGTTGGATTCCTCTATGCAGAGCACGTTATGTTCTCTCATCACATCCATGAAGGCCGTCGAAAGTTCGTTGGCGATACCAAGATCGTTTATCTGGTCCTCGATCTGAGCGGCCGTATTGAACGCCTTTATGCCTCCGTCGTAATACGCTATAAGGTGCTGCACAGGGGGAAGCAGAGCCCCTTCCAGAGAGGCATATTTCTCCACGTCAGCCTTCTTGAACCAAGACTGGAAGTCCTCCGCCTTACATCTGAAAGAGTCAGTGAAACCAGGGACGCCTCCGTAAGGATCCATGTCATCGAATTTTTCCAGTGTCTTGGACATGAACGACCGCGAAGTTACGCTCGGATCGACGCCTGCCGAAAGAAAAGCGTCCTTGACCGCCTGCACGGCATCTTTCATCCCGCGACGGAAATCTTGCATCACCTTTCTCAATACGACCTTCATCCTTTTCAGGTTTTCCTTGGAATATGCCTTAGAGTCGTCCATCCCATACTGTTCGGCCACTGCTCTGTGCTCGTCCGACTCAAGCTGAGACGCCATATTCAGAAGATCGTCTTTCAAGCTGTACTTCTGGCCTCTTTCCAGCCTCTCCATAACGCTGTCGGACACCCATCTCAGCAATTCTGGCTGCAGTTCGGAAAGCGAGTCCAGAATCCGGTCAACGCTCTCTTCGACCAAAGAATCCTTGTCCAGCTCGACCTGATAGTTAGAGAACTGGCCTATCTCGCGAGAGAACGATTTCAAGCTCTGCTGGAAGAAGCGGTCGATGGTGCTGATGGCGAATGCGCTATAGTCATGCAATATATTGTATAGCACGGCTGCAGATTTATCCCTCAAAGCCTCTTTCGTCTGAAATTTAGAAGGCACGAACTCTTTAAGGTAGCTGGAATTTTCTGTATCTGAGGCTAAAGTGTGCAGCTCTTTCAAGATTCGGCTCTTCATCTCGTCGGTGGCCTTATTCGTGAAAGTGACGGCCAGGATGTGCCTGTAGGCGTAAGGATCGTCGTTCTTCAGCAATAGCTCTATATATGTCTTGGCAAGGTTCCAGGTCTTTCCTGAACCAGCTGATGCTTTCAATATCTTAATCATAAATATTCATTTATCTTCCGCAAATATTTTTGAAACTGCACCAAGCACACACCGAAGCGGCATTCGTCCGTCGCCAGCCTATGTTCAAATCCTGCATCTGGACAAGCGCCGAGTGCAGGAGCTCCTCGGTGCATTCATTGAATTTCTGGCTCATGGGTACTTCCAGGACCTCATTCTTGAACATGCTGAGCGGCTGGTAAATAGAGTTCACTATCTGTCCGCCGCTCCAACTCGGGTCGTGGAGAACCATGTAGTCGTAAATGAATAACTGGAAAGCGATTTTAGGCCTTTTATCATTGTCTGGAGCAAACAAAGCCTCTGCAACTGCCTCTGCGTTATCATCGTTTATGTTCATCTCGGAGTCCGCCACCTTTCCTGTCTTGTAATCAACAATTCGCACTTGGCCAGGAAGGAAGCTGTCTTTTCTGTCTATGTAGCCCACGAATTTAAATCCGTCCACTTCTGCCTCCACGCGTTCCTCCAAGCCTAGTATCTTGAAAGAATTGACGTGGTGTTTTTCCAGAAGTTCTCTATCGCGCCGCAGAGTCCTCAAGACATATTGCAGGATGACGTTCTCGGTCACGAGGTCGCGACCGCTCACTTCAAATGTACGCATCTGGCTGAGTATCAGGCTCCTGATTCTCGCCTTAATATCATCTTGGCGCTTCAGCCAGAGGTCGATATATTCCTTTGTCACCTCCGTCAGCCGCCCCGGCAAGCTATCATTCCGCTTCCTGTCTGAAATGTCGTATGACGGATCCATCGCAGCCTCCCCTAGATAAAGCGCCTGCATAGTAGAATGGAATATATTTCCTAACGTTGGGGCATCCACATCCTCAGTCACTTCTTCCTCCTCACTGAGTTTCTTTATGCTGGAGAAATAGAACATTGCCGGGCAGTCCAGATAGCTTTTCATCGTGGAAGCCGAGAACCTGACCTCTCGCAATGCTGCCACATCGCTCTCCGTCTTCGGAATGTCTGATATCTCTATGTGGCTTTTCGCTGAAGCTTTCACAAAACTTCTTTTTAGTGGCACGCCAAAATGATATTCCAGCTGTTTGATGTAGCGGCTCTCCTCCCCTACCTTCAATCCCTCGGTCCTGGAATCAAAAATCATGGTCACGGTCTCCGCTCGCTGAACCATCCTATAGAAATAATATGCCCACACGGCATCTTGCAACTCGTATGTTGGCAAGCCGAAACCTTTTCTCAATTCCGGAGGGATGAATGAAGAGCTGACGCTTCTTCGAGGGAATATGCCTTCGTTGCAAGAGAGCAGGAATATATGCTTGAAGTCCAGCGCCCTGGTTTCGAGCGGTCCCATGACCTGCAGCCCTTTCAGCGGCTCTCCATTGAACGGTACCGAGACTGGGCCGATGAGCTGCTCGAAAAGCCGGAAATACGTGAGTGGCAGTATGGCCAGGTCGTTTGTTTTCAACTGGTTTACGGCATTGTAGGCGGCTTTCGC
Organism: Bacteroidales bacterium; assembly: GCA_022653735.1. GTDB lineage: Bacteria > Bacteroidota > Bacteroidia > Bacteroidales > UBA932 > Cryptobacteroides. The sequence goes on from JALCSU010000011.1 coordinate 38,819, forward strand.
GAACTCCAGGTCCATCGAAGCCCCGCCACCCTCGGAAAGTATTTTAGCAATGCCGGCTATCATGCTCAGCTGATACTCTTCTATTGCAAGGATTTGCTTCTTATCAATGGCTTTAGGATCCTTCACGGCTGCCCTGAACACCAAATCGAAAAGCGGAGTGCCTCGCAGGTCGTCCTCACAGACATAGTACCTCGAATCTTTCTTTATGTTCATTGCCTTTTTCGCAGACTCATCGTCCTCTGTGATGATTTTCTGGAATATGCCGGAAGACAGCACGTCCCAGACCTGCTTGTGGTAGAAGTACCATTTGCCATCCTTTTCCCTAAGATGCAGCTGAAGAGAATCTATGACCGAGAGAAAATCATAGAATGAGCTGCTACGCATCGGATACCCCATCGTCACATTAATATCCTGTATTTCAGGAGGCACGGAATTGAGCACCGGCACTAGAAGGGTTTCATCTGGAATCACTACAGCCATGTCACTGTAGTCCTTATTGTTCCAAAGACTCCCAAGATTGCCTTCCAAGGCCTGCCCTTCGGAAGCTATTTCCGAGAGCAGTTCCGGCAGCAGCTTTGCCTGCCCTACCGAGGATGGGACACTGATGACCTCGAACTTGGGTTCTGGCAAGCCTTCCGAATCCAGATCGAATGCCTGCCCGAATTCCTCGACGTTCTTGGAGAGGAAAAGCGAGGCCTTGTTATGCTTATCTTTCATCATCTTACTCGAGAAGTCCCAGCAGAACTCTGCCAGGCCTGCGTCCCGCATCTTCCTCATCACTGCCCTTTCGCACTCGTTCAAGGCATTGTGGCCAACGAATATGAATTTTTGTGTTTTTGGGAATGCCTCTGTCAGCACGTCCGCAGCCGCTTCGCCCTTAAGCCTTTCCGCAACGTTCCTGTAAACCATGCCCTCATAGGCTATCCCTTTATCTGTCAGGGTTTTACGATAATCATTGTACAACGGCCACAGAATCTGCCACATCCTAAGGAAACGTTCCTTCACGTTAGGGTCCTTGGAGTCAGGGTCCAATCTCATTCCCTCTGCGCCACGGAAATGCGACATGAACTGAGAAATAGCCTTGCGCTGAGCCTCGGAGAGATATTCATAATTATCTTGGATGGCCTTGAAGTCCGTGACATTGGCGAACAGCATCCTGGCATCCACAAGATATTTGTCCAAATCGTCGAAATCACCTATTAATATATCGCCCCAGAAGATGAATTCGTCAAGTGGCTCCGGCTCCTTATAAAGCTTTGAGTAGCAACCATATAAAATCAGCAGGAGCCGTATCCTGTCTGCGGAAGAAGAACCAGCAGCCTGAAAGAAGAAATCATTGATCGTGAGCATTTTGGGCGACACGATTGGGGTTCCGGCAGCCTTCACTGCCTCTCCGAGATACTTCTTAAAAAAGACCTGGCTACGCCTGTTCGGAAACACGAAGCACAGAGACGAGAAGCCGTCCGTGCCGAAATAATACTCAACTACTTGTCTTAGGAACTGCATATATAGTTATCAAATCAGTTTGAATATATTCATTAATTTCTTTTGCGCCAAATCTGCTGCGAATATAATAGGCGATTGTACCAAAATAAGGCACACAAGAACTTTCTGCCAAAAAAATTAATTTAAATTTGAATATTTAAAAACTATGACTATATTTGCAGCGTCAAAACAGAAAGAGACTCTGTCAGACAGTCAGGAATGACTGTGGCAGCTATTTTGATAGTTTGAAAATTACGTTAACGATTAAATTTTTTTCTACCATGAAAAAGAAATTCAGATGTTTAGTGTGCGGTTACGTCTATGAAGGCGAGAACCCGCCAGCAGAATGCCCTCAGTGCCATGCGCCTGCTAGCAAATTCGTAGAGATCAAAGAAGATGAAGGCAAACCTCAGTGGGCTTGCGAGCACCATCTCGGAGACGGGAAAGTTGACGACCCTGAGGTTCTCCAAGGACTGCATGATCATTTCAACGGCGAGTGCTGCGAGGTCGGGATGTACCTTGCGATGAGCCGTCAGGCAGAGCGGGAAGGCTATCCAGAGATAGCTGAGGCCTTCAAGAGATATGCTTTCGAGGAGGCAGAGCACGCCTCCAAATTCGCAGAGCTTCTCGGGGACATCGTCTGGGACACAAAGACTAATCTGGAGAAACGTTATCAGGCAGAGGCCGGGGCTTGCGAAGGCAAGCTGGCGATTGCTAAGAGAGCCAAGGAACTCGGTTACGATGCCGTCCATGACACAGTTCACGAGATGGCTAAGGACGAAGCTCGCCACGGCGCCGGCTTCTACGGCCTTCTGACACGCTACTTCGGCAAATAATCTGACGCCTCCCACTATCATCCTGACGACTCTTTTTTTCGTTCAGAATCAAGGAAGGCAGAATTCGAAAGCCATCGAGCGTAATGCCCGATGGCTTATTTTTTCCCTGGCAAGCATTAAATTATCCGGACCAGAGCATTTGCGCCTAAAGACTTTCCAAGTCGTCGTCGGTGAGGCCGAACTTCTCGGCGATGTCGTCCGGAATGTCCTCGATGACCGTCAGGTTGCCTGGAGCCGCAGACTCATTGCGGTCCAGCTCCTCCCAGGCCTCATCCATGACTCTACGATCTTTTTTCGTAGGACGCCCAAGACCACGGTCACGATGCACGAAGAACGTCTCCACAGGAGCCTTGAGCTTATCTAGTTCGGATTGCGGAGTGAGATTTTCTGCGAAATCCGGCACCAGCCTGGCGCCGACCCTCTGCGACAAAGGTCTCTTGATCCGATAAGTGTATGTTACCGAACCCTTGTGAACATTGATGACATCTCCTACTTTCACCAGATGGGACGGCTTCGCGTTCGAACCGCCAATCTTAACTTTCCCTCCCTTGCAGGCATCTGTGGCATCGGTCCTGGTCTTGAATATTCTTAAAGCCCAAAGAACCTTGTCTATTCTTTCAGCATCACTCATATTCATTGGTATTTAATTCCAATATCCGACATGCGGGTCAGGAGCATTATCGTCGGTAGAATCATCTTGCCGAACATCTCCGAAGCTGGATGGCTCCACGTTTTCGTTTGTATACGAATCCCTGACTTTCCGCTTGTCCACAACAATCTCCAGAAGGTCTGTGCCATCTTCTGCCGGAACAAGGTAAAAATCCGTGACCTCGGCAGGCATCAGGAGGACCTGCCCCTCCCTAAGCTCGTAACGGTCCAAGGTTTCCGGAAGAGGCATTGTTCCTGTACGGACAGGCTCCGACCCTGCCTTAGGCACTTGAATGGAGGCCTTCCCCGAAAGACAATAATACACCGTGAAGCCGACTGCGTCTTCTACCGACACATGCAGGACGTTCTGCAAGCCAATCCTCGAAACCGAGAATTCATCGCAAGAAGAAATGGTGCTCGTGTATGGCGACTGCGCAGAAATCTTACGCAGAGGGTTCAGCAGAGCAGCAGGAGAATATTTCTTGAAATCTATCAAATCGAAGGCCTCGTCGAGCATCAGCTCCGAGGCATCCACCTGCTGCTGATGGAAAAGCTCAGCCAGCTGGAACGTCATTTCGGACGACTCTGCTATCTCAAGGATTTTCAGCCCAGGGCCAGCTGCAAACACGGTCCCAGGCTTGATGAGGAAGGCATCCCCCTTCCTGGGCTTGAATATATTCAAGACTTCCGGAACCGTCCCATCCTTGCAACGGCGATAGAATTCTTCAGCAGGCACGTCCTTGTTAAACCCAAGAGCCATTTCAGCGTCCGGTCTAGCTTCCTCGACATACCAAAGCGCAGTCTTCCCGAAAGAATCGTAGCGTTGCTGCGCCACATCATCGGCGACATTCACCTGCAGCGGCTGGAATGCCTTCGTCTCTATTACCTTCAGCATCACAGGGAATTGCGTGCCATAGAACTCAAAGGAATTGTCCCCGACCACTCTCTCAAAATACGTCCCGATGAGTTCGCTAAGCGTGTTTCCGCCTAGCCAGCCGCTTTCTATCATGGAATCTTTGAAGCCTAGGTCGGCCAGTTTGTAGCTCACGTGCCCCCAAGGCAAGTCTTCACCCTCATCGATGAGGTGGAAAGGATATAATGGCTTGTCACCTTCACTCATACTCAGAATTTTTTATGAATATACTAACTCTCCCCACATATAACAAAAATCAGGCACCGACAGCCACCTGACATCAGGAATTTTAAAATAGCAAAAGAGCGACGGGATTTCTCCAGCCGCCCTTTCGTTTTCTAGGAAAGCTACCTCTTTTTCACGTTCGTAAGCAGCACGCCCAATTGAAGCACGACTACTACGCACAATAAAATTATGTTCAGCTTGATGGCGGAACCTTTCGAATAAGCGATGACAGTCCATAGCAGAACAATCCCAGGCCAGAAAACCGGATCTTGCCGTCCTCTTAGGATAGTGCCGGATAATTTCTTTTTAGCGATTAGATAAACAATGAAAGACAATGAGACGGCAATGCTGCAAATTGCGACGACAGCGAATATCCTGCCCCATACCGTCTCCAGTCCTACGGTATAGCCAGAAAGCAACGCAACCGCCGCAATACGATTAAAGGATTCGATTTTACCATCAATTTCCATGTTGGTTAAAAGTTTAATTATCGGGAGTGTCGATATTATTGATTAAAACATTATTCCTTTACCCCCCCCCCCGTATATATTTTAAAGGCACAACGGAGACGAAACAACGCTTTAAATTAACGATTTTTCTTAAGTTATCCAATTTTTTTAGGAAACTGTAAAATTCCAAACACGCCAAAATTACAGGCATGGCGTATTCGGACTAGAGGGGATTTGCCATTAAGGTTCTATGCATGAATCAGATAGGGAATATGAGGAAGACAGCCACATCCCAGAGGCAGTGCGAGATCGTCACCGCCGCCAGATCGCGCCTCCATGCATAGAGGAGAGACCAGAATATGCCGCATACTAAGGCGGCCATGACAAGCATGAAGTTCAAGGAGAGAATATGGACTAATGAATATATCGCCGCTGCCAGCATCACTGCCAGCGGCCATCTGAATCGGCCCAGGAACGCGCGAAGAACAGTGCCCCTCCAGAATATTTCCTCAGCCGGACCGATGACCAGAAGCAGAGCGGCGCCAATGAGCCACGGATTACCATTGCCTTTCAGGCCATATATCGCATTCACTTCCGGTTTTGCGAATGCGAACATCATGGATGACAATTTGTCACCAATCCAGAACATTCCCCACAGAATGGCGGCAGAGGCTATTCCGATGGCGATTTCTTTTGGTGAAAAATGCCATTGCGCCTTGAAATCCGGCACGAGGCAAAGGCTGATGCCTATCAGGATGACTGCCGCGGTTGTCATGCACGCCCAGAAACTGAGGTGAGGCGCAGTCCAAGGAGAGAACATCAGGCACCAAAGCAAGAATGCGATGAATATGGCGACTAAGACTTTCTTCATGATCACGTATTGTAAAATTAGTAACAAAAAGCAATCATCCAAAATATCACATTATTTAGTTTCGCAAGGAAAGATATTATCTTTGCAAGCAATCAAAAAGAGAATATGCCTTCATGAATAATTGGATTCTTGCTACTCGTCCTTGGTCATTGCCGGCCTCTTTCGTTCCGGCTCTGATAGCCTTCGCCTACGCCTTCTGGTCTGTCAAGTCCGGCATCACCTACCCTGGCGGAATGGGTTGGCACGAGCCATTGTCTTCCTGGAGCGTTCCGTCCTGGCTATTGGGAATATTCGCCGTCTGTGGGGCTGTAATATTCCAGATTGCGGGGAATCTGATCAGCGATTACTACGATTTCAATCATGGGGTCGATCGCGCTGGCACTTTCGGCTCCAGCCGCATGCTCGTGAATGGGGTTTTCACGCCTCGCCAGATACTGTATTTCGGGCTGATGGCACTAGCAATCGGCATATTCATAGGCATGCTGACATCCCTCTTCGCAGGGCCACATATTCTTTGGATAGGGTCGCTCGGAGTGATCGGCACCTACTTCTACTATATTCTTAAATATCATGCCTTAGGGGACTTATGCATATTCATAATATTCGGCATTCTGGTTCCCCTCGGAGTAACTTACAGCATGCTGTCAACTCTGGACTGGCATATTCTTGCTGTCACTGCGCCGATAGGGTTGCTAATCGTGAATATCCTGCATGCGAACAACACCAGAGACATACGCGACGACGGAAAGGCCTCCATCACGACTCAGGCGATGCTGCTAGGGCTGAAATGCAGCAAATATAAATATGTCGTTTACACGATCTTGGCATATGCTGGAATTCTGGCATGCTGCATCCTTGGAATACTGCCTTGGACCTGCGTCGCCGTGGTTCTCACCGCTCAGATCGCCGTCCGGAACATAAGGTGCATGTTTTCGGCTCACTCGACCGACCACCCCGAAGCCATCAAATCCCTAGATTCAATGACTGCCCAGCTAGTCATCGACTTCGGACTCATCCAGGTCCTCGCCATCGCTGCCAGCGCCATCACCCGCAACCCCTAACGGTCTTAAGCGAGCGTCTCTGAATGCCCATATTCAAAAAGAGGCAACCCTGATGGATTGCCTCTTTCAAGTAGCGGGGAAAGGACTCGAACCTCTGACCTCCGGGTTATGGGCCCGACGAGCTACCAACTGCTCTACCCCGCGATATTGTTTTGGGATTGCAAAGGTACGGATTTTTTTTAAATATCCAAATTTTATTTTCACCGAGCGTCCAGGAACGCCGTGATTCCTTCAATGTCGTCTTTTGAAAAAGTTTGCTGGATGCCAGTAGACATATTCTTGATATTCACTTGACCTGCGGAAGCCTCATTCTCTCCATTTATAGAGATGAATGGGATCGACTTGCGCTCGGCATATTCGAACTGCTTCTTCAACTTGGCGGCATCCGGATAGACCTCGACCGAGATGGATCTGTCTCTCAGAGCCTTGGCAATCGGGAATATGTACTTCAGCGAGGCCGCATCCATATTCGCAAACAACAGGGTCGTGGAAGATTCCAGCCCCTTCGGGAATTTGTCCAGTCCGGTCAGCACGTCATAGATTCTGTCGGCCCCGAAAGAAATCCCGACTCCGGACATGTCCGGAAGGCCGAATATTCCGGTAAGATTATCGTAGCGTCCTCCTCCGCAGATGCTCCCTATCTGGAAGTCAAGTGCTTTTACCTCGAAAATTGCGCCAGTGTAATAGTTCAGGCCGCGGGCCAGAGAGAGGTCCATCTCGACACGGCTCTGAACCCCAGCCGCGCCGATGAGCCCGAAGAGTTCCTCAAGCTCAGCCAAGCCTCGGAGTCCAGTCTCGGACACAATGCCCGAAGCCGAACCTCCGTTCATGAGGACTCGCATGGAAGAGAGTTTCTCAGAAGTGGTTCCGGACAGCTTCAGAATCTGCTCTATCACTGCTACTGCCCCATCGGTGAGCCCTTTCTCGCGCATTTCTGCCTCAACGCTTTCCAAACCAATCTTGTCCAGCTTGTCAATTGCGACGGTGATGTCCACGACCTTATCTGGAAAACCGCAAATTTCAGCGAAGCCCGTCAGCACCTTCCGATTGTTAATCTTGATGAGAACATTTACGTTCAGCAGGCTGAAAACCTTATCAACTATCTGAACCAATTCCAGTTCATTCACTTGCGACTTGGAGCCAATCACGTCCACGTCACACTGGCAGAACTCACGATAGCGCCCTTTCTGAGGCCTGTCCGCCCTCCACACCGGCTGCAACTGGAACCTTTTGAATGGAAAAGAAATCTCGCTCTGGTGCTGCACCACATAACGAGCGAAAGGCACCGTGAGGTCATATCGCAGCCCTTTTTCGCACACTGCCTTGGAAAGCGCGACGCTGTTCACAGAACCCGAAACCTCGTCGATATATTCATTGAAATTGATTCCGCCGAAGGCATCCCCGCTATTCAGCACCCTGAAAAGCAGTTTGTCGCCCTCGTCCCCGTACTTCCCCAGCAAAGTGGAAAGATTCTCCATCGCAGGGGTCTCTATCTGGGAATATCCGAAAGTCTTGAAGACGCTTTTGATTGTATCGAAGATATAGTTGCGGCGGGCCATCTCTGCCTGGCCGAAATCGCGCGTCCCCTTAGGTATTGAAGGTTTTTGTGACATTTTCATTTCTTTGGATGCAAAGTTAGCAAAATTGCTTACATTTGCATCAATCAGACTACCAGAGTTATGAATATGAAAGATTTTATCAAATGGGTGCTCGCAGTCTTGCTGGGTCTCTTCGTGTGGGGCATAATAAAGGTTTTCCTCTTCTTCATGGTTTTCGGATCTATGGCGGCTTCTTTCCAGACTATGTCTGCGCAGCAAGCCCCGGTGCTGCCGAAGGAAGGGGTGCTGCTTATGGATATGTCCAAATTCCAGCTTACGGACAGCGAAAACGAGAGCTTCAGCCTGCCTCTACAGAGCCAGGAGGTGCCGAACGTAAGCCTGCGAAAAGCCATAAAGGCATTGAATATTGCATCTGAGGATCCCGGCATAAAATATCTTCTGATGAAAGTTGACGGAATATCTTCCAGCATAGCCAACATAGAAGAACTCAGGAAAGCACTCACGGACTTCCGCTCAGGAGGGAAGGCTGTGATGGCTTACGGAGTGAATTTCACGTCCGGATCATATTATTTGGCATCGGTAGCCGATAAAATCTACACCACGAGCCATCATGGCGGGAACGTGTTCATGCTGGGCGTGAGCAGCCAGATGATTTTCCTGAAAGACCTTCTGGACAAACTGGGAATCAACGTGCAGCTGATTCGCCATGGCAAATATAAGAGTGCCGGCGAAATGTACGTCAAGAATGCCCCAAGCCCTGAGAACGAGTACCAGAACCAAGAAATGATTTCTTCAATCTGGGAGACCATCGGCACCGAGACAGCGGAGGCCAGAGGCATCTCGCTCGATTCTCTCAATTCCTTCATCGACAATCTTTCGCTGGTGACTCCGGAAGACATGGTGGAACATAATCTCGTCGACGGCACCCTGTCCATCGAGGACTACAAAGACAAGATTGCCGACCTCGCAGAGAAAGATTCCTACAAGGACGTCAGCCTGATTCCTTTCGAGGATTACGCTGCAGCCAAGGTCACCGACAATTCCAGCGCGAAACGTAAAATAGCGATCGTCTATGCCCAAGGCAATATCGTGGAAGGCAACGACCCGAACAATATCTCAGGAGACAGGTTTGCCTCCATACTGGCCAAAGTCAGGGCTGACTCTACGATAAAGGCAGTGGTCTTCAGAGTGAATTCTCCGGGAGGGACAGTGCTCTCCGCCGACAAAATCAAAGAGGAGGTGGATGCCCTGAGGGACGACAAGCCTGTCATCGCATCATACGGGTCTTATGCGGCATCCGGCGGCTACTGGATTTCCAACAGCTGCGACAGGATATTCTCTGATGCGACAACCCTGACCGGTTCCATCGGGGTCTTCGCTGCCCTGCCTGACTTGAGCAAAGCCTTGAAAGACATAGCTCACGTGAATGTAGTGAGCGTGAAATCTCACGAGCATTCCGACGCACTTTCATTCACCCGTCCGCTCGACGAGGCCGAGCAAGCCTACATGCAGAGAAGCATCGAAGACATTTACGAACTGTTCGTGAACACCGTGGCAGAAGGCAGAGGGATGGAGCCTGCCGCAGTGGACAGCATAGCTCAAGGCCGCGTATGGACCGGAGCAGATGCCATAGAAATCGGACTGGTTGATGAAATAGGCGGGCTTTATGATGCTCTTGAATATGCTGCATCGGCTGCTGGGGATGATGATCTGGATTCTTGGAGCATCGTGACCTATCCTTCACCTAAATCTAAAATAGAGCAAATCATGGATCAGCTTGGGCTGGGTCAGGACAGCGGAGAAGAAGCTGCGATAGCCATGTTCAAAGGCACGATGTTCGAGAACGAAGCCAGGAATATATGGCATTGGGGTCGCTCTTGGATGAAAGGCTCTGCCGAGCAGCCAATCATGTTCGCAAGGCTGCCTTACGTCATGGAAATCCGATAAAGAGGACCTTGCCTGTCAAGAAATCGGGATCTGCGTGCGCAGACCCCGGTTTTATTTTCGTATTATTTGGATTTCACCATCAAGTTCCACCTTAATGATTTGTGAGGAAAGCCCTGTGGCCCCTGCCTCCAATGAAGGCTGGACTATGTAGTCAACAGCATTTCTTATGGACTGGGGAATATCTGAATATGTCTTCGGCGTGGGTTCGCCAGAGATGTTGGCAGAGGTGGAGACGATCGGTCTACCAAGCTTGAAAGTGACCTGCCTGCAAAAATCCATCATCGGGATGCGAATACCAACCGTTCCGTCTTCCGCCACCGCATTGCAGGCCAAGTGGAATCTGTCCGCCTTCTGAGCCTCCCCCTCGGCAGACCTTGGATAGGTGATAGCGCCAGGGTAGATGATAGTCATGGGCTTATCGTTCACTTCCACGAGCTGAATAGCCATCTGAGGAACCACCTTGATGTATTTAGCGACCATATCCAAGTCGCAGGCCAGCAGGACCAGGGCCTTGCTGTCCGAGCGATGCTTGATGTCGTAAATTTTCGCCACAGCCTCAGGATTAGTCGCATCACAGCCAAGCCCCCAGACTGTGTCCGTAGGGTAAAGAATGGTGCCGCCGTCTTTCAGCACAGCGACTGTCTCTTTCAATATCTCGGCAATGTCTTTTTTCATATTCATAAATTTTCCCAAAGATATGAAAAAATACTTTCGAGAGAACCTTAAGGCATTGAATGTTGCAATTTCCATTTGGATTCGGTATATTCGTATTCTTGGAATGAGCACTTCCGATAATATCATCCAAGATGCGTACATGAGCATTCCGGCTCGTGGCGAGGGGCTGTTCAAAGACAATGGCAGCCGGTTTATTTCATTTGCTTATCCAGTCGAAAGCGAGGCAGAGGTCAAGGACATCGTGAGCAGCCTGAAAAAGGAATATCACGATGCCAGGCATCATTGCTATGCTTACCGGCTGGGCTACAAGGGCGACAAGTTCCGCGCTAACGATGATGGAGAGCCATCTTCGTCTGCCGGCAGGCCGATTCTAGGACAGATTGACTCCAGAGGGCTGAGTGACGTGCTGGTCGTCGTAGTAAGGTATTTCGGGGGCATAAAGTTGGGCATTCCAGGACTCATAAGGGCTTACAAGACAGCTTCCGCCGAGGCTCTGGACAACGCCGGCGTTGTGGAGAAAGTTGCTGGGAAATGGTTCAGGCTGTCTTTCGGATATGCCCAGATGAATGCCGTGATGGAAGTGATTAAGAATATGGGGCTGGCTCAGCGTAGGCAGGATTTTGGGAACGCATGCTCTCTGGAGGTAAGGGTGAGGCTCTCCATTGAAAATGATTTTATCATGCGCTTGTCCAAGATAGAAGGCTGCACTGTTGAGGCAACATGACAGAGGAAAAACCGGAGGCTGGACTAACGAACTTTAATATATTTTATGAATATGCCAAAGAATCTTATTTCAATCAGGGACTTCTCCAAGGATGAGATGCTCCATGTTCTGGACATTGCTCGCGAATTCGAGGCCGACAGAGAACAGAACTTCTTGGCCGGCAAGGTGATAGCCTGCCTATTTTTCGAACCTTCAACCAGGACGAGGCTCTCGTTCGAAGCCGCCGTAAACCGTCTTGGGGCAAGAGTAATCGGTTTCCCGGATAACAGGAATACGTCCCAGACCAAGGGCGAGACGCTTGAAGACACCATCAAGATAGTCTCCAACTACGTGGACATGATAGTGATGCGCCATCCTCAAGCAGGAGCCGCCGACGTGGCTGCCAGCGTGGCATCTGTGCCAGTGATCAACGCAGGCGACGGGGCAAACCAGCATCCAACCCAGACTCTTCTGGATTTATATTCCATTCAGAAGACCCAGGGACGCCTGGATGACCTGGTCATAGACATGGTAGGAGACCTGAAATACGGGCGCACGGTGCATTCCCTGACAGAGGCTCTAAGTCTTTTCGACACGAAGTTCGTCTACACTGCGCCGGAAGAGTTGAAAATGCCCCAGAAATATCTCGACTTGCTCGACTCCAGGCATATTCCTTATGTCCAGACCGACGATATAGAATACGCCTTAAATGACTGCGACATCCTATACATGACCAGGGTGCAGCAGGAAAGATTCTCTGACATGGATGAATATAACAAAGTAAAGGACGTTTACAGACTGAGCGCCTCGATGCTCGGCGGAGTAAAAAAGAATATGAGGATCCTGCATCCGCTTCCTAGGGTGAATGAGATTGCGACCGACGTGGACTCAACCCCATACGCCTATTATTTCCAGCAGGCTGGGAACGGCATGTATGTGCGAATGGCTATCATTTCCTACCTCCTAGGATACAGATAAATTAATATATTCTCGAATTTGGTTGGAAATCACTTTTAATTTATTTATATTTACAACGATTTTAGTATTGAATTAAAACTACATTATTTGATAATACTTAATTTTTTTCGATAATATGGCAAAAGTACACGTTTTCAATGCAGGTCCTTGCCTGCTTCCTGAGATCGCTCTTGAAAAATCAATTGAGGCCATCAGGGACTTCAAAGGTACGGGTGTTTCTGTACTAAGCATATCTCATAGGACTAAAGAATGGGAAGAAACCATGGAAGAGACCAGGGCTCTCTGGAAGGAGCTTCTGCATATTCCTGACACTCACGAGGTTGTATTCCTCGGCGGTGGCGCTTCCCTGCAGTTCCTTTATGTTGCCATGAACTATCTGGAGCATAAGGCTGCATATCTGGAAACTGGCGTATGGGCGAAGAAGGCTCTTAAAGAGGCCGCAGGCATCGGCAATGCCTACGCCATCGCCAGCTCAGCAGACAAGAATTACACCTATATTCCTAAGGGATACGAGATTCCTCACGACTTGGATTACCTGCACATAACGACCAACAACACCATCTACGGAACAGAAATCAAGGAAGATTACGACTGCCCGGTGCCGCTCATCGCAGACATGTCATCGGACATCATGAGCCGCCCGGTTGACGTAAGCAAGTATCAGCTAATCTACGGTGGCGCACAGAAAAATGTGGGCCCTGCCGGCGTGATATTCGCCATCATCCGCAAAGACTCCCTCGGAAAGGTGACCAGGCATATTCCTACGATGCTTGACTACCGTACCCATATAGATAAAGGTTCTATGTTCAACACGCCTCCTGTGTTCGCCATCTACGTCATGAACGAGACTCTTAAGTGGATAAAGAGCATGGGCGGAGTTGAGGCCATGCGCAAACGTGACGAGGAGAAGGCGGCCCTGCTTTACAGCGAGATTGACCGCAACTCGTTATTTGTAGGAACGGCAGCAAAGGAAGACCGTTCCATAATGAACGTATGTTTCGTGATGGCTCCTGGCCACGAGGCTCTGCAAGATGAATTCATGACTTTTGCGAAAGGCCATGGCATGATTGGCATCAAGGGGCACCGCAGCGTGGGAGGCTTCAGGGCATCTCTGTACAATGCCTGCGAGCTTTCTGACGTTCAGGCTCTGGTGGACTGCATGAAAGAATTCGAAGACCTTAAGAAATAAACGTCATGAAAGTACTAGTCGCCACACAGAAACCTTTTTCAGCCGCAGCGGTGGCTGGAATCGAAGAAATAGTGAAAAGCGCAGGCTACGAGTTCGCAAAGCTTGAGAAATATGCTGACGCATCGGAGCTGGTCGCTGCCGTCGCTGATGCCGACGCCCTCATCGTCCGCTCCGACAAAGTGACGCCTGAAGTGCTAGACGCTGCCAAGAACCTTAAGATCGTGGTTCGCGCAGGCGCAGGCTATGACAACATCGACCTCGCCGCAGCCACGGCTCACAATGTGGTCGTGATGAATACTCCAGGACAGAACTCCAACGCTGTCGCTGAACTTGCCATAGCCTTCATGATATTCATGAGCCGCAATCAGTTCACTCCTGCCACTGGCTCGGAAGTTCAGGGCAAGAAGCTTGGCATCCAGGCTTTCGGCAACGTCGGAAGGCTGGTCGGCAAGAAGGCTGAGGCTCTTGGGATGCAGGTGATGGCAATCGATCCTTTCATTCCTGCGGAGAAGATTCGCGAGGCGGGGGCCGAACCTGCCGATTCTCTGGAACACATGTATTCTTCTTGCAATTTCATCTCTATCCACATTCCTGCCACCCCGCAGACCATAGGCTCAATCGGCTACGACCTCATCTCCAAGATGCCGAAAGGCGCTTGCCTGGTGAACACGGCACGCAAGGAGGTCATCGATGAGGCAGGCCTGGAGAAGGCTCTCGCAGAGAGAGAAGATCTGAAATACATCACGGACGTGGCTCCGGACAATTACGCCGCCCTGAAAGAAAAGTTCGGGCTTCGCATATTCGCCACTCCGAAGAAGATGGGGGCTCAGACCGCCGAGGCCAACATGAATGCCGGTCTCGCTGCTGCCCGCCAGATCGTCGATTTTTTCAAGACAGGAAATGCTAGATTCCAAGTAAATAAATAGAAATGGTACGAGTAAAACCGTTTGCGGCGATAAGGCCGCCCAAGAATATCGTGACAGAGGTTGCGGCTCCGCCGTACGACGTGCTGAACTCTGAGGAGGCTAAAAAGATGGCAGGCGAGAAGTCTCTTCTGCATATTACCAAGCCAGAGATTGACTTCGACCCTATTCTTGAAGACCACGACCCTAGAGTCTACGATGAGGCAGTGAAGAATTTCAAAGAGTGGCAGACGAAGGGCTGGCTGCGGCAGGACCCGAAAGAATGCTACTACGTCTATGCCCAGACGATGGGTGACAGGACGCAGTATGGCCTGGTTCTTTGTGCTCACACAGATGACTATGCCACGGGCAAAATCAAGAAGCACGAGCTCACTCGCAAGGACAAGGAAGATGACCGCATGATTCACGTTCGCATTCAGAACGCCAACATCGAGCCCGTGTTCTTTGCCTATAAGGACGATAAAGTGCTTGAGGACATTATTGCAGAGACCGTAAAGAAGGCGCCAGAATACGATTTCGTCGACGAAAACGGCTTCGGACACAAGTTCTGGGTCATAGATGACGATGCCACGATAGCTCGCATCACCTCCGAGTTCAGCAGTCACGTGGATGCTTTCTATGTAGCTGACGGTCACCACCGTACTGCCGCTGCTGCACGCGTGGGGGCCGAGAAAAGGGCTCAGAACCCTCACCATACCGGGAATGAGGAATATAATTTCTTCATGGCCGTGTGCTTCCCTGAAAGCCAGCTGAAGATCCTAGACTACAACAGAGCCGTCAAAGATCTCAACGGACGGACCAAAGAACAATTCCTGAGGGCCCTCGAACTGGACTTCGATGTAAAAGAAATGGGTGCTGAGATTTATCATCCTGCCCACCTGCACAATTTTTCGATGTACCTCGACGGCAAATGGTACTCGCTGGAGGCTTTGCCTGGCAGATACGATGACGCAGATCCTATCGGAGTGCTGGATGTGACAATACTGTCTCACCTCGTCCTGGACAAAGTTCTAGGTATCAAAGATTTGCGCACGGATGACAGAATCGATTTCGTTGGCGGAATCAGAGGGCTGGGCGAATTGAAGCGCCGCGTGGACAGTGGAGAAATGATGGTGGCCTTCGCCCTCTACCCAGTCTCCATGCAGCAGCTCATCAACATCGCAGATACCGGCAACATAATGCCGCCTAAGACAACATGGTTCGAACCGAAGCTCCGCTCCGGCCTCGCCATTCACACGCTCGGATAAAATATTCATTGGAGTGTGACCTAATATGAAGCCGACTAAAAAGTGATTTTTAGCCGGCTTTACGTTTCCGTGAATTGTGAACGGCAGCGGCTAGGAGGTAAGGGCGAAACGATGACAGTCTTATCCCTAAATCGCCTAGGATATATCACTTAGCGTTGGCATCGTACTCGGCTTTGGCGGCGGCAAGCATGTCGAGGAACTCTGGCATGGCGCAGAGGCGGGCGAAGGTCACGCTGGCGGCCATGCGTCCCGCATCTACATCACTCTGATAATGGAATCCCACAATGACGCGGCTCTGGCCAAGCTCATAAGCCACTTTCATTATCTCCTCAGTGTGATCAGGATCGATAGCCGTCAGAATCATCCCAGCAAGCCACGAAGCGTGAGTGTGCCCGGAAGGATAACTAGTGAAATCCGTAGGGCTCTCAGATGACGGGACGCCACTCTGCTCCTTGAACTCCTGGTAAGGACGAACCCTAGCGAAATGTTTCTTGGCACTCGACCCAGCCTGCATCTCAGTCATGTGAGCCTTGTAAAGAAGTTCGTGCAGAATAGGATATTTCCCCTCTGTTAGCTCACGATGCATCGCAGGAGAAAAACGCTTAAAGAAATAGGTCGCGCCAATCCTAGCATCACTTACAGCCAGCTTTCCACGCTCAGTGTTGCGCACTGACTTTCCCCACTGGTACTGGCACCAGTCATTGAAGAATAGCGGATCCTGAAGGCTGGGAGGAGCCGGAAGAATGTTCTCCAAATGCGGAGCCTCCTCGATGGTGTAAAATGGCAAATGTTTCTCTTTGATGGTCTGGGCCGAAGCCAGCAATGGCAGCATGGCCGCGAGCAAAAATATCAACGTCTTTCTCATAATAGCGCAAATCTATCAAAAAAGATTGACAATCCTCAAAATAAGTCAAAAGTATTTATTCGGCGTTGATTTGACTAATACATATCTTCATGGCGCACGCCCCATAAGTGGGAACAGTCTCTCGGAATATAATAAGAAATATGAGCCGAGAGTCCGCATCAGATTCTCGTTACTGAATCTGCAATTCAATCAAGGCCTTCTTAGCTGCCCATTTTCTATTTCAGGATGGACTGACAAATGGATGAGATATAAAAATAACACATAGGATGACGAGAGAAAAATGAACATGCCTTTCCCGACATCCCGACGAAAGTCAGTTCTATATTATAGAAGGCCTAGATTCTGAAACAAGTTCAGGATGACGTGGTGGATCGTGCAGGATGACGGGGTGGAACGTTTGGGATGACGGGGTTGGTCGGTACAGGATGACGGGGAGGTTGTTTAGAATGAGTAGCGTTGATCGTACAGGATGAGAGTGGTGGAATTTCGCAAAGTGCTGTCGGAGCAGGGCCTTCTGGTGGCTTTGCAAAGGGGTGCTGCTCGACAACGTGGCTCTTGGGAGGTCTCGATGTCGAGACATGCCCTTACCCATGCACTTCTGTGCAGCCTGCCTCGACAGCATTCTGCGAGACAACCCCAGGCTATTTCCTTCGTGAGGCCGCCTTTTGGCATGCCTCGACAGCGTTTTGCGAGACACTTCTTCCGAACGGTTTCAATATACGTATGCAATTCTTTATTGCTTCAGCTTCGACAAGGTTTTGTGAAACCTTGAAGAGAACTTGTGATTATTCACAATCGTAGGCAATGGTGATATTCATTATAAGCGCTGAGGAGACTATTCGCATTGCCGACCCTCGTTCTAGAAGCAGGGTGGGCAACGCAGTCCTTCATTACAAGCCAGCCGGTGGCACTATACCGTCGCCCATAAATTCTCGTCCTTCTAAGCGAGGACATGGATGTATGCTTTGCGGCCACATCGACCACAACCTCGCCGGCAGCCCTGCATTTCACGTTGACGGTAAAACGAGTTCATTCTTCTTCCGTCATTAGGGCTTGACCAGGAATCCGGGCTCGTTTATCCCGTCATTCCGGACTCTAGGCTTGTGAAGAACAGATCCTGAATCAAGTTCAGGATGACGGGGTGGGGTAGTTCAGGATGACGGGTGAGTCGTCAGGATGACGGGGGATGCGTTCAGGATGACTTGGTGAGTCGTCAGGATGACGGGGGAGGCGTTCAGGATGACTTGGTGGGGTCGTTCAGGATGACGGGGGAGGCTTGGGAGATGGGCTGGTGATTTACAGGTGAAGGTTGCGATACAAAATAGTTTTCTGTACGTTTTTATGTAGATCTGCAGTAGAATTGCAAAATTACTTAGGTTATTCCGGAACGTTTTTCACGTCGGGAAAGAGGCCGAAGAGTTCGGCGTCTATCTTGTCGGTGACTTTCTGGAAGTCTTCGGGGCGATTCTCGAACTTGATGTCGTCCACGTTGACTATGAGCAGCTTGCCGTCATATTCCTTTATCCAATCCTCATAGCGCTTGTTAAGACCGGTGAGGTAGTCTATCCTGATGCTCCTTTCATATTCACGCCCCCTTTTCTGGATCTGGGCGACCAGGTTAGGGATGCTAGAGCGCAGATAAATCAGAAGGTCCGGCTTGCTCACGAGGGACATCATCAGATTGAATAAGTCGGTGTAGTTCTCGAAGTCCCTGGTGCTCATAAGCCCCATGGCATGCAGGTTCGGAGCGAAAATCTTGGCATCTTCGTAGATCGTCCTGTCCTGAATGATTATGTCACTGCTTCTGGAGATATCCACCACATCCTTAAATCTCTTGTTCAGGAAATATATCTGCAAATTGAACGACCAGCGTTCCATATCAGCGTAGAAGTCTGACAGATATGGATTAAAGTCAACGGATTCGTATTTTGGAGTCCACCCGTAATGTGAGACCAGCATTTTCGTCAGGGTAGTCTTGCCGCTACCGATGTTGCCTGCTATAGCTATGTGCATATCGAGATAATTTAGCTAGTGACAAATTTAATATTCTTTTTGCTATTCCGAAAGAGTTAGATCCTGAATCAAGTTCAGGATGACGGAGGGGTGCCGTTCAGGATGACGGAGGGTGCCGTTCAGGATGACGGAGGGGTGCCGTTTCAGGATGACGGTGGGGTGTCGTTAAGGATGACGGTGGGGTGTCGTTAAGGATGGCGGTGGGGTGCCGTTCAGGATGACGGAGGGGTGCCGTTCAGGATGACGGAGGCGAAAATCGTGTTCCTTTCTCCCCCGTCATTCCGAGCTCGACCCGGAATCTATTCTTGCGGAAACAAGCCGTAGAGTTCGGCATCGATCTTGTCTGTGATGACGGCGAAATCCTCGGGGCGGTTCTCGAAGTCCAAATCGTCTTTGTCGATGGTCAGCACCTTGCCCTTATATTCCGAAATCCATTTGTCGTAACGGTCATTCAGGCCTTTCAGATACTCCAGGCTCATGCTCTGCTCGTAGTCCCGCCCACGCTTCTGAATCTGCCCCACCAAGTGCGGTATGGAGCACTTAAGGTAAATCAGAAGATCAGGCTCATGCACCAGGGAAGCCATCACGTTGAAAAGATCC
>JALCSU010000012.1 GCA_022653735.1 Bacteroidales bacterium
TTTAACACTTTTTTCGGCTTTGTTCTATACCGCCCGCGAGGTGCTGTTAAGCTACCCCGAAACGGGCTATTGTATATGTAAGTAATTGAATATTATATAATTGTTAAATTTTTAACGAATCATTGATGACTAAATTAATTAAGAAAATCATCTACACAGGTCAAATTAAGTTAATCACCGGCTTGCATATAGGCGGCTCAAATACTGCAATGAACATTGGCGGTCCAGACAATTTCGTTGTCCGCAACCCATTAAACAACCTTCCGTATATTCCCGGAAGTTCCTTAAAGGGGAAATTGCGTTCTCTGTGCGAATTATACAACAATGAAATTGATGCGAAAGGAGATGTTTCTTCAAATCCCAACGGTAAAGCTGGAAGCCTTTTCGGCACCTCTGCAGACAATGACAAGGGGCATGCTTCTAGGCTAATCGTTAGAGATGCAGAACTTGACACTTCAGATGATAAACAGTTTGCCAACACAGAGCTTCCATACACGGAGACTAAGACAGAGGCAAGCATAAACAGAATAACATCAAAAGCAAACCCTAGAACTTTCGAACGCGTTCCAGCTGGAGCCAAATTTAATTTTGAGATGGTTCTGAACATATTCGAGGGAGAAGATGAAAACACATTAATAAACACTCTAAAGCAAGCGATGCGGCTCCTGGAAGATGATTATTTAGGCGGGAATGGTTCCAGAGGCTATGGCAAGATAAAATTCACACAGTTCAAGGAAGATTCGAAAACCAATTATTAGTATGCCTAAATACAAACGAATTAAACTAATAAACCTATCTCCATTGCACCTTGGCAGAGGGACTGATTACTATGACCTATCCGCTACGGACTTGTCATCAGACACCCTAACTTCTGCATTAGCCTCAGTATTAGCTAGACAAGGGAATGCTGACAGGATAAAAAACTTGCTAGAGTCCTTCGTTCTTTCGTCAGCCTTCCCTTTCTATAAAGGGCATTACTTTTTGCCAAAAGTTAATGGGAGAATAAGTGTCTACATTGAGGGCCATGACGAAGCCGAGTATCGCAAAAGGCTAAAAAAGATTAAATTCATTGAGGATTCTCTATGGACAGAGATTCTATGTTCAAAATCAGCCGTCAAAATAAACGAAAATCAAATCAAAGATGAGTACTTGCTGGCTAGAGGCGAAACTGATTTTAAAAACCCTATCGTAAAGAATGTTGTTCAGAGGGTAATGGTCCCTAGAGACAATGCAAGAGAAAGTGAGCCTTTCTACTTCGAATGGAATTATTTCCGGAAAGACGGTGGGCTCTATTGTCTAATGGACGCAAAAGAGACAGAGAATGAAGTCTTATGCCTTTTTCGTAGCCTAGGGGATTTCGGAATTGGTTCTGACAAGAATATTGGAGGAGGGCATTTCAACGTAGCCTATGATGATGTATCCCTTGAAAGCGTAGCTGAGGGTAATGCAAAGATAATATTATCTACGTATATCCCGACAAAAGAGGAATTAGAAGCAATTGACCTTGACAATTCAAAGTATTTCCTTTTAAAAAGAGGCGGTTTTATGGCAGGAAGTTCTGAAGAATCGCTTCAACATCTTCATAGGAAAAATGTCTATATGTTCAGTGCCGGATCTCTATTTTACACGAAAACTCACTTACAAGGCACGATTGCTGATGTTACTCCCGATTGGAATAACAACTCAATGCACAGAGTATACAGAAGTGGACGTGCCCTTTGCATTAGCATAAACGTCTAGGAATATGAGTAGAATTTTACTTAAAACTCTTACATCAGTCCATATCGGATCAGGCAACAAACTAGTGAAAGATTTGGACTTCATAACCACTCTCGAAAATGGGAATTCGTATATCAACGTTCTTGACGAAAACAAGATGGCCGATAAAATTGGTGATGAGAACATTGGCAGCTGGGCAGCCATGATTAATTCTGGTCATACTGTTCCAGAAATCATGCATAAATTTGCTCCCAATACTGCCGTGAATGAGTATATCAAATATAAGATTGAATCCTTCTCCGATGAAGTACGGAATAATGACACGTTACTAGAGATTATCAGAGATGTCTCTGGTCGGCCATACATTCCAGGGAGCTCAATAAAAGGTGCCATTCGAACTGCTATCCTAAGCACTGTTGCCCAAAATAAACCTCAGGAAGCTCAAAAAAACTATACAGAGTTAGAAAAAAATGTTTTTGGAGCTTCTCCTAATTCAGACGTATTCAGATTCATTACATTAGGCGATTCTGTAATGCCGAGTAACGAAAGTGTTATTGCCGTAAGGTTGATAAGCATGAACATCCGTAATAGCAAGGATTCCGTGATTGATAATGGTCGAAGCCAGCTAGAAGAAGTTATAAGAGAAGGTGAAAAATCATATTTCACTTTAAAGATTGATGAGCGAAAATACTCCTTCGTCAGGAGAAGTTGGCCCTCACTTGATAAATTCGGGAATCTTGGCGTACTAGATAGCAGTTTTGCTTCAGGGAAGAACCTATTTGGACTGATTAATGCTTACACGACAAGAATGCTTGAAAGCGAACTAGAAATATGGGAAGATGTCAATAAAGAAAAAAGTGACGTAGACGAATACCTTGATAATGTACAAACAATCCTAAACGAAGCAAATCAATGCAACGAAAACGAATGTGTCCTACGTATTGGGCATGGCTCAGGCTGGCGATTCACTACTGGAGCTTGGACTGAAAGATTGAAGTGCTTTGATGATGTTCGACGTAAAGTACACGGCAAGAGGTATGTTAATTATCAAAATTACATTTTCCCTAAAACAAGAAGGGTAGATTTCGATCAAGAACAGTTGCTTGGTTTCGTAAAACTTACAATAGAAGACAAATAAACTCATGTCACGAAAAGTATTCATATCTTTTTTAGGGGCGACGAATTATGGCCCTTGCGATTATCAAATCAATGGGGAATCGTTCGGGACTGAACGGTTCATTCAAGTCAGCACTCTTAGGATGCTGACGAAAAATAGAGATTGGAGCCCTTCCGACAAGGCTTATATTCTGCTCACGAATGACGCGGAGAAAAAGAACTGGATGGACGAGGGGCAGTGCAATCCAAAGACAAAAGAACCAATCAAGGGATTAAAGGGGCTAAATAGCGACCTCGACTCTCTAGCTAATGAGATCGGGGCAGAATCTTTTCCCACCATTGAGCCAGTCAGGAATCTGCCTGATGGGAACAACGAGACCGAAATTTGGGAAATATTCAGTAAAGTCTTCGAGAAAATACAAGATGGGGATGAATTGTACTTTGACATCACCCATGGCTACAGGTATCTCCCGATGCTGATTCTCGTTCTTAACAACTATGCCAAATTTTTGAAGCAGGCTTCGGTGAAAAGCTTGACGTACGGCAATTACGAAATCAGCGAGAGGGGTCAGAAGCCTGGGTCGATAGTGGATTTATTGCCTCTATCTACTCTGCAGGACTGGACTTTCGCCGCCGGACAGTACATGGACAATGGCGAAGTAAAGGAGTTAGTTCGTCTTAGCGAGAGCAACGAAAAACTCCACGGAACAATGTCTGATCTTCATGAAGTAGTGAAAGAAATGCAAACATGCCGAGGCATTGACATCATCACGTCCGCAAAGATAAAGCTGGTAAAAGAGAAAATCGACAATTTGGATCAGACTTATCTGCCGCCTTTGACACCAGTAATGGATAAAATAAGGACATCGCTTG
Organism: Bacteroidales bacterium; assembly: GCA_022653735.1. Taxonomy (GTDB): domain Bacteria; phylum Bacteroidota; class Bacteroidia; order Bacteroidales; family UBA932; genus Cryptobacteroides. The sequence continues at coordinate 3,709 of JALCSU010000012.1, forward strand.
ATGATTTCGACTCTAATGAGAACGTAAGGAATGGATATTCTGCAGCAAAATGGTGCATTCATAACGGTCTCTTCCAGCAAGGCATCACGATACTAATGGAAACTATGTACACAGATGTCTGCATTTCGAATGGTTATGATTGGAAAAAAAGACGGTATAGAGACATCGCTTCCAGTTCATTCACCATAGTCAAAGATAATATTCTAGAAAAAGATTGGCGATACGAAAAGTCAGAGAAAGAGGGATCCAAGAAGCGCCAAGAGAAATATGAGGCATACAAGAAAATGATTGCCTCGCCTAAACTGATAGGACTTATGGATTTATATCAGGAGGCATCGGATTTAAGGAATGACATTGACCATGCAGGCATGCGTAACAATGCTCGCCAAACCGATGTCCTTGTAGACTCAATAACGAAACTCATTGATAAAATACCATGTTGATCAACTTATCTAATCATCCATCTGCGAAATGGGCGGAAGAACAACTGAGGGCAGGTCACGAATTCGGGGAGATAGCTGACTTGCCCTTCCCTACCGTAGATCCGAACGGAGACGAAAAATACATACAGGAACTCGCTGAAGAATATTCAAGGAGAATTTTAGACTTAGCTAATGGGCATCAGACGACAGTTCATCTCATGGGGGAAATGACTCTAACCTTCGCCATAGCCTCTAGGTTGATGGAAAAGGGCATCAGGTGCGTCGCCGCTACGACGGAGCGAATAGTCACCGAGTCGCCAGGCGGGGCTAAGACCACATTTTTCAAGTTTGTGCGATTCAGATATTATGCATAAAATAAAGCAAATACAGCTTCTTGAAAGCCAGGCTCGGGTGCTACAGCAAATCGAGTCATTCATTTTTGACTCTGACGACAGAATATTCATTTCGAAAGGATATGCCGGCACTGGGAAGACTACCTTGATGCGCTTCCTCATCGATTATCTCCAGAAATATAATCGGAGATATCGCCTATTAGCATCCACCGGACGCGCGGCAAAAGTGTTATCTAACATAACTAATGTCACCGAAAGCGTAATAACCATACATAAGCTGATCTACAAGTACGACGGGCTGAATAAAGACTTGTCTGAAATTAAAGAATCCGCTGCAAATGAAGACTATGGCCAGCTCTGTCTGAATTTCGCTTTCTCGGAAGTCGATGATGAAAAGGAACCCGAGGCTATCTACATAGCAGACGAAGCTTCGATGATCTCTGACCAGCCAGAAGATTTCGTGACCCAGGCTAAATTCGGCTCTGGCAAAGTGCTGACCGACCTGTTGAATTACGACAAACGGAAGAACAGCAAATTCATATTTGTCGGAGACCCTTGCCAGCTGCCACCCATTAGGGAATGTTCCTCTCCAGCTCTATCAAAAGAAAATTTCAAAGAGCACTTCAAGATGAACGCCCAGGAAGCTCAACTGACGGAAATAGTCCGTACCGGCAAAGACAACTCCTTGATCATGGCTTCGAACAAGCTTCGCTCTCTCTATGCCAGCGCACCGGAACGCAAGGATGCATATGGAACATTGAAAGTATGGGGGAATCTGCCTTTGGGGAATAATAAGAACATCATTCTCCACCCCAACGCAGATGAGATGATTCAAGAATATATTCAGAAGATAAAAGAAAAGAAATATGACAATGCCGTCTACATTTGCTGGTCCAATGCCAGATGCAAGAAGGTGTCTCTGGAAGTGAGGTCGGCATTAGGATTAAATGGACTACTCTGCAGGGGAGATCTTCTGCTCGTCATACAGAATAATTATTTAAATGGCCTGATGAACGGAGACATGGTTGAGGTTCTGAACGTTTCCTCCATCACCGAAACCGTAGCAGGTCTTACTTTCAGGCAGGTGAAAGTCAAGGAATTATTTACAGGGATCACCTGCGATGCCCTATTGATAGACGAGATTCTGATGCAGGATCACGTCAATTTAGATTCAGATCAGATGACTCGGCTGTACATCGACTTCGTGATTCGGATGAAGAAAAAAGGGATAAAGCAGAAAATGCCGGACGAATTCAAGTTTGCCATGGCGAACGATCCTTACCTGAACGCATTGCGCTGTGTTTACGGTTACGCCGTCACTTGCCATAAAGCCCAAGGAGGAGAATGGGACGATGTCTATGTCGAGATTCCCAGGAATATAACCTTCCAGCCGATAAAAGAGAGTTACCAATGGGTTTACACTGCCATCACTCGTGCCAGAAACAAGGTGCACATAGTAAAAGATTTCTTCATTAAATGAGGCTACATTAAATATTTCAGCAGCTATGGAGCTCGTACTCAACACGTTCGGAACCTCTCTCAACCGCGACAATGAAGGCTTTGTCATTACCACGGCGGAAGGCAGGCAACGTATCCCCACAGAAGGCATCACGTCCATCCAGATCAGCAAAGGGGCGCAGATTACTAGCGATGCTGTGTTCTTAGCCGTAGAAAAAGAAATCGAGGTCTTATTCACAGACAAATCTGGCAACCCGATTGGTCGTATATGGAGCCCGCGTTACGGTTCCATATCCACCATTCGCAAAGGACAGGTGAACTTTTGCTTTTCCCACGATGCCGTCGAATGGATAAAAGAGGTGCTGCTCAAGAAAATAGAGAACCAGCAGGCTCTCATCCTGATGATGCTGACTCAAAATGCAGAAGAAAAGCAGCGTACAGACAGGGCAATCAACAGGCTGGAGGACTATAGGAGCAAAATCAAAAAGCTGGATGGCGAGATTGTGCAAGACATAGCACCAACGCTGCGCGGTTGGGAAGGAGTGGCCTCAAAAATATATTTCGAGGCATTGAATATGTTCATCCCGGAGAAGTTCCGTTTCGACTCCAGGACCCAGCATCCCGCTAAAGATCCCGTCAACGCAATGCTGAATTACGGTTACGGATTACTCTACGGCAAGATCGAGGGGGCTCTCATCAAAGCCGGCATCGATCCGTATGTAGGAATAATGCACCGCGACAACTACAACAGGCCAGTGCTGGTCTACGACGTAATTGAACTTTACAGGATTTGGGTCGATTACGTGGTATATTCTCTGGTAAACCAGAATGCAGTCTCGGAAGACTATTTCTCGATCAAGGAAGATGGCTCTTACTGGCTTGAAAACCTTGGCAGGAATGTTCTCATCCAGTCAGTCAATGATTATCTTGACGAGGTTGTCGAGAACCAAGGGGTTCCCCTCAGCAGAGCGAATCAGATAAAGGCGTATGCTCAGAGACTGGCTCAAAAATTCAAGAAATATGAGTAGTCCGGTAATATATGCAGGGAAGCAGCTCACTGCGACCAACGACAAATTGGAGAAAGTGTCCCTAGATTACATATTCCATAGCCTTAGGCATCCGAAAGAAGACATCGACACCCAGATTCGGAACTTAAGAATAATCAGGAACATTGACAAACAGCGCTATGGAATGCTTAAAAGAAGCCTGCCATATCTTGTGTGCGGAGCATTCAACCCGCCTTACCGGAAAAAAGAGAATTTTGCCTTCACTGAATATTTTTTCGTGGATATCGACAACCTCTCGCAGAAAGAGCTGTCGCCCCGGGCGGTAAAAGAAAAGCTCGTAAAGGACGAAAGAGTGATTCTTGCCTTCTTATCCCCAGGAGAGGATGGCTTGAAGCTCCTGTTCGGACTCTCTGAGCGCTGCTATGACTCGGGAATATATTCATTGTTCTATAAAATATTCGTGAGGAAGTTCTCGGAGCAGTATGGGCTGGACCAAGTAATAGATTCCAGCACCTCCGACGTCAGCAGGGCATGCTTCATGAGCGTAGACTCAGATGCCTATTTCAACCAATCCGCCACGCCCGTCAACATCTCGGACTATCTCGATCTCTGCGACCCGTCGGCAATGCTCGATGCCATGAGGGCGGAGTCTGCCAAGGACAAGGAGGATTCTCCAGCGGATGAGCAGAAAAAGAACGAGCCTGAGCCTGACGATTTGGCAATACAGAAAATCAAAGACATCCTGAAATTGAAGAGCAGGCCGGAGAAAGCCAAGAACATATTCATACCTCAGCAACTCGAAGACATCATGGCTGAGCTAAAAGGATATGTCGAAAAGACAGGGCTGACAGTGAAGGACATAATCAACATCAATTATGGGAAGAAAATCCGCATGAACCTTGGGATGAAAGAATCCGAGATTAATTTGTTTTATGGAAAGAAAGGCTTTTCGGTCGTAATCTCGCCTAGGACGGGAACAGACCAGAAACTCAACGAGGTAAGCGCACAAATGATCGAAAGTTTTCTCGCCGAAAGAATATGACCAAGAAAAAAGCTCCTATTGACTATCTGTCTGCGCTGATGAAAATCAAGCATTCCGGAATCTCTGGCGGACCCTCACCAAACAGGGAGCCATCGCCAGACGCAGATTTGCCGAGGCTTGAAGATAGATTGAAGAATATATTAGGGATAACGAAAGACAATAAAAGAAAAGCTGCAAACGTGCTATTTTTCGTAATGTATGATATAGAAAGCAATAAGGTACGCAGGTACATCGTCAAGTATCTCGAGAAACAGGGGTGCTCGCGGGTTCAGAAATCCGTGTTCCTAGCCGACCTTGAACCAGACAAATTCAATGCGATAAAGAGAGATCTCGCCAGCGTCCAGCAAACTTACGACAACGATGACAGCATCTTGATAGTGCCTATCTCGACGGATTATTTGAAAGCCATGAACATCATCGGCAAGAATATAAGCCTGGACGTGATTTCACGAAGCAAGAGCACTCTGTTTTTCTAGGAAACGAAGAAGAATAGCCATTATGCGCATAACTTGCAATCAATGAAGCCATTATGGCAAAACATAAGACAACATTGATAAGATCTTTGAAATATTGAAAATAATGTCTACCTTCGCACCCACGAAAAATGACCCCAATTTTGGTCGATTTTCGCATAGGCGGTGCGAATTTCCGCACCTAACCAATTGAATATAAAGGTCTTTAAAAATTTGCTCTCACAGAGCCACTTCCACTACAACAAGGATTAAGACACCGAATTCGCACTTGGCGCAAGTCCAGACTCCAAGGCTCACAGAGCCACTTCCACTACAACAAGGATTAAGACTTATTCTCAAGCTCTGGAGTGACTCCCCCGGCCTGCCTCACAGAGCCACTTCCACTACAACAAGGATTAAGACCCGATATAGTCTTTTCTCCATATTGTACTTCTAACCTCACAGAGCCACTTCCACTACAACAAGGATTAAGACGCCGCCGGCTCCGAATCTCATTCGTCCATGGGCTAGTGCTCACAGAGCCACTTCCACTACAACAAGGATTAAGACCTTTTCAGCCCTCGACATCACGGTAAAGTCAAGAATATGCTCACAGAGCCACTTCCACTACAACAAGGATTAAGACATGATGCATTTCGTGCCCTTGATGATTGGTTGTCTCATCTCACAGAGCCACTTCCACTACAACAAGGATTAAGACATCTCCTCGATGAGGTCGTAATAAGAGGCCCAAGCGCTCTCACAGAGCCACTTCCACTACAACAAGGATTAAGACATCCTTGAAGCAAGTCGTAAATGCTGAAGGTGTCTGCCTCACAGAGCCACTTCCACTACAACAAGGATTAAGACTTCTTCTATCTTCTTCTGGAGGAAATTATCGATACGCTCTCACAGAGCCACTTCCACTACAACAAGGATTAAGACTCGATTGCTGTGCAGACGTAATGTACGTCGCGAAATCGCCTCACAGAGCCACTTCCACTACAACAAGGATTAAGACCCATAATGCATTAATTTTAAATGGTTAAACTTCGAAGGCCTCACAGAGCCACTTCCACTACAACAAGGATTAAGACTATCTCCTCCGAAGGCGCTACACATTTCCATGTAGTCTCACAGAGCCACTTCCACTACAACAAGGATTAAGACTTGCCATAAGTTATGGTAAAGAATTCATACCCTTTCTCCTCACAGAGCCACTTCCACTACAACAAGGATTAAGACAGGGATCTCTGATGTCGAAACGTAAGCGTCTCCGGGATTACGCGTTGACACCTGCGAAATCTGCCGCTACCTTTGCGTTTTCAAAAGTAGGAAGTCAATGTAAACGCAAATGAATGAGTTCACGGAGATGGCCAGCAAGCGTTATCAGTGCGCATGGCGCGGGTATGAAGCCACCATTCGCCGCGGTGGATCAGCCAAGTTATCCTCGTATTGCGATTCGGTTCACGTCAATTACAACGGCATGAAGCATTGGGTTGCTGCGCACGGACTGTCCGTTCGCCATTTGAGAAGGAGAAACAGCAGGCGCAAAATCCAAATCGAAGAAAACCCAGTTGGAGGGTTGCCGGATATGTTCGTGCGGTTCATGCCGCCGACTCCCATGCCACTGGCTACTATGAACTCTCGTGGGAGACGTTCTCGTTCATCATGTCCGGGGTGAGTCTGGAGAGCGTGCGCTTCCGGAAGCGCTACAGCACCAGGTTCGCCGGAATCTGAACCTTTTTCGAAAGAGTTTGCGCCCGGCAAATAGCCATTTTTTAATCAATTGGTTATTGGCCACGGAAGGCTCATTGCGGGGCTTCTAGCGGCCTCAAAAACATTCCATCTCTCCTTCACAAAGGGGACCAGCGTCTCTCCGGGGGCTCATAAATGGCCATTAATATGGCCCTGCTTTCTTTATGCCCCGGCTACACGGCATACCGGAGACGCTTACAACTTTAACACTTTTTTCGGCTTTTTTCTGTGCCGCCCGCGAGGTGCTGTTAAGCTACTCGGAAACGGGCTATTATATATGTAAGTAATTGAATATTATATAATTATTAAGTTTTTAACGAATCATTGTTACAGCATAATCGAAAAATTATTTCTCCAATGCTGATTTGATATCGTCAAGCAAGGTGCGATATGCAGAGACTTCGCTTTTAAGATACAACTCGTTCGCTGTAGCTGTCTTAAGTTTATCTTCAAGAGATGTAATACTCCGCTCCTTCTGAGCAAGTTTACAGAGGAGTTTACTCTCGAACATAGAGTGGCACTCGCTTTTACATTTTTTGTACAAGGACCATATATAGTTCAACTCCCTGGTTAGAACTGCATCTGAAGAAATCCCAGATTCCCACAGTTCGGCAGAATAGAGAGATTCCCCATTTCTTCTGAGATAGACCCGAGGAGAGACATTGAATGAGGCCGGTGAGATGCTAAAAGAATACTCATCATCAAATACTCCTTCGCCTACTGCACCGTACTCGTTTATACTCTGGATGTTATACGTAGAATACCAGCAACTCACTGCCAACTGGCTCCAGTTGTGAATCAAGTAACACTTGGCTGCGCCGGATAGAATATGAGGCGTTTTAGATATCCTCATCTGCCCATCTTCAAATACTGCTACATAGAGTAGTGAATATCCACTCATGTAACTGGCTTTTGAGCACTTTTGTTCGAATTCGTCCTTGCAGAACTTTGCAATCTCAAGGAAGTTGATTGAATCATCCATTTATATAACTGCTTTTATTGATAAATAAAAAAAGAGCCTTACAAAATAGTCTTGGCGGCAAAAAGGCCATATACGCTCTTGGCTCCATTCTTCACGAGCAAGTCTCCGACTTCCGTTAATGCCTCGCCGGTGGAATATACGCTGCCGACCAACAAAACTCTCTTCCCCTTAACTTTTCCTTTTGCGCATTTATAATATCTGACGTGCGTTATCGGGTCAGAGTCAAACTGAAGAGAGACCGCATCTATGTAAACATCGCAGTCAAGTTCTTCACGTAGTACTTCAGATATCTTATCGAAGCGGAGGACGGTCTTTGCGCCTGTCGTTTCAGGAATAAAGCATACCAAATCGATAGTTTCCTTGCTAACCATGGTGTTGGCTTTCACGACAAGTTGCCTGATCAGATCTTCTGATGGGTCCCCGAATATGAAATCCAGAATCATCTGGCGGTCTTTCCTTTGACTTTCCGTAACGTCAAGCTTTGACTCGGGATAATAATCAACAATATAATCAAAACTGTACATTATCAACTACATAGCTTGTTCCAAACGTGTTCCAAAACAAAATCGCGGATTATCTTTCGGAGAGCTTCCGAATCTTCCGTGTCTTGAATCTCGATTTCATCTGCCATGCTCAAGTAAAAAGATCTGGCGGGGTCCAATGCGTAGATAATAGTGTCGAGCCGCCAGATCCCGTTGGAAACAAGCTCGAACATATTCCTAGATGCGTTAGTATACGTGTCGCATAAATAAGTCATGGCTCTCAGCCCCATATCGAGGCATATGTGATAGTGACTTCCCATATCTGTCCAACCGAACACATCAGTCTTAGCTGCTACATGTTCTGCCGCATACTTCCAGTCTTCCTTAAGTACTCTCACATCAGAAATCCTGGAAAGTTTGAACTGCCGTATTGCCTTCTTATCCATGTCATAACACAATACCGATTCTCCGTTGCAAACGAACTCATAAGGCTCAATGCGCCTATCGCTAATAGTTCCGCTATTAGCAGAAGAATAGGCATAGAGAATAGCTTGCTTGTGCAGCCTCTTTGCCTCCATTAGCTTGTCATAGAACTTCACCTCGTTGGTGATTCTCTTTAGATTCTGCCTTCTGACAAGAATCATATCAGAGTCCATCTCAACGCATTCTTCACCGCATCGTTGATAGGCAATGCTATTCAGATAGACGAGGCAGTAGAGAGACGGCTTCACACTAATCTCAATGACGTTTTCGTGTCTTTTTGATTGCTCCACGCGGATGCATTCATTGATGAAGAGTGAAATCGTATCTGGATTGCTGGACTGAAAAATGTTATGAATCTCTCTTTTAATCCACCGTGCATATATTTCGGGATTGTTAAGTGGGGCATGGCAATATGTATAGGACCTCAGGTGCACAAACATGTCTCGTGCAATACCATAATGGTATCTACCTTCCCGGACAGGGAATGCGTGTCCGGATTCAGGGTCAACTCCGATGTAAACTACGCCACCATCAGCATTAAGGAAACCACAGATTTTACGGCAAACCTCAATCTTCTGGTTATCGTATCTGGCAGATTCAGGTTTCTCTATAAAAGAAGATTTGAACTCTGTATATTGATCCTCTTTTCCGAAAAAACTAGGATCCTCTTTAGGCTTAACATCTTCCTTGACCTGGACATATTCCTTGACAACTTTTTCCTTTTCTACGACTTTCACAACTTCCTTGATAATTTCCCTATCGACATAAACAATCTGGGGGGTAGCCTTAGGGAAAACTGAAGTATTGCAGAATAACGATGAAAATTTGTCTGCAAAGAAGGGAAGTTTTAAAGCTTGCCAATCGAAACCAAGTTGTTTGACTTCACCGTTGTCTATGATTTTCTTCTTGAGTGCGCGTAACTCCGTCTTATATGTAGGGGCCATGTTTTCTAGCAACATCTCGAGTGCGATCATGATACGGTTCTTCTTATCCCCTCCCCGAAAAGCAAGAATGTGGGCAGCAAGATTTCGGCAATAATCATTATAGTCACTCTTGCTCTCATTGACACCGAAAAGAAAATCTTGTGATTCTACTCTCATAAGGATGTTGTCCACCTTGGCATCAAGATCCTCGGCCGCCTTCCTCTTGGCAACGTACGATGCTTTATTGTCCGAGAGGACTTCAAACAAAGAAGTCTCTACCTTCGGCATATCCCGGAGGAAATTGCCCAGCTGCTCAAATGATGATAATTTCTTGCACATATCGGTTGTCGTTTGTTTCTGTTGCAAAGGTGACAAGTATTCCTTTGAACGGAAAACAATCAGAACACATTAATATTTATTGCGATTTTATCTATTGACATTTATGTGTTGATAAATCATTGTTAAATAGCATATTATAGATTAGTTTGATTAGACTGTATTTTAATTATTCAAATAAAATAATTAATTGTATCCTTAAATTGACTATATTTGTTGCGATTAATCACTCTATCATGGCAACCAGTGAACTAAAAAGATGTGTGTATAGGATCCTCGGTGATCTTATAAAGTCTGACTATGTCATCTCTGTTGATGAGATGGACACTTTAGACCATATCTGTGAAACCATGAAAATTGACTCCATTCACAAGAATGAGAGTTATTCCCTTACATTTGCAGATGCTGTCAGCTATGTGGCAAGGCAGGATAGTACTGTTGGGTCCAAGGTTGTTAAGTTCATGGAGGAATGCGCGTTAAAAGATGGGGAATGTTGCCGCGCAGAGGCTCTTCTAATCAGTTCCGTCGAGATTGTCAACGCTTCAAAAGGACAAATTCTTTCTATACCTTTCAACAACAGGCCAATCCTATCAACACAGATTGTATTTGTGGACAACTCCCCTACTCCCAGAAGGAATGAACTAGATAAGTACTATGAAGAACTCTGTAGGATTGCCGAGATGGCGGGGTTCGAACTCATTTATATCCCACATGTCGCAAAGGAATTCAAAGAATTCAAAAGAAAGAAAGATCTAGAAAGACTCTTATCAATTGTCAATCCTACTCTGACTGAAAGTGCTATAGCAAATAAGGTGATGTCGCTTCAGGAAATGGATAACCGATACTTTTATCTTAGGGTATTGAACGAAAGGCTTCAAATGGGCCTATCGTTGTCTTGCCCGGTTTGGCTTATCCGTCTTCCAAACAGCGTTGTCAACGGAACTGGATATGCCAATTTCCTGTTATATAACGTTGAAATGGATGACATCAAGAAACAGATTATTGAGTGGGTAGAGGGATTAAACAATCGCCAGAATCCGTATTCAATAGTTGTCAATCGCCATTACGATAGATCAAAAGATTTCCTATATGGCGGATTTCATAAAGCATTATTAGATGTCATGGCAGCAGACAGGATTGAAAACTGGGAAATCAAAGTATACATTCGTGCTGGTTCATCACCTGTTATTGACAAGTCTGATCAAGGGGGAAAGTACTCTATCGCTATCTCTAAAGGGGAAAAGAAATACCCTGTTCTCATCAATGGTAGAGAAGCTGCATTTTATATTCTACTACTCTGCGGTTCCGCCGGGGCAGACAGAGGTGTAAACTTTGAATATGATAGAAGAAAATCAGCCTTGATTCAAAAGGTGTACATTGAAGCATATCATATGGTAAGCAACAGAGAGAGCCACTTTCCTGACATTACACTATCTTCGACTTTCCGACCGATAAAAACCAAGGTCATGAAAGCACTTGAAGCATGCGGGGTCAAAGAAGAGATACATCTATTTCGGCCCACTAAAAGAGGGGAAGCCACATACTATATTCCTTTAGCAGCAGACAATATCAAGGTCGTTGGCGTTGAAGGTGAGATCCCCTTGCTGAACTCAACAATCTTTTCAAGATATAAACAGTTAATGCGGGAGAGTTCTTGATTTGCACGTTTTTTGACATTGCTGCGGGTATGTGTACAATAATGAGCACAATCTTTTGGTTAGCACACATCTCTGTATCTGCTTCATAGCCTACAAGGTATACAAGGAACTAGAACGGATGATCAGGGCGCTTGAAATGATAATGAGCGCTGATAAGGTACTTGCCATCGCCAAGACCATAACGACTCTCCGTATACGGCTCCCAAATGAATCCATCTATACAGAGACGCTCTACACTACGCCTCAACAAGAGGCAATCAAACCAATACTGGATGCTCTTGAACTTGCACTCCTTATGCTTTCTGCCCAGCGAACCTGCTTCTCTGATGCAATTAAACCTCTACTGGATGCTCATGAACTTGCACCGCACGAGTAGGGTGACGCATTGTCAAAGTCAGGACTTTAAAACTACAATAAATCCTAGAGTAATCTAAAAATAGAGATATATTACTCCTTCTACGGCTCAGTTTTGAAGAACTTCATGGCATGATTCTTTGTTTTCTCGGCTATCTCGATATTGAGTTTCATGGCCTGGTAGTCCCCGATTTCGTTCATCATTGCTGCACCGCCCCACCAGATCATCGGCAATGGAGTCGAAGTCTGCCCTGTTGCAAAGCCTCCATGCAAATCACTCGGGAGGCGAAGTGCCCCTGGGTCGTCTAGATTGGAATTGCACTGACTTTTGGCTGGCAGCTGAGACTGGCAAAAATCGGTCATCCAACACTACATCGCCATGCACGCTATATCCACTCCCGAGTGAGTTGCAAGGGGACAAGGTGGGGAAAGATTATCTTCTACAGAATCTTCATCGCTATATACGCACAGGCCTCAGTACCGACCAGCCCAACAGCACGCAGGAGAAGGCGCACTTCCTTGCGGAGAAGATACATCAAATCGACTACGTAAATTCCTACGACAACAATGGCAAATCAATCTTTTTCCATACGAAAAAAGAACTCGAATTAATCGAGCTCCTCAATATCATCTCAACAAACTGATGGAATGGGTTTCCCATTGCGGAAAACAGGAAATATCTCTCGGAGCCTCACAGAGCCACTTCCACTACATACTGATAATATCCCTTATTGCGGTTCTATCTCTGTGCCCTCTGACATCATCTGGAGGATTTTCCCTTTTCTTTCAAGCTTTCCGACTACAAGGCCATGAAGCCCTATACCGCCATCGTGGATTCCATCTAGGTGAGTTCGATGACGAAGTTTGAAGGGTTAATCTGAATAATTTATAATGAACGAATATCAAAAATATTTTACTTTGTTCAATATAATCAACAAAATTATCGTACCTTATGTGACCATAAAGCATAGAAGCTATGGATTTAATTTATAGGCCCAACTACTCCTCCAAGTTGGATAATCTGCTTGGGAAAGGCGTTATGATTGTACTCACCGGTCAACGCCGCGTGGGCAAAAGCTACGTGATGAAGGAATTGGTCGCTCGCAAGGGGAACGAGCCGGGTAACAATGTCATCTACATCGACAAGGGAAAACGGCTTTCGACTTTATTGTCACCTATAAGGATCTGGTCACCTATGTTGACGAGAAGATAGATGCCACTAAGCGTAATTACATTCTGATTGATGAAGTACAAGAAATCAAGGAGTTTGAAAGGGGGCTTCGGAATTACTACAACGAGTCCCACATTGATATAGTTGTCACCGGCAGCAACTCCGATATACGATCCGGTCAGTTGGGCACTATGCTTTCCGGCCGGTATATTGAAGTCTTCATCCAGGACTGAGTTATACGGAGTTCCTTGAATTCCACAATCTGCAGGATAATGAGACGGCTGTCACAAAGTACATGAACTATGGTGGTTTGCCTGGTCTTCGGCCTTTCGGTTTGGATAATCTCGAAACGGTCAACGATTATCTGCAAGGGGTGTACAACACCATTCTGGTCAAGGATATCATCCGACGGAAGAAGATTCGCAACGTGCCTTTTCTGGAGAATCTCATCCATTACATGGCAGACAATACAGGTAAGCAGATGTCGGCAACCAGCATCCAGAATCACATGACTTCCAATGAGAACGAGGTCTCGAAAAACCTTGTCCTCAAATATATGAAAGCTGTTACGGAGGCGTTTTTGGCGACATCTGTTTCCCGCTACATTATTCATGGAAAGAAACTCCTGGAAACTAATGACAAGTTTTATTTCGGGGATATTGGCATCCGCAACTACATTACCGGCGGTCGCAGAGCTGATGACATCGAGAAGATTGTGGAGAACCTGGTATACCAGCACATGGTGCGGCTGCGTTATGATGTTAAGATCGGCCAATTATATAGCACGGAAATAGATTTCGTCGGGACTAAAGGGACCGACGTGGTGTATGTCCAGGCGGCTTATCTCATTACGGAAGAGAAAACCTTCAATCGTGAATTCGGAAATCTGATGCCGATCAAGGACAACTATCCGAAATACGTGATTTCCATGACACCTTATATGGATTTTTCCAAGTGGGAGGGTGTCATCCACATCCCTTTTGTGGATTTTTTGAAGAACGACTTCGGACGATAGGTAAGTGTCCCTGGTAATACGCCTTTACTTTTTACCGATAAACCCACAGAGCCACTTCCGCTACAACAAGGATTAAGACATGTACGATTCGGCATCAAGGGAGACTCCTCTTTTCATGGCTCACAAATCCACTTCCACTACAACAAGGATTAAGACACTGGTACACGTTTTGGATCAAGTCCAAAACCCTGTGCTAAAGAATACCCCCCATCATCATAAACGATACTCCCCGTCATCGTGAAATGCAGGGCTACCGGCGAGGCTGTGGTCGATGTGGTTGCAATGTATAATCCATGTCCTCGCTTAGAAGGACGAGAATTTATGGGCGACGGTATAGTGCCACCGGCTGGCTTGTAATGAAGGACTGCGTCGCCCACCCGGTTTCCAGAACCAGGGTTGGCAATGGGGATACGTGTCCTCGGCGCTTATAATGAATATCACCATTGCCTACGATTGTGAATAATCGAAATCTATCTTCAAAGTTTTACAAAACCTTGTCGAAGATGTGAATAAAGAATCGCATACGAATATTCAAACCCTCCGGAAGAAGTGTCTCGCAGAACGCTGTCGAGGCAGGCTGCACAGAAGTGCCTAGGGAAGGGCATGTCTCGACATCGAGGCCTCCCAAGAGCCACGTTGTCGACCGGCACACCTTTGCAGAGCCTCCAGAAGGACATACTCCGACAGCACTTTGCGAATTCCCACCACGCTCATCCCGTACGACCAACACTCTTCGTTCTAAACAACCTCTTCGTCATCCCATACGACCAATCCCGTCATCCCGAATTTGATTCAGGCTTTGTATTTAGAACGCCCCAACAACCAAAACCAATCAGAAATATCCAATCATAAACCTTTAATTGTCAATACATTCCAAGATTTAACACATTTCGGCTGCTTTTTGATGCTTCCCAAATTTCCACATATTTTTGAGACATATTTCTGACGTGGAGAATTTGCGGGGCTTATTTTTTGTCACATCGTGCATAGAGTTGACAAGGGTTTACAACTGTTTACGATGAGCGACAATTTCCGCTCCGATATGCAGCGACAGTCACATCGTGTGGAAATGCGACAACGGTTGACTGCTGTTTACGACCGTTCACCACTTCGGGGATATACAAAGTGAGAAGTGAACAAGTAAACGATAAAGCAGTATGAAAGCAACAAAGAAATGCCAATTTTGCGGCAAACCGTTTGTAACCCGTAGCGGTATGCAACGGTATTGCAGCGAGGCTTGTCAGACGGAAGCCAAGCGAGCCAGAACAGCGCAGAAGAACAACCTCTTCAAAGTCGCCCTGCCACTCATGGAGATACAGCATCAGGAGTATCTCACCTTTTCCAAAGCAGCCACACTCATGGGCTGTTCCCGACAGTACATCTATAAACTGGTCGCCATCGGCAAGCTGAAAGCCTCACGCATCAGCAACCGTATGGCTATTATCCGCAGAGCCGACATTGAGCGGATGCTGGAGGGCAATCCCTATCACCGTATCTTACCCGGCAGCACCCCTGCACCGAAAAAGTCCGCTTCATCTTCCCAATCCCCCAAAAGGGAGATAAGGGAAAAGGAAAACGATGAAGTGCTGGACTTCTATTCCGGTGAGGAGGTGATGACCCTTTATAAGGTAAAGCAGTCGTGGCTCTATACCTCCGCCAAGCGCAACCGCATCCCCATCTGCCGCATTGCAGGAAAGAACTATTACAGCAAAAGGCATATTGACGAGTTCTTCGGTGTGTCAGTCGATATAAGCAAGATTACCGACTGGCTCCTGACCGAAGAAGCGGAAGAGGTGTTCGGCATGAAACCGTCCGCACTACGTGCATACGCCTATCGCCACAGGATTCCCACCAAAAGAGAATACGGGCGTACCTACTACTCCAAATCCCATCTGGACGAGCTTCGCAGAACCGACCTTGTGAACGATGAACGCTACTACACAGTGGAACAGGTGCAGCAGATTTACGGACTTTCTTCCGCCAACATCTGCCATATCGTCAAGGTGAAACACATCGAAAAGGTAAAGGTTGGTGTGAAAAACCTGCTTTTACGCTCCGATGTGGAGCGAGTCATGGCAGAGAGGAACAAACAACCGTGAACAACCTGCATTATCGGAAAATTATTTCAAAATGATTGTCCGTGACGTTTCTCACGGTTGTTTCACGTTGTTACTTTGCCCCCGAAACGGGAAACTCCCACAAACGTATTATCAATTAAAATCAGAATGAATATGAAATGCAAGACTGTAACTTTGCGCAAGCGCAAAATCAAGAACGGGACACAGTATTCACTATGTCTGGACTATTATCCCGGCTACCGCGACAATACCACCATGAGGGTGATTACACGCGAATCCTTGGGCATCTACCTCTTCGCCAAGCCAGCCAACCAGCAAGAGCGGGATTTCAACACACGCATGATGAAGAAAGCGGAGATACTGCGTAACCAACGCTATGAAGCCATTTTCAACGAGAACCACGGCTTCTTTGACAAGGCGAGGATGAAAGGCGATTTCCTTGCCTACTTCAAGGAGCTGGCGGACAGGAAAAACACCAAATGGCAACACGTCTACAAGCACTTCGAACGGTTTGTGAACGGCAGATGCACCTTTGAGGAGGTGGATGTGGACTTGTGCCGCAAATTTATGGAGTATCTGCTTGATGCTCCACAGTCCATACACACCAACCGGAAACTGCATATCAACTCCGCTGCCGGGTATTGGTCAACTTTCCGTGCCGTACTCCACACCGCCTATCGGGACAGGAAGATAAAGGAAAACCCCAACGGATTCTTAGACCGCATCGAGAGTATTCCGACCATGAGGGAGCACCTGAGCCAAGAGGAACTGATACGGCTTGCCGAAACGCCCTGTGAGGAAGAAGTCTTGAAGAGGGCGTTTCTTTTCGGCTGCCTTACCGGATTGCGGAAGAGCGATATCAAGCAGCTCACTTGGCAACAGATACAGCCGTACACCAACGGCAAGATGTTCGTGACCACCCGTATGCAGAAGACGAAGCAGATAGTACACAACCCCATCAGCGATGAAGCATACAGACTGCTCGGGGAACGGTGCGAGGGGCTTATCTTTGACGGCTTCAAGGACAAGATGCTACAAGGACCGCTGAAACGGTGGCTCTCGACAGCAGGAATAACCAAGAAGATAACATTCCATTGCACCCGGCATTCCTTCGGAAGCCTGCATGTGGAAATGGGTACGGATATGGCTGTCATACAAGCCTATCTGGGACACAAGAACATTACCACCACACAGATATATTCCAAAATGGCAGCGCAGCAGATGTGTGATGTGGTGGACAAGATAACCCTGAAACGCAAGGAAGCATAAGGCGGTTATAAGCAGACGGAATTTCGGAGGGAGCGGTCAAGGCATTATTACGCCCACCGCTCCCTCTGTTTCCATCCCTACAAGCCATCAGAGTATGATAATTGAGTATGATTTTGGCAATTTGGTGAAAAACGCTGAAAAAGAACCCTCTGACTACGGGTAATGAATAATAATCAGAAGAATAGCATTAACTTTGCACAAAATTCAGACAGTAACCAGTAATACCCGAACAGAATATGGATTCATCCGTCAAAGACAAACATATCATTTTAGGCTTCATCGGCTTTACCATCTGCCTAATCTCATTCTTTATAACGCTTATCGTTGCCGAGAGTTTCAACCAGGACAACTTTGTAAGGCTGATAGTATTCTTGTGCAGCAATCTGTTGGGCTGGCTGTTCTACTTATCCTTCCAGACAATTATCTTTGACACTTACCAGCTTTACAAAATCAAATCCGGCAAAAAGGAGGCAAAAGAGATTACTACGGAAGCCGTAGCCTTGCAGGAAAAAGAACCGCAGAATACAATAGAACCTGTAACGCAGATAGCGGAAGAGGCAAGCTCCGATGTCCACCCCATAGAGCTGAACATCGATCCGAAGCGTCACGAAGAAATCCGTTCAAGTTATGAAGATGAGCAGGACAAAGAAAATAAGAGACGCATCCGCATGGTCGTGGAGTATATACATTTCTACATGCCCCGTATCGCTGACGAAGAGACCGTGAACCATGTCTGCAACGAGGTGAGCAACTGGATGAATAAGAACAACTACAAGCCGAAGCCGATAAAAAGGCGGCTGACACAGGACATCTCCAATATTCCGCTCCGTCATTTCATATGGAACATAGCGGAGCGTTGCATGTACAAGAGATATTACAATGGGGATAACCGCGCCCGTTTCGTCAAAGAGCTTTTCCCTCGCGAGTTTGCCGAAACGGATATAGCGACCATCAAGAACTTTAGGATTGACCCGTTAAAGCCACCGATTCCCATTGACGAACTCGAAGACGGCAAACTGGATTTCCATTATCCGAATGGTTACTTGCAAAAAGAGTAAAAATCATCCCGTCTTTGAGCAATAACGACAAGTAGCCGACACTACTTAACAGCCTGTTTAATAGCGTTTCCCGAACAACTTTACCCATCATTCACGGTTGGGTATCGTTATTCGGGAATTATTTTTTCGTGGAGGTATTCACGACCCTATCATTGCAGTCCTTTGCGGCAAGTCTTACAAAAGAGACGAATCGCAAAATGGAAAAAGTAAATCTTACATTCAATGACCTTCCGGAGGTCGTGGCTCAGCTTCGGGACGAAGTGATGAGCCTGAAAAGCCTGCTTACCGAGCAGAACAGTGTGAACAATGCAAAGGCTGTGGACACCCATGTCCCCATGTCGGTAGACGAAGCAGCAGAGTATCTGGGTATTCCCAAAGGCACGCTCTACATGAAGCTGTCGGACGGGAGCATCCCTGCCACCAAGCCCGGCAAACGCTATTGCCTCTACCGTGACGAACTTGACAAGTGGCTGGAATCCTCCCGGAAGAATCCCGTGCCACTGTCCGATGAGGAACTGAACGAGTCCATATCCTCATCGCACCGTCGCAAACCCAACAAACGTAACTGGTAAAAGAGATGGAAGAGGATAAGAATTGTATCGGCATGATACATGGCGACCTTGCGAGGGCTTCCCAAGTTCGGAGCGGTATGCCGGAGAGTATCGGTGTGATGAGTATCAAGACCGCCAACCGCACCATACTCGAAGCATCGCTGCTGCCCACGCCCCGTGCGCTGTGGGACAGTTTCTGGTACGAGGGAGAGCTGTCCTGCCTATTTGCCGACTCCAATGTGGGCAAGTCCATCCTTGCCGTGCAGATAGCCGACCGCATCGCCCGAACCGACAACGTGCTGTATCTGGACTTTGAGTTGTCCGACAAGCAGTTCCAACTCCGATACACCAACGAACACGGAAACCTCTACACCTTTCCCGAAAGGCTGTACCGTGTATCGCTTGACTGCAACTCGTTGTTGGAGGAAAATTTTGAGGAAGCCATTATCGGCAGCATTGAGCAGATGGCATTGCAAACCGCCAGCAAGATTTTCATAGTTGACAACCTTACCTACCTGTGCTGCGCCATGGAGAAAGGCGATGCCGCAGGGCGGCTGATGATACAGCTTAACAACCTCAAAAAGAGATACGAGCTGTCCATCCTCGTGTTGGCTCATACGCCCAAACGCTCCTTGGACTGTCCTATCACCTCCAACGACCTTGCAGGAAGCAAGCGGCTATACAACTTCTTTGACAGTGTTTTTGCCATCGGCAAGAGTGCGCAGGATGGCGGGCTTCGTTATGTGAAGCAGTTGAAAGTTCGCTACGGTACATACTCATACGATGCTGACAATGTAATCATCTATGAGATTGAAAAGGTGGATGCCTTCCTACAGTTCGTACATAGGGGATATTCCACGGAAAAGGAACATCTGAAAAAGTTGGGCGAAAATGAATCGAGCCAAAGGGACTGCCTGATATTACAACTGTCCCAATCGGGCAGGTCAGTAAGGGAGATAGCCTCACAGGTGAATTGCGGCAAATCCACAGTCAGCCGGATTATCCAGCGCAACAAGGATAGCGATAAGACGGCTGTCCCAAGTGTCCCACCGTCCCAACCCACGGCAAGTGGGACAACGGGACAGGATGGGACAGTCGGGACAATCAAGGAAGTAATGCAAGCGGAACTGTTTACAGGAAATGATAATACAGAGGATAAGCTATGAAAGGTCTTATTACACATACCGTTATAAAAGGTAATAGCTTCATTTACGGGATAAGCAACCCTGCAAACAGAAGCGTTATTTCTCAAAACATTCCAAGTGTCCCAAGGTGTCCCACTGTCCCACGCCCTGTGAGCCGGGACAGTGGGACAGGACGGGACAGCACAATAACCAACGGAAAAAGAAAGGAGGCAGACAATGAGCAACTATTCGTTACAGAGATATAAAGGAACGGCTACACGGCACATTTGCCCGAATTGTGGCGACAGACATTCCTTTGCCTATTATGTAGATGAGCAGAACATACCTCTTCACCCAACGGTCGGCAGATGTAATCATGAAAGCGGTTGTGGGTATCACTACACCCCCAAGCAATACTTTCAGGATCATCCCGAATGTCGTACAACAAAGGATTTCTCTTTTGGTGGGCAAAGAGTGGAACAAAAGCCCAGACAGGTATCACAGCCGAGTGCCGTAGGTTACATACCATCCCATTATGTGGAGAAATCGAAAAGCGTTCACAGCAACTTCTTCCGTTTCCTTTCCACGCTCCTTACCGCCTATTACGGCAGCAAGGCAAGAGAAGTATTGACCCGGTTGTTGGAAGAATACCGTTTGGGGGCTACCCGTGACGGGGCTGTCATCTTCTGGCAGATAGACCGCAACAACAAGGTACGTACAGGCAAGGTAATGCATTACAATCCCGAAGACGGACACCGTATCAAAGGAGGGCTGACATCGGCAGTGAACTGGATACACAGCATACTGAAAAAGCAACAGATTTTGCCGGAGGAGTGGCAGCTCTCCCAATGTCTTTTCGGGGAACATCTGCTAAAAAGCAACCCCGGCAAGGTGGTAGTATTGGTGGAATCCGAAAAGAGTGCCGTCATAGGTTCGGCTATCTTCCCCGGCTATGTATGGCTGGCGACAGGAGGCAAAAGCCAAATGAGAGAAGAAAAGCTCCGTGCGCTGACCGAACGAACCGTGCTTCTCTTTCCCGATGCGGACGGATATGCAGAGTGGAAACAACGTGCCGGGAGCATGACATTTTGCAGGGTATTGTATCTGACATCATCGAAAGGAACGCCACACCGGAACAAAAGGCTGACCACATAGACATAGCCGACTGGATTATCTACCAGATACAGGAGTGCAAACTCATGTGCACAGCCAACCACTTGGTAGAAGCAGAAAGAATCCTCCAACGGATGATAGAGAAGAACCCCGTCCTGCAAAAGCTGGTAGACGATTTAGACCTTGTACTGGTCGGTGCAAGTCCAATCGGAAGCAGTGACTGAAACCCTCCCTGACGGCAGGAGAGCGGAAGCCAAAGGCTGTGGTGAACGGACAAGGGCTTGCCCTTGATATAGCCCACTATAACTACACGCTTCGCTTTCGTAGTTGTGGGCTCTCCCGAGGGGCTGGGCTTTGCCCCGTCCCACTCATGACGCTGCCCTGAGAACCCGGCAAGGGCTGTCAGCCCTATGCAACCCGACCAAAGAGTGACCCTCTCTTTGGAAACTCCGCTCAGAGGCTTCCACCCCTAAGAACCCGGAGCAGGAAGTGACCCTCTCCCTGCACCCTCCGATTAAGGCGATGCCCTAATAACCCATTGCGGTTATGAGCGGACAGCGGAAAAATAATTTCATCAACAAATCAAATTCTAAGAAAATGGCAACAAAATCAAGCATACATATCAAGCCTTGCAACACCAAGTCAAGCGAGGCTCATAACCGAAGGACTGCCGAGTATATGCGTAATATCGGTACATCCAAAATCTATATCGTGCCCGAACTCTCTGCCGACAACGAGCAGTGGATAAACCCGAACTTAGGCAACCCAGACCTGCAAACGCACTACGACAACATAAAACGGATGGTAAAGGAAAAGACGGGTCGTGCCATGCAGGAAAAAGAGCGGGAGCGCAAAGGCAAGAACGGAAAAATCATCAAAGTGGCAGGATGCTCACCCATCCGTGAGGGTGTTTTGCTTATCAAACCGGACACCACACTGGCAGATGTGAAGAAATTTGGCGAGGAGTGTCAAAAACGCTGGGGCATCACTCCGCTTCAAATTTTCCTGCACAAGGACGAGGGGCATTGGCTGAGCGGACAGCCTGAAGTGGAGGACAAGGAGAGTTTCCAAGTAGGTGAAAAATGGTTCAAGCCGAACTACCACGCACACATTGTATTCGACTGGATGAACCACGACACGGGAAAGAGCCAAAAGCTCAACGACAATGACATGATGGAAATGCAGACTTTGGCATCTGATATTCTCTCGATGAAACGTGGGCAGTCCAAAGCCGAGACAGGCAAGGAGCATCTGGAGCGTAACGATTTCATCATTGAGAAGCAGAAAGAGGAGATGAGCCGCCTTGATGCCACAAGGCAGTATCGGGAGTATCAGTTGGAAATGACCAATCAGAAAATGCAGGAGGCGGAAAACAGAACCAACTCTCTTATCGAGACTGCCAATCAAAAGGAACGCCAGAGTGAAGACCTTGACAGGGCTATCAAAGAAAAACGCTCCAAACTGAACAGGGAGAAAGGCAGTGAACTTCTTGATGCCGCTGTCGGTTGGGCTACGGGCAAGTCAAAGTCCCTAAAATGCGAAATAGAGGGCTTGCGCCATGAGATTTCCACGCATGAGGATACCATCGAGCAGTTGCAGGGCAGAATCCAAACCATACAGAGCGACCACTACCGTGAACTGATGAAGCTGGAAGCCAAGCACCAGTCCGAACTCAACCGTAAGGAGGCGGCACATACAGAGGAAACGGCGAGGTTCAAAAACCACATTTCGTGGCAGAATCAAATTATCGGCAGTCTCAGTTTCCTCTTGCTCAAAACAAGCGACATCTTCCGCAAGGCGGTAAACGGTATCATCCGTTTGGCAAGGGATTATTACAAGCCTCGTTTCGATGCGGAACAGGTGTCGGACATCAAGAGTGCCCTTAACCTGTTCGGTGACGACAAACAGTCGCACCAAGCTGCTGGGGATTTCCTGTATATCACAGCCACGCAGAAAGGCAAATTGGATAACCGAGAGCAAATCAAAGCCAGGCGGGAAGTGGATAACGTGGTGGAGGGACAGTATGACCAACAGCAAAGGAGGGGGTTTTCAATGAGAAGGTAAATTGTAATTTATTCAAAGCTTGCTATAGTCACATCATCAAATTCATCCATATAATCGATAAGGCGTTCGTTGTGATTACCACGTTTAACTTTCATCTCAATGTTAGCCTCGAAGATTTCACCTTGTGAAGTACGACGGTCACGCAGTTCATAAGAATAGAGTTCGATGCAATCATCCTTTATCTGATCCACTACCCGTTTCACGCTTTCCTTTGTGGAAGCGGTGAAAGTGAGTTGTACCGTGGTAGTACCGAAAGTAGGAATAAAAGAATTCATTACTTCAAGACCGAAAAGCACCATTGCAGTAGCAATGGCGGCTGCAATATACATTCCTGTTCCGCAAGCCAGTCCGATGGCAGCTGTCACCCATAATCCGGCTGCCGTAGTAAGACCACGTACCACATTCTTTTGGAAAATAATGGTTCCGGCTCCAAGAAAGCCAATGCCAGATACCACTTGTGCCGCTACTCGTGATGAATCTTTCAAATCAAAACCAAACCCATATTGTGACACAACACAAAAGAGGGCACTACCCAATGCCACAAGAAAATGTGTACGGAAACCGGCCTCTTTTGAACGGTATTCCCGTTCTATTCCAATGACTCCTCCCAGTAAAAGAGCCACAAAAAGCCTGAGTGTTATTTCTAAAATCATATTCATTACCTATGTGTTTTAAAGTTTTTATTAAAAATAGTATCCCATATTTATGTTGAGTCGAACATTGGTCGCATTATCAGAACTTTGTGCAAAAGCGTTGTTCCAATCGTTTCCTATCCATGCGTGGTTGTGCCCGACAGCATAATCAACATAGACAAACACCGGTCCCATTGAAAGTGAACAGCCAGTCACGTTCTGAAAACTGTCTGTATATCCTCTAACACGTTTATGCAATAAACTGAAATCATTGTAAAGGCATATCTCATCCAGAAAACCCTTTCGGATAGGAATGTGATAAGCCAATGCCACAGAATAAATGTCCGCTTTGGATGCCACTTGGTAAGTTGCCCCAAAAGCCGCCATAGTGACTTGATGACGGGTATCCGTTGCTTCGCCCGTCAGGTGGATGTTGTAGGTGGCGCACTGCGCTTTGAAATTCCAACGCTTGTAATCAAGCACATAATGCAGTGTGGCAGCCCATCGGTGCCCCATTGACCCACTGTTGAGATTATAGACTCCACCCGCCAAAATGGAAGCACCCGCTTGATGTTTCCATTTATTCCCCCAACGGTAAGCGGCATGAATGTTACCTTGATTCACCTCTTTATGGTCTCCTGCAATGTCGTATGAATATCGGTCGGCTGTCAGTTCGGATTTGTCTCCGAAGTCTGTCAATCCTGAATTTTTGAAGAAAGCAGCCTGCACTTCCCATTGCCGGTTACGGAAAATGTATTTCAACCCCATATCTGCATCGTCTTCCAGTCCCACATAATATTGGATATTGAAAAAATAGTTGTTTGCCGTATAGGGCAAAATGCCGAACGGCACCGTGACAAGCCCCATTTGTAGTTGGTGGTTTTCATTAAACTGATACCCTAACCAACCTTGTCTCAACATTCCTCCTCCCGAAGAAGAAGGATAAAAACGATAGTCGGCTGAAAGTAGGAATTTACGGCAGGAAGCATCTACATTCAACCGAAATACATCAAACCCGAAATCTCCGCCACGTTTTCGGCACCCCGATTTCCAGTCCGAATAATTGTAATTGAAGCGAAGTGCTCCACCTATTTTAAATGCAGGTTTCTCTTTTGTACTGCTATCGGGAGCTTTTGCCTCGACTGGGATTATCCATCCGGCCATCAAAATAGCCATCAATAAATATATCTTTTTTTTCATCTACACTCTTAATCTTCGGTAATCGTATTTATACATTTTCGTTTCCTTGTCTTTGGGTATCCAACTGTCCACTAAAGCTCTGTTTTGTTTTATCCATTCCCTTACAGCTTCGCGTTCCGTTCCCCTTGTCTGCTCAATGGCACTCATCAACGAACTGATCTGCCGGTCTGTAAGATGAATGTTTCCCAATAATTCAGCAGCGAATGGATGTTCCTTGCTGAATCCGGTACGGGCAATCGCGCGGATATGTTCCGAAGTTCCATAGATTTTTTTCGGGTCGTCCAATACTTTGAGTTCGTAACGGTCGAACATCCAATGGGGTGTCCACCCGGTTACTACAATCCATTCCTTCTTTTTAATGGCCTTGTCAAGAAGTGCGGTCATGGCCGGACCGCTTGAAATCATCAACTTATAATCCAGATCGTAAGCAGGTATGGCCGCCTCCGTACATTTCATGATACCCGTGCCTGCATCAATGCCTACAATTTCTTGTTTGAAACGTTCGGTAAACTCCGGCAGTTCCTCTATGCTGTTAATGGGGACATAAGCCGGTACTACAAGACCGATACGGGCACTGTCGAACACTTGCCCCAATATTTCAAATTTTCCTTGATACTTTTCGAAATAGGGCTCATGCGTAACGGGAAGCCAACTGTCAAGAAACACGTCCGTCTTTCCACGCGCAAGTGAGGTAAATATGGGGGCGATGTCCGCATTAAGCAATTCAACTTGAAAACCCTGCTCCACGAGAATTTCACGGGCTAAGTGGGTCACTGCTATACCTTCCGCCCAGTTGGGATAAGCGATGCTTATTTTATTGGGGTTGATGACACACGAAGCCATCAGGAAACTACTGATAATGATTGCAATATATCTGGATGTTTTCATAAATCTATTGTGTTAAATATGATGATTATTTCCTTTGGGCGATGCCCTGAGTAATACGGTCTAAAATAATAGCCAGTATCACAACGGCAATGCCGCCTTCAAAGCCGAGTCCGATTTTCATTTGTGTGATGCCTTTCAGTACCACCTCTCCCAAGCCACCGGCTGAAATCATGGCAGACACCACTACCATGGAAAGTGCCATCATGATAGTCTGGTTAATGCCGGTCAATATGGTGGGTAAGGCCAAAGGCAACTGCACCTTGAAAAGTAATTGGCGGGGAGTAGCCCCGAACGATCGGGCAGCCTCTATTACATTTTTAGGTACTTGCCGTATGCCCAATCCCGTAAGCCGTACCACCGGAGGCATGGCAAAGATGATGGTGGCGAAAGCACCGGGAACCGTACCCAATCCGAAGAACAATACCGCAGGAATCAGATAGACGAAAGCAGGCATGGTCTGCATACAGTCTAGAACGGGACGGAGTATCCGGCTGCAGCGTCCACTTTTTCCCGACCAAATGCCGAGTGGGATTCCTATCAGCAATGCCATGCAAGTGGAGGAGAGCACTAAGGCGAGCGTCTGCATGGTTTCTTCCCAAAATCCCATACCCCATATCAGTAACAGTCCCAAAAGGGTGAAAACACCCATGCCTTTACCTGTTTTCCACCAAGCTAATAAAGCAGTCAGTGGAATAAAAATATAAAACGGGATGGTGTACAATGCCAGTTGAAAACTGTCGATAAAACTTTCTACGCCTACATTCAACGCATCAAAAAATCCCGCACCTTTCTTGGTCAGCCATTCGATGGCTGCTTCTATATAATAACCTATGTCTATCATTGTATATATCGTTATTTTTATTATAAATCAATTGCTTGTTGGATAATGTCGTTTATCTCTTCCTTATCCTTGCCGGTCACTTCCACAATGAGCGATGAAAGTGGAACCACTCCCTCAAATTCACGTTCTTCATTCACCACCCAAATAGGAGAGTTAGTCTTAGTCATCAGCGGAAGGATGTCTTCCACCACCGTGTCTGCGGTAATAGAATGAACCTCGCTCTTTATGACCGAAGCGATGTCTTTCACTTTCGCTTCACGCAACTTCACAAGGTCGCCTAACCGAACCTCGCCTTGCAGAATGCCGTTGGCATCCACTACGGGAAGTACGGTAAGTTTGCGCTCCTTCATTTTGCGTATCAACACCTCTGGCCCCTCCTTTTCCAAGCGAGCTACTACGGGTTTATCCACCATAATTGAAGAAGCGGTGACAATACGGCTGCGGTCCACATTTTCCACGAAGTTCTGCACATATTTATTGGCTGGCTCTGTCAGAATCTCCTCCGATGTCCCAATCTGCTCGATTTCACCATCACGCATGATAGCGATGCGGTCGCCCAACTTAATGGCCTCCTCCAAATCGTGGGTAATGAATACAATGGTTTTCTTCATTTTCGATTGTAAAGCCAGCAGCTCATCCTGCATCTGCACTCGAATCAGT
The DNA here is from genome assembly GCA_022653735.1 of Bacteroidales bacterium. Taxonomy (GTDB): domain Bacteria; phylum Bacteroidota; class Bacteroidia; order Bacteroidales; family UBA932; genus Cryptobacteroides. The sequence continues at coordinate 31,083 of JALCSU010000012.1, forward strand.
GGGTCGAGAGCAGAGAATGCCTCGTCCATTAACAATACCTCGGGGTCATTTGCCAAAGCGCGTGCCAAACCAACACGTTGTTGCATACCGCCCGACAGTTCGTTTATCATCTGGTTCTCGTAACCATCAAGCCCCACAAGTTTCATGCTATCCAATGCTTTTTGTTCGCGTTCTTCCTTGCCTATACCTTGCAGCTCAAGGCCGAAAGCAATATTCTGCAACACGGTACGGTGGGGCAACAGCCCGAAATCTTGGAAGACCATGGCCAGTTCCTTGCGACGGACAGTACGCAGTTCCTCGTCGGTCATGGTGGCTATATTCTTGCCATTGACCGCAATTGCTCCAAAGGTGGGCTTGTTAAGTCGGTTGATGCAACGTAACAAACTGGATTTTCCACTTCCACTCAGCCCCATAATGACGAATATTTCACCTTCGTTGATGGTAAAGTTGGCACCGTTTACAGCGACAGTACATCCTGTTTCTTTCTTGATTTCCTGTTTGCTCTTTCCTTTCATCAGCATTTTGAACGCTTTGTTCCACTCACGACCGAAAATAAGGTAGAGCTTCATTACTTCTATTTTCTTTTTCTCATTCATAAATAAACCTTTCTTTCATTCGTTAATCTTTTCTCCGTCTGAATACAAAAATGATTTGAATGCCTATCTGTCAAACAAACAGGCACACGGAAATTTTATTATCATTCCATGTGGAACAACAATCATTTCTTTTTTATTTTTAAAGAAAACAACCGCAATAGGGGCGATACTGATGAGCTTGAACCATGTGAGATAAACGGAACTATTTCCAACAAAGATTTGTCCTAATGATTCTGCCCTCTAAAGGCCTTTGTTGTACGGTATTTTGCAAAGATACGGAAAAATATGCAGTTAAACAAACATTATTGGCAGGCATCTGGGACTTTTACAAGCCCATACATAGTATGGATATTTCCTTAATATTTTTCAACGAATGGCAAAAGATGGCAAATAACCTGTATTTGTCGTTTTTTTCTTGTTTGTCAATCCTTTAAAGGCTAATTTTGCATTTTTATGTTAATTTGCTCTGTTCGTTTCATCATCAGAAAGAGCACAAAACCTATTTCAAAAATGAATATCCGACTGGAACCCAAAGAAATTACAGACGCTTATAGTACACCCATTGTTCAGCAAACCTCCTTTTGGTCAAAGGTAAAAGAACAACTTGGCATAAATTCCTACGCTTTTGATTACAGCGTGCGCAACAGTGACCTTTACACCCATGTAGGAGGTTATGCGCATACACAAGCGGACTTCATCATGTTTTTTCAGTACCTCAATCGTGAGGATTATATCGCTTATCTGCCATACGGTCCCGAGATAGAACCATCGGAAGAAAATCAGGGCGCTTTTCTGGAAGAACTTTCCGAATCGCTCCGTTCTTTCCTGCCCAAGCATTGCATAGCACTGCGTTATGACCTTAATTGGGAAAGCCATTGGTGCAAAACCGATGATTTTGACGAAGCAGGCCGTTGGATAGGACTTCCCAAGAAAGAGTTTCAAGAAATAAAACTCAACTATGGCACTTGCTGCCACAACTTGCGTAAAGCCAACACCAATATTCTGCCGGCCAATACCATCGTACTTGATTTGTTTGCCACAGAAGAGAAGATACTCGCACGGATGAAGCCCAAGACACGCTATAATATCCGGTTAGCATTGAAACGTGGAGTGGAAGTGCGTTCGGTGGGAATTGAAGGATTACGGATTTGGTACAGCCTCTATCAAGAAACTGCTTTTCGCAACGGGCTTCATTTGAACGACATCCAGTATTTCTATTCCATATTTGCTTCAAAGATGGAATGTGACGACCCTAAAGTAAATGTAAAACTGCTCATAGCCTATCATGACAACACTCCGTTGGCAGCGATGTTCCTGGTGCTCTCATCCCATCGGGCTACTTACCTCTATGGGGCTTCTTCGTCAGCTCACCGCAACCTGATGTCCACTTATGCCTTGCAATGGAGGGCTATACAGCTGGCGCGTGAGAACAATTGCTTGGAGTATGATATGTTCGGTATCGCTCCGTATGCCGATACCTCACATCCCATGTACGGGCTTTATAAGTTCAAACATGGTTTTGGCGGAGAAATCTATCATCAGTTGGGATGCTGGGACTATCCGTTAGAAGAGGATAAGTATCAATATTTTACAGCAAAGGAAATGAGTATGCAGGGATACTATTCTTAAAAAGTAAATCTCTGTGCGTATTTTACAAAAGTAGTTTTTAAGCTATACGTAATTTGGGGAACTATACGAAAACTGCTTCTTCAATCAAGAAGTATATACCTTCTCTATTCGGCTAAGTATAGTGAAATTACACTGCGAAATGTCACACTTGGAACCAATGAAGATTTACAAGCAAAAAAATTAAATGACAGAGCACAAGGTTAGAGAAAAATAATAGAACAAATATAGTACCTTTGCAGTGGCTTAGGCAGTGAGCCAAAATAGAAGTGGAATATCGGAAACAAACTGCACCGAAAAAGAAGAAACCGCTCGTATTGACGCCCCAAATGGATTAAAAATCAATAAAAGCGTTAAATCTTCACTCTTTAGAATGTACCCTTAAATGTTATGACCATATTTCTGACTTATTACTTTTAAATTATTGAGTAATAATCGGTTATAAATACTATGATTGTTTTTCGCAAACCCCGATTCCAGGTCAAGCCCGGATGACAGAATAAGGAAGAACACGTTTTCCCGTCATCGCGAAATGCGGGGCTGCCGGCGAGGCTATGGTCAATGTGGTCGCTGTTGTCACAAAGGATTTATCCATGCCTCGCTTAGAAGGACGAGAGAGATTTTACATTTATCGGCAACGGCATAGTGCCACCGACTGGATTGTGATGAAGAATTGCGCCGCCCACCCGGTTCACAGAACTAGAACGGATGATCAGGGGGCTTGAAATGATAATGAGCGCTGATAAGGTACTTGCCATCGCCAAGACCATAACGACTCTCCGTATACGGCTCCCAAATGAATCCATCTATACAGAGACGCTCTACACAACGCCTCAAAAAGAGGCAATCAAACCACTACTGGATGCTCTTGAACATGTGTCTACTTCTCGCGCGCAGTACACAAAGAGAACCATATAATGAGTGTTGTTTTTTCGAAAATGTGATTGGTTATGGAATTGCTGAAAAGGAAAATAGACACCGTACTTGCTGCATGGAAGAATAACTCGCAGCGTAAGCCCCTTATCGTCAAGGGTGCCAGGCAGATTGGGAAGACTATCTCCATTCGTGCCTTCGGACAGGCCAACTATGAATCGGTCATCGAAATCAACTTCGTCTTGCAGAAAAAGTTCCGATCCATCTTTGACAACGGCTATGAAGTGGACACAATCATTAAGAACATATTCCTACTTGAGCCGTCTTGGAAATTCATTCCGTATAAGACACTCATCTTTTTTGACGAGCTTCAGACGTGTCCGGACTGCGCCACATCCCTGAAATCCTTCAATGCGGGTCCCCGTTACGACGTGATCTGCTCCGGCTCCCTGATGGGTATTTATTATGAGGAGATCGAGTCCAATGCTATTGGTGTAGTTTCTGTCGTGATGTATTCATCTTTTTTCCATGCATTCCACCACTCTTCCTTTTGCCCCAAGATTTCAGCTAAAGTAATTGCTTTTTCTGCTCTTATCTTTCCGTTATCAATTGTTTGTCTTGATGGCAGATTGCTGCGTAGAGCCAGCAGGTCCTGTTTCAATGACTCTGATGCCTGTTTATTTGATGTGCCATTCCAAAGTTGGTTGCAATTGTATAGAATCTTACCAATCTTAATATCAGGAGTCTGTTCTAACATCTCCACTATACCATCAAGATGATCGTTGTCTATATGTGTAACAATTAGAATATTAATGTGTTTCCCAAGTCCCTCTTCGACATGCTTTTTGATTTCAGGAGTATATTTTCCACAATCTATCATTGTAACAAATCGCTTCCCGTCATCATCAATTAGAAAGAAGATACAATCTCCTTTCCCTGATTTAAAAGTCTTGAGTGATGCTTTCATAGGATGTTTTCTTAGATTGCTCCGGAATACATTAAAACCCTTTATAAGAAGTACGCTAAATATGCTGGTATGTACTTGACCGACTCTTCATGGGCATAGTCTTTCGTGTAAATCAGGTACCGGTCATTAGTGATGCGTGAAGAGAACTTCTTGCAGAAAGCATCCAATGATACGTGTGTCTTGTAGGACGAGGACTTAACTTCGATGGGCATAATCTTAGTTCCACGAGACAGAAGGAAATCCACCTCATAGTTGTGTTTGCCACTCTCCGTGGGCCATACATGATAGAACAGTTTGTTGCCGGAGGCAGTGAGCATCTGGGCGACGATGTTCTCATACAGATAACCTAGATTCGTGGCCAACTTGTCACTCAACAGGCGCTCATAGATGATATTCTCTGTGAAGGCCTTATCTCGGAAAGCAAGTGTCACGAAGAGTCCGGTGTCACCAACAAACATTTTGTACTGCATCAGATCTTCGGCACTGCCTAGGCCCACATTAGGATCGTCGCTATGATGCGAGATATTGACGGTCCTGGATTTCTCCATTTCAGAAATAAGTTCAACGAAGTCTTCCGCATGGGCTCCGGGAATGACATTGGATATCTGGTAGCGAGAAGCATTGCTATTGAGCTGGGCCGGTATGGCGGCGAATATCCTGGCCGCTTTCCCAGTAGGATCAATTTTGCCGAAATCTTCATCGTACAGGTCTAGGATTAGGCGTTTTGCGTGATCCACGACCTCGAAATTATTGGACTCAAGATAGGCATCAACAGCCTGGGGCATCCCTCCCACAAGCATATAGAGCCGGAAGTCCCGCATGAGTTTGCGATGCACTTCCTTCAACGGCTGAGGGTGTTCCCATATGGAGCGAAGTAGCGGGACAGTGGCCGTATCTCCAAGGGCCCAGCGGAACTCTTCATAGTCCATTGGATACATGCTGATGCGCTCCTCCTCACTGGGGATGAGAATGTTTTCCGTGTTCTTGCGAATGGAAATCAGCGAGCCGGTTTCGATGTAATCGTAGCGATGATCTTCTACAAACGACTTGATTGCCTGTCGAGCAAGGGGTTGGAACTGCACTTCGTCGAATACAATAAGGGACTTGCGTTCCACCAGTTGTACTCCATATGCGAGTTGTAACCGGAGAAAGATGTAGTTAAGATCTGAGACATCGTTAAACAGGTTCTTAACCTCTTGAGAGCATTTGGTGAAATCGATAAAGATAAATGATTCGTATTCGTTTCGGGCAAACGCTTTTACTATGGTAGATTTACCGATCCGGCGAGCCCCCTCAATAAGGAGAGCGCTCTTCCCGTTACTGCTTTGCTTCCACTGAAGAAGACGGTCATAAATCTTGCGTATGAAGAGTCTTTTTGGTTCCATATCTTTTATTCTAGCAATGCGAATATAGCGTATATTTCAGCCTCCTCAAAAATTTTTATAAGGTTTTTCTCAATTTCCTCAAAATTTAGAACGGCATTTTTCTCAAAATCCTCAAAATGTTGACGATGAAGTGTACCGCATGCGAGACGTAGGCATCTTCAGGATTTTCAGTTATCGCTTTTACAAGAGCAATTAAACACGAATCAAGGGCAGGGGGCAGGAGCGCGGCTTGAATCCTTATTAATGGGTATATGCATGTTCGTTCATATTCATTAATTTTGCAAATTAATTGCCGCATCGGTAGAAGCGACGCTGCGGACAGAAACGGATTCATTGCCAATGACCCTTAGAGAATTGAAAGTCGGACAGTCGGCTATAATAACTGCCGTGGGCGGCACCGGAGCAGAGAAAGCATCGGAAACCGGAGTCGAAGCCGGGAGAACCTCGGGAAACGAGGCCGGAAACGCCTCGGACGAGGAAACCAGGACGGGAAAAGCCTTGCGCCAGCATTTCCTGGACATGGGAATTATTCCGGGGATAAAGGTGACGCTGGAAAAATTCGCCCCAATGGGAGATCCAATGGAACTCCGGCTTCACGGCTACGAACTCACGATAAGGCTGGAAGATGCCGAAAAGATAGAAGTGAAACCTTGCGAGAAATCCGGAGGCGATGAATTCTACACACACGACTTCAATTACGCTTACCTCCGGGACGGCAATGAACATCCAGGGTACGGCGAGATGAATCCGGTGGCATGCAAAAAAGGTGAACACGACCACGTAGTAAACGAAAAAATCTCTTTCGCCCTCGTCGGCAACCAGAACTGCGGCAAAACCACCCTGTTCAATCAGCTCACTGGAGCCAACCAGCACGTAGGCAATTTTCCTGGAGTGACAGTTGACCAGAAAACGGGCATCGTCAGGGGGCATCCCGAAGCCACCGTCACCGATCTTCCGGGAATATATTCGCTATCCCCCTACACCAATGAAGAAATCATAAGCCGTGACTTCATCCTGAAGACGAAGCCGACTGGGATAATCAACATCGTGGATGCGACGAACCTGGTCAGGAATCTTTACCTGACCATACAGCTGATGGAGCTCGGAATACCCATGGTGCTGGCCCTCAACATGATGGATGAGGTAAAAAACAACGGAGGGACGATTCTCGTAAATATATTGGAGCAGAGACTGGCCATCCCGGTAGTGCCGATTTCCGCGCTCAAGAACGAGGGTGTCACAGAGCTAATCGACCATGCCTTGCATGTGGCAAAATACAATGAGGGACCAGTCCGCCAGGATTTCTGCAACCCTGAGGAGCACGGAGGAGCAGTGCACAGGGCAATCCATGCCATGATGAGCCTTATCGAGGACCATGCCCAAAGAGCAGAGATTCCGCTAAGATTCGCAGCCACGAAACTCCTCGAAGGAGATCACCTGGTGGATGCTGCCCTGAAGCTCGACCAGAACGAAGAGGAAATGGTGGAGCACATCCGCCGCCAGATGGAAATAGAGCGAGGCCTTGATGCACCGGCGGCAATCGCAGAAATGCGCTATGAATATATTCTCTCGGCTTGTGCCGACACCGTCGTGAAGCCAAAAGAGAGCAAGGAGCATGCGCGGAGCAGGAATATAGACAAGATACTCACGGGCCGCTGGACTGCCATTCCCTCATTCCTGCTAATAATGGTCCTGATTTTCTGGCTGACTTTTGACCTGCTGGGAGGAAACCTGCAGGACTGGCTTCAAGATGGGGTGGACTGGTTCACTGATGTGACTGATAAGGCTCTAACATCGTGGAATGTCTCCGAGGTCATTCATTCTCTGATAATCAATGGAATATACACAGGAGTCGGCACGGTCATCAGCTTCCTGCCGATAATCGTGCTCCTGTTCTTCTTCCTGTCGCTGCTGGAGGACAGCGGCTACATGGCAAGAATAGCATTTTTCATGGACAAGAGCATGAGGAAGCTAGGTCTCTCTGGACGAAGCATCGTGCCTCTACTGATGGGATTCGGCTGCTCGGTGCCAAGCGTCATGGCAAGCCGCACTCTGCCTTCCGAAAGAGACAGGAAGATGACGATCATGCTGACCCCGTTCATGAGTTGCACGGCAAAACTGCCGATTTACGGATTCTTCATCGCTGCTTTCTTTCCGGCTCACAGAGGGCTGATGATGACCGGTTTGTATTTCACAGCCGTAATCGTAGGGATACTGGTCGCCATATTCTCTAAGAAATTTATTTTCAAGGGCGAACCGGTGCCTTTCGTGCTGGAATTGCCGAACTACAGGATGCCAGGAGTCAAAAGCGTGCTGAGGCTTATCTGGGACAAGACCAAAGACTTCCTCCAGAGAGCTTTCGGAATAATATTCATTGCCTGCCTCGTGATCTGGTTTTTCCAGTCGTTCGATTTCAGGCTGAATTTCCTCTCGGACCAGCAAGACAGCATGCTGGCAAAGATATCAGGGGTGCTGACCCCGATTTTCCAGCCTATCGGTTTCGGAGACTGGAGGGTGGTGTCTTCGCTGATTTCTGGTTTCCTCGCCAAGGAGAGCGTGGTGGCTACGCTCAACGTGTTGTTCGGTAGCCAGGCTGCTGTACAAGCCGCATTGACGAGCGCAGCTGCCGTTTCTCTATTAATATTCTGCCTGCTCTACACGCCTTGCGTAGCCACGATAGCCACGGTGAAGCGAGAGATGGGTGGGAAATATGCCGTCGGGCTGGTATTCTGGCAGACAGCGATCGCATGGGTATGCGCAGCCATTGCCTACGGAATAGCTCTTGCAGTTCTATGAATATGCCAACGATAATATTGGTAGTCCTATGAATATTCCGACAATAATATTGCTGGTCCTGATTGCGGCGGCAGTGGCAGGAGCCATCGTCAGCATACTCAAGAAGCACAGGAAGCATAAGGGCTGCTGCGACGACTGCGATGCCCAAGGCTGCGCCCTCCGCCCGCTACTATCAAAAAAGCAAACCAAGCAATAGACCGTCCCCTACCTTCATAACTTAAAGATTGATTGCAAACAGGCATTCACCACAACACCCCTCAGTCACCACGTCACCCTGAACGACCCACCACGGCATCCTCAACGACTCACCACACATCACCCCGAACGTTCCACCACGTCATCCTGAACGACACACCACGGCATCCCGAACGACACACCACACATCACCCCGAACGACCAACCCCGTCATCCTGAACGTCCCATCACGTCATCCTGAACTTGATTCAGGATCTAGTTTCTGCAAGCCTAGATTCCGGATCAAGTCCGGAATGACGGGGAGGGAATGAGCACGCTTTCCGCCACCGTGACGGTGTGCGATTCGAGCCTTTTGCACACCGTGAGGTCCCGAACCACCGTGACGGTGTGCGATTCGGGTTTTCTGCACACCGTGGGGTCCCGAACCACCGTGACGGTGTGCGATTCGGGCTTTCTGCACACCGTGAGGTCCCGAACCGCAGAACGGTGTGCGATTCGGGCTTCTTGCACACCGCGAGAACACGAACCACCGCATGCAGGATAACTTCCTGAGTGGCAGGGAATCCGCCTCCATCAACGCAATGCTGGCCGCAACTGGCTGGAATCTGAAGAAAATGATGAAGGACCTTGCAAAGAAGAGCGCGAAGACTTTATTTGTCTTGTTGCAAATCCTCTTCGGAGATCCTCAACATAAAACTACAAACTGCGCAATAGGCAGTTGTTAAGGATTGACTACTTAATTTTGAATATCTCAAACACTTTGGAATTCTAATTAAGTCATTTTACTAAAATAATTGTATTTTTGTATAAATTCCGTGCCTTAAGAACAAAAATATTAACCAATAGTTATAGCTAATTTATAAACTTATAATTTATAATGAGAAGAATCGTATTAATAGCTGTGCTATTTTCAGGCATCATTACCGCCTGCTCAAAACAGGTCAGATGGATATGTCAATTTCAAAATGATAATCGAATAAAATTATGCGAAGACTATTGTTGATAATAGCCCTGCTGGGCATATTCAATACATCTCAAGCACAGACACAAAGGGAGAAACGATCTGCCTTCGCTCTGGAAATCGGGCCGGCATCTCACCTGGACTCAAATGTTGATGTCTCGCCATTGGGCTTCTTATCTTATGACTACTCTCTCAATAAGCGATTTTCAATAGGTGCCAGCTGCGGCTTAGATTTCTACGACTCTGTCATAGGCTACTTATTTGCGAATGCCAGATACTACTTTATCAAAGACAAGACAGTCAATCCATTCGTTGGCTTTCGAGGCGGAATCTCCTATGGAGAACACGGAGACAACGTGATTGGCCTTGTGGCAAATCCAGAAATAGGAATCATGATAAAAAGATTCATTATAAAATCAAGTATCTTCTTTGACACGGAAAACCATGATGACAAAAAATTCAGACCATATATCTCTTTAGGGTATAGTCTACCATTCTAGGTATTAAATATTCATGGATTCTTAATATTTCCGCCAACAGAGTGAATAAGGTTCTTCTGTTGGCGGAATTGGCCTAAATATATAGTCTATCACTTAAAATATTCTAGATCTTCACCTTATGCTCGCCAGCTGAAAGGAGGATGGTCTTTCCGCCGGAAGCGGGCACCTCGCAGGTGGTGCCTTCAGGGACGGTGATGCTGGCGTTGATCCGCTTCCCTTTACGATCGAGGGTCACCTTGATCAGGCCGTAGTTGGTGTCCACCGTGCAGTTCACATGACGGAGATAGCCCATCTGCGGAGCCACCCTGAATCGTCTGAACCCAGGAGCCGTAGGCTCGATGCCTGCCACCTTCCCGCTAAGCAGGATGATTCCCGAACCCGTCCACGCATGGTTGCTTGATCCGGAGAAGTTCCAATGCTCATAGAGGGTGCTGTAGTCGTTCATGACGGTCGGATACATTTTCTTCATCCTGTCCATAGCCAGTTCAGGCTCACCCATCTTGAAGAGAGCTTCCAGCACATAGCGGAACATGTATGTCGTGGAATAGTATCTTTCAGCGAACACCTTCTTGATTGCCTCGTACTTGTCCGGCCCGGCGATTCCGCTCACCACGGCAAGGGCCTGAACCCTGTCGTCAGGGACATCCGTGTTCTGAGGAGAGCGATATTCCGTGCCGTTCCAGAATTTTTCATTGAACTTGTCGGCGATATTATTCATAATTGAAGAAATCTCTGCGGCATCCTGAGTCTTCCCCAGCATATTCGCAAAGCAAAGCTCCCCTTTGAGCGCCAGATAGTACCAAAGAGGCAGCTGTGCGTAGCGGTCCCTATGCTCCCCTGCGTCAGGCCAGTCCCATCCGCCCGTGCGGTAAACAGGCATGCCGTCCGAATCCAGCTTCCACACCTCGTGCAGATATTTCCGCACCGGCGAGTAAACCATCGCGATGAAAGAAGAGTCTCCGCTGTAATAATAAAAATTGTGAAAGCCATACCAGCCGACGGAAGCCAAAATCTGCATCGGAAGTTCCCTGAAATAGTTCCCGCAAGGGACAGGGGCATACATCTCCCCAGTCTGTTCCTGCCAAGCCGTTAGTTCCAAGATGCCTTTGCGGGCAAGGAGGTCGGAAGAGCGGCTGAGAGCGTAAAACGCCTCGCCAAGTTCATTGACCTCGTCTCCCCACCACTGAGCCCTTTCCCTGTCCGGGCAGTCGTAATATGTATCCCTCATGCAGACGTAAAGCGTCCTCTGAGCCTTTTTCCAATATTCGCTAAGCAACTCGTCATCGCACTCGAACGAGCCAGAGAGAGAGGCATCATATCCAGTCTCGCGATATTTCACGTCCAGCACCTTCACCCCTTCCGGCACTATGTAGTACATGACCTCGCCATTCATCCACGCCGGGAACTCATATTCCTGAACCCCGCCTTTGGTGATATATTCCCCCCTCACGCATTCCTCGGTGTCGACTTTCTTGTGGTCGGTCTCCAATTTGATCAGCAGCCCTGCGGGAGCGTCTATCTTGAAATATGGAGTCATCTGGCAGTTGTAGGGCATCCTGCAGCAAAGGGTGTCCCCTCTGGTAGTCGTGGAAACATATTCCTTCAGCCCGTAATCTTTCCACTGAGGGATCGGCCTCTCGACCAGTTTCCCCAATGGAGCCTGCCCCGGAGCAACGCCAAGCACGAGCGCCCTTCCCATGAATTTCGGGTTATCGGACTTGTACCAATCCCCAGAATATTTTCTTGCGTCATAGCAGACATTGCTTTCAGGCAGCCTGTAGTTCGGCTGAGGACCCGATGCCAGTTTGTAAGACGGCAGCACGCTAGCCTCCCAAGTCTCATCCGAGAGGATATGCACGCCATCCCCTTCTGCCTCGAACAGCATTGCTGCCATGCCGCTGCTATGATGGCTGAAACCGGCGCAGCCGAAATACCACACCAGCACGGAAATCCGATTCTCGCCAGGCTTAAGATAGGGAGCAATCTCAACCTTATCGTAATACCCGTCCCCCAAAGCAGGGCCGCGCTTCAAGCCGCCCTCCCTCACTACCATCTCGCCATTAATCCAGAGCCAATATTTGGAATCCACTGCGATTCTGGCCGTTACCGTGGATGGCACTGAGGAGATTTCAACCTTCTTGCGGAAAGCAGTCCATGTGTTCGTCACGAACCTGGACGGCTCTTTGGAAATCCATTTGGCTCTCCATGAATATTCTTCAGAGGATGCCGGTGACTGGAAGGACGCCAGCAAGAAAACGACGGCTGGCAATAAAGTGCTAAAAATTCTGCTCATTGGTATTATTTTTTTCTTTTCAATGTTTCTACTATGTAAGACGTGCCTCCGCATATTACCTGATTGACGACCTGAGACTCATGAGAGAGGGTAGCGAATATGATTCCCACCTCGAAAGGGATGCCGTAGATGGTCTGCAACGCAAGAGCGACTATGTAATGGAAAGCTCCGAACCCTCCGGGCACAGGCACGATCGAGGCCAGGCTGCCGGCTATCATCAAAAACAGAGCGTCGGCCCCATTCAGCTCGGCAAGCTTGCCGATATATTCAGCCAATTCCGGATTAATCTTGTTGAAATCCATGCCTTGGACAGCAAGCAGAATGGTGTAACTCATCATCCAGTAGCAAGCCCATATTCCTATCGTAAGAACGAAGAATTTCCAGGCGCCTTTCATCTTCATGCAACTGGATATTCCCTGCCACACCCCTGCAAACACGCCGGACACCTTTCCGGCCTTTTTATTCTTGCGCCCGATACGCACTATCAGCCAGATGACAAGCACGATGGCTGCTACGACCACGACAGTCAGGATAATCGCGCGCGGGGTCATTTTATTCAAGGCTGGCTTCAGAATATTATCGGAAAAGAACCCTCCGTACCGTTTCCAGCCGAAATAGAGGAAAACCAACATCAGCAAGACCATGGTCACGAGATCCCAGGATCGCTCCAGAGCCACTGTGCCAAGAACCTTGTCATAAGAGGCCAGCCGATGCGTCTTGCCCGCCTCATCTGGTTCAGATTTGGAGGAATTTGCCGTGATGTAGCCGCATCGCACGAACTCCCCTACTCTGGGCAGGACTAGATTGACCAGGTAGCTTATGTTGATTGCATTGAAGGTAGCTCCGCGCCTCATCTTCGGATCGATGGGGAGAATGAGCTCTCGCCACCTGAGGGCTCTGAGATAGAACGCAAGGGCACCGAATGCCATAGAAAGTATCACGAATTCCCATCTGCAAGCCTTCAGAGCTTCCCAGAAATCCTCCCACTTGATGCCCCTGAAAGAAAAATAAAGGAGCACGACGGCAAGGATGATAGAGACGGCGTATTTTATAAAATTCTTCAGTTTCACGATCATATTGGACAAAAATAGTCATAAATATAATTAAATTTGCATCTATCAATGCAAAAGAGATGAAATCTATCCTTGGAATTGGCAATGCCCTCACCGACGTGCTGGCAATCTTCCCAGACGATTCTATTCTTCAAGAATATCATCTTCCTGTGGGAAGCATGCAACATGTGGACCTGGAGACAGGAGACAGGATATGGTCGAAGCTTAAAGAATATGGGGTTAAATATGTCCCTGGTGGCTCTGCCGCCAACACCATCACTTGCACTTCTATTCTTGGCATGCCTTCTGGCTACATCGGGAAAATAGGAGATGACGAGCTGGGGCATCTTTACAAGAGCACCCTGGAGCAGTTCGGGGTCAAGACCACCATGCTCACAGGCACAAAAGGCTCCGGACGGGCGATGTGCTTCATCACCGGCCCGAGCGGGGAAAGGACTTTCGCAGATTACATGGGAGCTGCCCTGGAAATGGTTCCAGAGGACTTGAAGCCTGAATATTTCGAAGGCTATGACTATTTCCACATCGAGGGATACCTGGTCCAGAACCAAGACCTGATTCGCAAGGCAGCGCAGATGGCAAAGGCTGCCGGGTGCAAGATTTCCATCGACATGGCGTCCTATAACGTCGTGGAATCGAATGAAGCCTTCTTTCACAATCTGCTGGACAGATACATAGACATCGTCTTTGCGAATGAGGCGGAAGCCAGGTCTTACACCAAGCTGGAGCCAAGGGAGGCATTGGATGCGCTCGCCAGCCAATGCGAAATAGCAATAGTGAAGATTGGCAAAGACGGCTCCATGGTGAAGGCAGGGGACGAGTATCACTATATTCATGCATATCCTGCGAAAACTATTGATGCTACTGGCGCTGGGGACACGTACGCAGCAGGCTTCATCTACGGCCTGTCTTTAGGGATGCCTCTAGAGGCATGCGGCAAGATAGGCTCGATAATTGCGGCGAAGGTGGTCGAGGTCGTCGGAACCAAAATTGATGTTCCTCGCTGGAAAGCAGCGAAACAAGAAATCCGAGAACTCATAGCATCCGTTCAGAAATGATCAAAGAGGCGTTTATCGATTTTTTCCGCAGGCAATCCCTGAAAAGGCACTCCAGTGGCAATCAGACTGAGATACTGCCCATCAGCAGGATAAAATCTTATGCGGCCATCATAGATGTCGAAGATCCGACCTACGATACGTGCAAGACTGCGATAATCAATTTTTTCCGCCGTTACGAAATCAACGGCATGATTTTCTTCCAGGATTTCCGGGAAATCGGCAATGGCGACAGGCTTATAACCAGCATCCAGACCACCATCACCAAGAAGGACCTGAACTGGTACGGAAGACCTTCGGATTATAAACTGAAAGTGCTCGCCGAGAGGGATCCAGACATACTGATCTGCCTTCTGAACGACCCTTCGTTCCCGATGGAATATCTCATAAGAACGTCAGGCGCTCGCTTCAAGATAGGTCGGAAGCAGCTTGGCGGCGACGTTTTTGACGTGGTCCTTAGAGACCCGGGAGACAAGACGCTGTCCCAGCTCGAGAGTTTCAACGCCGTGAAAGATTTCTTACTAAAAATCAAATAATTCTATAAGACGAAATGGCAAATATCATCAATAATATTCTCATCGCAGCGAAAGGCTTCGCAATGGGAGCTGCAAACGTGATTCCAGGGGTTTCAGGAGGGACCATCGCCTTACTGACAGGCATATTCGAGAAACTGATAAATTCCCTGAATGCCCTGATGGATCTGAAGTCATGGAAGCTGCTATTCAAAGGTAAACTGAAAGAATGGAATGAATATGTAGGCGGCACCTTCCTGCTATGGCTTCTTATCGGCTTGGCAATCAGCATATTCACGCTGGCGAAGCTAATGGAATATGTCCTGCATTACTATCCCATCCAGACCTGGTCTTTCTTCTTCGGGCTGATAATAGCCTCGTCTGTCTTCATGCTGGCAGACATCAAGAAATGGCAATTAGCAGACGGACTATTCCTAGCCTGTGGAATCTTGCTTGGCATAGTGATTTGCACGCTCTCCCCCACTCAGACGACCGAGGCTCTTTGGTTTATTGCAGTATGCGGGGCAATCGCAGTCTGCACCATGATACTCCCTGGCATTTCCGGAAGCTTCATCTTAGTCATCCTTGGAAAATACGACTTCATCATGCAGGCGGTGAGCGAACTGAACATCCCCGTCCTACTGGTATTCCTCTTAGGCTGCATCGTCGGGCTCCTTGGATTCTCGAAATTCCTTCACTGGCTGCTTTCCAAGGCAGAAAGGCAGACTCTTATAGTACTCATTGGCTTTACCCTCGGCTCCCTGGTGAAAGTCTGGCCATGGAGCGACAAGGTCAGCATCCTCACTTCTCAGCTTCTGAAGGGCGGGATGACGGCAGAGCAGGCCAAGGTAGCAGTGGATTCTTTTACACAAAGCGGCACAGACATCACTCCGCTGATTGAAAATGATGTTTTCAGCGCAGTGTGCTGGATGATCATTGGAATCGCTCTAGTGATGCTGCTGGAAGCACTGAGTGGCAGATTTAGCAGAAACACGAAGCATACTGTCGTAGAAAACTAATCAAATTAATATAACATACCACTATGACTAATCAAAAAGGGATTGAAGGAAGGCTTCTGTCGCTGGATGCGCTCAGGGGCTTCGACATGATGTTCATCATGGGGCTCGGCGGGCTTATCGTAAGCGTCTGCGCCCTGTTTCCTGGCGGCGGAGACTCGTGGCTCGCCCGTCAATTCTCCCACGTCGACTGGGAGGGGCTTCATTTCGAGGATACCATCTTCGCATTGTTCTTGTTCATCTCGGGAATGACTTTCCCCTTCTCTATCTCGAAGAAAAGGGCAAAAGGGATGTCCGAGGGCAAGATTCTTCTGGACATTATCCGCAGAGGACTGATTCTCTTCCTGTTCGGCCTCATTTATGACGGGCTCTTCGATTTGCAATTCGCCACTCAGAGGATTCCGAGCGTGCTTGGCCGAATCGGCCTGGGATGGATGTTCGCTGCCATGCTTTATGCTTTCACTGGCAAGAAAGCCCAATGGGCAACAGCCATCGGGATATTAATAGGATATTTCCTGCTCCTGCGTTTCGTCGTCGCTCCAGATGCTCCTGCCGGAGCTGATTCTTTCTCTCTGGAGGGCAACATCGTAAGCTACGTCGATCGCAAGCTGATGCCTGACAACATCTATGTGCGAGGCGTCTATGACCCGGAAGGCCTTATCAGCACCATTCCTGCGATCGTAACCGCCTTGCTGGGGATGTTCACGGGACGATATGTGAAGGAATCGGAGGATAGCGGAGAAAAGAAAACCTTGAAGCTCTTATGCGCTGCTGCCATCCTTTTAGGCATCGGGCTAGCATGGAGCATCTGGTTCCCGATTGTCAAGAAGCTTTGGACCAGCACTTTCGTGCTCACCATGGCAGGATATTCAGTGGCCATGTTCGCAATTTTCTATTACATAATAGACGTCAGGAAACATCGCAAGCTGGACTGGATTTTCCGGGTGGTCGGGCTGAATTCCATTACCATCTACATGGCGCAGAGAATAATAGATTTCTCTTCCATCAATGGATTTTTCCTGAATGGCTTCGCCAACATCTTTCCAGAGAATGTCGGCAGCTTCATCCTTAGCCTAGGCTATTTCGTGCTGTGCTGGCTGTTCCTGTATTTCCTATATAGAAAAGAGATATTCCTGAAAGTGTAGAATTAGCAGGAATTTGATTATATTTGCAAACCCGTTCGGTCAGGCATGCTGGCCGCAGGGCGGCGGAATGGTTCGGTAGCTCAGCTGGATAGAGCAACAGCCTTCTAAGCTGTGGGTCTTGGGTTCGAATCCCAACCGAA
Source organism: Bacteroidales bacterium (assembly GCA_022653735.1). Classification (GTDB taxonomy): domain Bacteria; phylum Bacteroidota; class Bacteroidia; order Bacteroidales; family UBA932; genus Cryptobacteroides. The sequence continues at coordinate 48,213 of JALCSU010000012.1, forward strand.
TCACTATTATCTCTTGCAAGTGCCCTGTTTTTCGGACACTTGCATTTTTTCCCGCAAGGGCTGAACCACATTAAAACTAATAATTCAGCGGCTAAAGGGAAGAATGGCCGAGCCAGAGTCTTAGTGACCCGTTACGACAATGACAACAATGACAACAATGACACGAAACTCCGCGACCTCAGAATCAAGGTCGATGAAATTGCAGATGGAGCGATGCTTGCATACCTGACCGATGACTGTCACAGCTACACCGAAATTCCTCTGCAGGTGAACGACGGAGCAGTCAACCTCTATAAACCCGAGTCAACCTAAATCAGGAAAATACACTTGCTCCCTTTGCGCCGGATATAGCTGACCACTTCCTTGCAGGTGAGCCTATCTGTGTCATATCGTTTATTAGTCTTTTAAGCATCCAATAGGAACCACATAAACTCCGTCTGCACGTCGATAGGCGAATTTTCCTGTAGCCGTCAACACCATTAAAAAGGACGGGGCTTTCATTTTATCCGTATCTATCTTTGCAGCCAATGTTTTTAAGGTAGTTGCGCCTTGCTCTATAAGTTGGTCTCCGCCAAGTTTTATTTCGATAAGGCCAAATTTACCATTACGCAGATGAACAACTGCGTCACATTCGAGGCCGTACTTGTCTCGAAAATGATAAACTTGTCCATCTAAAGCGCTCGCAAATACGCGTAAATCCCGGACACAAAGCGTCTCAAATAACAGCCCCATTGTGTTCAGATCATTAATCAGGTCCTTGGGGCCAAGACCCAAAGCAGCAACAGCAATTGACGGATCGACGAAGTATCTGGTATCAGATGTCCGAATAGCTGTCTTTGAACGCAGATTAGGATTCCATGCAACAGAATCTTCTATGACAAAAATTTTTTTCAGAGCGTCAATATAAGAAGCAACTGTTTTTACATCCGTTGATCCCTCATCATTCACTCGCATATCTTCTACAATAGTACTGATGGGAGCCTGAGAACCTTGATGTCGAGCATATGAACGCATCAATCGTTTTGCCCGTTCTCGATTGCGTCGAACGCCATCTACTCGAGAAATGTCCGAACGCGTCACTGCGTCATAATAGTATTTCACTTGATCCAGCGCGATATCTCCTGTTTGCAATGATGCACGAGGCCACCCACCTCGACAAATTAAAAAAGCAATATCATCAAGCGACAATTTGTTGATTCCCATTATATTGTCTGGAGTTTCAAACATCCCCTCCAAACTCACTTCTCCAGAAGATTCCCCCGACTCGTATAAACTCATGGGACGCATGGTTAGCCATGCAAATCTACCAGCTCCTGAATGATGAATTTCTTCTGTTTTTGCAGGAACAGCCGAACCAGTTAAAATAAAAAGACCTTCGCCTTCTCTGTGATCGACTTCAAAGCGGATTGTATCCCACAATTTGGGAGCAAGTTGCCATTCATCTACCAATATTGGATATTCTCCGACCAACAACGCTTTAGGATTTATATCAGCCATACGGAGATTCTGTTCTTTGTACAAAGGATCGTCCATGTAGATGATTGTGGACGCCTGTTGCTCCGCAGTTGTAGTTTTACCGCACCATTTAGGTCCTTCAATCAAAACGGCACCGATACCTGACAACTTTCGTTGTAACTCCTTATCCGCAATTCTCGGTTTATATGTCTTCATATCTATATACTGATTATAAGGCAAAGATAACACTATATTTTGGAATTTCCATATGTGGCTAAATTAAATTACCTTTTTTGGCCAAAAAACATGTCACGATTAGGTTGTATATTTTTGTGTTTTTTGGATAAAATGTAGTTAAAATTGTGTACCGCGCGAGAAGTAGACACAGAAAATAATTTAGATGTTAATGTTTTCCCAGAGCCATCCCCTGATGCCGGTGCGGGCGATTCCGCTGGCATAGTCTCAGTTCTTTTTGCTACCTTTGCTGTCCGGCTGGGTTTTTCCCCGGCCAGCGAACTTAGCGAATATGCCGGCGAAGGATTTAACACAAGGCAGCGTGCTTAAGAATATGGCTGGGTTTTCCCTGCCATATCTGCTTTCCTATTTCATGCAGCTGCTCTACGGACTTGCGGACCTGTTCGTAATCGGACTGTACGACGGAGTGGCCAGCACTACCGCCGTGTCTATCGGCAGCCAGTTCATGCATTTTCTCACGGTCATGATCGTCGGGTTGGCGATGGGCACCACCGTCACGTTGGCAAGGGCGATCGGGGCTAAAAACGAAAGAGGGGCATCCAAGACCATAGGAAGCTCGGTCTCACTATTCATCGCAGTTTCTGTCTTAGCTGCCGGAATTCTCCTGCTCATCATAAGGCCGATAGTGAGCGTGATGTCAACCCCCGTCGAGGCAATCAACGGCACTGCCGATTACCTGAGAATATGCTTCATCGGCATTCCTTTCATAACGGCATACAACGTGATCGCCTCCATATTCAGAGGCATCGGAGACAGCAAGAGCCCGATGTACTTCGTGGCGGTGGCATGCGCACTTAATATATTGCTAGATTTCATATTCATAGGCTCTATGAATATGGGACCTGCCGGGGCTGCTCTAGGTACCACGCTCTCTCAGACTTTCAGCGTCGGCATCTCGCTTTTCTACCTGAAGCGCAAAGGCTTAGGAATACGGTTCCATAAACATGACTTGAGACCAGACCGCCCTACGCTCTCGACGGTACTGAAAATCGGCACGCCGATAGCGCTCCAGGATGGATTCATACAGATAGCTTTCCTTGCGATAACCGTGATAGCGAACAATCGCGGCTTAGTGGATTCCGCTGCCGTCGGGATAGTGGAGAAGCTCATCGGGATGCTGTTCCTGGTGCCATTTGCCATGCTTTCGACCGTGTCCACGATGACGGCTCAGAACATCGGCGCAGGCCAAGCCGAGAGATGCCGCCTGACCCTAAAATATGCCGTGATGATTGCCTTTAGCTATGGAACGCTCATAGCCATTCTTATACAGTTCACTGCAGAACCTATAGTCGGATGGTTCACATCGGACCCTGAGGTCATCCACGCAGGTGGGCAATATTTCAGGAGCTACGTCATGGACACGGCGTTCGCCGGCATCCATTTCTGCTTAAGCGGATATTTCGTGGCATACGGCTATTCTATCGTGTCATTCATTCACAACGTGGCTTCCATCATATTGGCAAGAGTGCCCCTATCCTACATATTTTCAGTGAATTTTCCAGACACCCTCTTCCCAATGGGCCTCGCCGCCCCAATCGGCTCCCTGCTCTCGGTCCTCATCTGCATAGGCTTCCTCATCCGGTTCCGCAAACACGGAAAGCTCTAGTTATCAGCATTTTGCACAAGCCTCCACTCCTTTTCGGCTAAAGATTCCGTTACCGATGGATATTAGTATCCATTAGTAATGGAAAGATTTGTCCATTTCAAATGGAAGGAGGGTTCTTGAGCCTTCTTTTCGATGAAATCCAGATGGATTAGCAGATTTTCGGCTGAAAATCCCTAACTTGCGAGACTATGACAAAGTTCTTCCTGAAAGTTTTCGATTTCCTGGCTGGGAGAAGGTGGCTGGCAGCTATTATTGCTGTCGTCATCGCAGTCGGATGTGGTTTACTTGCCACGAGGCTGGACTATGAGGAGGACATTGCCAAATTCCTGCCCGGAGAGGAGGAGAGCAAGAAATATTCGGAGGCGTACGAGGACCTTGGGCGAAAGAACAATATCATATTGATTTTCAGCGGAATAGAAAACAAAGAACGACCCTCTGAGGAGGGCAGTGAGGATTATGAATATGCCATCGAGGAGGCGATGGATGCGTTCGGGGAGGTTTTCGCAAGGATCGATTCTACGAATATGATTGCTGGGAGGCAGATTAGGGTTGATGGGGAAAAGAGCTTTGCGATGATGGAGTCTGTTATGGAAAACTATCCGTTTTTCCTGACAGAGGACGATTACAGACGCATAGATTCTCTGATCAGCACTCCAGGCTTCGTGAAAAATCAGTTGCAGGCAGACAAGCAAGCACTGATGTTTCCGACCGGAGACATGGTCGCAGAAAACATAAGCCAAGACCCATTGCACTTGTTTTCGCCTATCCTCCAGCGGCTTAGGACGACAACTGCCAACGACGATTACACGGTAGCCGACGATTACATATTCCTGAAAGACGGCAAGGGCATTGCCTTCCTGACATCTCCATTCGGCACTAGCGAGTCCGCAATGAATGCCAAGGTGGCTGCAATGGTGCAAGAAGCCATAGACAGCACCGAGGCAGGACATCCTGACATAGAGATCAGCGCAGTTGGGGCTCCGCTGATAGCTGCAGGCAACGCCACGCAGATCAAGAAAGACAGCATGCTCGCCATCTCGCTGGCAATGATATTGATAGGTTTGCTGCTGGTTCTAACTTACAGACGCTTTTCCGACATTTTCTGGATAATAGCCTCAACCCTCTTCGGCTGGCTCATCGCACTGGGAGCGATGTCTCTGATACGCCACAGCATGTCCATCATCGTGCTTGGGGTAGCCTCTGTGATTATCGGGATCGCAGTGAATTATCCGCTGCATTTCATGGACGGCCTTAAAACCGGAATATCCCCGCGCCAGAATCTCAAGGAAATGATAGAGCCTCTGCTAATCGGGAACATAACGACCATAGCTGCCTTCCTCTGCCTTATTTTCCTGAATGCGACAGCAATGCAGGACATGGGTTTGTTCGCATCCCTGATGCTGGCAGGAACAATTGTCTTCGTGCTCATATTCCTGCCGGTCTTCGTCCGAAGGCGTAATCCAAGCGCAAGGACAGTGGAGCTCGGCAGAATATTCCCTGATAAGGTGCCATCCAGCGGCTGGTTGTTCGTAGCGGTCATAGCTTCCACGGTAGTGCTGGGAATATTTAGCACCCGCACCAAGTTCGATTCTGACATGCAGAGCATCAACTTCATGACCAAGGAGCAAAAGGCGGCTTTGGCGCTTCTGGAGCCGCAGAACCAGAGCAAAGAGATGTACGCCATGGCGGAAGGCGCAACCTTGGAAGAAGCTTTAGAGCGGAACGACGAGCTGCGACAGCGCATTGCGAAATTCGGCGATTCCGTCATGGTGAAAGGGGCTGGGAATATGCTGCCGTCCCTTAAGGAGCAGCGTAGAAGGATTGAGCGGTGGAACGCTTTCTGGGGCAATGGGAAGGCGGAACGACTGAGCGAAGAGTTTCGGGCGGAAAGTGCCATGGCTGGCTTCTCCGAGAATGCATTCGCCCCGTTCATGAGCCTTCTGAGTTCAGCTCCCGTGCCTCACGCCATCACCATGGACTCGCCTCTGGCGGCTGCCTTCGATGGGACTTACGTCCTGTCTGGAAGCAACGGGTACCGCATCGTCAATAAGATATATTACCAGGACCCAGAATTCCGGCAGGACATCAAAGACGCTGCCGACGGGAACGGCACCTTGGTTTTCGATTCCAGCGACATAAGCAGCAGGCTAGCCTCAGTGCTTTCGGAAAACTTCGACTTCATTGGAATAGTTTGCAGCTTGGTTGTATTCATATTCCTCTGCCTCAGCTTCCGCCGCCTGGAACTCAGCCTTCTCGCATTCATCCCATTGGCTGTCAGCTGGTTCTGGATTCTCGGCATAATGGGGATGTTCGATATTCGCTTCAACATAGTGAACATCATCCTAGCTACCTTCATTTTCGGGCAGGGCGATGACTACACCATATTCATGACGGAGGCCATGATTTATGAATATGCCTACGGCAAAAAACGGCTCTCGACATATAAAAACAGCATATTCAATTCGGCGCTCATCATGTTCATAGGCATTGGCGCGCTGGTGCTGGCAAAGCACCCTGCGATGCGCTCGCTGGGAATCGTAACGGTGATAGGCATGTTCGTGGTGGTCGCCATGGCATATTACCTGCCTCCGGTCATATTCAACTGGCTGACGCTCAGGAAAGGCATCAAGAGGGACGTCCCTATCACTCTCGGCAGGCTGGCAAGGTCGCTTTATTCCATCTCTGCGTTCGCCCTGATAATGTTTCTGTTCGTCTATCCCTACACGTTCTTCCATTTCCTTTTCCGCAAGGGCGAGGAGGCTGCCGAGAGCTATCACCGCTTCATCAGCAGACTATCCAGATTCATAGTCATGCGCATTCCAGGAGTCAGATTCACGATGGAGAACCTTTTCGGGACCACCTTTGACAAGCCCGCCGTCATTATCGCCAACCACCAATCTCATTTCGACGCCATCTGCCTGCTACTGATGCATCCCAAGCTGGTTTTCGCAACCAACGACTGGGTTTGGAACAATCCGCTCTACGGCTACCTGCTGCACAAGGCGGAATGCCATCCGATCGCCGAGGGGCTGGAAAAGAATATGGACAAAATCAGGAACCTAGTCGCCAGGGGATATTCGATAATAGTATTTCCGGAGGGCACCCGGACAATGGATGGCAGCATCGGGCGATTCCACAAGGGGGCATTCTATGTTTCCCAGGCACTCGGGCTGGATATAGTCCCTGTCTGTCTGCATGGGGCAAATCACGTGCTGCCAAAGAGCGATTTCATGCTGCGCGAAGGGGCTATTCATCTGCAGATAGGCCGCAGGATGCCGCCGGCGACCGATTATCATGAGGCCGCAAAGACTTTCAGGCATGCCATGATAAATGAATATGATGCCTTGCGCCGTCGTCTGGAGACTCCTGAATATTTTGCCGGCTATGTTCTGAGCAAATATCTCTACAAAGGCGCTGACCTCGAGGCCCGCGCCCGCCAAGCCCTACGCAACCTCGGCAACGTGGACTATCTGCATAACGGTGATTCGCCTAAAGAGTTTGAAATTCCTGATTGCGGCATAGGGATATACTCCCTGCTGTATGCCCTGATGCATCCGGAGACCGAAGTCTACGCCTCCGACACAAGCGAAGAGAACCTAGCCATAGCCTCACACTGCTCCTCCCTGCCAAAGAACCTGCACTACGAGCCCGCCCAGCCTCGATGATTCACATCCTTCCTTGCCTGGGTGAAAAGCGCCTCTGCAAGGACTGACGGCAACGGAATTCAAAAAATATTGAGTCCGCAGGAAAAACAACGCATGCACATTTATTTAATCGAAAATTTCATGTAAATTTGGAGTACTATTCCTAAAATACATAAAATATGGGTGGAAATTACATACCGCGAGACATGCAGGCGTTGTTGAAAGAGGCATCGCAATACTTTTCTGTAATCTGCATTACAGGCCCTAGGCAATCCGGAAAGAGAACAATCTTGAAGGAGATGTTCCCACAGGCAGTAAAGTATTCGCTCAAGGATGTAAATGTAAGGGAGTTTGCGCTCAATGACCCTGTCGCATTTCTCAATCAAACCAGCGAGATGATGTTCATTGATG
>JALCSU010000013.1 GCA_022653735.1 Bacteroidales bacterium
TCAATTACATCTCCGCCGGAAAGGCGGGAGCATCTGTCAGCTATGCCCTCGGCCAGGGCGCACCTATGATTGCTGCAATCTGGGGCGTTTTCGTCTGGAAAGAGTTCAAGGGAGCCGGCAAGAAGGTAAACCTCCTGCTTGGCACCATGTTCGTCTTCTTCATCATCGGTCTGGCTTTGATCGTGATGGCTGGAAACAATTGATGCCGGATTATGAAAAAATCAAGATTCTTCTTGGGCTTGTCGCTTGCGCTGGCAATCGTCGGCTGTGGTAAAAAAGTTGAAACCACGGCTCCGCTGAACGTCATTATGGAGACGGACATCGGCAACGATATTGACGATGCCTTGGCAATGGACATGCTTTATAAATATATTGATGCAGGGAAAATCAATCTACTGGCCGTCAATATAAATAAAGAAGGAATTTATCCTCCCGAATACGTAGACATCTTGAACACATGGTATGGCTACCCTGACATCCCGATAGGCGTGGTGCATGATGGGGCGAAGTGTGACGCCCCTAATAACTACACCGAGGCAGTGGATACCATGACCGTGGACGGAAAGCCTGCTTTCGCCAGGTCGCTGATGGGGAAATATGAGTCCATTCCTGATGCCGTCCAATTGTACAGGAAAATCCTTTCCCGTCAGCCGGATGCCTCTGTCACGATAGTTTCCGTCGGTTTCTCAACGAACCTGGTACGGTTGATGGACACCCAGCCAGACTCGCTCAGTCCGTTGTCTGGCATGGATCTCATCTCGAAAAAAGTCAGGCTTCTGGTGACCATGGCCGGGGATTTCACCCGCCCGGATGCGAAGGAATATAACGTGATTACAGATATTCCTGCTGCAAAGAAATTATTCTCCGAATGGCCGACTCCGCTGGTGACGTCTCCTTTCGACGTTGGCTCAGCCATCAAGTATCCTGCGACGAGCATCGAGAACGATTTCGGCTGGACGGAATTACATCCTGTCGTCGAGGCATACAAGGCGTACATGGAGATGCCTTACGATCGCCAGACATGGGATCTGACTGCCGTCCTTTATGCAGTAGAGGGACAATCATGGTTCACCGTTTCTCCTGCAGGGAGGATAGAGGTGACCGATGAAGGAAACACTCATTTCACCCAAGACTCTGCCGGCACGAGGCATTACTTGTCTGTAACGCCTCAGCAAGCCGACTCAATAAAGACCTATTTCCTAAAACTTATACCTAGTAAACCAGCTAACAAGAAGATGTAGTGTTTTTACCTTGTTATTTTTTTTGGGATTTCCTAAATTCGCAACAAACGGATTTAGGAAATTTTTTTGCTGGGATTAACATACTGAAATGATTGGAAGAATATACGCAATTGCCTTGCTTGCCTTAGTGCAAGCGGGCGTGACGTTGTTTGCCTCTGACGCAAGGAGCGAAACCACCGATGGCTCTCTGCCTGTTAAGAGTTATGAATTCGTAAAAGCCCAGTTTAGTGCTCCTGTGCAAGAATATGGTACGAGCTGCTGGTGGTGGTGGCTGAACGGAAACGTGACTAAAGAGGCTATCACTAGGGATTTAGAGGCCATGAAGGCCAGAAATTTCGAGGGGGCTGTAATTATTGATGCTGGTGGGCAGGACCAGAGAGGAAATAAAAATGTGCCTGCTGGTCCGGAGTTCGGAAGCCCAGAGTGGAACGAGCTATTCGTATACGCCTTAAGCGAGGCTGAAAGACTGGGCTTGGAGATAGATCTTAATATTCAGAGCGGGTGGAACCTTGGCGGTCCCAAGGTGACTCCTGAATATGCCGCGAAGAAACTGACCTATTCCGAAACGGAGGTCAGCGGAGGCTCTATGGTAAAACTGAGCCTGAATGTACCCCAGACGAAGCAGGGTTTCTACAAAGATATCGCCGTGCTGGCCGTTCCGCTGAATACTAAGACAGATGAAGTGATTGACAATCTGAATTGGAAACTCTCTTTCGACGAAGTCGGGATGAAAGCGACGGATTGCAGTTTCCTGCTGGGGAACAGCGATGGAAAGCGCCAGAAGGCAAAGTCCAGTTACGTCTTTCCAAAGGATGAGGTCCAAGACCTGACGGCTAAAATGGACTCTGACGGAAGCCTGCAATGGGAGGCTCCAGAAGGAGAGTGGGCTGTGCTGCGCATAGGCTATACATGCACGGGAGCCATGGTATCGACTTCAAGCGACACTTGGAAGGGTCTGGTGATAGATTATCTCAGCCCAGAAGCTTTCGACTTCTACTGGGGTGTGGTGATGGATCCAATAATGAAGGCCGCTTCTAAATATGCAGGAAGCACTTTCCGTAGTATGGAAACAGACAGTTGGGAGTGCGGCGGAATGAACTGGACCGAGGATTTCTGTGAATATTTCAAAGAATATAATGGGTACGACCTGCATAGCTATCTGCCTGTCGTTGCAGGCTTCGTAGTGGGAAGCGTGGAGGAGTCTCATGCTTTCATGGCCGATTTCCGCAAGACGATTGCTGACATGATATTCACAAACCATTATTCCAGGTTTGCCCAGAAGGCAGCGGAGTATGGCATGAATATTCAGTCAGAGGCTTCTGGACCTCATGCTGCGCCTATCGATGGAATCAGGAACTACAGTTGCAGCGGAGTCGCAATGAGTGAGTTCTGGGCTAGATCCCCTCACAGGCCGACCCCCGATAGCAGATTCTACGTTAAACAGGCCGCCTCCGCCGCACACATCTACGGCAAACATATAGTTGGCGCAGAATCGTTCACTACTATCGGCCCTCACTGGAATGATGAGCTTTGGGAGAACCAGAAGCCGGCTTTCGACCACGAGGTCTGCTCAGGCCTCAACAGGACGTATTTCCACACATTTACTTGCTCACCTGCTGAAATGGGCATCCCAGGACAGCAATATTTCGCTGGCACTCACGTAAATCCAGAAGTTACTTGGTGGAACCGTTCAGGCGCATTCATCGATTATCTTAGGCGCATTCAGATGCTTTCCCAGAGCGGCCGCTTCTGCGCCGATGCATTATATTACTATGGCGACAATATTCCTAACATATTCACGAATAAATTCTCTGATCCCGCAGGTGTGCTTCCTGGCTATGACTATGACGTTGTTGATGAACAGACCCTGCTGTCTTTGAAGGTGAAGGACGGAAAGGTTGTCGTGCCTTCGGGGCTTGAATACAGGCTTCTGGCTTTGCCACGCAATAGGGTTCTGTCGCTGGCCGCATTGGAAAAGGTGCGCTCCTTGCTGCATGATGGGGCAACCGTCATAGGTGCCAAGCCAGAGCGGCTTGTGTCCTTGAAAGGTGGGGAAAAAGCCCGCAAAAGGTTCATGAATATCTCGAATGCTCTCTGGGGAGCGGAGTCTAGTGTTAAAGGCGAGAAAAAATGTGGCAGAGGCACTCTGGCGTGGGGAATTTCTGTCAATGAATATTTAACCGGCCATGGCGTAAGGCCAGATTTCCTCGTCCGAGATTTTGCGATAGAGACAGGCTATGATTCTTCAAGGGGCAATGAGGATGTGCTGAAAGCTTCTCAAGGAATAGATTATATTCATTATAAGCTATCGGATGCGGATTTATATTTCATCTCCAATCAACGAGAGGCTAAAGTCCGTTTCTGCGCCGAATTCCGGGTCTCTGGTTTGAGGCCGGAGATTTGGAATGCCTTGGATGGCTCCATGCGCTATGCCGATGCCTATAAGGTGTCAGGCAGCATGACTTCCGTGCCAATGGTTCTCGAGCCTTACGAGTCGGCCATAGTCATATTCAAAGAAAAAACTGATTTTGACGGTGCTGGAGACTCGAATTATCCTGAATTTGCCGACGTGGTGCCTCTGGATGGCCCTTGGAAGGTTTCTTTTGACCCTCAGTGGGGCGGGCCGGAGAATCCAGTGATGTTCGAGACTCTGCAAGATTGGACGAGGAGTTCCGACCTTGGCGTGAAATACTATTCGGGCAAGGCTGTGTACCGGATGGAATTCGATTTCAAGCCAGAAGATGGGAAGTCTTATTTTCTTGAGTTAGGAAGCGTCAGGGATGTAGGAATCGCAACCGTTACCATTAACGGTAAAGAAAAAGGCACTCTCTGGACTGCTCCTTTCAGGGTCGAAGTTACCGATTACCTTGTCGTAGGGCGGAACGCTTTGGAAGTTGAGGTGGTTAATTCCTGGTACAATCGCGTGGCCGGGGATGAGATGGGCGTTTCCTCCAAACGTTTCACCAAAACGAACGTCGTCCTCGGAAACGACTTCCAAGGACGACCGCTAAAGGAAATCCCTCTTCAGCCTTCCGGACTCCTCGGACCAGTGAGGCTCAGACAAGTCCTTTGATTTTATTCGCTCCCTTTTCTCTTTTGGCTACGAAAGCTTTGAGAATATGAAAAGCTGGCGCAGCCATGTCGCCATGATTGTAGCCCTGGAGTTCGTAAAGATAGGTTTCTTCGTGGCCGGCAAGTTTCATCATGCGCCAGAAATAGGCATTCTCTTCGTAACGGCCGTAAAGCTCCATTTCCCTGTCGCCAGAGACTATCACGAATAGGGGAGCGTCAGGTCTCACATAATATATCGGAGCGGTCTCGTCAATCAGCGGCTGATATGGTTTCATGCCCTTTGCCTCGCGATAGTTGAAGTGGCAGATGGCGTGACCACTGAATGAGAACAGCCCGGCAATCGAATTTGCATCGATGCCATATTTCGCCAGACGGCGTTTGTCCAGGCCGATCATAGCTGTCAGATACCCACCGGCGGAATGGCCTGCGACATATATCATGTCAGGCGCTCCGCCATATTCTTGAATATTCCGAATCGTCCATGCGACTGCTGCAGCAGCATCGTCGATGCAAGTGTCTATTTCCACTTTCGGCAGCAGCCTGTAATTCACAGCTACTACCACATACCCGCAGTTCTTAAGTTCCTCCGGAATGAATTTGTTCCCACCAGTTAGTCCTCCGCCATGAAACCATACGACCGTAGGGCGGTCTATGCCATCGACAGGATAATAAACGTCTAGATGGCATCGCTCAAGCGCATATGCGCTTTCTCCTGCGGAATCTCTGTAAGGAATGTCATTCACGGTCTTATACTCGCTCTTCGCACTCAAATCCATGGCTGCGAGGAAAAACATAGTTACGATGGTCAGATAATGCTTTATATTCATATGTATTATCATTAATGTCCTCAACGTCTTTCTTCTGTCAATGCTAAGATAGCGCATTTATTCGGCCCACTCTAAATTTCCTACATTTTTTTCGCGGTTTCCTCAAAATCTTTATTGGTATTCCTCTCGATTCCCTCAGAATGTTGATGCCGTTTTCCACCCGTCATTCCGACCCGGAATCTAGGTTTGCGGAGACTAGATCCTGAAACAAGTTCAGGATGACGTGGTGAGCCGCTCAGGATGACGTGGCGGGTCGCTCGGGATAATGGGGCTGTATGAACTTTGTAGAATGCCTGTTTATAGTCAATGGGTTAAGAAATTTTGTCTGAGGCGTGAATAACGATATGGAGTCGTTTTCATGACCTTAGACAGGTAGGCCTTCATGAAATATGGCGTGCGGGAGGCTTGGCTCTAGCTTATTTTGCATGGTCGAGGATGAACCTGACGATGGGCGCAGGTGCCCCGAGGCTGTGGGGATGATGGTCGCAGCCTGGCTTCAGGATCACTTCTATCTTTCCATGCATCTTCTTGTACCGCTGGGCAAGAATCGCCAGGTTCTCTTCGTATGGAACAGTCGTGTCACTGTCTCCAGCGACCCCGATGATAGGTATCTTTGCTTTAGCATAGCATTCCTATCGTTGAATTTGAAGTCATGCCTTTCGTAGCCGTGCCATTGGCTTATAGTTCCAGGAAGACCCTGGTCTTGTATTTCCATTGAGCGACTAAAGCTCACTGAGGAATTTAGCAAAAAAGTTAGCAGCAACGCCAGCGTAAAAAATCTTTTCATTGTTCATGAATATGTTATTTTCCAGATGCTACCGCAGTTGTCGTGGCCTATATGAATAGGCTTAATTCTGGGCTTATGCGAAAGTAATTCAAATATAGCGATAAAGTCTTTACGTTGATAAGTATTTTCTTAACTTTGCGAAACCACAATCTATATTTCTTCGTTATCATGAGACGCCTCCTGTTGATTTTCATCGCCGCATTGCCGATGCTGTCCAGCCAGTGCTTCACTGACGGACGCAACGCTGCGCAGTCAGATTCTTCCCAGACTCCAGCCTTGCCACCTGCCGCAGATGCCAAGGCAGCATTCAGCGACCAAGATGCGGTCCGCTTCAAATCACCGGATAAAGTTTATTTTCCTGAGACTTGGTTTCATTTCATAGGCGGAAATGTTTCGAAAGAAGGCATAAAGGCTGACTTAGAAGCAATTGCGTCTGCCGGCATTTCAGGAATTCAGCTGTTCCACGGACAGTTTGGCGGAGCATGGCCAGAGGTAGGGCAGCAGATCACTTGCCTAAGTCCGCTCTGGGACGATGCCGTAAAATATACGGCTGAAGAGTGCAGAAGGCTGGGACTGCGCTTCACCATGCAGAACTGTCCTGGTTGGGCCATGTCCGGCGGACCTTGGGTAGACTCGGAGAATGCGATGCGCATCCTCGTATGGAGCCGTACCGACGTGGATGCCGGACAGGTAGATACTCTTCTGAAAGAGCCTGTGACCCAGGGAGAGCCATGGAATCTCGCCAGCGACTACCGTGACATTGCGGTTCTTGCGTTTCCTACGCCTGAAGGCGACACGGGGGTACCGCTCATTCCAGAAAGAGTTGCCGGCACAGGGAATTACGATTGGCAGGCCTGCTTGAATTCAACCTTGGAAAGCGCTCTGCAGCTTCCGCCGTCGGAATATTCAATAGAAGTGGATTTCCCATCCGGGACGATGGTCCGAACCATCCAGTTCCCGCCGGTCCGGCTCATGAACCATTCCTGGTGCTATGAGCCAGGTATTTCCTTCGAGTTGGATGCCATTCTCCCCGATGGATCATCGAAGAAGATTGCGGGACTGGACTTTCCTCAAAGCGACTGGCAGGATTTCTCGACTTTCACAATTGCATGCGATGAGTGTCCTGGAGCAAGCAAGTACCGCTTGACTTTCAGCAATGCGCATGACATGTCCCTAGGGTACATCAAGTTCTATTCGGCTGCGATGAAGAACGATTGGGAGGCATCCGCTGCTTGGACTCTCAGAAGCATAGAACGCACAGCAGAGCATCCGAGGCAAAATGCCGCATGCTACCTCAAGGATGAGAATATTCTCGACATATCTCGGAATATGGATTCGGGAGGAAATCTGAAATGGAACGCTCCTGAGCCTGGCAGATGGACCATTCTAAGGATTGGCCACATGAATGCCGGTAGACAGAACGCCCCGGCACCTCCTGAAGGCACGGGATGGGAATGCGACAAACTTTCCGAGGCAGGCCCGAGCGCACATTTCAAGGGCTACATCGGCCGCCTTGTGGACGGACCGCTGAGCGGAGGTCTCCTAGGCGGAATGCTAATGGACAGCTGGGAATGTTGCACCCAGACCTGGACTAAGGACATGGAGGCGGATTTCGAGAGAATGAATGGCTACAAGTTGAGAAAATGGCTTCCTGCCGTGATGGGTTATGTAATAGACGACCCGGAGACGACAACCCGATTCCTGCTTGACTGGAAACGCTTGATCGGGGACTTGCTGGTGAATAAGTTCTTCGGCGGCATGGCCTCCCTGGCTAAGGAAAATGGCCTTTCAGTTCAGTACGAGACAGCTGCCGGCGACGTTTTCCCTGCCGACATAATGGAATATTTCAAGTATGCCGATATCCCGATGTGCGAGTTCTGGCAGCCGATGACCGACGGTTACGTGGGATCGCTTGACTTCAAGCCCATCAAGCCGACAGCCTCTGCTGCGCACTTGTATGGCAAGCCGAGGGTGGCTGCGGAATCATTCACGTCTTTTAATCTGACATGGGACGAGCATTGGGAGATGCTGAAAGAAGTAGCGAACATAAATTACGTAGAAGGAGTGACGCACTCAATATTCCACACTTACACCCACAATCCTCAGGTAGGTTTCCTCCCTCCTGGAACCTCATTCGGCTCCGGCATCGGAACACCATTCTTAAGGGGGCAGACTTGGTGGAAACACATGCCTGAATTCACGACTTATCTGGCAAGGCTTTCTTATATGCTGGAGAGAGGCATTCCCGTCTCTGACGTGCTCTGGTATCTGGGTGACGAAATCAATCATAAGCCTTCCCAGAGCTATCCTTTTCGGGATGGCTTCAAATACGATTATTGCAATCCAGACGTGCTCGTGAACAGGCTTTCTGTCAAGAAACGTCAGCTCGTGACCCCGGAAGGCGTCAGGTACGGCGTGCTTTGGATGCCAGACACCGAGAGAATGCTACCGGAGACCATGGAAAAACTCTATGAATTGGTACGCGGCGGAGCCACGGTGATCGGAAATGCTCCCGAGGGGGTGGCAAGCCTTCGAGCACAGGAAAGCCAGAGGTTTGAGAAGGCGAGGCAGAAATTGTGGAAATATGGGAACAAGAAAGGCGTGTTCAAGGTCGGAAAAGGTAGGATAGTGGTTGGAATGAGCCTGGAAGAGGCTGTCGAGACGCTTGGAATGCATCCGGACGCTTGCGGCGGAGCTTTGTGGCTGCATCGAAGGACGGGAGGCGCCGACTGGTATTTCGTGACGGCTCCGAAGGGAAGCGGCTTTAAAGGAAACATGACGTTCCGGATGACAGGCGATGCGGAAATATGGGATCCTCTCACTGGGACGGTGTCCGATGTCCGTGGCTTGGAAACTAATGGCTGCACGACCTTGGCGCTAAATCTGCCGAAGGCTGGATGCTGTTTTGTGGTATTCCGTCATGACGGAAAAAGGAACGCCATTTACAATGAATATTCCGACACTACCGAAATACTCCGAATCAATAACTGGACTTTGCGATTCCCTGAAGGTTGGGGGGCTCCTGATAGCATTGCAGTGAATGGACTGGCTCCATGGAAGGACCTGGATATCAGTCCGGAAGGGAAGGCTTTCTCAGGAACCGTCAGTTATGTGGCTGATTTCCAGCTGAATCCAGGAAGTGAGGGGCATAGGCGTATCTTGGATCTTGGAAATGTAGAGATGATCGCCGAGGTTTATTTGAACGGGGACCGGCTGAGGACTTTGTGGACTGTGCCATATTCCCTGGACATCACTGACCATGTCGTAGATGGGAAGAATGTCCTGCGAGTAGACGTGACCAGCACTTGGTTCAACCGCCTTGCCTACGATGCCGGGCTACCAGAGGCTGACCGCAAGACATGGACCATCTCAGGGCCGGCAAAAGGCTTGACGCTACGAGACAGCGGTCTGCTGGGTCCTGTCACCGTCTCGGACGCCACTCCGCGCGGCCGCTAATCCAAAGTGTTCTGGTCACGTGAGTTTCAGCCGGAATTTAAGGCTGACTTTCCCATCCGGAAATGTCTTTGGAGCCTCTTCCGTGAAGCCGAGTTTGCGGTAGACATCACCGTTGGACCAAGAGGCGTCGGCATAACTCATGATGTCGTCTGGATGCACCTCGTCTATGAAGGCCTTCAAAAGCTTGCCCATGCCGCCATCGACCCCGAAGCCATGCACAGAGGCATACCGTACCCATTCGTAAGAATGGATGGTTGAGCCGCCTTTCTGCCATATTCTAGGACCGGAAAAGCCAGCGACGGCGACAAGCGTGCCTGCTGGCAGCTCATCGGATGCTTTTTTTAGGAACAGCCCATAGAAATAACGGCATTTAGTCGCTCCTAGCCTATGATTTTCAGCAAGGAAAGGATCCGCCAATTCCTTGGGAATCCTTTTGCACTCGCAGTCCCTGGCATAAAGCCTTTTCAGCGGTTTATCTGCTTCCGGCATATTACCTATTCAAAATATTCATGAACTCCTCGCCTGTGATGGTCTCTTTTTCAAGAAGGTAGTTGGCTGCCTCGTGCATTTTGTCTATATGGCTGGTGATGATTTGCTTCGCCTTTTCTTTTGCATCGGCGATCATGCTTCTTACCTCCTCGTCAACCTGCGCCTCAATCTCGTCGGAGCAGGCCAGCTGACCCTCGCCGCCAAGGTAGGAGTTGCCCCTCGTCTGCAGCGCCATCATGCCGAACCTGTCGCTCATGCCGTAGGTCATGACCATCGCCCTCGCCATCTTCGTGGCTTGCTCGATGTCGTTTGACGCGCCCGTGGTGCATGTGCCGCAAATCACTTCCTCTGCCACCCTTCCGCCGGTCAGCGTCGCAAGTCGGTTGGTGAGATATTCTTTGCTGTAGAGGTATTTCTCGCCCTCGTCCACTTGCATCGTGTAGCCAAGAGCGCCGGAAGTCCTTGGTATGATGGTGATTTTATGCACAGGGGCAGAATTGCTCTGCACGGCAGCCACCATCGCATGCCCAACCTCGTGGTAGGCGATTATCTTCTTCTCTTCCGGCGAGATGACGGCATTCTTCCTCTGCTCTCCTGCCATCACTGTTTCCACGCTCTCCTCAAGGTCATCGGTGGTGACAGCTTTCTTTCCTTCGCGCACGGCTCTCAGGGCCGCTTCGTTCACTATATTCGCAATGTCAGCTCCTGAAGAGCCTGCTGTCGCCCTTGCTACAACGTCGAGGTCTATGTCCTCATGCTTGACATTCTTCAGATGCACTTTCAGAATGGCTTTCCTGCCTTCGAGGTCAGGGAGTTCCATCTGGATGCGCCTGTCGAATCTGCCCGGCCTCAAAAGCGCCTTGTCCAGGCTGTCAGGGCGGTTCGTGGCGGCGAGAATCACCACGCCTTTGTTCGCATCGAAGCCGTCCATCTCGGTTAGTAACTGATTCAGAGTCTGCTCTCGCTCGTCATTCGTGCTCAGGCTGCCTTCGCGGCTCTTGCCTATGGCATCGATTTCATCTATGAATATGATGCATGGGGCTTTCTTGTTTGCCTGCTCGAAGAGGTCGCGCACCTTGGCGGCTCCCATTCCGACGAACATCTGCACGAACTCGGAACCGGACATTGAGAAGAACGGAACCCCGGCTTCTCCAGCCACAGCCCTTGCAATCAGGGTCTTGCCTGTGCCCGGAGGCCCGACCAAAAGAGCTCCCTTAGGAAGTTTCGCTCCCAATGCAGTATATTTTTTAGGATTGTGCAAGAAATCCACCATTTCCTTCAGGCTCTCCTTGGCTTCGTCCTGTCCTGCAACGTCGGAGAACCGAGTCTTGATGTCGTCCTCGGCGTAGACCTTGGCCCCGCTCTGGCCCAGAGACATGAAATTGCCAATGCCCCCACCGGCCCCGCCTCGGCTTGCGATCTTCCGCATCATGAACACGTAGATGAGATAGAAAATGAGAGCTGGGAGTATCCACCACAGGATGAAATCCAGGATAGGGGAGTTCTTCTGCTCTATCTTCTTCACGAATTTTATTTTCCCGTCCGGATTGGGGCTCCCTGCTTCCACGAGCCTATTCACCAGTTCAGGGTCATTGACCTCGCCTGTGAAATAGGTCGTGTCATTGGCTTCGGTGCCTTTGTTGTAAAAGACCTTGCTGTCTTTTATCACGACTTCTCTTACCAGGCTGTCGTTCACGTCCTTGACGAACTGGCCGTAGTCGGTCTCAACGACTTTACTACCCTTTACGGCGGGGAAGAAAAGACCGTTCAGGAGGAAGAGGAACAGGATTGTCCAGAGAATCGTCCAGAACCAGTTGCCTGATGGTCCTTTCCCTTGAGCACCGCTGCCCTGGGACGCATTTTGCTGGTCGCTTTTGCCTTTACCCTCTCCGCCACTCTTGGCGGCATTATCTTCCGGAAATTCAACGTATTTCATGTTTGAAAAGTATATTATTCTTGATTATTCATTACTCCTGCGCCGCGGTCACCCCGAACGATGCTCGGATCTGCATCACGCTCAGCGTCATAGCTGGCTTGGCATAGTCCAAAATGCAACTCCCATGCCTCCTGCGGACAACTGACATTGTGGCAGACGATTGCCCCTGTGGCACAACGGGTGTTCAAAATTTCATTTCTGCAACCCGGTTGCATATTAAAAATCACTATATTTGCATCTGATGTTGAGAAAAATAGCAATAGTGCCTATTATTTTGGCTTTGTCGATGATGACTATGGTCATCGTCATGCCTCATCATCACCACCAGGCCATGGTTTGCTTCGTCAAGGAGATATGTTGCTTGGATGGGTGCTGCGATGACGAGCACACTCAGCATCATGATGCGAACCAGGAGGAGGACGAAAGCCATTGCGTGGCGCATGAGCAGTACATGCCGTCTGAGCGTCTGCATATTAATGAATATGTCATATTAATAAATAGTAATAGTGGCATATCGAATTCGGTTCATAATGCCACGATTCCGGAGCTAATGGTTTCTACGTCCATTGCCGATTCCCTCGAGGCACGCTCCGTTCCTTTGCGGGATGCGCCCGTCCTTTCTTCTGCCGGAGCTAATGCGCCTCCGTTCCTTGCTTAGAAGGCAGGCGATTATCGCATGCTAGACTGTTACTATTCGTTTAGGACGACAGCGACAGTTTGTTCTGAATGACGGCAATATAATCACAAGTTAAAAAATCAATGAGAAAAATATACATTCTGATGGCACTCTGCGGGGTTATGGCGGGGTGCGGAAATAGCGGAAATAAAGCCGAAGAACACGATCATGGGGCGACAGAGGCGCACGAACACGGGGGCGAGGCTGGAGAGCATGAGGAGAAGGGGCATGGCGGAGACGAGATAGTGATGACTCCGCAGAAGCAGGCTGCCCTCGGAGTCAGGGCCGACACGGTCAGATTCGAGGAATTCGCCGAAGTGATTCCGACCAGTGGCGAAATAGTCTCTGCTAACGGAGATGAAATGACAGTAGTGGCTGCAAGCGCAGGAATCGTGAGCCTGAGCAATATAGCGGAGGGTTCGGCAATACCGAAGGGTGGAAAAATCGCTACCATATCGACCAAAGAAATTGGTGGAGGCGACCAGCTTGCCAGAGCCAGAAGCGCCTACGAGACCGCAAAGAAAGAATACGAGCGCGATGAAGCTCTGCTCAAGGACAATATCGTGAGCGAGAGTCACTATGACCAAAGCAAGATGGCTTACGAAAACGCCAAGGCTGAGTACGAGGCTCTTCTGGCAGGCGGGGTGTCAGACAAAGGCATAGTCGCATCTTCCCCTATCGGAGGCTTTGTCAAAAGCCTTCTGGTCCGCCAAGGGGAATACGTCGAGACAGGTCAGGCGATAGCCGTGGTCAGCCAGAATCGTAAGTTGCAACTGAGGGCTGACGTCTCGGAAAAATATTACGATAAAATAGCCCAGATCTCCGATGCCACTTTCAAGACCTCATACGGCAATGAGACATATTCATTGAAAGACCTTGGTGGCAGGCTTCTGTCTCATGGAAGAGCCTCCGCCGGCGATTACTATATTCCCGTAATTTTCGAGTTCGACAACAGAGGGAGCATCCTCCCAGGCTCCTACGTCGAGATATTCCTGAAAGCAAAGCCTTTACGCAGGGCCATCGTGGTGCCGCTAAGCGCAGTGGTTGAAGACCAGGGCGTGCATTACGTGTTCGTGAAGATGGACGAAGACTGCTTCGACAAGCGGGAAGTCTCGCTGGGGCAGTCAGACGGCATCAATGTGCCTGTCCTAGAGGGCCTGCGGGAAGGGGAGATGGTGGTAATCGAAGGAACCATCAAAGTCAAGCTTGCCTCCATTAGTGCAGCACCGGCGGGCCATAACCACAATCACTAGGCCTATGGAACAGTTGAACCGAGAAAGCGGACTGCTCAATGGAATCATCCGTGGTTCCCTCAACAACCGCTTGATAATCTTAGTGATAGCGCTACTGCTGCTAATTGCGGGCATATATTCCACCATGCACATGGAGGTGGATGTGTTTCCGGACCTCAATGCTCCGACAGTCGTCGTGATGACAGAGGCCTCTGGAATGGCCCCTGAGGAAGTAGAAAGACTGGTTACCTTCCCGATCGAGACAGCCCTGAACGGTGCGACCAACGTGCGTAGAGTGCGTTCGGCATCTTCCACCGGATTCTCCACCGTGAATGTGGAATTCGACTGGGGCACGGACATATACAAGGCGAGGCAGGTTGTGTCGGAGAAAATCGCGATGGTCGGCGATGAACTGCCGGAGAATGTCGGGAAACCTACTCTTGGGCCGCAGTCTTCGATTTTGGGAGAGATGATGATAATAGGGCTCACTGCCGACACGACCTCGATGCAGGACTTGCGAACCATTGCTGATTGGACCATCAGGCCGAGGCTGCTCTCGACGGGCGGAGTGGCGCAGGTGTCGGTCATTGGCGGCGACATAAAAGAATATCAGATATTAATGAACCTTGGCAAGATGCGCCGCTACGGAGTGTCCCTGGACGAGGTGATCTATGCCGTCAAAGACATGAATCAGAATGCCTCAGGAGGAATTCTTTATGAATATGGCAATGAATATATCGTCAGGGGGGTCCTTTCCACCAACGACATAGAGGATATGAAAAAAGCCGTAGTGAAGACGACCGGGAGCGGGAAGCCAATCACCCTGGATGCAATCGCTGACATAAAAATAGGTTCGAAGACCCCTCGCCTGGGCGTTGCTTCCAACGATGGGAAGCCGGCGATCGTTCTGACCGTCACCAAGCAGCCTAACGTTAATACTTTGCAGCTGGACACAAAGCTTGAATCCGCCCTGAGCGAACTGCAAGTGAATATGCCAGCTGACGTGAAGGTCAATTCGGAGATTTTCCGCCAGTCGAAGTTCATCCGCAATTCCATCGACAACGTGAAAAAATCTCTGATTGAAGGAGGCATCTTCGTAGTCATTGTATTGTTCATATTCCTGATGAGCTGGAGAACCACGATCATTTCTCTGATTTCCATTCCGCTTTCCATCGTGATCGCATTGCTTGCGATAAGGTGGATGGGGCTCACAATCAACACGATGAGCCTCGGCGGCATCGCAATAGCGATTGGCTCGCTGGTGGATGACTCAATCGTGGACGTGGAGAATGTGTTCAAGCGATTGCGTCAAAACCGACAGAAACCCACCGAAGAGCAGCAGAGTACTCTACGAGTGGTCTATGAAGCCTCTAAGGAAGTCAGAATGCCGATGCTGAACTCCACTCTCATAATCGTAGCGAGTTTCCTGCCGCTTTTCTTCCTGTCGGGAATGGAAGGCAGGATGCTGAAGCCTCTGGGCATCACGTTCATAATTTCCTTGTTTGCTTCAACCCTAGTGGCTCTTACAGTGACTCCGGTGCTGAGTTCCTACCTGCTTGGAAATGCCAATAGCGATCGCAGCGGAAAGGAACCTGGCCTTGTGATATGGCTGAAAAAATATTACGAGAAGGCCCTGAAATGGTCTCTGAACCATAAGGCTGCGATTCTGATGCCTGTGGCAGCATTGCTGGTCATAGCGCTGGTTATGTTCTTCTCGATTGGCCGCAGCTTCTTACCTGCGTTCAACGAGGGTTCGCTGACGGTAGCGATTAGCACCGTTCCTGGGATATCTCTGGACGAATCCGATGCGCTAGGACATCAGGCTGAGGAAATCCTGCTGAGCATACCTGAAATCAAGACCGTTGGAAGGAAGACCGGTCGCGCTGAGCTGGCGGAACATTCTTTCGGCGTGAATACTTCGGAATATGACTGCCCGTTCGAACTAGGGAAGAGGTCCAAAGCAGAATTCGTGGCTGAAGTACGACAGAAACTCTCCATGCTTCCTGGGGTGAACATCGAAATCCTTGGGCCTATTGCGCACAGAATCGATGAGATGCTGTCAGGAAGCAAGTCCAACATAGCAATCAAGGTTTTCGGAACGGATTTAGGCAAGATGCACTCTCTGGGCTCTCAGATAAAGACTGCTATTTCAGCCATTCCTGAAATTACAGACATAAACGTGGAGCAACAGGTCGAGAGGCCACAGCTTAACATCGTGCCGAACAGGGAGATGCTCTCTCGTTACGGGATCTCACTTCCAGAGTTCTCTGAGGCCATTTCAACAATGTTGGAGGGGCAGGTCGTCTCGCAGGTTTACGAGGGGAACCGCTCGTTCGACCTGACGCTGAAAGTTTCCGACGATGCAAAGTCGTCGATCGAGAGGCTTGCGGACCTGACTTTGGATGCTTGCGACGGCAAGAAAGTTCCGCTAAGCTATGTCGCCGACATAGTCTCTTCGGCAGGCCCGAACACAATCAACAGGGAAAATGTGAACCGCAAGCTGGTGGTTTCGTGCAATGCCACAGGCGGCGAGTTGACTAAGGCAGTGGCGGCAATCAAAGAGGCCATTGCGCAAGAGGTTCAATTGCCTGAGGGTTACCATATTGAATATGGCGGCCAGTTCGAGAGCGAACAGAGGGCCTCGAAGACTATAGCCCTCGTAAGCATATTCAGCATATTTATAATATGCATGCTTCTATTCGGGGAATTTAAGAATATGATGCAGACTCTTGTGGTGCTGCTGAATCTGCCGCTCGCCCTCATCGGTGGCATCATTTCCATCTATTTCACCGACGGCATCCTGTCCATTCCGGCCATCATCGGGTTCATCTCACTGTTCGGCATCGCGACCCGCAATGGAATGCTGCTGATTGACAGGTACAACGTGCTCACCAGCCAGGGGTCTTCGAAGATTGACGCAGTGATGACTGGCTCCCTGGACAGGCTGAACCCTATCTTGATGACCGCAATCACATCCGCCTTGGCACTGCTGCCGCTTGCCATCGGCGGAGACCTGCCTGGCAACGAGATTCAGTCCCCGATGGCGAAAGTCATTCTCGGCGGCCTGTTCACATCTACCGTCCTCAACGGTTTCGTCATTCCGATAATGTATATTATCACCAAGAAAAAGGCTTCCGCTCCTGAAATTTAATTTTTCATGAATATGTTGACAAAAATATTAGAATACCCTGCATTCCGCTCTGTCTTGGCTTGCACCATCGGAGCGATTATGCTGGCACCCGCCGCCCTTGCTCAATATTCCATCAAAGAACTCCCGAAAGATCTTCCCAAGATTCCGATGCGCATTCAGGAAGTACTGGACAGCATTGAGAAGAACAATCCTTCGTTGAAGGCCGCACAGGCGGAAATGGAAGCCGAGAAGCTGACAAGCAAAGGCGAGGCGATCCTGCCAGATCCAGAGGTGGAGTTCAATTACCTCTGGGGTGCGAACGGCATCGGGAACCGTCACGACGTTAGAGTCACCCAGTCTTTCGACTTTCCAACCATCTCCGGCATGAAGCATTCATGGGTGAAGGGCAAAGGCGAGCTGGCGTACTTGAAATACAAGGCCGAGAGACAAAACATACTGCTTTCGGCAAAACAAAACTGCATTGACCTCGTCTATTACAATGCTCTCGTGAAAGAGCTTTTCACTCATTTGGAACAGGCCAAGAGCCAAGTAAGCTCATTCGAGAAGAAGATAAAAGCCGGGGGCGCAAACGTAATGGACCTCAATAAGGCCAAGGTGCATCTGACAAGCGTACAAGGCAAGTTTTCCAGGGCCGAGGTCGAGCGTCAGAGACTTCTGGCCGAGCTAAAGAGCATGAACGGCGGTAACCCGATAGACTTCAATGCCAACTACTACGAACTAGGGGAGGACTTGCCGACCGATTTCGAGGCATGGTTCCAAACGGCTTCCGAAAAAAGTCCTTCAATCCAGTACGTCAGGAAGGCGGTAGAGGTGGACAAGAAGCAACTTTCAATCGACAAGACTTCATGGATTCCGGAGCTGTCGGTCGGATATATGAGCGAAATCGCCAAAGCGGATAAGTACAGAGGACTTACATTAGGAGTCAGCATCCCTCTATGGACTAATGGCAATAAAGTGAAGCAGTCCAAAGCACGTCTGACTGCAGCCCAATCCCGCCAGACAGCTGCCGAGCAGCAATTCTACTACACGCTCCAGAGCCAGTATGCCGAGGCTGCCAGTCTGAAAGCGAACTCCGAGATGATGCGTCAGGCTCTTACCGAGACTGACAACAGAAATTTCCTGCTTGAGGCACAGTCAAAAGGCGAAATTTCGATGGTTGAATATCTCGTAGAGATTGACCAGTACTACGAGGCCCTCGAACAGACCCTCTCCACCGAGCGTAGCTACCGTCACGCCCTTGCCCAGCTAAATGCCGTTGAGCTGTAAACAGCCTCGCACCGAGTGGATTAGCTGCGAAGAAGCCTGTAAATTCTTACGCCATCACGACATCAAGAATCATCATCAGTGCGAAGCCGACGGCAAATCCGCTGATGCCGATGTTAGAGTGGCCTCCTTCGGCTGCTTCGGGGATGAGTTCGTCAAAGACGACGTAGAGCATTGCGCCTGCGGCAAAAGCCAGAACATATGGAAGTATAGGGACAGTTATGCTGGTCAGCAATATTACCAAAGCAGCTCCGATCGGTTCAACGATGCCGCTAAGGCTGCCAATAACGAAAGATTTCCTCCTGGAATTTCCCGCGGCACGCATCGGCATGGAAATGATGGCGCCTTCCGGAACATTTTGGATTGCTATTCCTAGAGCCAGCGTCACAGCAGCCGCCATAGATATATTCGCAGATCCTGAAATGAACCCTGCTACAGCGGCGCCCACGGCCATTCCCTCAGGAAAATTGTGCATTGTCACGGCCAGAGTCAGCATAGCCGTTTTCGAAAGATGGCTCTTAGGACCCTCTTCAACGCCATCCGGATGAAGGTGAGGGGTTATGTAGTCGATAAGGAGCAGGACTGCGAAGCCGGCCAGCAAGCCTATCGTGGCTGGCATCACAGCCATCTTGCCTCTGTCTGCGCACATTTCCATGCTCGGAATCAGCAGAGACCAAACCGATGCCGCTATCATGATTCCTGACGCAAAGCCCATAAGCCCTTTCTGGACATTCTGGCTTATCTCTTTCCTCATTACAAACACAAAGGCCGAACCCAAGGCAGTTCCAAGGAAAGGTAGCAACAGCGAGGAAATGACTATAGGTGTTGAATCAGACATATTAAACTGCGGCGACGCATTCGATTTCAACCATTGCACCCTTAGGAAGGGTCTTCACTGCGAAGGCACAGCGCGCTGGGAAAGGTGCTTTAAAATACTCTGAATATACTTCATTCATGGCGCCGAAGTCGCCCATGTCAGCAAGAAACACCGTGGTTTTCAATACCTTGCCAAGGCTGCTCCCGCCCTCTTCCAAGATTGCCTGGAGATTCTTGATCGACTGCTCGGTCTGTGCCTTGATTCCGCCCTCAGGGAATGCCCCTGTGGCAGGATCGATTGGTAGCTGCCCCGAAACATAGATGAAACCATTGTGCTCGATTGCCTGGCTATACGGCCCGATGGCCGCCGGCGCCTTTGAAGTAGAAATCTGAATCATTTGAAAAATGTTTGTACGAATATAGCCAAAATTATGCTTGACGCAAAACGCATAGAAGCTTTTCCTTACAGCTTAGCCGCTTAAATGAAGCCTTCTCCGGCATCGTCATCTTGTTCTTGGTCATCGGGGCGGTCAGTCCAGTCCTGGTTGACATCGTATCCATTCCGAGAGACGCCGAATCCAGATCCGAGATATTCATTATGCTCAGATTCTCTCTGAATCCGCCTTCTTGTGATATTGAACATCTTGATGCAGAAGTAGATAAGTGCTATGGTGATGAGCACCGACCAGCCTGGGGCGAGAACATCGCTCATGAAACAGAGCGTGTCATAAATTCCGTGCAGAAGCACTGGAACGAGCCAGATTTTGATTTTCGTTCCTTTCGGTGCTCTGGATCCTTTGAAGTGATTAAGGGAGTAGTAATATCCCATGGCAACTGCGAATCCGAAATGGCCTGGGATTGCGAGCAAAGCTCTTTGCACGGCCACATCCACCCAGTCGGCTCCTGCACCTACCAGGTACAGCACGTTCTCGAATGCTGCGAAGCCTAGGCCCACGGCTGCGGCATAGACTATTCCGTCATAGCTTTCGTCAAATTCTTTGCAATGCCTGAGCAGCAGCCATAGCATGAATAGCTTTGCTGTCTCTTCCGGAATTGCCGCTCCGAAAAACGCTATCTTGAAAGATTCTACGATGTTTGTCGGATTGGACGTGTAGAATCCCATGTTCAGCAGCGGCTCGGAGATGAGAGTCGAAAGAAGCGCTGAAAGGCCGCCGAAGCAGAAGCCTTTTAAAAGAAGGCTAGTCGGCTCTGGATTAGTGTCTTTGCTGTACACGTACCACAGCAGTAGGAGTGCTGGCCCGATGGCCGCCAGAAGAAACAGAAGCATTATTATTTATCGTGAATATATTCGTCGATGGCTTTGGCGGCTTTGCGACCGGCGCCCATGGCGAGAATCACGGTGGCGGCACCTGTGACGGCATCGCCACCTGCGAATATTCCAGGCCTGGAGGTTCTGCCCTCAGAGTCCGCCTCGATTCCACCCTTACGGGTAGCTGTGAGACCACCTGTGGTCTTTACGATCAATGGATTAGGAGATGTGCCGAGAGCCATGATCACGGTCTCGGCAGATATCTCGAACTCGGAGCCCGGAATCGGGACAGGGGAGCGGCGACCACTTTCGTCTGGTTCGCCAAGTTCCATGCGGATGCATTTCACGGCACGAACCCAGCCATTCTCATCGCCTAGAATCTCTACCGGATTTGTGAGCATTCGGAATTCTATGCCTTCCTCTTTGGCGTGCTCAACCTCCTCACGGCGAGCCGGCAGTTCGACTTCGGTGCGCCTGTAAACTATAGTAGTTTCTGCTCCCAGACGTAACGCAGTCCTGGCAGAGTCCATCGCCACATTGCCGCCCCCGACCACTATGCATTTCTTGCCAGCATGGATAGGCGTCTGGTAATCATCCCTGAAGGCCATCATCAGATTGTTGCGAGTGAGGAATTCATTGGCAGAGAAAACACCGTTCAAATTTTCTCCCGGAATATTCATGAACTTAGGCAGTCCGGCTCCTGTTCCTACGAAAACCGCCTCGAAGCCTTCGTTGTCCATCAGGCTGTCGATAGTGACCGTCCTGCCGACTATCACGTCGGTTTCTATCTTCACTCCGAGAGCTTTTACCTCATCGATTTCCTTGCGAAGCACTGTCTCTTTCGGCAGACGGAACTCCGGTATTCCATATTCAAGAACGCCTCCAGCCTTATGCAAGGCTTCGAATATTGTCACGTCGTATCCCATCTTGGCAAGGTCTGAGGCGCAGGCTAGTCCTGAAGGACCGCTACCGATGATAGCTACTTTATGGCCGTTCTTTGGCGCAATCTCAGGCTTGGACTCTGGTGCATTGTCTGCGACGTACCGTTCAAGCTTGCCGATGGCGACCGGCTCGCCTTTAATGCCTAGGATGCAGCTGCCTTCGCATTGAGTCTCTTGTGGACAGACACGGCCGCAGACTGCTGGCAGGGAAGAGTCTTCGGCTATCACTGCAGCGGCGCCAGAAACATCCCCCGCAACGATTTTCGCAATGAATTCAGGAATCTTGATTTCTACGGGGCATGCGCCCACGCATCGAGGATTCTTGCAATGGAGGCATCTGGAAGCCTCACGAGCTGCTTCCTCAGCATTGAAGCCATAGCAGACTTCGTCGAAATTATGAGCCCTGATTTTCGGGTCCTGCTCCCTGACAGGAGTACGAGATATTCTTTCAGCCATAATTATATTCCTATTTTTGCCTTAGCCTCGGCTTCTTCTCTCTTGTATTGTCCAAGCCTCCTCAAAGCCTCATCGAAATCGACGTCATATCCATTGAATTCAGGCCCGTCTACGCAGGCGAACCTCGTCTTCCCGGCGACCGAAACCCTGCATGCACCGCACATTCCGGTGCCATCGACCATTAATGTATTGAGGCTCACGTCAATAGGTATGCCTAACTTCTTGCAGGTCACAGTCGCGAACTTCATCATTATCATAGGCCCGATGGCGACGGCCTTGATGTATTCATGACCCTCTGCCACAAGCTTTTCCAGCATGGCAGTGCCAACGCCCTTGAATCCTGCCGAGCCATCGTCCGTGCAGAGATAAAGGTTGTCGCAAGCCGCGGCAATTCTATCTGTGAATATGAATAAGTCTTTGTTTCTTGCGCCGATGATCACATCCACTGCGACGCCCCTTTCGTGTAGCCATTTAGCCTGAGGATATACCGGGGCTGTTCCAACTCCGCCTGCAATGAATATGTAGCGCCGCCCTCGCAGCTCTTCATCGCTTCTGCTCACGAATTCGGATGGATTCCCAAGAGGCCCGACCACATCGGCGAAATAGTCGCCTGCCTCTTTTGCGACCAGCGCCGTTGAGGATACGCCTATTTCCTGAGTCACAATCGTGACTGTGCCTTTCTCTCTGTCGTAATCGCTGATGGTCAGCGGAATGCGTTCGCCTTTCTCGTCCACTCGCACAATCAGGAACTGTCCAGGCTTTGCGGCTTTCGCTATTCGTGGAGCTGATACATCCATCTCGCAGACGTTATGCGTCAGCATTTTCTTCGTTAAAATCTTAAACATCCTAGAAGCGTGTTATTGCAGAAACAAATGTAGGAATATTTTGCCGAAATAGCTATTCCGAAGGAGATGGAGTAAAGGGCACAGGAATATTTACTGCAAGTTCTTCGAATCCTAGGAAACAAACCTCCGCAGTTCGTCTGGAACCTGAATGCTATCGCAATGCACCTTATCCAGCAGGGCTGTTCCTTTCTTGCTGAGGCTGAATGTCATGCTGCGACCGTCCTGCTTGGAGATTTTCCGTAGGACGAGCCCTGATTTTTCCATTGAAGCTATCACTTTTGATGCATTGGAGCATGTCAGGCCTAGCTCTGCCGATATGTTTCCAGCCGCAAGATTTTTTTTCTCGGACAGGAGACAGAGTAGCATTGCCTCATTGATATTAAGGCCAAGGAGCTTCTCGAGTTCTGCCTCGAAAGCTCCTATGGCTCTGTAGATTCTGCGGATCTCACAAATGCAATGAGTGTCCATTGCGTCATTTCATCATTTTGCTCACGACATCGTTCAGCTGAGCGTAGCTCATCGCGCCGACCTGAATCGAAGGATCCCCGCTCATAGGGATAAATAGAATTGTAGGAATAGAACGTATTCCGAACAGACCTGCAAGCTCTGGCTCTTTGTCGACATCCACCTTGTAAACGTCCAGCTTGCCGGCATAAGTCTCGGCGAGCTTCTCTATGTTAGGTGCAGTTGCCTTGCATGGGCCGCACCAAGTGGCATAGAAATCTATCACGGCCGGCTTGTCTCCGGTGAACACCCAATCATTCGGATGCTTATCGTAATCCATTACCTTCTGCTTGAAATCAGCTACATTCAATTCTTGAACTTTCATTTTCTTTGTCTCCTTTTTAGCGTCCTGTGCCGTCTGGGCCTGCTGGTCATTATCGGACTGTTTCTTCTGGTTGTTTGCAGAGGCGTTGCATCCGGCAATCATCAGAGCGGCGGCGGACAAGATTAATAATTTTGTTCTCATATTATATTAAGCTTAATTTTATTTATTTTCCATTGGAAAACTTTGCAAATATACGCAATAAAAATTAACTACAAAATTTTCCGATGGAAAATATTTAAATATGTCTCTTCCCAGTTCCCCGGACGGCTGGTGCTTCCAGCGGGTTGTCCGGCCATGAGTGCTTGGGATAGCGGCGACGGAGTTCCTTCCTGACCTCGAAGTAGGCTCCTTCCCAGAAGCTTCTAAGGTCGGAAGTCAGCTGGACTGGCTTGAAGCCTGGGGAAAGGAGCTCCATCAGGACTGAGCGCTTCCCATCATCGACCTTCGGAGTGTCGGTCATGCCAAAACACTCCTGTAGCCTCACGCGCAAGACGGGTGCCTCAGCGCCGAGGCGATATTCCACCCTGATGCGGCTTCCTGTCGGCACCTGAATATGCGAGGGCGCGAGACGGTCAACTTCTTTCTGCTGTTCGTAGTCTAGAAGGCTCCACATGACTTCGCAAAGGTTGATTTTTCTTAGTTCAGCCCTGGAGGTTGCTTTGCCTATGAATAGCGGCATCCACTGCGGAGCCCTCTGAAGAAATGTCTCGGTGGAAAGGTCCGGAAGCATGAGTTCAGGATGCCATGAGGCTACTGCAGCTATGCGGCGCTGAAGGTTCCCGACTTCAGAGGAGAAATCCAGCATTCCTGTTCCTTCCTTGACAGCAGCCTCGCAGATAACTTTTACGACCTTGTCCCTGATTTCCTCGTTTATGGGTCTTGAATCCAGGAGCAGGCGCCCGACTCTCCATTCCCTTCGCGCTACGACTGTCCCGATTTTGGAATCCCATGAGATGTTTTCGACCTCCCGGGAGCGAGGAATGACATCTTTGGGGTCCAGCCTTGAGGCAAGGAATATCCTGCCGTCAGCACCTGCCTTGATGTTCACGCTGGCTACAGCCAGAAAGTCCTCCCTGGCAAGAGGGTCGCTGATATCCAGGCTGGCGATGTCTCCGGAAGCAAGCAGGAAACGACCGTGTCCTTCAGGAAGAGACTTGCCGATCCTTTCCGGATATGCAGCGGAAATCAAGTCCCCGGTTTCGAACGGATCCGGAGTCCCATTGTCTAGAGGCGTTTTGATAATCTTGCGGTATTGTTCGGCGATCATTTCTATGCGATGCCACATCCTGCCAGAACGAGTGGAACGGAGAGACAGGAGCCGGTCGTAGATGTCTGCGGTTTCTGCCGTCGCTGCAAGAGGATCCTTTTCCTCAAGCAAGGCGGCAATGTCGGTGGCAAGGGCTTTCTTTTCTGGAGCCGAGGCGGCAAGAAGAATCTGGGCGATTCGCGGATGGCATGGAAGCGCAGCCATTGCTCTGCCGTGAGCGGTAATTCTTGCCCGCCCGTCCAGGTTTTCTGCTGCGCCGAGGGAATATAGAAGTTCCATCGCTTGCCTCAGGTGATATTCCGGAGGTGGGGTAAGCCACGGGAGTGCTTTAGGGGATGATTCGCCCCATGCGAGGGTGTCGAGCGCCATCGAGCTCAAGTCCGCGTCCAGGATTTCGGGGATGCGGCACGCTGCCATATTCCTTTCCGTGGCAGCCGACCAGAGCCTGTAGCATATTCCTGAATCTACGCGTCCGGCTCGCCCTGTGCGTTGAGCCGCCATGTCCATGCTGATTCGTAAGGTCTCCAGGCGGCTGAGCGAGGTCTGCGGATTGAAGACAAGTTTCCGGTAGAGCCCGGAATCCACCACGACCCTCACTCCTTCTATTGTAAGAGATGTCTCTGCTATCGGAGTTGCAAGGACGACTTTTCTCTTTCCGTGAGGGCTGGGAATGATTGCCTGCCGCTGCTCCGCAGGAGGAAGGTATCCGAAAAGCGGACAGACGGAAGTGCTCCCAAGAGCGTCCCCCAGACGTTCCTGGCATTTCCGGATTTCTCTCTCGCCAGGGAGAAATGCAAGGATGTCCCCTTCCTGTTCTCGGTGAGCCTGCCGGACTATGTGTGCGACAGCATCGGCGCAGTTCTCTGCGGTAGCCTCACAGCTGGGATGCACGACTTTGACAGGGAACATGCGGCCCTCGCTTGAGATTGATGGTGCGTCCAGCGCCTTGCATATTCCTTCGGAATCGATGGTCGCCGACATTATGAGGATTCGCAGGTCTGGGCGGATGAGTCTCTGTGATTCTCTGACTAAGGCTAGAGCTAGGTCACTCGTGAGGCTGCGTTCGTGGAACTCGTCGAAGATTACGACGCTTATGCCTTCAAGGGTGGGGGCCGAGACTAGAATTCTGGTCATCACGCCTTCGGTAACCACTTCCACTCGCGTGCGCGACGAAACTTTCCTGTCGAAACGCATGCTGTACCCTACGGTCTCTCCGACAGGTTCTCCCATAAGCGACGCCATCCTTTCTGCGACTTGGCGGGCAGCAAGGCGTCTTGGCTCAAGCATCAGGATTTTTCCGTTTCTTATTGAGGAAAGCACTGTAAGGGGCAGCACGGTGGATTTCCCTGCTCCCGGAGGAGCGGTCACCACAAGGCGCCCGTGTTCCGCAAGCATCGCATTGACTTGGGATGCGATGCCGCTCACAGGCAGGCCTGAGATAAGCTCGTTCATCATGAAACTTCTGACAGACATTGTCTGCTAAGGTAGGCATATTCCCGCAATTATTGACTAAATTTGCCACTCTGATAACTTTAGTCAATATATTCAAATGCTTATTGCGTTGAGGAAATGGATGATGTGGTTGCTATGGCAAAGAATTATGGTCTATGAAGGATTTCGCGGCAATAGATTTTGAGACGGCAAATGAATGCCGTTGCAGCGTGTGCAGCGTGGGAGTAGTAATCGTGCGCAATGGCGAGATTGTGGACTCATTCTACAGTCTGATTCATCCAGAGCCAGAGTATTATCAATGGTTCTGCCAGCAGGTTCACGGGTTAAGCGAAGAGGACACAGAAAATGCACCGGTATTCCCTGAAGTATGGCGTCAGATAGAACCTAAAATAGTAGGACTGCCTCTTGTGGCGCACAACAGTCCGTTCGATGAAAGTTGCCTTAAGGAAGTCTTTAAGGTGTATCAGATGGATTACCCTGACTATGAATTCTACGATACCCTCGCTGCATCTCGTAAGCACTTCGGGAATGACTTGCCCAATCACCAGCTTCAGACGGTTGCTGCTGCTTGCGGATATAAGCTAGAGAATCATCACCAGGCGCTTGCTGATGCCGAGGCCTGTGCGCATATCGCAATAAGCATCCTTTGAGGATAAAATTCAAAGGACTCAGGACACGTGTCATTGACCAGCCTTGGCATCTTTCCATGCCATCCTAGTATAGTCTTCGCCGAAGAATGTCATCCGGTTTTCAGCCACGAAGCCCATGCCGCCGTAATATGCGAGCAAAGCAGGTGAGGCCGACTTTGCGATAAGCGTGATTCGCCTGAACCCTAGAGCGCAGCCTTTTGCGATTCCGTCTTTCATCAGCAGCCGGGCAATGCCGTGCCGTCTGCATTCAGGTTTTACAGCGAGCGAATCCAGGTAATATTCTCCCGGAAAAGTTTCGCTCTCGAATTTCTGACGCGCAGTTTTCTCCTCAACGTTGCCCAAGAGGCGTTCCCAAGTTCTATCGCGAAGCCGCTCGTATACTTCTCCTGGGTACGAAATCAAGCAGCCAGCGATTGTGCCATCTTCCGTGGCAGCGATGCGTGCGTTTTTCCATGAATATAAAGTGTCTTCTGCCTGGCACATAGGCAGCGCTCGGTCCAGGTCGTCCCACTCGGCTCCGAGGGCTGTCATCACCGTCCAAGCGATGAATTCTGCGTCCGAGGGCACCGCATTCCTGATAATTATCTCCATAATGCAAAGATAGTCACATTACGGACCAAGCCCAAAAACCTGTGTTTAAGAATACACCCTGTTTAAAAATACACCCCGTCATCCTGAACTTGTTTCAGAATCTGATGTCCAACCATCCCGTCCAGAGCCGATTCTGTTCCTGCGTTTGCAATTGGCGGGCAGGCATGTCTGCATCAGAAGTCACTGCACAACATAACGACATGCCCAGCCCCGCTTCAAAAGCACCCCCTGGGCTCGCATAAACTCATTACGTGCCACTGCAATGGATAGCGCCGTGCCCGCTAATTGCACGAACAAATCCTTCCGGATCATAATTGCATGTTAGCTCTGCAAAAGCATCAGGACTGAGCCACATGCATTGGTCGCAGGATGCCGGTGGCGGAAATCGTACTCGTTTCCCTATCACCTAATTACTGGCTTTCCCTCCCGCCATGCTTCAGGCAATCTCCTCCGAATGCCGCTCGGAGAACCGTTCGTTCCAAGGTGCTCTCATTCATTCTTTAACACAGGTTTTTGGACTTGACCAGTTACAACCCAATTGTTGTTCCCGTGTAATTTTCCTCCGTGACATTTCGGCTTGAGGTCTAATGTCGCACATTGCGCTCCAGCAAGTGTCGCCATGAAAACGTATGTCTGCCATTCCAGACTGTGGGACGCATCAACTGCAAAATGCTAAATGTACACTTGATAAGCCCTAAATATCCGTGGCAGAAGAAATCAACAAATCGCTGAGGTCTGTAATCTGCTACAGTACGGAAGAATCCATCTCTGCGTTCACAAATAATTACTAGAAAAATGCTATACGTTTTCTCTGAAATGTTCGACTATTATCATGTCTGCTGAAACTCAGTATGTTTGATGAAATTGATTCTTTTTGAGAAAAGAAAAAGACTGCGTCGAGAAACGCAGCCTTTAACATACGACAAGGTATCCTTTGCTTCCATAATTCATAGGGGGCGTGTTCAGTCTTCCATAAGAACCTCATAACTGATTCCATTCCCGATACCTTGTGATATCTGCTCTGTCAATATTATGAGGTTGCGCCTGGAAAATAGATGAAACTGTCGGAACTTGTGCTCATAATTATGAGCGGGGCTTTCTTATCATGGCTTTCCCTTACGATTATATGATCCTCGTTGAACATGAAATTGTAAATATTTGGGAACTCTGCCTGGAATGCATCCATTGTTGCACTATCATTAAACCCTGGATATATTCCGGCGTTCTTATTGAAACGTATTACATCTGTACCGGATATAGGCAGGTGTTCATTAAGGCTCTTGTCATCATATTGGTATTTGATGAAGTAGTAGCCAGTCGAACCGTATATAACGAGGGACTGCCATTCTCCATTCCACTGTACGATTTTGTATGACTTAGCATACTCTTCTTTCATGTTGTCTGAAATGGTCAGGTCAGCATCTTTGAAAATCCATTGTACTCCTGTGCTGTTCTTCATGATATAGTCTGGCATGGGAAGCCAGTCGCTGTCTCCTCTTCCCCAAGAATTGTTGTTGATAAAAGACCATTCGTCTTTCATGCCGTCAAGGTTGATGACTGGGTGGTCATAACCGGCACTGTTGTCGAGGGTGAAGCCTGTCATGATGGCATCATCGTAGCTTACCGGAGTCTTGAACTTAAGGGTATTGCCTTGAACCTCTAGTTCAGGGGTGAAACGAGTAATGGTCCCGTTCTTGTAGAATGTGAAATGGATGGAGGAATTTGTCTTGTCCACATAGTAGTGGCCGACGAAGGTCATGTCAGCGTCATTTATTCCGTCTGAATATTTGCGTATTAGCTTAGAACCCCAGGAAAGTCCCCAAAGATTCTTGCTGTACATCGTCTCTGTAAGCATTTTGTCAAGGAATTTGCTTACGGTGAATGAGTCATCCGTAAAGTTGCTGAAACGTAACTTTATGGCAAGATTGCCGGTAATGTCGCCATCTGGTGACCATCTGCTGTAGAATGATGTGGATTGGGAATCATTCCCATTGCCAAGGCTATAAGTATATTCCGTGTTCGTGGTTGCATTGTATAGATGGAACGTGGTCGTCTCGTCTGGAATTATTGCAGATGCGCTTCCATATGTGACATAATCATCGTTAATTCTTGACATTGACAAATAGCATCCAGAAACCGGAGTTCCGAAATGGGGCTTGAAAGAGTCGCCGTCATTTTCCGCCGTGAAACCTATGCTAGTTGCATTCAATGCGTCACACATCAAATACTACTCTCCATCGGCTAACCCAGATACTGAAACCTGGCGGTTGATTCTAATATTGGAACCTTGCGGGTTTTTCCGTTCCAACTTTATGTCGCCAGTAAGCTTGCCGTCCGACGTGATTGAATAGGCTGCTCCTTCACAGATTAGGGCATCGTAGACCAGTCTGCCGTTAATGTCATTTGACAGTTTCTTGGTCTGTATGTCGATGTTGCATCCTGAACTGGAGAAATTCATTGCTCCATCAGGAATGCAACTCACGTAGAAGGCATCCATTGTGCCTGTGGCTGGAAGATGGTTGAGGTAGTCCTGGTCAATGGTGCTTTTCCACTCGCTTCCATCGTAGGTGAGTTGTAGACAGTGGTTTACATCAAAACCGGCTCCGTTTTTATACGATAGTTCCCCGTTGAAAATGAGAAAGATAGTGTTGCCGTTCAGAAATCCGGTTTGAAGGGCACGAGTGTCGGCTTCAGTTTTGGCGATGTTAAGATCGATCTCAACGTCTTTCTTTGACTTGATAACAGTGTTCTCATCTCTGGAACATGAAACGAATGTCGAAAATAGAGAAACGATTGCAAAAGTATATATTTGCTTCATAATTATTATAGATCTTATTATGGTGAACAAGTTATGGAGTTGTCCAGTTAGAATTCATTTTCTCCTGAGTATCCGCCATTGTCTGGGAAATCTGGATTGAACGAATTAGTAACCGATTTAACCGTAATAGTGCAGCTGGCCGCATGACCGCCGTCTTTTGAGGTCACCGTTATGGTTGCCTTGCCAGGTGCCTTTGCCGTGACTAATCCGTTATCATCGACTGTCGCCACGCTCTCGTTTGAGGAAGCCCAAGTTACGGCCTTGTCGAATGCATTCTCAGGCGAGACTGTTGCCGTAAGTCTTTCGACCTGTCCTGCGGTAAGGGACAGAGACGTCTTGTTCAAAATGACACTCGTAACTGAGACATAGTAGATGACGGCTCTGGATGCGCTGTACTCTGAATTGTCCGAGTCAATCACAGTCACCCTGACGATTCCGATGACTCCAGATCCGGATTTGTTTATGGTGACAGTCGCCTTGCCGCTTTCGTCTGGCTCGGTGATAATCACGTCGTCAGTGGCCCTTGTTTTGATGTCGATGCCGCTCGTGCCGTCATCGTTCGTCAGTTCTGCATAGATGGTTTTCCAATTCTTGAGTCCAGTCAACTGTACAGTCATGGTGTTCGCTCCAGAAGTCATTGTGAAAGGATCTGCCGTGGTGTTGCCATCAGCATCCAGAAATGAAACATTTTTAGCAGCATGTCTAGGAATGGAGAACGAGCCTCCGTCTGCGAGGGTGAAGGTCACAATGTCTGGATTTGTGGTGTAGTCAACTTCGCTGAAAAATGAGTTTCCCTTTTCTCCAGTATCTCCCTTGTCACCTTTGTCCCCTTTGTCTCCAGTGGCTTTGACTCCAGTGGAAGTCCATGTTGTCCCTCCATCGGTGGACAGTTCCCACTCACCGGTCTGTGAATTGATCCTAAGCTGTGGGGAGATGGCATCCTTTCCATCGTTCCCGTTCTTGCCATCTCTGCCAGACACGCGCATCTTATTGCCGTCCGCATCGAGGAGCCACACAGGATCTCCCTCTCCATACCAGACTGTCCAATAATATATTCCATTGGTATCTTGTTCTACTCCTATGACTGGCGTATGACCGTCCTTCCCATCGGCACCGTTTCTACCGTTTAGGATTTCTACGGACTCTCCTTTGGCGAAGGAAATTCTGTATCCACTGACCCCGTCCACGGTCACGGGCTTAACGTCCGTTATCCAGTTCTGGTTCCTGAGATTTTCTATGAGGTTCTGGAGAGTTGTTATTTCGCCATTCACCGATTTTTGCCATTCCTCTATGGCTGAGACTCTTCCAGAGAGATTCTCGTAGTCGGCATCGAGCCTGTCGATGTCGCTTTGCCAGTCTCTGCAGGAAGCCAGTGATCCTCCCAACAAAGCGCTGATGATTAATACGTAAATGAATCTTTTCATTGTAAGATTGCTTTTATTTTTTAGCATTGTTAATTATTGGTATATTCTTGTGAGTTTTTTTTAACGAAACTTTACTTTGACGTGTTTTCTGCTTTTATGTCATCAATGTACTCGTTCCAGAGGCTTTCGATGTCATACTGCTCTCCAAGAATGTACTTAACTGCGTTCTCCATGGACCAGTCCTTTCCCATGATCGTCATTGTAGCGGTCAGTTTTCGTAGGAAGTCGCCGTCATAGTAGCGTAGCCACTGCATGAAGAATCCGGAGCCTCCGTATGGAATCTGCCAAACGTATGGACCGAACTTATACTGCTTCAGGTCCTCTAGCCACTCCCTGCGTGACTCATCATAGTAAGGTACGGAGTTAAGAGCAGTGCTGATCTTGCTGGATTCGAATACTCCTTTACAGGCACATCTTACAGCATCCGCCATTCCCTCAATGGAAGCAAAAAAGTTGGGATTGAGTTCCCCTCCATCGAGATAGTAAGGCGTGGTGTTCTGGAAGACGTGCGTGAACTCATGAATAAGTACGCCCCTTATCTCAAAGTTTGCGTAGTCGAAGGTAGTTAATCCTTTAGCCATGCTCTCAAGAAGATCGGAGCCAAGCCTCATGAAAGGTCCGTCTGCGTCACCGCTAACGTATGCTAGAGCTCCGTCAAGGTCCATCTTGCCCACGATTACCTTAAGTTTCGGCAGGCTGTGTCCGCTGTTTGTATAGTCAGTAACGGAATTGTATAACGTAGCGACAACTTGCTGGAAAAGTCCTCTGTAGTACTTTTCTTGGGCTTCGACGCCCTTCCCTACTATGCTTTCGTACATCGTCCAAGCCTCGTCCGACACCTTGTCTCTGACGAGGGTGAAGTTCGTCGGAGGTAATGCGGCGAAAACCTCGCTTGAAGTAGTCTTCGTTGTCGGTAGCTCGTCGACACTAGACCATTCGCTTACTGTCTCGTTTCCGTTCTCGTTAATCCAGATGCATCGGTAGTTGACCGTCTCTGGATTGACCGTCAGGACGCACCAGCGCTCGTAAGAAGCAGGAAAGTTCTTATTGGCATAGATTTTCACTGTCTTTTGGGATCCGCTGAGCATGGTGTACGACACTTCAACACCCTTGTATGTTCTAGGATCAGCTGCGCTTCTCCAGTGGACGGTGAGTTCGCTGAGATCCGTATTGTAGACTGCGTTTCTCGCCTGTAGAGCCTCTCCTTCAACAGGAACAACACCATCTGGTAGGACTCCGTACTTGTATCCACCTTTGTCTATGCAACCGGCGAGAAGAAATGCGAGAGCAACGATTGTTAGTATTTTGATTAAATGCTTCATGTTATCGATTATTTTGCTGTTAATCAACTGCTTTAGGCCAGTAGATGAAGTCGGAGCCAGTCGTGCTTAGAATAAGAAGCCCTGTGTACTGGTCTTCTCCATACCTTACGATGATGTGATCCTCGTCGAAGAAGAATGACCAAGTCTTGCCCATAATGTTTTTGTACTTGTCCAGACTTGTTGCAGTCCATCCAAGATCCATGAGTCCAGCGTTCCTGTTGAAACGGATGACATCGGTTCCGTCTATAGGAGTCATGTCGCCACCTTGGTACTGTAGGAAATAGTAATTGTCAATGAACACTACGAAACTGCCGTAATCACCGTTCCATTCGTAAATCCTCACATCGGTGCTACTCTTGTATGTCGTCTCGTATTCAGGACGAAGGGTTTCGGAGACAGTTACAGGGTGGTTCTTGAACTGATACTGTATTCCGGTTCCTGGAGTGTAGGCCGTAGTGATGTACTCGATCATGTCGTGTTGCACACCATCCTTGCCCCAGGAAAGATTTCGTGTGGTCTTGAGGTCGGAGCCGAGACCGTCAATGCTGATGACATTTCCAACGGTGAATGATGTGATGGAAGATGAGCCAACGGTTACTGGTGAACTAAGGAGAATCTTATTTCCGGAAGCCGAGATGGCAGGGCTTGAATGAGTTACGATGCCGTTTTCGTAAGTCGTGAAGTTGATGGCTATGTTGTTGAGGTCAACGTAAAAGTGACCGGCAAAAGTTCCGTTGCTTTTACGGACTAGCCTTGATCCCCATTCATCCTCTACCATCTTGTAAAGCAGGATTTCGAGGTCGCTCTTGATGCCGTCTATCTCCTCTTTGCTCGCATGCGAGAGAGTGTAGATAGTGTCTCCGGCTCCTGCGGTGAGTTCTCCGTTCTCGCTTACGGAAAGTACGAGGACATCAGTGCCAATCTTGCCTTCAATTCCAGATCCAGGCATGACGATGCGCACAATGCCATTCTCAGACGTGAGTGAATATGTGCCTTTCATGGTACTTCTGTCTCTGAGGAACTTGACAGTGTAGCTTTCTGTCGTCTCGTCCAGCACTATGTAAACTTTATCTCCATTAGCCTGGAAGCTCCAGCCTGCACCCTTATCAACGTCGTATAGCACGTCGGTGACTTCCTTCAGAACTTTATCGTCAAGAGTCATTACATCATTGAATTCCCCCTTTTTTGCAGGAAGCATCACGATGTCGTTCTGCGTCCCTGCTATTCTCATTGTGATTCCGGTAATCTTGGCTTCTTTTACGATGAAATCCGTGCTGGATATGATTGTGGCTAGGTCTTTATCTTCAATAGAGAACTCTATTTCTAGACTATCGTTCACGGACACCTTGTATTCTCCAATCCTAAGAGTAGGGTCGAGGTTTGACTTGGTCTGGAAGGTCCCGTCGCTTATATTGAAGATATAGAATATGTCGGTATCTTTCTTGGTGAACTTCCAGCCCCTGTCCCTGAGGTAGTCGAGTATGTTCTCAAAGTCATTGAGAATGCGATTCTTCTCACTGTTGTCATTGCTTTTCTTTCCGGAAAGGTCTGTTCCAGGGTATACAAGTTGCAGAGGCTTGCTTTCCCAGTCGCAGGAAGTTAATGCAAAGACAGCCAGCAATATGCTGATACAATATTTCAAATGTCTCATTTTCATTATGTTGTTAGTTGGACTACCATCCCGGGTTCTGTTTCAGGGATGGGGTCTTTGCTATCTCATTAGAATTGATAGGGAAATAGTAGTCTCTCTTTCCTACCTTGCGAGGCCCATCGAACTGCTTGCTCTCAATCCTCTCCATCCGATAGCGCTTGTTGCCGATTACAATCTTGCCGTTCTCCTCATCGCGTACAGGGCGCATTCCATGGACAAAGTGCTGAGTTTGAGGGTAAGGGATGTTGTACTTGTCGAACCACTGTTGCGCCCTTGTCTCTTGATCGCCCAGAGAGACGTAGACCTCTTCTTTTGAGAGTTCGTCAGGATTCGTCATTATGCCTTTGTACCTTACACTGAAGTACCTATTGTTCTCGAAAAAGAGTTCGACTCTGCGCTCGCGCTCAATGCATTCACTCCTTATCTTCTTGTCGGTGTCGAATTCTGGCTGGACAGGGAGCATGAATGAACGTTCGCGGATTTGGTCAAGCATGGAACGCATCATCGACACGTCGCCTCCCGTCTCATTGAGAGCTTCAGCATAGACAAGCATAATCTCAGGAAGACGTATGAGGGGGAAAGACATCCCTGTGATGGACGTTGTCTCTGTCCAATCGTTGTGGACGAACTTACGGAGGGCATAGCCAGTACGGGTGTTGCGGATATCGGTCTCGCTGGTGTTTGTAAGCACGTCAGTGCCAGAAGAAGTGTCGTATTGTTTGCCTTGTAGAATTGCTCCGATGTAGACTACGTCGCGGTAGAAACGAGGGTCACGATTGACGTAAGGGTTGGCATCGTCATATAGACCTTTTTTCTTGGCAGTATAGATATCCCATCCGCAGTTGCTTCCCTTGTCGATGACCTCATACATGTCCACCTGCTCCTGCGTAGGCTGGTTCCTAGTCTGACCGTTTCCGTATGATCTAGGAACGTTATCTTGGATCCACCTTGTGTCCTTGCTGTTAGTAAGGGTGAGGATGGACTCTTTCTGAAAGAATGTGTTTCTGCGGAACATTTGCTCCAGGCGTTTGTAGACCATGTCTCCGCTGTTTTCAAGCATCTCATCCCCATCTTCCTCAAAGAGGGAATATCTTCCCTGATCAACTAGCTCCATGAACTCCTTGGCTGCCTCTACTACCCTGACCCAGCGCTTTGTGTCATAGGTCATGTAATCTCTGAGTCCTATGCGGTCGTCTATATCGCCAAGAGGGGAGATACCTGTGTGATTGCCATCGGAATCCACGATTCCGCCATTGTAGAGAGGTTGAGCCACAATCCATCTTGCTAGGGTCTTTACAGCTAGGCATGCTCCTCTATCTATTCTATTGAACTCCTCGCCTTCTTGCTTGACCGGAAGTCTCCTTGCGGCCTCGTCAAGGTCATCACAGATTTTCTCTACGCTGGCATGGACAGACTCCCTTACTGCATAGGATGCTGGATTCTCTGAAAGGTCGTAGACTCTATCGCTGTATACCATCTCGCCGTGAAAGCGGAGAATCATGTAGTGGTAGTAGGCTCGAAAAAAATAGGCTTCTCCGATTCTTTTCTCTAGGAGTCCTGGACGGGAAGG
Source organism: Bacteroidales bacterium (assembly GCA_022653735.1). Classification (GTDB taxonomy): domain Bacteria; phylum Bacteroidota; class Bacteroidia; order Bacteroidales; family UBA932; genus Cryptobacteroides. The sequence goes on from JALCSU010000013.1 coordinate 36,033, forward strand.
ATGGTCTGGGGTGTTGTATTTCCTGACTCCCCAGAGTATCTTGTTGGCCTTTCTGATGGATTGGTAATAGGTCCACCACCACCCAAAGAGATAGCCGCCATAGACGCTGGATATTGCCGCCGGGTCGGCGCTGAGCTGCCCGTTCAGAATTTTGTAGGCATTTCCTGCATCGGCATAATTGAATTCCAGCTCATCGCTGAGTACTCCGATGTTGTAGCTAGCCAGCATGTTAAGTCCCATGCTATTTATGTACATGTCGGCGTAGAGTTCGGTGACCAGCTGGTTGACTTTATCGAAACGTGTGAAAACTTCATCCTCTTGGAGTTTGCCATCGTCTTCTCTTTCCAAAAAGTTGCAGGAAACTTCTGTCACAAGGGCAACTGCCAAGCAGATTCCAGTGAAGGTTTTATATATAATTTTCATCTTTTTCATTATTAGAATACGATATTGATTCCTACGTTGCAGATTCTCTGTATTGGGTACCATGATCCGTTGCCGTCACCGGTCTCTGGGTCCATGTTGAGATCTGAGAGATTGTCTATTGTGAATAGGTTCATTCCTTGTAAATATAGCCTAATCTGCTGGAGAGAGACTTTCTTCAGCCATTTTTGCGGAAGTGAATATCCCAGCTCCACATTCTTGAGACGGACATAGGATGCATCATAGAGGAAGAGGCTGCTCTCCGAGTTTTTGTTATTAGGGTTGTCTCCAAGGTGGAGGGCAGGATAGGATGCGTTTGGGTTGTCCGGAGTCCAAGAATCCAAGTGCATTTTCTTCACCTTTCCCATACTGTTGCCCTGGGCGCCCATGACAGGAAAGTCATATACTGCAGGGCCGTAGAGCTGGAGTGATGTGAGAGCCGCTCCTTGGAAGAGAAGGCTAAGGTCCCAGCCTTTATAGGAGAATCCTATAGGAAGTCCGAACTGTAATTCAGGGGTTTTGGGGTTTCCTTTTGCTTTCTTGTCGTGTTGGTCATCAACCTTCCCGTCGGCATTGAGGTCCTTGTAGACAACATCTCCAGGAAATAGCTTGCCCCAAGGTTGGTAGCCGTTGCCATCATTCATTGCGTTAAGTCTGTCGGCTTCTTCTTGGTTTGCCACGAAATGGTCTACCTCGTAGACGAAATGCTCGCCAACCCTATGGCCGGTCTCTCTCATCCATGGCACAGCCCTGTCAACCTCCATCATGTCTATGATCTTGTTTCTGGCAAAGCCCATGTTGAACTTGAAGTAGTAACTGAAGTCACGACCTATCCTGTCGTTCCAGCTCAGTTCGAGATCAAAACCACGGTTGATCACTTCTCCTGCGTTGACAAATGAGGATACCTTTCCGAACACGTCAGGTATTCCTATGACGTAGCTTCCGCCGGTGTTCGTGATTATGTCCCAGCGTCTTTCAAAGAAGTAGTCTGCTGCGAGTTTGAACCTGCTGTTCAGCATTGAGATATCTACACCTGCATTGTACTTGATCCCTCTCTCCCACTTGAGGTCAGGGTTGGCGAGGTCGCCTTCTTGCATCCCATATCCCATGCTCATGTTATAATCCTGGCCGAGATTCCAGGAGGAGTACTTACTTGCGTTGTAGTATTGCACATAGAGGAATCTCCCGATGCCTTGGTCGTTTCCAACCCAGCCCACTGATCCGCGAATCTTGAGGTAATCTATCCAGCTGCGGCTACACTTCATCCAATTCTCCTCAGATAAGACCCATCCCACAGAGAAGGATGGGAATGCTCCGAAACGGTGTTTCTTGCTGAAGTTTTCAGAACCGTTGATTCCAAGGTTGGTCTCAAACAGGTATCTGCTTGCGTAGTTGTAGGTTGCTCTGGCAGCTATTCCCTCATAGCGGTACGCAACCTGGTTGCCAATCCTACGGTCAGACATGTTGCCTGTCAGCATGGCCGAGACTGAATGGTCACCGAAGGAGCGCTCGTAGTCGATTTTGGCCTGGAAATAAGTACGAGCGTTAGCGGCACTCGATCCGTAGGAGTTGTTGATGGTATTGTCTACGGTGAAACTTGCAATTGCTGGCGTGTAAGCTCCAGCATATCTCACAGTCATTGGGTTCGCATAGACCTTGAGACCATCTGTCGGATAGAAAGTAGCGTAGCCACCGAAGAATTCGTTGTTGGAGACTTCTCGGCTTGCCGAACGGTCGATGATATGGCCCTCGTTAATGTCGTATGAGAGCATGGCCTCAATCTTCAAGCCCTTGGTCAGGTAGTCCATTCTGTGGCCTGCCGTAAAGTTGCTTTGGAAGTTTATATAGTGGGTCTTCTTGTAACCCATGTAAGCGATTTCGCCGAGGATGTTCTTGGAATAGAGGCTATTTCCGAAGAGAAGTCCGCCAGGATGATCCATGAAATAGGTCTCGTTGCCCGGATGGGAGTTCCTCTCGAGAATTACGGGATAAATAGGAGGCATGGTGTTGGCGGTGAATATGATATTGCTCGAACCACCTCCAGACTCGTTGATGTCACTTATCTGGCCTCCGATGTTCAACTGGACATAGATGTTCTTTGTTATGTCTATGTCCAGCCTCGTTCTAAGATTGAATCTGTCATATCCACCGTTAGTGCTATAACCCTTGTTGAGGCCTGAATAACGGTAGTTGCCATCCTGCTTGAAGTAGCCAACCATGGCATAGTAGCGTGCGTTGTTCCCTCCTCCCCTAAGTGAAAGGGTGTAGTTTTGCTGGATTGCAGGGCGGAAAGCGTAGTCGAAATAGTCGATGTCGTAGCCTCTTCCGTCGGTATTGTCTCCTTTGGCGCGCTCCCATGTTGCTATCATCTCATCTGAAAATAGTTTGGAGCGGACATAAGCATCATTCTCCCAGTTTGGATTGTCGTTTTTGAGAGCCTGATTGTAAAGGCGAGCGTAGTCGGCGGATCCGAGATAGTCTGGATATGACACAGGCTCTGCTATTCCCCACTGTGCTTTTAACTCTACAGTAGGTTTTTCTTGAGGGGCTCCGCGCTTGGTAGTTACGATTATGACCCCGTTAGCACCTCTGATTCCATAGACAGCCGTGGCAGAAGCGTCTTTTAGGATGGAAACTGTTTCAATCTCGTTTGCATCAAGGCTAGAGAGGCTGCGCTCTACACCGTCCACAATGATTATAGGTGACTGCGCTCCACCCGAGTATGAGGATATCCCTCTGACGGCTAAACTCGCTTGGTCCTTTCCTGGTTCCCCACCTCCGAACTGTGTCACAGTAAGTCCAGGCAGCCTTCCTGCGAGAGCGTTAGTGATATTGGCACTAGGGCTTTGGATAAGGTCCTTAACATTCACTGATGAGATGGCCCCAGTTAAGGATGCCCTTTTCTGCGAACCGTAGCCTATTACTACTGTTTCTTCGAGTACTGTGGCCTCTTCCTGCAAAGTAATAGAGACCTCTGTTTTCCCCTGTAACGGATATTCCAATGTGGTGAATCCGATGAACGAAACGACAAGCGTTGCTTCGGAATACGGCACGTCAATGGTAAAACGACCATCGCTATCGGCGATTGTTCCGGTCTTGGTGCCTTTTACCATAATGTTGGCTCCGGCAACCGGAATCTTTGCCTCGTCAATGACTGTGCCTGAAATTGTGATTCCTTTGTTGTCATTGCTTGTCTTGGCTTCTACGCCCATTCCTCGTATTGCCCCAAACAGAAGAAGAAAACAAAAGAGAACAACTCTGATGTGATTCATATTCGCTTCATGGTTTTAGCGTTTGTGTATACTGGTTTGTGATAAACATACCAAAGATGGAGAAGAATCTTTGAATGCAAAATAATGCATTAATGTTCCGCCCCTATTTATGCTGATTGGCATAATAAAAATGTCGTTTAGGATACCGCACTTCTGAAATCCTTCGGAGTCATGCCATATCGTGAGGAGAATTCCCTGTAGAAGTATGATTTGTTCTTGATGCCTACTTTGTACATCACTTCCAGCACAGTCATTCCGGTACCTTTAAGAAGATTTGCGGCATATTCGAAACGATAGTTCTTAATGAACTCGCTAGGGGGCATGCCTGTTATTTTTTTGAATTTTCGATAGAAATTCCTGCTTGACAGGCCGACCTCGTCGGCGACAGTTTCTATGTCGAAGCTCTCTTTGGATATCCTTTCCTTAATCACGCTGATTGCCTTGTCAAGGAATTCCTTGTCGGACAAGGAAAGAATCTTATTGTCTGCTATGGTTCTAGCACTTTCAGGGGAGTCGAACCAATCTTTCAGAATATTTCTGTTGGATATAAGCCTTTGTGCCGTTGCCGTGAGGACAGAGATGGAGAATGGCTTGGTGATGTAAGCGTCTGCTCCGCTTACCATGCCCTCGACTTGATCTTTGTCTGATACTCTGGCGGAGCATACAACTACAGGTATGCTTTTCCTATATGGATCCGCCCTTAGGTGGCGTAGGAAGAGAAAACCTTCGTCTCTGTCTTCCATTATGATATCTGTGATTATGAGGTCAGGCGTAATTTTCCCCAGCGTATCCATCGCATCCTTGGAACTAGCACTCTCGATGACCTTAAAAGAACGAGAAAGCGCATCCTTTATCATCCATCGTATGTCTCTATTGTCATCAACCACTAGAACGACAGGCAAATTGGCTTCGCTATCTTCTGCCAGCTCATCTCTAGCATCTGCATTTGCTACCGGACTTTCCTCCTCATCATTGTCCAACGGAATAGAAACTCCAACGGAACTGTCCGCATCCAGAAGAGGAAGCGTGACTTTGAATTCCGTGTAATGCCCTTCTTCGCTGCTTGCAGATATTTTCCCATGAAGGCTCTCAACCAAAGCCTTGCAGATGTAGAGCCCTAGTCCATGTCGTGTGGAATGTTTGCGTCCTTCTTCGGCATAAATGTCGTCCAGCATCCGGAACTTGTCGAATACAGCCTCTAAATCTTCTTTACTAAGCCCTCTACCTGAGTTCCGCACCGTCAGTGTAAGATACTTGCCTTCAGAATTAGCTGTCACGTTCACTTCCCCTCCTTCTGGAGTGTATTTCATGGCATTCGAAAGTAAATTGAACACGATTTTTTTTAATGAAGCCCTGTCGGTGTTCCATGTAAGTCCTTCCTGGATTGCTATCATTAGCAAAATTCGGTTGCGATGTGCCATCTCCCCGAAAGAGGCTAAGTATTTCTTAAGAAGCGAAGAAATATTTTCCTTCCTTATGTGAACCTTTCCAAATCCTCTTTCCTCTATTTTCTTGAAATCCAAAATTTCCTCGACAAGATCGCGGAGTCCTCTTACGTTATCAGAAAGGATACCAATGTATTTTGAGTATTCGTGAGTTTTACAAGCCGCTTCTTTCATCTGCTCCGTGATGCCATTGATAAGGGTAAGCGGGGTGCAAAGCTCGTGGGTTATATTAACGAAGAAGTCTATCCTCGCTTGTTCAAGCCTTTTACGGCTTTCCTCCTCGTTCCTTGCTATGGCGGTTTTCTGAAGGTTGTCATAATGCCTTTTGTATATAAGGATTATGGACAGGACAATCCCGACTGAAAAGAGAACGTATAAGATTATTGCAAGTGGAGAAGCGTACCATGGCTCTGGCACATCAAATTCGAGTATTGCTTCATCGCTGGTTTGTTCTATTGCGCTTCCTCGGTATCTTACGTGCAGAGAATATCTTCCGGGGGAGAGACCTGATAGGGTGACGCTATTTTCCTTTTGTAGCTCGTGCCATTGCTTGTCACCTGAACGTTTTTTGAGTAAGTAGGAGTATTCGTAGTTCTCCCCATTGATATAATCTATCGCAATGAATGATATGGTGATTTGCCTTGTATTCCTTGGCACCTCCACTTGATTGCATTCACTTATCCTAATTGAAGAAGCATCGGGCAATGTGAGAGTCTCGAATATAAGCGGCGGACTATATGCCGGGAGAGGGAGAAATTCCCGAGGGTCTATCCACACTACTCCGTTCACGCCTCCGAAAAAAAGCCTTTCTGTTTGCGGATCTCTGTAATATGAGTCATCGCTGAATTCAATGATGGACAAATCCTTGGATGAATAGTTATGGAACGTGGACTTGCTCGGGGAAAATTGTATAAGTCCTTTGTTCGTACTAAGCCACACGAAAGGCATCTCGCCTCTAAGAACCCCGTGTATCATATCGTTGACTAATCCGTCCTTTTTGACGAACTTGTCCACGTGTCCATCTTTACCGATGCGTATTAGTCCCGAGCTTGACCCGCATAGAATATCTCCTTCTTTCCCTACGTTCAGGCAGAGGATATCCCCAAGAGCACGGCTCTGGAGCGATTCCATGTTAAGGAAGTTGTACGACTTGTCGATTATGTTGAACCTTATTATTCCGTAACCGCTCTTCATCCCAAGGAGTAAGGTCGTGTCGTTCTCCAAGGTTAGGGCATGGAAGTCATTGCAGTCGGAATCGTTTCGTCTGAATCTGTAAATCTCAGAATTCGTTATGCAAGGAACTCCGTTGCGTACGTCATAGTGGATTTCTACCAATCCATAGCCGTCATCTGCTAGATAAAGTGTGTTGTCTCCCGTAACACACATTTGATGCACCGACCTCCCTTCCATCCCGACCTCCAGCTTTCCGATACTCCCAGTCTTGTATGAATAATAGCTCAGCCCGCTACCTGCAGTACCAATCCAAAGTAAGGTACTGTCCCTGCTCCTGCAGAAAGAGTATACCTCGTTGCTTCCAAGTCCATCAGCTGAAGTGATCCTCTGAATATTACTACTATTGGATGCTTTTGTGGAGAGAAATGACTCATAATCCTTAACAAGGATGATTCCATCACCCTTGGTGCCAATCCATAAGGCACCGCTCTCATCGGAATAAAGCCCCCTTATAGGCTTTTTGATGCCTAATGGGATATTTGACATGAGCATTTCATGAAAGATTTCCTGCTTGTCGCAGTACATGAAGACCCCGTATCCGTCTGTTCCTATCCACAGGATGTCCTGACGGCAATCTTTCACAAGGCAAAATATTCTATAGTCGGATGCCACTGTCTCTAGTTTTCCTCCTTTTTTTGGAATTCTTCCGAGAATGCCTGAGTAGAAACCAATATAGAGCCAGTCTGAGAGAGCACAGATGTCTGATACGCTTGAGTCATTGTCGCTTAGTGTGGTGAGCAAAGTCGGCTTGTCTTCATGATTTTCTATCGCCCACACTTCACCTATCTCGTTTACGAAGTAGCCCCGACACCCATCACTAAAAGCCGATCTGACATTTTTGTCAGATATCGTACGCCTTGAAATCAATCTAAGAGTCGCTTTTCGCTCTTTCCCCTCAGAGTTGTCTATCTCGAAGGCTGCTAAATGGCCGTTCCGCATCAATACTTCGAATTTTCCTTCTTCAGGCGACCATAGTGCGACAACTTCCGATTTTTTCAGCCAAGGCACAGCTACTTCGGGAAATGAGTGTGAGAGTGAGTCGTAGACGAAGATGCATCCATCGTTTGAAATTAGCGCAGTATTACCGTTAGAGTCAGATGCAATGAGATAGGTCTCCCTGAACTGCATGTAGGTCTCAGAGACCGTCCTGTCTCGTAAAGAAAATCGATTTAACCCCATAGATGTTGACACCCATATGAAGTCTGTTCCTGAAGATGCAACCTTTACTACTATGTTGCTGGATAGGGACTTGTCATTGTCCGGCTCCATCCTGTAGACTTCCGTATCTTTTCCGTTGAAGCAGTGTAGTCCGTCATAAGTTGCGAACCACATGTACCCACTTCTGTCCTGATAGATAGACAGGACTGCATTGTTGGCAAGTGGAATGTCAGGTCGAACCAGCTCGTAGGCATTGGCTATTGTATATATTGTCAAGAGGATAGCTGTAGCTATGGCTTTTATCATATTATGCGGTGTATCTTCTTTGATTATGGGAATTTATCAAATTGGCTTTCTTGCTCATAATGTAGACAACACTAGCGAGAAATCTGACATCTTCGCCAGATATTGTCCTGCATAGGTTAAGCTAGAGAACATTGCATATTGGTAATCTTTAGATTATGGCTTGAGGGGATTGCGGTCGGATTTGAACCATTCTATGAACCGGCCTATGCCTTCGTGGAGTGTCACGGATGGCTTGTAGCCAAGGTCATGCTCGAGGGCGGAGGTGTCTGCATAGGTCTGAAGCACGTCTCCGGGCTGCATTGGCAGGAATATCTTTTCGGCAGGCTTGCCCATCGCAGATTCAATCTCGCTGATGAAATCCATGAGCCTGACTGGATTAGAGCAGCCGATGTTATATGCCTTGAAAAATCCGGCCCCATTGGATGCCACCCTGTCCGGTTCGTAATCAATAGCCTTTATGGTGCCGCTGACAATGTCGGAGATGTAGGTGAAGTCCCTCATCATGTTCCCGTTGTTGAACACCTTGATGGGCTCTCCCTTGCTGATTGCCGTGGCAAACAGCATAGGCGACATGTCCGGCCTGCCCCAAGGACCATACACGGTGAAATAGCGCAGCCCTATTGCTGAGAAACCATAAAGATGGGTGTAGGAATATGCCAGCAGCTCATTCGATTTCTTGGTGGCAGCGTAAAGGCTGACGGGGGAGTCGGTCTTGAAATCCTCCCTGAACGGGACTTCTTTCTGGTCGCCATAGATTGAACTTGAAGAAGCAAAAACCAGATGTCCGACCTTAAAATTCCTGCACGCCTCCAGAATGTTGAAGAAACCCTCTATGTTGCTTTTAATATAAGAATATGGGTTTGTGATGGAATATCTCACGCCTGCCTGAGCCGCCAGGTTCATGACCTTGTCGAAGTCTTCCTTCTTGAAAAGCGAATCGATGCTCTCTTTGTCGCAGAGGTCCATCCTTACGAAACGCAAATTAGCATATTCATAGCTCTTTACGATGTCCCCTTCTATGAAAGGCTTGCGCAGCCCATTGGCTTCCAGCCTCCCATATTTCAGCGCCACGTCGTAATATTCATTGATATTGTCCAGCCCGACGACCTCGTCGCCCCTTTCAGCGAGCGCCCTGCATAATGCGGAACCAATGAAGCCGGCAGCTCCCGTAACCAGAATTTTCATATTCGTAAAAAATTAGCAAGGCAAAGTTAGTCTTTATGAGGGATTTTCGGAAGCGGGAGGAGCCTCATTCTGCTCATTTCCGAAGAAAACCAAGGCATATGGGCCGTGCCAGTCAATCAGGTTCCCGTTCTGCTCGCACCATCCTAGAAAACCCTTCCGGAGCATCTTGTCCGAAACTATCAGAGTAACAGGTTTCTGCAATGTCCCATTCGCCAAGTCGTTCTTGAAAGCGGTCGTGTCCTTGGCGTAGTCCTTTGCAATCTTCCTGTGGATGTAAACGTCGATGTTCTCCGGCCTCCTGACATTTATGGCAGCCACATTCGTCCCCTCTGGAATGGCCTTGCAGAAATTCCCGTAGCCTATGATGTCATTAATCTGACTCATCTGGAATGATGCCGAATAGACTGTCAGCAACCACCCTAGTGCCAGCCAGATTATGCTTTTCTGCCATTGCCGTTTCCAGAACAGCATAATGAGCGACATAGCGCCGCCGATCAGCATCATGACTAGAGCCGCAGTCGTGAAATTGCTCTGAAGGAAAGGATAGCCGCTCAGAATCTTATGCAGGGCAGGGATGGAGTCAGTCCTGAAAACTATTATCAGGGCGACCGCAGTAAGGCAGATGAGTCCTGCCGTGATTGCCAGCAGAATATTCATCCAATTCCGCCACCCAATGCGCTTCACGGTGAGGTAGAAACCGTAAATGGCGAATGGCACCAAAGGCATCAAGTAGAGGATGTGCTTTGAACTAATGATGCAAAGCATCAGGAAAGTGACCCAAAGGCTTATAAGGAATATTTTTTCGTCGTCCGACTTCTCTCCCGTTTTCATCTTGCGAGGGCTCAGGAGACCCGCTAAAAGCACTGGGAAGACCAGAATGCTATAAGGAAAGATAGTCAGCCATATATTCTTAAGATAGTAATATATTGGCTCATTATGGTGGAAAGAGTTCACCGCCCTGCCGAAAGTCTGGTGCACCGTGAGGTCGTAAAGATATTCCTTTCCCCCTGGCTCAACTACCACCCCAAGGAACCAGAGAGCACAGAGACTTGCAATAACGCCTAATGTCTTAATCCCCAAATATCTTCCCAGTTTCTTCGCCTCTTTTTTCATGAGCAGGAACACCAGAATCACCAGAATTGGCATCAGTAGGCCGACAGGACCCTTGGTGAAAATGGCTAGGAATATCCAAAGCGGCAGCAGCCAGCTCTGAAACTTAGAGTTACCCCGTCCTGAATACATTAGATGAAATGAATATAGCGCCAGCACTATGAACATGGTCATCATCATGTCCATCCTGAAATAGAAGCTGAGGGTGAGGAAAAGACCCGAAGAGCATAGCATCAACGCCATTGCGGCTCTGTCCAAAGCATTTTTCTTGTCATCCACGAATATCCACTTGTCTAGCACGGCGACGGTGATGAATGCGGGAATCAGCCCTAACATGCTAAGCAAGAATATGTTGTGGCCGCCTGCAAGTTTTTTCAGCAATATGATGAGCCAGATGTAAAGCGGAGGCTTGTCTGCGTAAGGCTCGCCATGATTCGTTAATATGAATATATGGTCGTTCTCTATCGTCTCGTCTGCAATGCTAAGGTAACGCAGCTCGTTCATTGGAGTGAAATCTCTCTGCGTCAAGATAGGCATGAGACATATTATCACTGTGAGGAAGACAAAGGGAAGGGGATGTCTTCTCAATATGCTGTCATTGCTTTTCGGCATTCTCTTTCTTTTTTGAAGAATACCATATCATTAAATTGCGAGTGTAGGCGATGAAGCCGAAGGATTGACCTAGAATGAGCACAGGGTCTTTTCTGAATATTCCGTAAGATATTATGACTGCCGAGCCGAAGAGGCTTATCATCCAGAACCCTGCAGGCAGCACGGATTCATGTTTCTTCTCTGAATATGCCCACTGGTAGATGAAGCGCAGAGTGAATATTATTTGCCCTGCAGAGCCATAGATGACCATCCAGAGTGGTATGTCTGCATTGTTGAGGAATTTGCTGAGGAACGAACCGGCATCTTTCAAGAGAAGAATCACGGCGGCAGCAGGGGTGAGCAGGAGCACAGCTTTAAGAATGGCGTGGAGCTTCTTCCAGACTCCTTTCGCATTCAGGTTCCAGAGGTAAATGTAATATGAAATCAGCTGTCCGAGGATAATTGAGAAGTCGTTTCGCAAGACTCCGTAGAAAAACATGGTCCAGGAGCCTATTACGCTGAAAACCCAATAAGAGGTGGGGGATGAAACTTTCTTTGATTTCTCTGACAGGAACCACTGCAGCAGCGTGCGCGCAGTGAAAAAGAACTGGGCAATGAACCCTATCGTGAATATCAGCCAGTTTGGTATCCCTTGGAACATATTATTCAGTCATTGCGGTTTGGCTTCAGGATTCAGTCTGGCTCAGCCCTTGGCCGCCTGCCGTGGAGATGTTGTCGTCGCCGACCTTGTAGTTGATGTAACGAGGCTTCATCCATCTGTATGCGAAGCAATCATTGAATGGACCGATAAGCCTGTTCCATAGGTGATATTTAGATTTTCCTGCCGTGCGGGGGAAATGCCTCACCGGAACCTGCTCGTAAGAGCCGCCTTCTTGCAGCAGCACCAGCGCAGGCAGGAATCGGTGCATCCCCTTGAACATTGGAATGCGTTTCGCCACATCTGCGTGCAAGACTTTCAACGGGCATCCAGTGTCTGTGGCGCCATCGTGAGTCATCATCTTGCGGAAACCGTTGGCGATTTTCGACTGCATATTCTTGAAGAATGAGTCTTTTCGATTCGCCCTTATCCCTATGACCATGCTATAGCGGTCGATGTCTTTCAGCAGCAGGTTGAAGTCTTCCGGAGCAGTCTGCAGGTCGGCATCGATGTAACCCACGAGTTTCGATTCGCAATAGTCGAAGCCAGCCTTGATGGCCGCGCTCAGCCCGCAATTCTTCACGAAACTGATGTAATAGAAATCATGGTTACGCTCGCATGCGGCCTTTATCCCTTCTAGGCTCATATCCTTCGACCCATCGTTCACGAACAGAACGCAGGCCTTCCGCACCGCTTTCTGGAGATAATCGGCCAGAGTCTTCTCCAGCCTCTCCATATTGTCCTCCTCGTTATACACTGGGACAACTATCGTGAACTCGTAGTCTGCGGTCTTATTCGCCATAATCATTCATTTTATAGGCCGAAAAACATTGTCAATTATCGTGCAAATTTATAAATAAAGAAATTAGAACTGCAAACAATATCAAAAATTACCTAATATAAAACTAGTTTTGCCCATTTTATACATAGCTATTATTCAAGCCCCCCTTGAGCCGCCCTATTTAGCCGTTTTACTTAGTCACACTATTTGGCCGCCCTATTCAGCCGTTTTACTTAGCCGCCCTATTTAGCCGCCCTATTCAGCCGTTTTACTTAGCCGCCCTATTTAGCCGCCCTATTCAGCCGTTTTACTTGCCGTCCTATTTAGTCGTTTTATTTAGCCGACCTATTTAGCCGACCTATTTAGCCGCCCTATTCAGCCGTTTTACTTGCCGCCCTATTTAGTCGTTTTATTTAGCCGACCTATTTAGCCGTTTTACTTAGCCGCCCTATTCAGCCGTTTTACTTGCCGTCCTATTTAGTCGTTTTATTTAGCCGCCCTATTTAGCCGTTTTATTTAGCCGACCTATTTAGCCGTAAGTTTCCATAGGCGGTAATTTATTTATCGCTAAAGACTAACGAGCCATCTGCGTTCAGTCTGCCTTGCTGGTCGGCAGAGGACCGTGCGAGGGATCAGGCGCAAAAACCTGTGTTCAAGAATGCACCACGTCATCCTTAACTGTACACCCCGTCTTCCCGAATTACCCACCAAGTCATCCAGCACGACCCACCCCGTCATCCCGAACGTCCCACCAAGTCATCCAGCACGACCCACAACGTCATCCCGAACGTTCCACCAAGTCATCCAGCACGACCCACCCCGTCATCCTGAACGTTCCACCAAGTCATCCAGCACGACCCACAACGTCATCCCGAACGTTCCACCAAGTCATCCAGCACGACCCACCCCGTCATCCCGAACGTTCCTCCAAGTCATCCAGCACGACCCACAACGTCATCCTGAACTTGATTCAGGATCTGTTCTTCGCAAGCCTAGATTCCGGATCGAGTCCGGAATGGCGGGGATAAACGAGCCCAGATTCCTGGTCAAGCCCGGATTGAGGAAGATGAATGAATACGTTTGTCATCGTGAAAAACGGGGCTTCCGGTAACGCTGTAGTCACTGTGGTCGCTGTAGTCACAAAGGATTCATCCAAGCCCTCGCCCATAAGGACATTTATCGGCAACGGTATAGTGCCACCGGCTGGCTTGTAATGAAGGGCTGCATCGCCCACCCTGTTCACAGAACAGGGGTTGGCAATGCGAATAGTCTCCTCAGCGCTTATAATGAATATCACCATTGCCTACGATTGTGAATAGTCACAACCTCTCTTCAAAGTTTTACAAAACCTTGTAGATGATGTGAATAAAGAATCGCATACGTATATTCAAGCCCTCCGGAAAACGTGTCTCGCAAAACGCCGTCGAGGCAGGCTGCACAGAAGTGCGTAAGGAAGGGCATGTCTTGACATCGGGGCCTCCCAAGAGCCACGTTGTAAGCGTCTCTGGGATGGCGTAGGCGGGTGATAAAGAGAGCAGGGTCATACGCCCTGCTCTAGTTTTGTCCAGCGGTCCGGGAGGAGTTCGCGGAAGGCATCCGGCGGTGCTCCGTTGGGCATCGC
>JALCSU010000014.1 GCA_022653735.1 Bacteroidales bacterium
ATTAGCTGAGCAGGTATTCCTGCCCAGCATTATTGTATTGGGATCTTCTATAATGCAGTAAGTGCAAAATATTCATGAGGAGGTATGAGTATTGATATTTTAATTTTGCCAGTTATTTTGCTCTACGACAATTTATTTCTACTTTTGTAAACCACATATTATAATAGGCTTTAATTCTCATATAGAATATGAAAAACATTTCTGACAGATTGAAAACATCAATATTGTCCCTTTTATTCGTTATGTTGGCCTTGGCTTCATGCTCCGACAATAGTGCCGAAGATCCAGATCTCAAGCAATTCAAAAAGCGTTTCTGCGGAGACTATCAATATTCTTCCTCCATCTGGACAGGAGATGACATAGATCTTGATGGCGATGGAGCAGGGCACAAAAATCTGGATGAAGAATTCAGAGGGAGCAGCGGGTATGATAAAAACTTGGCCAGCGCAGAAGTAACTTACGATGATTCAGAAGAGACGTTTATTGTCAATGCCAAGGTTCAATTCTTCGCTGTGGAAGATTTGGAGTTCCAGATGTAAAATAAAACAAAGATACTATGAAACGATTTTTTCTAATTTGCATAATTACTGCAATATGCGCATGTAATATCCTAGCTCAGACTTCGGTCAACCGAAATTACCTTTACAATAGAGGATATAAAGCAGATGTTCAGGCATCGGCACTTTTCGAGGATAACCATACTCTTACTTCCTTAACATCATCCCATGGTTTCGCATTTGGCAATGGTTTATATCTTGGTGGAGGTATTGGCGTGACATACAGCCCAATCAATAAGCTAAATGTGAGTCACCAGATAATCATTCCTATCTTTGCGGAAATCAAGTATTCATTCCTTAGAAACTCCATAGTCAGTCCGTTTGTAGACCTGATTGCCGGAGGAGCATATAACTATTCTTCGTATGGCACAGGATATGTGCTGAAGCCATCTATAGGATTGGACGTATGGAAGTTTTCCGCATCTGTTGGTTATGGACGTTATCCAATTAACTATGCGACAGTCGAAGGAAAGCTTAATGGGAAAAATGCGATTATCGGAGATCGAGAGATAAATACTGGAATTTTTATCGCTATCGCTTACAATTTCAGATAAAATCATCTTTAAGCATTAGCAACTAATAATTGCCCAGAACCTCGAAAGTTAGACAAAAACTTGCGGGGTTTTTATGGAACAAGGGTATAGAGACTTTTTTCCGCAATGGGACACCCATTTCGAATCCTCTCCCCAATACCCATTTTCGAAATTCTGCAGATACCTAGGACAATGGGAGGGCACTGACAGCCCTGAGTGGCACATTAGCGGTCTAAGGGGCGGTTTTAAAGGCGGGGGTTAGGACAGTGATGTGCATGCCTGGCCAATAGGTAGCATAAGACCGTGCTAGGTACTTGCAAAATGGATTTGGTGCGACTTCCATAGTGCAAACATAAAATCAACAAAATCGCTGTATATCATTTCGTCCGTGACAAAGCTTAGCTCATTCCGAAAAATTTCGTGACCGTAATAAATTAATTCCAAGTTCACGAAGTGCCATCCATATTACACCCAGCAGCTTACATCAAAGGTTGGGGAAATTCTGTTACTAGCACCCTTGCGTTCTCTAAAGCACCTCATTTCTTCCGACTATGTAATCTAGGACAAATCCCCTCAAATAGAAGAGCCATTCTTCAACCGCTGGCTCGCCTAAAAGCAGCAATAAATGTTGAATAGTGCTCCATTTGGGGAAATAGAATTGAAAATACACCTAGAACGAGGCCCACGGTTCTATGAAAGCGCTTGGACGCGCAATTACAGGGCAAGGAAATGCGCCACAGGGTGACGTATAATAGTGATTCGCCTGTCAGCCTTTTTGTTAAAAGTTTAAAGCCGGCCTGCGATGATTTCGCTACTGTTTACTTATTTCCTGAAACAAGTTCAGGATGACGTGCTGGGTTCGTTCTGGATGAAGGGATACCGTGCGAACATCGTGAAAATGCTTAATCATAATCAATAAGTTACGGAAGGCTTGCGTACGGTCTGCGTGACAATAAGGAGACCGTACTTCGTTATTTTGTTAATTGCTTAATGTTCAATGGTTTGCGAACTATTGTCTGTACTGTCTCAATCCCTAGTCGCTCCAATGCTGAATTGCGACAATGTTTCTGTCTGTTCGGCTAGAATGGAATGACAAATCTGAGGATCGTTCACCAAGAGCCGACATAATACAAGTTGGGAAATTAGATCTTAATATGCCAATGAATCCTAATGCAATTTCAGTAACCGTGGAGTCCGTCTTAAGGTGTGCCTACCTGATAATGTACTCTGCAAGCGAGCAATTTTATTGGCAGCACAGGAACGACGGCTACAACTTCTCACCCAAAGTATCTATCTAAGTTTTCTATTAATCTTATTTTGAAACACTGCTGTCCGGAGAAATTGTAGATTCCTCCAGCGCTCCAAAACACGAAGAATCCTGGACACAGGTAAAGCAATTAATTAGGATTCTTGGGTCTAAAGAAAATCTTGATGCGGATTACGGTGTTGAAGTAACTATGGCTGAAGTTTCAAATACATTTAGGGCTTTCAAAAATTTCGGATTCACCGATGGCGGTAGCTTTCAAGTCTATAATTACTCTAAACTCACCCAGAACCTTGCTAACGGACCTGCGCTCGGTTCAGGGTATTCCATTAAGCATGTATATAAGTATAAAATATTGGGGATGAAAGTTGGCCAGAAGACATGGTATACAGATAGGCATGTGTGGGTATTTGATAAAGCGCTTAAAAGGAGAAGGCGAGTAAATGTGTATTCGGACGGAAAATTCGAGAGTTTTTATTATCAGACTCAAAACCTTATTCATATTAATTGGGGATGGGGTGATGACTCGAATGGATATTTCCAGCCAACAAGATTCGATGCCAACGAAGAACCGATAACTCGAGGTACAACAACTTCGGGTGTTGAGAATTACTATCAGTTTAAACTTCAGATGAATTGTAATATAAGAGCGAATTAATACTTTTTAATTTTTTTTTGACGGATTATGAAGAATTTTGCGTTACTAGTATAGTTGACTTTATTACATGTTAGCAGACGAAATGTAAATGTCATAGTTTATAAGCAAGATTATGAAATCAGTTATTATGCAATATCATGACTTAGACTGCCTGCACGCAGTTGCTTGTTCATTAAATATCTTATTTTAAATTATTTATGAGAACTAAAACATTTCTATTAGGCACTTTTTGCTGCCTTGCTGCTATTTCATGTACGAAAGAGATGGCGAACACAGAAACTGCACCTCTTGAAAATAGGTCTCCTTCTGTATCTAACATCATGTCTTTTTCTTCGGCCGAACAACTTCAAAGGTTCATGGACGATTTCTCTCAGGGAAAGGTTTCGATTGAGACGAACACAAGGAGCGAGAGTGGCGAGCCTGTATTATTGCTGATAAATAATTATAATTGATTAAAGTCATTATGAAAAAGTTATTTATTGTTTTCGCCATGCTGATCTCTTATTTAGCATCTGCACAGACACAAGTCGGGAGAAGACCATTCGAGGCAGAGATCGGAGTCAATGCGAGCTACGGACTGAACCATTTCGATCCATTTACGGGGTGGTACATTGCGGCAAGGTATAATTACGCCAACATACCTTTTGACTTGGGAATGGAATATTCTAATGTAAGTTTTTACAATAAAAAGAAAGACAACTATTACACGAATGAGAATATCAAGGTCGTCAGCAATTATAATTTCTATGGCATAAAGAATTTTACCCCTTTCGTTGGTATGGGTGCTGGAATGGCATGGAATGAGTTCCACGATGAATATTACAACGGAGACTCAGTTGGTCGATACGTTAAAAGGAGCCTGATCCTTACTCCAAGAGTGGGATTCGAGGTATTCGACCATGTCAGATTCATGGTGGAATACAATCTCTTCCCTACTTTCGAAGGACATTACAAGGATTCCCACCATTTGGAATTCAAGCTTGGCATTGCCTTCGGAGGCGGCAAAAAGAACTAAATTGAGTTGTTCAATAATGATTGTGCTGGCAGTATTAAATACTTGTCAGCACTTTTTGAAATTTGGGTGTTTTGGGATTAGCACATCCACTCAACGATAACCACAAGCCTACATATCTGAATTGCTATTAATCGCATTATTTTGCTCAATGGCAATTTATTTCTACTTTTGTAGACCATAAATTACAATTAGGCTTTATTCTCATTTGGATATGAAATACATTGCTGACAGATTGAAAACATCGACATTCCTTGGTTATAATTTGACGGATTTCAAAAGATTGTGCGTTATATATTAAAACGTATAATAACATTACTTTATGCTTTTATTAACTGTTATGAAAAAAAACAGCATTTTTATTATCCTGTCTCTTGTCTGCTTGTCTGCGTTCGGTCAGGATTATGTGAATCCGAGTTACAGGCAGGGCTTTGCGGCCGAGGTTGAGGCCGGATACATTTGCAAAGGAGCCTATACGAACTTCTCATTAGGGTATAATATTATTCATGGGTTGTATGCTGGTTTGGGGTCAGGTGTCGAATATTTCTATTTTGAAGCAAAGTGGAAAAAATCTGTATTCGTCCCAACTTTCGTTCAAGTTAGATATAGCTTTCTGAATAAGAAGATAAGTCCGTTCATAGATTTTAAGGCTGGAGTTGTTGGTGATTTCACGTCACGAGGGACAGGACACTTTTTCCGTCCCGCTATAGGCATGGAATATCGCAGGGTAGGTCTGAAAGTTGGATATTATTGGAGCAACATGACTTATGAAAATGACACGACTGGTGATGATCCTTGCACGATAGGTCTAATCTATAGATTCTAGGATTAGTAGCAAGTCTTCTCATACATTTATCATTAAAAGTTTATTTACGTATGAAAAAAATACTTTTATTACTAATTATTATCGCAACATTTAACTTATCGTTCTCTTCGTTTGCTGGAGAAAAAAGCCGATACACTAATCTAACTTATCGCAACTCAGGCTATCGAGGCAATGTGAATTTCACGAATCACATTGCAGTATGGTTCGGATTGGAGACTTCTCATGGCTACATGTTTGACAGCAAGAATTACATTGGTGGGGGAGCGGCTTTTTTTACTACTCCTGTCTCAGACGATTTTCCAATGTTCGGCAATGTATTCGGAGAGTATCAAAGATATTTTAAGAATAAGCGTAGCACACCTACCACTGGATTAAAAGCTGGCTATTGCCTCGCCTTGAAGGATCTATCGGGAAATACTTTTGACAAGGCAGTAACGCTTGAACCAAGAATCGGCTGGGAATGGGCGCAGAACGACAAGTTCGGCCTTAACCTCAATATTGGCTTCCCATTATATTTCTACAAGAATTACCCGAACAGCCATGTACGCACGTTATTTATGCCAATGCTCTCCTTCGGCTTTGTCTTTTAGTTCAGAAAAAACTCTGATTCAGTTATTATTTTGAGGATTTACAGGTAATGTGCTCAGCTCTAAGGGGTTGTGTTAATCAGAAAAGGCACGGCCTCTTCCCATGTTATGGCAGAAGCCATATAAATTTATTGATAATCAATATTTTGATATGATTTGGAAATCATATAAAGGTAGTGAAAAACAATGATTTACGCAAGCGTATGACCGATTTTCGCCAATTTTTCAGCTTCTTCCAGCAACTTGGAAGGATTGTGAGCCTTGAGATTCTCAAGATTCTGCAGTTTCCATTTGACAGATGGGTAGTTCTGGAAATATGCAAACTCAAACTTATCCCAGTCCGGCTCCGCACGTTCAAAACTCAGCAGGAACTTTTTATCCTCGGGCGTCAGGATAGCGTTTACGTCCTTGATAAGTTTTGCCCTGGCCTCTTCAAACTCCCCGTATGTAAAAGGAATGTCTGTCATTCCGTCAAACTGATTCACAAGTGCGTCCCTCTGGTCGATGAGGTTAGGCGCAAGCATCTCATGTATTGGTCTGTCACTGCTAAGGAGACAAAACAGGAGTCCTTCTCTCGTTTCTTCAAAAGGAAACTCCATATACTTCACGTCGAACATATCTCTTGGATGCTGGCGTGATAGAGCAGCTGCAATCTTGCCGCCATAAAGCAAGGTCATCGGGACAATATCGGTCTCGCAATACATGCCGAACTCCTCCTGGGCTTTGTCGCAGACCGGCATTCTTACCACATCTCCTCCAATGATTCCTCTCTTTGCCTGATTCACCTCTATCTTAATCTGGTATCCTTGGTATTCGCAAAGCAATTTGCAAATATCCGGCTTCGCGACAATGTGCATCCCAGGGAATGCCTTACGTGCTTTGGCAGCGATGGAATCAAGATGTGCGTTGATGTTTTTCAGACTGGTTGCCCGGTCCTCAAGCGGGATATATGTTAGGTCTATATCTACCGAATATCGTGGCAGGTCACGGACAAATAGATTGATTGCCGAACCACCGTGAACGGCGAACACACCTTCATCGGTAACGAGAGGTATAACCCGTAAGAGGATTTCAACTTTGCGCGCGTATTCCTTATTCATAGTCTGCAAGTTCTGCTGGAATTGTTATCAGGTATTCACTTATGTATCTGCCGCTTTCAGCGAACAGGTGCTTTCCTGTTCCGAGGTCTATCTTTGAAAGGTCAAGAGCCTTGAACCATTGATGGCCCGCTTTCTGAGCCATATACAAAAACAAACGCTTCACCTTTACGGATGAGCAGCCTTCAAGAAGTTTCTGCACAAGTTTCGGGCGGAGTGTCGTGAGCATTTCCATCACATAGTACAAGTCGAGCAGGGCGAAGTGGTACGGAGCCAGATGCAGACATTCCATAAAGGCTATTTCCGGCCCGGATATCAGCAATTGGTGTCCTTGATAGTCGAGAGTCTCCAATCCTTGCTCACCGGCAAATATGGAGGTCGTGAAGGACTTTACAGTCATATCCCACTCCAATTCCGTCATCCAGGATGGAAGCCTCTGTTCTCTTGAAGTGAACAGATAAGCCATAGGTTTACCAAGTGCCACGAAATGCGAATAACCCCGCAGGTCGAGTGCGGAAGTTGCCCCGATATGACAGGATCTCTTCAGTTGAGTATTGTATGAGTCTACAGCGGCATATAATGTCGGCGTGCTGCCTTCCAACTTATATACACCATGAGCAACTCTCTCCAGCCAACCGCTCCGCACATACAATGACTGCTCTTTCCTGTCTATGCCATTATCGGCAAGCCAGGACGAGAAATACAGTGAATTCTGAGGCGTCGAACTGAGTATTTGTTTTATTTTGGTAGCCATTGCGGTAAAAACTACCGCAAATATAAACAAAATCTAACATATTGAAAATAATATTGCTTGAATTTCAATGGGAGACTATTCAAAATCTGTAGCGTACGACATCATTCAAGGGGGGTGATTAAAGTAAGCGTCTCCGGGATTATGAACATAAGATAGACAATTGGTTTCGGAGTTGCGCAATTTTTTCACGGAAAGTGGTTGCGGACTCGGCATTCAGCGGATGATGAAGGTTCTTGAAAACATAAACATCACTGAAAAGCAGATTGCTTTCGAAAAGAAGCCCAACTGCAAGTTAACCTGCGCCCAGGTGCACTCTCCGTTACCGAAAAGATATGGGGGCTCATACAGTAACTCGCAGCTGTAGTCGCCGATTTGTTCTCCGCCGACTCCGATGAACTCCTGATCAATATCATAAACGAAAACAAACAACTTGAAGCGATAATGAGAGTGGCCCGACAACTACAACCAGCCGCTTGAATCACTTGCGAAACTTAAATTATTATTTTGAGGATTTACAGGTAATGCCCTCAGCTCTAAGGGGGCGTGTTAATTAGAAAAGGCACGGCCTCTTCCCATGTTATGACAGAAGCCATATAAATTTATTGATAATCAATATTTTGAATGATTTAGATATTTGTTTATATCTGCTACAAAAAAATTGACATGAATATTCCGAAACTATTCTGTATTTCCTTGGTCTTGATGCTTGCAATGAACTTGCAGGCCCAGGATTTAACGTTCCATGGAAATTTCCATCTGTTCAATGTCAAGGCATATCAGGAATGGCTCTCGAAACTTCCAGACACTATACAACTGAACGGAAACGTTGAAAATGCTTCTTCCGTTTCGGACAAATCTGAGGATCGTTCACCAAGAGCCGACATCAGTCAAGTTAAGAGATTCGATCTTAAAGTGCCAATGAATCCTAATGCAATTTCAGTAACCGTGGAGTCCGTCTTAAGGTGTGCCTACCTGATAATGTACTCTGCAAGCGAGCAATTTTATTGGCAGCACAGGAACGACGGCTACAACTTCTCACCCAAAGTATCTATCTAAGTTTTCTATTAATCTTATTTTGAAATTTTCTTGACGGATTTCAAAAGATTGTGTGTTATATATCAAAACTTATAATAACATAAATTTTACATGAAAAAAGTATTCACGATTGCTATTACAATTGCTATTACAGCGTTTAGTTCGGTTAACGCACAGGATGTAAACAATGTCACATTTTTCGAGTTTGAAGCTGGAACTGGCGTCATGATGGGCAGCAAGGCCTCGTACAAATCTGTGAACCCAGGTATTCTGTTTTTTGCCGAAGGTCGGCTGAATTTAAAAGATTCTCCTTTTGATCTTGGTCTGCAGCTTTCATTGGGTCAATTCTCCAGAGAATTTCAAGAACATACATATTCCATGAGGGATCAATTAAGCCCTATTCTGTACTGTGACTATAATTTAAGGAATGAAAGTGTTTTTTCTCCTTATTTCGGCATAGGGTTAGGTGAGGGAAATTTTGAGGTAGAATATCCATACTATCCATCTGTAACCGCTGAAACCCCAGATGAGGAAAGCCTGAAGGCTCACAAATTCATTCTTTCGCCAAGGATCGGAATCGAAGTGTTCAACCATTTAAGACTTACTCTGGAATACAGATTAGCTTTTGACAAAAATTATAATTTCGGGGCATTGAAGTTAGGTTATGCCTTCGGAGGCGGCAAAAAGAACTAAATTAGTTGTTCGATAATGATTGTGCTGGCAGTATTAAATACTTGTCAGCACATTATGAAATTCGGGCGCTTTGGGATTAGAACATCCACTCAACGATAACCACAAGCCTACATATCTGAATTGCCATTATTCTAGAAGCCAGTCAAACTTGTTGCGTGGGTGTGTGGAATTCGCTAAATTTGTTTCTCACAGAAAAATGACCTGTGATGTAATTAATAACTAATTGAGTGGGAATATGAAGAAATCGATGACTATGTTTGCTGTCCTGCTGGCTTTGGTTGGATGTAAATCGACTGGGAAAAAGGCGACGGAGACAGTTCAGCCGCGCAAGAGCGTGATCGTGTACTATTCACAGACCGGAGGGACTGAGAAAGCAGCGAAAGAATTCGCAAAACAACTTGGCCTGGACACGTTGATAAAGATCGAGGTCGAGAACCCTTACGATGGCACATACGACGAGACCATCGAGCGATGCATGAAAGAAATGGAGACTGGCGAGATTCCAGCTCTTAAGTCTCAGGGAGTGGACGTTGCCGCCTACGACACTGTCTATTTAGGCTATCCGATCTGGTTCGGCACCTATGCCCCTCCGGTAAAGGCTTTCGTGAAAGAGGTCAATCTTGATGGCAAAGTCATCGTGCCGTTCTGCGCATTCGGCAGTGGCGGACGCTTTAGCGCAGAAGCTGACCTGAAGGCCGCTCTTCCTAATTCGACTATTCTCCCTAGCTATGGTGTTCGCGCAAAGAGAATCGACAAGGCCCCTGCGGAAATCACCAGATTCCTGATTCTCAGCGGAATCTTGAAAGGCGAGGCTGAACAGCTCCCGGAATATTCTCAACAGCAGAAAGTTACGCCAGAGGACGTGGCCGTCTTCAATGCTGCATGCGGAGACTATCCAAAGCCTCTTGGCACGCCAGTGACTGTGGGGAAGCGTGAGACATCCAACGGAACAGACTACCAGTTCGTTGCAAAGTCCAAGGATCGCGAAGGCAAGGACATGACAGCAACGATTTATGTTACGGTTGGAAAAGAAGAAGGCTCACAGCCTGAATTTACTGAAGTAGTAAGATAGCGTTATGTGGTCATTCATTTTAAGCCTGCTAGCCCTATTGGCAGGCTACTTCATTTACGGCAAGATAATCGAAAAAGTTTTCGGGCCGGATCCGAAAAGACTCACTCCGGCAAAGGCTCATCCCGACGGCGTGGACTATGTGTCCATGCCGGCGTGGAAAGTGTATATGATCCAATTCTTGAACATTGCCGGCACGGGTCCGATTTTCGGAGCCATAATGGGTGCGAAATTCGGGCCTTCCGCGTATCTCTGGATAGTCTTCGGCTGCATATTCGCAGGAGCCGTGCATGACTACATGATAGGCATGCTGTCGGTGCGCAACAATGGGGCCGGCCTACCAGAACTGGTCGGCCTGTATCTGGGAAAGACAGCCAAGATATTCATGCTTGTCTTCGCACTTGTGCTTCTGCTGTTGGTTGGCACCGTGTTCGTATATAGCCCGGCTCTGGTCCTTGGCGACATAGCTGGCGATGGGAGCTCCAAGGTCATTCTTATTTGGGCAGCTGTCATATTCATTTATTATATTTTCGCGACCATGCTGCCGATTGACAAGATTATCGGCAAGATATATCCCGTGTTCGCTTTCGCCCTGTTGTTCATGGCAGTGGCTCTGATGATAGGGCTGTTCGTGAAATGGCCTTCAATTCCTGAGATTTGGGATGGCCTTGGGAATATGGGACCTTCGGTCGGAGTGAAGGACCAGCCGGTGTTCCCTTGCTTGTTCATAACGATTGCCTGCGGAGCGCTGAGCGGCTTTCACGCCACACAGAGTCCTTTGATGGCACGCTGCATCGAGAGTGAGAATCAGGGCCGTCCTATTTTCTACGGTGCCATGATCACGGAAGGAGTGGTTGCCCTTATCTGGGCGGCGGTATCTTCCTACTTCTTTTTCGATGGCGGAGCCGCGGAATGTGGTTCCGACCTTACCGCAGCAGCTCCTACCGTGGTAACCAGGGTGTCGGAATCTTGGCTCGGAATCGTCGGGGGAATACTCGCTGTGCTGGGCGTCGTGGCAGCTCCGATCACGAGCGGAGACACTGCGTTCAGGAGCGCCCGGCTGATAGTCGCAGACTCGGTCAAGCTCCCACAGAAGAATATTCCTCAAAGACTCATGATAAGCATTCCGCTTTTCGCCGTAGCTGCACTTTTGCTATGGTACAATGTGGCAGACGCGGACGGCTTCAACAAGGTTTGGCGTTATTTCGGCTGGTCGAACCAGACCTTGGCCGTATTCGCCCTCTGGACTGCGACAGTCTACCTGCACAATAGCAAGAAGGGTGCATATTACTTGTTCACCATGCTCCCAGCCTGCTTCATGACTGGCGTGACGCTTAGCTTCATCTGTATCGACAAGATTGGCTTCAGGCTCCCGATAGAATGGAATTGGAGTATCGGTCTCATAGGCATGCTCGGCTCCCTGTTCATTTTCTACATCTGGAAATATGACCACGACCGAAAGGCTGCAATTCAAAATAAATGAAAATGTTGAGACGCATTGAGGTAGTGGCTGCCCTGATTCGCGAAGGCGACAAAATTCTTGCGACACAGAGAGGGTATGGTGAGTATAAGGACTTTTGGGAATTTCCGGGAGGCAAAATCGAGCCTGGTGAGACTCCAGAGGCAGCTCTGAAGCGGGAGATAAAGGAAGAACTTGCAACCGAGATAGAAATAAACGAATATGTCGGGACTGTCGATTATGACTATCCCGACTTTCACATAACCCTTCTTCTCTATCTCTGTACCATGGTCTCGGGCAATCTGGAGCTCTTAGAGCATGAATCTGCCAAGTGGCTCCTCGCTTCTGAACTGGACTCTGTTAGTTGGCTGCCAGCCGACCTGGAAATCATTCCAAAACTCAAATCTCTGCTTGCCCTGAGCTAGTGTTGTTTCTCATAGCAGTCCTCGCATCCGGTCTTCGTGGGCAGAAAGTGCAGCCTTGGCGCCTTCTCCCATGGATATGATGATCTGCTTGAAAGGCACGCTGGAAACATCGCCGGCCGCATATATTCCCTTTACGGAAGTCCTGCAGTGGTCATCTATGATTATTTCCCGGCGAGCGCTGAGAGGCAGCAAATCGCGGACGAAATCACTGTTCGGTGAAAGTCCTATCTGCACGAAGATTCCATCTACCTCCAAGTCGGAGAGTTCCTCTGTCTTGCGGTCTTTCAAGGTGATTGCCGTAAGCTTCTCTCCATTCCCTTTCACTTCCATGGTCTGTCTGGAGACGAGGATATCGACATTGCCGAGCGAGCGGACTTTGTCAAGCAGCACGTCATCGGCTCTCAGCACGTCGGCGAATTCCACTACCGTGACATGCGATGCCAGCGCAGCTAGGTCTATCGCCGCTTCTATGCCGGAGTTGCCGCCTCCTATCACCGCTACTCGTTTACCCTTGTAGAATGGCCCATCGCAATGTGGGCAGAAATGGACTCCGTGTCCCAGATAAGTATTCTCGCCTTCCACGCCAAGCCGTCTCCAGCTTGCTCCTGTGGCTATTATGATTGCTGGAGCCACGAAGGTCTCTCCTCCCTTGACATTCACGTGCTTCAGCCTCTCATCGGCATGGTCGATTCCTTCCACTTTCCGATTGTCGAAAATATCAATGTCGTATTTTTCCAGGTGGGAGCGCAGGTTCGCTGCCAGCTCGCTTCCAGAGGTATGAGGCACGGAAATCAAATTCTCTATGCCGGTGGTGTCGTTGACCTGACCTCCGATCCTTCCTGCAACGAGTGCCACGCGCAAAGCTTTTCTGGCACAATATATTGCCGCAGAAACCCCTGCCGGGCCTCCGCCTATGACAACCACATCGTAAGGCAGCTCCACATGCGCTGTGCCGGCAGACTCTTCGCTTCCTAGTTTATCCTCCATCTCTTGCAACAAATCGCCTAGGTTGCCACGACCCACATGGATAAGCTCTCCATTGGCATAAACTGCTGGCACAGCCTGGATGCCGCGATTCTCCACCTCTTGCTGGAAGAGGGCCCCGTCTATGATTTCATGTGTGAAGTCAGGACGCAGCAGAGTAATAGCGTTGAGTGCCTGAACAACATCCGGACAGTTGGTGCATGTGAGCGACACATAGGTTTGCAGACGGACCGGTCCTTTGATGCGGCTTATTCTTTCTTTCAGCCTTTCGTCAGGAAGGTTTTTCCCCTTTCCGTCGGCATTCAGCACGCTGAGCAAGAGGGAAGAGAACTCATGTCCGTTCGGAATGCCCCTGAATATTATCCCAGTCGCTTCCGTCCCTTTGAGCAGCTCGAAAGAGAGCTCTCCGTTTTCATCATCAGTTTTGTGCAGTCGAGGCGATGCTGAAACCACATCGTTTACGAATTCATGCATTTGCGCCCCTTTTTCGTCACCTTTGTCGGCATGCACCAGGAATGTGAAATCTTGCGAGAGGTCGGCGAACACTTGCCGTACCTGAGTTAGAATATCTTGACTAATCATATATCATCTTAAGATTAAAAAGGCTTCAACCATTTGTCTTGATTGAAGCCTGCGTTTGAGTGATAATTAAATCTTTCCTACGAGGTCTATGCTAGGTTTCAAGGTTTCGGATCCCTCTTCCCATTTAGCAGGGCAAACCTCGCTAGGGTGAGATGCCACGAATTGGGCGGCCTTAACCTTGCGCAGCAGCTCGTCTGCATTGCGCCCGATGCTGTTGTCCTGGATTTCAGCCAGCTTTATCTGACCCTCCGGATTCACGAGGAAGGTGCCGCGATAAGCTGTTCCGTCCTCATCGTTGTACACTCCGAATCCTTTTGCAAGGACTCCTAGCGGATCTGCCAGCATCGTGTAGTTGATTTTCTTTATGCTATCCGATGCATCTGCCCAGGCCTTGTGCACGAAGTGGGTGTCGCAGCTGACGGAGAACACCTCCACGCCCATTTTCTTGAGCTCTTCGTATTTGCCAGCCAGATCTACCAGCTCGGTAGGGCAGACGAAAGTGAAATCTGCCGGATAGAAGAAGAACAAGGCCCATTTGCCGGCGATGTCTTCGTTGGATACTGACTTGAATGCTCCGTTTTGGTAAGCGTTAACCTTAAATTCAGGAACTTGCGAATTGATGATTGTTTGCATTGCTTTAAATTTTTATGGCTACGTGGAGTTAGCACTTCACCGGGTTTGACATTATTTTTAATTCACCTGTGGAGCGGCGTTGCATTCAGCACAGAGCCTGTTCCTTGGTGTTTTCGAATGCAAATATAATCACAAATTTTATTTTTACAAATTATAAATTAAAAAAATAAAAATAATTATCGCTAGCTAAGATTTAAGGAAGCGTCATCGTCAGATTCCTGCTCCGCAGCTGAAAAGCGGCTCCACGATAGCCTGCGACTGAAGTATGCGAGAGTGAGGAGGAACATCGTGGGTAAGCCAGACGTTTCCACCTATTATGGTATCGTGCCCTATCCGGACTCGCCCAAGTATTGATGTGTTGGAATATACCGTGACGTTGTCTTCCAGAATAGGGTGACGCGGCTCGTTTATCGGATTTCCTTTCTCATCGTGGCGAAAATTCTTAGCCCCTAGCGTAACTCCTTGATATAGCATTACATGACTTCCAATAATGCTTGTTGCGCCAACTACGATTCCCGTGCCATGGTCGATGCCAAAATATTCCCCGATCTCAGCGGCGGGATGAATGTCTATCCCTGTTGCTGAATGAGCCATTTCCGTGAGCATTCTGGGCACGGTATGGATGCCGAGCGCAAGCAGCTCATGGGCAGTCCTATAGTGCACCATCTCCTTGATTGCAGGATAGCAGACAATGACTTCCTCTCTGCTGGTTACGGCAGGGTCATTATGCATCACTGCATCTACATCCGTATTCAGAAGCCTGCAGATTTCAGGAATCCTCGACATGAAAATGTCTGTTTTGCCCCTGTCTGACAGACCTATGATTATGGATTCAACGCACAGCTTGTCAGATTCAGGATTGCTTTCCCCGAATATGCCGGGGAATGCTATCCTATTCATGAATTTTATGAGCCGCCTTAGAGTCTCTTCCATGACATTATTGGAACAATGTGGTGGACAAGTATCTTTCACCAGTGTCCGGAAGCAGGGCTACGATTGTTTTGCCATCATTCTCAGGCTTTTTCGCAATCAATGAAGCAAGCCAGAAGGCCGCTCCTGAAGAGATTCCGACAAGGAGTCCCAGCCTGCGTGAGAGGATTCTTGCCCCATCGAAGGCATCCTCGTCCTTAACTGTCATCACCTTATCGACATATTCAGACATGAATGTCTTTGGCACGAAGCCGGCTCCTATCCCTTGGATTTTATGCGGACCTGCTACCCCTGTCGTGATTACCGCTGACGACGCTGGCTCAAGTCCGATTATTTCAACCTTAGGGTTATGTGCTTTCAATGCTTTGCCAGTGCCGCTTACTGTGCCGCCAGTGCCAATTCCCGCTATGAATATGTCGACTTTTCCATCGGTATCTCTCCAGATTTCTTCCCCTGTCGTTTTCTCATGGGCGGCCGGGTTGGCCATATTCGTGAATTGTCCGAGGATGACGGCTCCAGGGGTCTCGCTGCAGATTTTGTTTGCCTCTGCCATAGCCCCTTTCATGCCCTGCGAGCCTGGAGTCAGTATAATTTCAGCACCGAACGCTTTCAGCAGGTTCCTCCTCTCGGTGCTCATGGTATCTGGCATAGTCAGAATGGTCTTGTATCCCTTGGCCTTCCCAACCCAGGCAAGTCCGATTCCTGTATTCCCGCTTGTCGGTTCGACAATAGTGGATCCAGGCTTCAGCACGCCACGTTTTTCAGCATCCTCAATCATTGCCAGCGCAATCCTGTCCTTTGCGCTACCTCCTGGATTGAACAGCTCAAGTTTGAGCAGCAGTCTTGACTTGCTTCCGTCAAGAAGCTCGGAAACATCCAGCAGGGGAGTATTCCCTATTAGTTCTGTCAAATTCGTAAATATTCTCATTTCTATCTACATAATTAAATTCTATGCTAAGGTACGTAAAAATTGAATCAAAGTCGCAGCGCCCAAGAATGGTGTCAGTTATTTTCTTTCACCTCCCAGCGGCCGGTACGTGAGGGACCGATGCGTCTGATGCTGCCATCTCGCCGCAATGATGCGATGATCCGTTCGCAGTTTCGCTTGCTGAGTCCCAGCCTGTCTGCCATCTCATTGATAGTTACGTAGGCGTTGTCCGAAATCATTGAAATGATGCGTTCTTTTATGTATTTATTATTATCAATTACGGGTTCGTATCGCCCTGAATCTCCGATCGAGCCATCATATATAGTCCCGTCACCACCTGCAAAAACCTTGTTACGTTCCGCAGTGCTGCCATAGCCACCGACATATTCACTGACTAAGCCTGGCTTGCCCTTCTTGACGAACTGCACTTGGAAAGAAAGCCCTACTTCCTGCCATCGGAACTCAATCTCAGGGTACTTTTTCATCTCTTCGGCCACGAGCTTAAGACCATTGCCCCACTGGTCTATGATGCCGAGCTTCTTGAATACTGGTGCGAGGATTTTGTTCCTTGCGTCCGACTGACGACTTTCCATGGCAGAATAATCTATGGACGGCGGCAGCAGTCCTGGGCTTGTGACTTCAACCATGTCATCATATATGGCGATTTTGATACTCATTCCTGTCAGCGAGTACTGCCTGTGAACTACAGCATTGCGGATAATCTCCCGAATCGCCTTCACCGGATACTCCCATCTGGATATCGTATAGACTCCCTCAACCTTACCTCTGTTGTTGATATTCCTGAGCACGAACTTGTAGGCCTCTTCGGCCTGAGCTGCTATGCCTCCTGTGATGCTTTTTCTGTCTATGAACTCGTCGCTGCCAGTTCCTTTGAACCTTGCGCACTCAATCTTCGTATTCGGAAACAGTTCGTCCCTCAATTCGTCATCAGAGAGTAGTACGAGGGCATTCACGGGGTAGTCTTTTCCTTGCTCCTTCTTCACCAGCGATAGTTTTCTAAGGGCCTGTAACGTGCAATCCTCCCCGGTCTTGTCATTGAATGTTTTCTTGAACGCTCTGAGGTCTAGATACTTGGCCTCTTTCTCCAGGACAGTTTCTCCATCGAAGGAGATGTTTCTACGCTTTCGTTCAAGCTCTTGGATTATCTCCTTGTCGGCTAACCTGTTAGTCGAGCCGACGCGAATGTACGTTCCTTTCATTTTCCCTTCGCTTTTCAAATAGTAGGGCGGAGTGCTGCCAGAGAAAACCTTGATGCGGATTACGTGCTTGTCGCCTGAACTCAGGAATGTTATTTCAGGCAAAATGGCAGGGTAGCACCTGTCGTATATCAGGCTGCTGACCTCCTCTTCAATCTTAGGCAGATCGTTTTCATCAAGCCCCGTTACGCCACCCTCGTCATCAACGCCAAGGAATATTTCCCCTCCGGCATCATTTGCGAAAGCGACGACCGTCTTCGCTAGGTCTGCGTTCTTGGGCAGATAGCTCTTGAATTCTAAGCTCCTACCCTCCCTTTTTGAAAATATGGATTTTATGTTCATGGAATCATTCTTTTCTAATTACCGCCATATATGCTTATATTACCGCCAATACCGCCAACGAATATATATAATATTCCTTTGCGGTGCAAATATTTCTATGAATATTTTGCTCAGCTGATCATGAGGCCGTCGTAGGCTGGGAGGATGTCGGAGTGGATGTGACGGTCATGGCATAGTTGGCGCAGCTGCTGAGCAAACTGCTCGTATGGAGGAAATGACATTGACAGGTGGGTGAGCCATGTATGCTCGGCGCCAATCCTGTCGGCCATTTCGAGGGCCTCGTCCAGGCTGAAGTGCGAGTGGTGTTTGTTGTAACTTACGGTATTGAGCGTGACGTGCCGCAGGCCGTGCAGCTTGCTGAATTCGGACTCCGGAATGCTGCTCATGTCGGTGATGTATGCTATCTTTCCGAACCTGAACCCGAGCACCGGCAATTTATCGTGAAGGCCTCTGATTGGAATCACGGGCGCATTTCCATTTAGGACTGAGCCATCGAAATCTTCGTCTTTCAATATGCTGGTGACGACGTTTTCAGGCACGCCCCGGGCATCATCGTACATGTCTTCGACCTTCTTGGCAGTTGGAACGAGAGTCCCGTCAGCCAGCCTGTAGTGATACCCCACATCGTGCACCCAGATGAGTTCCTTGTCTTCTGCATTCGGAAACACGAGGAAAGGCTTCTCGTCAATCATGTGCAGATGCCATTCTGGAGAGCCGGGGTATTTCGGGAAAGAAAACACATAGGGATATTCATTTATGAGGTCGTGGAGCACATTTTCTTCGCAATAGATTTCAGCGGCGCGGCGGTCGATGTAGTTTAGCGCCCTTACATCGTCTAGGCCGCCAGTGTGGTCCTTGTGATTGTGAGTGAGCAATATTGCATCCAGATGACTTAGGTTCGCACGAAGCATCTGCATCCTGAAATCTGGCCCAGCATCTACGAGAATCTTCAATCCTCCATATTCAACGAATACGGATGCTCTGAAACGCTTGTCTCTTGGATCTTTTGAGGAACAAGTGCCGCAGTGGCACCCTATTATAGGCACCCCCAGCGAGGTTCCGGTTCCAAGAAAAGTCAGGCGCGCGCCGTCGGAATATTCATTGCTCATGCTCATTTCTATTCGTGAATTTCTTGCAAAGATAGCCAATTCCGCTGAATCAGGCGCAAAAAAAAACTCGGGTCGCTGTCTCAGCAATCCGAGTTGTATATGAAACGTACTGATGTTGAAATTGAGCTATTACAGCTCGGCGTAAAGTTTAAGTTTATTAACCTAACTATGAAATCCACGAATTAGGATTCCTTGCATCAGAAACGACAAAATTTTCATTTTAGCGCTTTGCGGATGACCGGAAGCACGAGATCAGCGTAGCGCTCGAAGCCGAGATCGGTGAAATGAATCCCGTCCACTGTGGCCTCGCCATCATCGCCTATCATATTCTTAGAGGAAATGTAATATATTCCCTTAACCTTGTTTCCCTTCAGCATGTCGTATTTCTTTTTCAGCATTGAATTCTTGGCGCTTATCTCCTTTGCTATTTTTGCGTCGTATGCGCTGAACGGGTAGACCGGATCCTCAATGAATATCACTGGCACGTTTGGGTGAGCCTCACGCAAAATGTTGAAGAACGGGATCATCAGACTGTCGATTTCGTGAACTGAGGCATTTGGCACGAAGTCGAGCACGTAGACTCCAGCATCGGCCTTCGCCATGAACTTGGCGATTTCCAGGTCTAGCCTGCCGTTGCCGCTGAAGCCAAGGTTGATAGTCTCTCGGTTCAATTTCCGGCCAATGAGGTTGCTGGAAGCCATACCGGGCCTGGATGCACATCCTCCTTGCATTATACTCGTGCCGTAGAAAACTACCGGTTTCTCTCTGGACGGCAGATCGACGGCGGGGCCAGAAATGCTGGCAGAGTCGTCTATCCCTATCAATAATTCCGTAAGCCCGTCGTACATAGGGAGATACAGGATAAATTCCCGATCTTTCTCAGTCATGTTCTCTATGATGAATGCGTCCGTAGTCTTGCCGGTTGGTCTTCCGCTTCGCACGAAATGCCACCCGTCATCTTCCAGGCAATATAAATCCAAACCTTTTACGCCGGTGTCGGTCATGTGATTCATCGATGAATTATTCTTCGCCGTCCATTTGGCAGCGATCCTTGTGGAATTGCTTCTGAACCTGACTGCCATCCCGGCGCTATTCTGGCCCAGATAGACCAAGGGCTCGCGTAATCTTGGGAACAATGACTCAGGAATTCGCGACCATCGAGGTTGTGAAGCCTCTTCTATTTTTCCTAACAGGGGTAGCTCAGAGGCATCGTAATAGGTTATCCCTTTTAGGGAACCTTGTGTCCCGGCTGGCTTCAATTGCGCAAAAGCTGCGGCAGACAGAAGCAATGAAATGACAATTAATACGCTTTTTCTCATGTCTTTAATATTTTTTTATTCCGGATCAGATCTTTAACGAATCCTTCCGGCAACCTTAGTCTTGATTCCTGATCTTATTGAATGATAACGTCCTCCACCGTATTTACTTTCGAAGAGTCGAATGGGCGCTGCAGGCGAATATAATTGCCAGTATAGCCGCCCATGAGGCCGTCTTTCACGTCTGATTCCCAGAGCACTTGAGAGCGACGCCCCTTGTTTCTGGCAATGAACTCTTCATGGAGTGATGCGCAGAGTGCTTCAAGGCGAGCGACCCTATCTGTTTTCACCGAATCCTGAACTTGATCTTTCCATGAATATGCCACCGTGCCTAACCTGCGGGAATAAGGAAAAACATGGATGAAGGCTGGTTTGATGCGGTCTTTGAGAAATGAATATGTCTCTTCGAATAAATCTTCAGTCTCCCCAGGGAGGCCTGCGATCACGTCTATGCCAAAGAAGACGAATGGCTTCTCTTTGTCAGAAGGGGCCGGATCCATCTTTTTACGAATATATTCTATTCTGTCAAAAAAAAACTCTGTGTCGTAATGGCGGCCGACGCGGTTGAGAATGACATCGGAGCCGGATTGCAAAGGAATATGGAAATGAGGCTGGAATTTCGTGCCGGAGGCTATCCAATCCACGATTTCTTCGGTAATCAGGTTCGGCTCTATGGACGAGATTCTGTATCGCTCTATGCCTTCCACATCATTAAGGGCTTTAAGCAGGTCCAGGAAAGTTTCACCTGTAGTCCTGCCGAAATCCCCAGTGTTCACGCCTGTGATTACTATCTCCTTTATTCCGGAGGTGGCGATCTGACGGGCCTGCGCTACGGCATCGGCTATCGGAATGTTCCTTGAATTGCCCCTTGCATAGGGTACGGTACAGTAGGCGCAGAAATTATTGCACCCGTCCTGAACCTTAAGGAACGAGCGGGTTCTTTCGCCAGTCGAATATGCCTCAAGGAAACTGGCCATGTCGATTGCTTTAAGGCGTTCGGCTACTGATGCTTTGTCGCTGGAGGATGCGGTGGCAGGTTGAGATGGTGCTTCTGCTTTTTCAGCATCATGAGCGCCATGTGACGGATTTTTCAGCAGTTCCATCGTCCTAGGAACGACTTCGGTTTTCTCCTTCGCCCCGAACACCAGCGACACACCCTCTATCTTCTGGAGAGCCTCTTTGTGCAGCTCGGCATAGCAGCCGGTTACGATGAGCTTCGCTTCCGGAGATATCCGGTGCATCTTGCGGATAATATTCCTGCACTTCTTCTCCGCCCTCTCTGTCACTGAGCAGGTATTGATGAGATACACGTCGGCCTTTTCTTCCCACGGAACCACCTCGAGGCCGTTCTTTGCGAACCCCCTTTCGTAGGTGGATGTCTCTGCATAGTTCAGCTTGCAGCCGAGCGTAAGGAAAGCTATTTTGTTCACCATGGACTAGAATCTGTTGAAGATTTCGGGGCCTTCTTGCAGGCCTTCACCCATAGTGACTTTCGACCATTCGCACGGTCCTTCGAGAGGCGGATTTTTCTTAGAAACCGTGACGCTGAATGGCCAGAAATTAAATGACTTCTCTATGGCTTTGACTATTCTCCCGCAGACATTTTCCAGGAGGTTGGACGGAGTCGCCATCTCTTTTGCTATAACCTCGTAGACTTCATTGACATCTACGGTATCTTTGAGATCATCACTATTAAATGCTTTCTTCATGTCGATATATCCTACGAAATCCACCACGAAAGTGTTTCCGTTCGTCCGCTCTTCAGGCAGGCATCCGTGAAATGCGTGGAACTCCATGCCGATGAGCTCTATTTTCCCTTCTTTATCCATTTCTTTTATTTATTAGCAAGCAGCAGGAATACGCAAGGGCGTTTGCCGATGGTCGCAGGCATCTTGCGCCATTCCCTCACTGGCTTCGTGTCAATATATTCATTATCAGCTGTGATGTTCGCTGCGACGGTGAGCATTGTGGCAGGGGAGAGGCTCTGCAGTAGGTCGGCCATAAGAGAATCGTTACGATAAGGCGTCTCAATGAATATCTGCGTCTGATGCAGCTGCAATGACCTTTTTTCTACTTCAGTGATCGCTCTCCTGCGCTCCTCAGTCTTGGCTGGGAGGTAGCCCACGAAGGCGAAGCTCTGCCCGTTGAGGCCCGATGCCATGAGAGCAAGCATCAGGGAAGAAGGCCCTACCATGGGCACTACCTTTATTTTATGAACATGACAGAGCGCGACTACCTGGGCTCCTGGGTCGGCGACGGCTGGCAGGCCGGCCTCGGTGATGAGCCCAACATCGGTAGGATTCCCGGAAGCATCTGAAAACATATTTATAAAGCCCTCTATCTCAGAAGGTTTGGTATGTTCGTTTAGCTCCCTTAACTCTAATTCGCCAATGTGTCCCTTCAGCCCTGCGGAAGAAAGAAATCGGCGGGCGGTCCTTGTTTCTTCGACTACGAAGCGCTTTATGCTTTTAAGGCGTTCCAGCACTGGTGCGGGCAGCACTAAAGCAGGATCGTATTCTCCCAGAGTGGTAGGAATCAAATATAGTGTTCCGAATGCCATATATTCATTAATTTTCAATCTTTATAACCTTTTTCTCTTTCTCTGGCTCCACAGCCTCGCTACGATTTTTCTTTGTGAAGAGTCTTTTGATGAAATCTGTGAATTTGTTGAACTCTACTTGGTAGGCGAGACCAACGCCATTGCGCTGGGTATTGTCGAGGTAATTCGTGTAGTCATCGGCAGAGTGGGAGAATAGCGTCAGGCGAACCCGTCCAGGCTTATCCAGCTTTATTTCTATGTCTATGTCTCCGACGACGTCGCTACCCTGCGTCGCAGAATTGTTGTAATCCCTGTTGCCGA
The DNA here is from genome assembly GCA_022653735.1 of Bacteroidales bacterium. GTDB lineage: Bacteria > Bacteroidota > Bacteroidia > Bacteroidales > UBA932 > Cryptobacteroides. Next base: position 22,871 of record JALCSU010000014.1, read on the forward strand.
AAGCTCCATTCACGATGACTCTGTTGTTGAAGAGCTGGGTAGACACGGCCACATCGAAAATATTCGTTCCGCTTTCGCTTGACTGGTAGTTAAGGCCGAGATCAAGCGGGATATTCAGTTTATTAAGAATGCTGTTCAACTGGCCTGCCATTATTTCAGCTACGCTGGAGTAGAGCGAGGCTGTGTTGTTCACGACACCTGACTGTTCGTTTGGCATGAAGGTATTTGAAATCAGCAGTGACAGGAACTGCCTCTGAACCTTGTCCTCGGTGTTAAGAGCACTCTCTACCTTCCCCTGGGTCGTAGGGTCCAGATCTGGGATTTCGATGGAGAATTTGAGAGATGGCTCCCTTAGCCTGCCCGAGACGCCGATATTGCAATTTACTGTCCTTCTGGCCGATACGGTTGTCGTGTCTGCGATTAACGTAGCCACGGAGGCTTTCGTCGTGTAAAGTCCCGTGATGTCCAGCCTGCTATCCATTATGTCTCCATTGAACCTTACGGAACTGCCGTCAGTAATGGAAAAATCTCTCTGGGCAATGTTCATTGCATTGAAATGGAAGTTTCCTTGGCTTATCGTATATTCCCCATTGAGAGTGAAAACATCCCTGGATGGTCTTACATTCATGTCGATATTTCCTACGCCTCTGGCAGTCAGCACGTTGCCGGCGGATCTATCGACCTCGACGTAGGCTTCTGTGCTAGGATTTACGTTTATCCTCAGCCTGACCCCAAAGTCATTGCTCTTCTTCTGGCTGCTTGCAAGGTTGTTCATCATCAGGTCATATGGGTCGACATATTCATACTTCTCCTCTTCCTTGAAAGATAGCAGGTCGCTACTCTTCGCATTCGAGGCATTGTCGATAGGAATATGTAAAGTGCCTTCTTTCTCAGTCCTGGCATTTACGTCTATGAATATGGCGTTGAAAGGTCCCTTGATTGAGACATCACCGCTAGCGAACACTTTGCCGTTGAAAGACTGATTGTCGGCAGCGGTCGTATTCAAGGCAAGCAACTGATTAAGCTTAATCTTCGTCTCAAGGCGGAAATCTTTCAATCCATTGAAAAGAAGGCCTCCAGACAACACTCCAGTGCCATTATATGAATCCTTTATTTCGTCATTGTCGAAGTGAAGTCCTGTTTCATCTAAGTGGAAAGGGCCGTTCACCCTGTATGGTACCTTCGTGAAAGCCACTTGAAGCAAGGCATTGTCAAACTTTGCATCCTGGCTTGTCAGATTGAGTTTTTCGGGCGTTCCTCTAGCAGTGATTTTCCCCGATACATTCCCTTCGAATTTGCTGAAAACCGAGGCCAGGAAAGGACTGGCATAGCCAAGATTGAAGTCTGCTAAGTCTACGGTGGCTTCAATCTGCTTGTCCCTCATGCCATAATTACCTTTTATGTCTATATTCCTATTTCCGCCAAGGTCGTTCCTCACTATGAAATTCAGCCTGTCACGGCTGTTGTCCAAGACGCTGGCGGCATGGAGCGTGCCTGCCTCATAGCCGCCTATGCTCAGAGAATCGCAGGCTAGATTTATCAGGAGGCCGGAATTGCTTTCACGTGGCGAGATCAGATAGACTTTGCCTGTCGCAATTCCTTTAACTCCGATGTTCTGAGCGAATATATTGTTTAAGAGTTTTATATCGTAATTTGAAAGTTCAAACCTCAGAGTGTCTTTCTTTGTCTGTGACAGGCCTCCCTCGATGGAGATGCTCTGGTTATTGCTCACGGCGGATATCCTGCCAAGATGGATGTCTTTCCCATTGATTTCGAACGAAGATGGCGCCACGCTCCATCCCTCCCCATCATGATAGATATTCGAAGGCAAAGTCTGGCCGCGAACTATCAGCTTGCCTTTCTCGTCTCTCAGAAGGTCTCCGCTCAGGTACATCTCGCCTCTATTGTCTTCCTCGGTCAGATTGTCGTAAGTCATGCCGAACCCGAAATGATTGTCGTCGGCATAGATCATCATGTTGTTATTCTTGAAGTTAAGAGAAGCCACATTGAGCTCGGCGCTAGTCATCGTGCCATTGATGCTGCCGTTCGAGTTGTCTAGCAGCAGGTCTAGGTTCCTGAGGTAGTTACGCCCTTTCGCAATCCTAGGCGATCGAAGGTTCGCCCTTACTGAACCGTTTGCCTGTACGCCGAAGTTAAGGGAAGTGCTGTCGGCGACGTAAAGGCCAGGAAAAATGGAATTGATGATATTCTTTTTGTCGTGCAGAGATGCCTCTATTGAATATTTTTCCCCATGCCAGCTGTCGTATGCCTTCGTTAGCAGGGCAGGGAGGTCTCTTTGCACAGTGAGTTGCATGATGTCTCCGGCAATGCTGGTCAATGGCTTGTCCCCCACGTAATTAGCAGTCAGAATGTCGGAGGTGATGTTCATCCTGTAAATATTGTCCGAAGAATGGGATTTCATGCAGATGTCCCCGACTTGGCATGTCCCCAAGTCATTCTCCAGCACGAGATTATTCAAATCCAGGTCGCCTATGAGGTCTTTCCTCTCTACATTTACGTAATTGGCATTTATCTGGCCGGATATTCTCTTGATGCCGAATTTGCTTAGGTTCATCTTCTCTAGGTCAGCGTAGCCGATGTCGGCGAAGAACTTGTATACTCCGTTGCTAGTCTTGTCGGAAAGAGAGAATATTCCTTGGAAAATAAAGTTCAAATTAGGATCGCTGCAAATTATTCTGCCGTCGAATGCATTTTGTGAATATGTTCCAGCGCCGATGATGTTAGAATAGTCGTAACCAAGAGCATTCAGCCTTTTGACTTGCAGGGAGTCTATCCTCACTTCTGTTTTCCCGGATCCGATGCCTGCCTGCATCGAAGTGCGCAATGTCGCCGGGCCAAGAGCATTAATGTTCAGGATTCGCCCTAAGTCAAGATTGTTAGTGGCCACATTTCCGCCTATCAGCATGGCCTGCCCATGCGTTATCAGATGGTTGAACCTTATGTCAGCCGTCAGGCTGCCAGATTTCTGCGTTGTGATTTTCCCATCTATCGCTAGCTTGTCCAGCATGCCGCTCACTTTACCATTGAATGTCAGCTCCTCGTTTTGCGCGAACTTGCCTATAGCTGCCTTTGCCCTTGGCGCCCATCCGTGCAGCACCTGCTCTATTCCTTTAGACGTGAAATTCAAGTTCCTTGCTAGGAAATTAAGATTGAAATCATTAATCTCCGGCAGGCCCGTCAGACGACCCTGCAAGGTGCCGTTAATGCCGCAGTTCCTTTCATTGAACTTTAGAATATTCACGACTAAATCGCTGATCGGCCCATCTACCTTGCAGTCGTGAATGTCCATTATCATATTTTTGTCCTTCAGGGCTTCCGCATAGTAGGCCAGGCTCTCGAAATCCAGCCTGCTCTCTTCCATTTCGGCAGTGATTTGTACCCTGTTGAGGAAATCGAAGAACGGCCTCTCTTTTTCGAAAGTCATCGTGAGCTGCTTGAACGAAAGGTCGGAATAATTGTCTACGATTTTCAGATCGTCGATTACCGTTTGCTGATGCCCGACCTTCGTCTTTCCACTCATGAAGCTAACATCGTAGCCGCTTTTCTCGGAAAAAGCCAGATTGGTAACCTCGCCCTCCATGTAGCCGCCAGCAAATGAGGCCTTCTTGCCTTCAAGTTTGTGGACAGTGATGTCCAAGTCTTTCCAGTTTATGCCGAAGTCTTTTATGCCAGGATTATTCAGATTAATTAGCCGGAACCTGAAATTATTTATTTCCACAGCCCTGGCATCGAATATATTCCCAGGCTCCTTTTTGACAGTATCTTTGGGGGCGTTCTGAGATTTGAAGGCCCTGCTGATGTTCGAGCCTCTTTGGTCTGTGACCAGCATGAACGAGGCATTGCTGACGGTGGCTTTCCCTATGTGCAGACCCTCTTTCTTGAAAAGGCCTTTCAGTGAGAATGTGGCTGTGATTGTCTCTGCTCTGGCGACAGTGTCCAGGACCTCTCCTTTCAAGGTGTCAGGGGCCGGGTCTATTATTGCTGCATTTTTCAGGACTATCGCATTGAATGGCTTCAGATGGATTCTGGAGAATTCTATTTTAGCGCCGAGGTTCTTTTCAAGGCCTTCTAAGACCTTTTTCGTGACAAAGGTCTGCACGGCGGAAGTTTGCATGAGAATGACGATGGCAAAAAGCAGAGCTGCTATTGCCAGTACTACCAGCCAGAATATCTTAAAACCCCTTCTCACAAGAAGCAAAAATAGCAAAAAAAACTCTATATTTGCCGACGATAAAGTTTCTTTGAATATGTCTGATTACATCCTTGGGATAGAGTCGAGCTGCGACGACACTTCTGCCGCCGTCATCAAGGATGGCTTCCTGATGTCAAATGTCATCGCGAGCCAGCAGGTGCATAAGGATTATGGCGGAGTTGTGCCGGAACTGGCTTCTCGCGCTCACGAGCAGAACATCGTGCCTGTCGTTAGCCAGGCTTTAGCCAAGGCCGGAATAAAACCCACGGACCTTACTGCAATTGCTTTCACCAGAGGCCCGGGGCTTCTGGGCTCGCTTCTGGTAGGTACTTCTTTCGCAAAGGCACTCGGCGTGGCCCTGAATATTCCTATAATTATGGTCAACCACCTTCAAGGACATATTCTCGCAGATTTCATTAAGCAGCCGGACAAGGAAAACAGGCATCCGTCGTTTCCTTACCTCTGCCTTCTGGTTTCAGGCGGTAATTCGCAGATAGTCAGGGTTGACAATCCTCTGGATTACGAGATTCTGGGGCAGACGATAGACGATGCTGTTGGCGAGGCTTTCGACAAATGCTCGAAAATGATGGGCCTGGGCTATCCAGGAGGCCCGATTATTGACAAATTGGCAAAATTGGGCAACCCTGACCGTTTCCAGTTCGCCAAGCCTCAGATTCCGGGGCTTGATTACAGTTTCAGCGGGGTGAAGACTTCTTTGCTATATTTTGTCAGAGACCAGCTGAAAGAAGATCCGGATTTCATGGAGAAGAACAAGGAGGACATCTGCGCTAGCTTTCAGAAGACTCTGATTGACATATTGCTGAGCAAGCTCATTAAGGCTGCTAAACAGACTGGCATAAGGGAAATAACCATCGGCGGCGGCGTTTCAGCAAACAGCGGGTTACGCAATCGCATCGAAGAGGAAGGCCGCAATCGTGGCTGGAACACATATCTTCCTGAATTCAAGTTTACTACAGACAATGCCGCTATGATTGCCATAGCTGGGTATTTTCATTATCTTCACGGGGAACGCACCCCGCTGGACGTGGCTCCAGTTTCAAGAATAGCTGATTTTTAAAATATGAAAGAGTTTGAAATGACCGGCCGCATAGGGCGAGACCTGAGGCCGGACGACGTTAGGATTGTGGCTGCAAGGGAGCTGATGCTCCGTGGAAACGCCATAATCAATGTTATCGATCCTACTAAGTCTTTCCAGCCGGAGTTCCCTAATGCGGATTATACCTGCGTGATTTCTAAACGCTCGATAGATGCCAGGGACGAGGTCGTTTACCGCTATAAGATAGAAGTTTATGATAATAGGCGCGAGTCTTATCACCCATACGAGATTCCTGAATATAAAGACGTACATGAGGCTGAGCCGGTGATAATCGTCGGAGCCGGCCCTGCTGGCATTTTCGCTGCTCTGAAACTTCTGACGCTTGGACGCAAGCCAATTATCCTGGAAAGAGGAAAGGACGTGCATGAGCGCAAATTCGACATGGCGAAACTTTCGAAGGAGGGCGTGCTGAATCCAGACTCGAACTACTGCTATGGCGAGGGCGGCGCTGGAGCTTTCTCCGACGGGAAGCTCTACACAAGATCTTCCAAGAGGGGTGACATACGCGAGGTGCTGTACCAGCTTGTGAAATTCGGGGCGAATCCTCAGATTCTTGTGGATGCGCATGCTCACATAGGGTCAGACAGGCTGCCTAAAATAGTCGAGAACATTCGTCAGTGCATCGTAGAGCATGGAGGCGAGTATCATTTCGGAACGAAAGTGACCGATATATCTAGGAAGGAAGACGGGAGCATTACTGTCAAGGCTCTCGACAGCCTGAACCTTACCAAGGCTGGGAAACCTTCTGCCGTGAAATATTGTGCGAATAAGGTAATACTGGCTACGGGTCATTCTGCGAGAGATATTTATGATATGTTCGCATCAAAGGGATGGTCTCTTGAGGCTAAAGGATTTGCGATGGGCGTGAGAGTGGAGCATAGCCAGGCGGCAATAAATGACATTCGTTATCACGGCCAGTGGAAGACGGGAATGCCTGCCGCGGAATATTCATTCGCTAAGCAGGTCGATGGCAGGGGAGTATATTCGTTCTGCATGTGCCCTGGCGGAATCTTGGTGCCGTCTGCTACGGATCCGGAGACCATCGTGATGAACGGGATGTCAAATTCTTCCAGGAGCGGACGCTTCGCCAATGCCGGTGCCGTGGTTCAGATAAATCCTGAGGATGTGCCTGAGGAATACCAGAAATATGGTGTCTTCGCTGGGCTGGAGTGGCAACACAGCATCGAGCATAAGATGTGGGAATATGTTCAAGGCAAAGCTGAGAATCCTATGGCTGCTCCTGCGCAGAGGATGAAGGATTTCTGCAACGGGGTCGTTTCGGCTGACCTGCCGGAGACGTCCTACAAGCCTGGCGTGGTATCAGCTCCGCTTCACGAGCTTCTTCCTGAATATATCACAGGGAGACTGCAGGTGGCTTTGAAAGAGGTGTTCTACGCTGGCCGACGAGTGAGAAAAGTCGTTGCCGGGCCTGGAGAGGATGCTGCCAATGCGGCATCTGATAGTGCTTCTGTTTCCGAAGAGTTAAAGAACGATGCTCCTCCCGTTTCTGAATCCTCTGCCTCTGAAGAGCCTGAGGTGGAGAAAAAAGAAATCATTGAAATTGAATATGATGAAAAGCATACGGAGGATGCCCTTCTGGTTGGCGTTGAGTCTAGGACTTCGTCTCCTATCAGGATTCCTAGAAATCCGAAATCATATGAGGCTGATGCCATGCCGGGGCTTTATCCTGCCGGCGAAGGCGCAGGTTACTCAGGCGGCATTGTTTCGTCAGCGATTGACGGCATCAACTGCGCTGTCGCTGCTGTGACCGATGTCGTGGCCGAGGAAGCAGCGGATGCCGTTGAGGAATCAGACGAAGCGGTGACTGATCCGGCTAAGATGGCTGATGAGCCTGCAGCTGAGAGAGAAACGCAGGGTTCCGAGGACCGCCCACGTCGCCGTTTTGACGACCGTTCCGATGACAGGCCACGCAGACGCTTCGACGACCGTTTCGATGACAGGCCACGCAGACGCTTCGACGACCGTTCCGATGATAGGCCACGCAGACGTTTCGACGACCGTTCCGATGACAGGCCACGCAGACGTTTCGACGACCGTTCCGATGACAGGCCACGCAGACGCATCGACGACCGTTCCGATGACAGGCCACGCAGACGTTTCGACGACCGTTCCGATGACAGGCCACGCAGACGCTTCGACGACCGTTCCGATGACAGGCCACGTCGTCGCTTTGACGACCGCCGTGACGACAGGCCATTTCGGCGTGGACGCAGTTATGATGAGCGTCCGCCAAGATCTGGCCGCCATTCCGATGAAGATTTAGGAGATTAATCATGAGACTCTGGAGGTTTTTCCCCCTTCTGCCAATCTTGGCAGTGATGGTTTTGGCAGGCTGTCAGAAAGACGATTCGGATGAACCAGAGCCTGGCAAAGGCGAGCTCACGGAGAAGCCTGAGCTAAAGGCCGCTGTTGAAAAAATGGCTGCAGATGCACCTTCTGTTTATGAATATCTTTCAGGCATAGAGGTCTGGCAGGAAGGTTACAAGCCTTCAGGAGCATGGCTCAATGGCACCTCATCGAACACTCGGCACCAGATGTGGTCCGTCACCAAGACCTTCACGGGAATGGCAATTGGGATGGCTGTGAATGAGGGAAAGATCTCCATTTCGGACAAAGTCGCCCCGATGTTCTCCGAAGAAATTTCTCTCTCTGGCATTGCAGGTGATGAATTGGAACGGGTCAATAAATTGACAGTTAAAGACTTGCTTACGATGACCGACGGCCACTCCGAAGATGCCGTGGTCACAGCTGCAAAAACATATTCATTGTCATTGCTGAAATATCTCAAAGTTGGCCATGACTATTCGGAAGACATGGCAGAGGTTCTCACAGAAGTTCTGAAAGATATTGATAAAACCATTCCGCAGCTATTCTTTGACGCAGATTTTACAGAAGAGCCTGGCGATGACTTCGTCTATGACACATTCGCCTCTTGCCTCCTTGCTGAAATTCTTCGCCAGAGGACGGGACAGGATATTCATGAATATCTCGACAGCAGGCTGTTCAAACCTCTTGGTTTCGGCTCTACCCTTACGTGGGACAAGGTCCAGGGCTCTTCTGCTGGCGGATGGGGCCTGCATCTCACTACTGACGAAATGATTACGTTCGGACGCTTGCTTATGGACAGAGGCAAATGGGACGGCAGTCAAATCATTCCTTCTGAATGGGTGTCTTCTGCCATGTCGCCTCAGGTTAACTTCACTGGTGACGACGGTTACAGCGCCACCGGTTACGGTTATCAGATATGGAGGATCCGCGACGGCTGGCTGTGCTCCGGCTTGTTCGGGCAATACATTGCCATCATTCCAGAAAAGAAAGCAGTCATCGCCATAACGACGGACTATCCACTGACTTCCAGCGCATTATTGCCCCTAATGAATGACCAGGGCCAGGCCGACGGCACTGCAGCCCTCTCCCTCGCTTGGAAGTACATCGTCCCAGCGCTATAACCCTTCCTCAGCAGGCATCAAATGCCAAACCAAGGCAAGGTACTTCTTGGCTTACTAGTAATTGGTTGCAAATCAATATTTTACAAAATCCTCCAATGAGCATCCTGCAAAAAAATTGCAAGATACTTTCTGAATATGCCACTATCACCCCTCAGACCATGCTTTCCAAAGTATCCTGCGAAAGATGCTAGAGTCAAAGGAAATGTGACATATTCATAAAAAATGTCGAAATTTGTGAATATGGTGAAGAAGAATTTAAATGTTCCGGATGGGGGTGGGGTAGACGCTTCTCCGGCCGGATTGGGTCATGAAGAGCCTGCCGAAGATCATGGGGTGGCTTTCGTCGAAGGGAGAGTGCACGCGGGGTTCCCATCTCCAGCTCAAGATTATTTGAATGACAGCATCGACCTCAACAGGGAACTGGTGAAGCATCCGGCGGCAACTTTCTTCGCTCGGATGGTAGGCGGTTCAATGGTGGAGGGTGGAGTGGAAGAGGGTGATATATTGGTTGTAGATAAGTCTCTGGAGCCATCTGAGGGTGACATGGCGGTCTGCTTCATTGACGGAGATTTCACCCTGAGATATATTTCCTATAAAAATCCGGCTGACGCTGACCAATCTGGCAAGCGCCCCGTTCGAAAGGCAAGGAAACAGGATTTCTCCTATGATATTCTTGAGCATCGTCGGATGTGGCTGCTGCCAGCCAATGAGAAATATCCTCCGATAGAGGTCAATGATGCCAATGATTTCACTATTTGGGGAGTGGTGACCTACGTCATAAAGAAAGTGACGCATCATGCCTAGGTGATTTGGCTTGGTATGTCGCCTTGGCTGGAGATAGTATATTGAACTATGTACGCTTTAGTGGATTGCAATAATTTTTTCGTTTCGTGTGAAAGAGCGTTCCAGCCGGAATTGGAAGGCAGGCCTGTCGTCGTGCTTTCCAACAACGATGGCTGCGTGGTGGCTCGCAGCAATGAAAGCAAGGCTATGGGCATAAAGATGGGCACGCCGTTTTTCAAGGTGAAATATTTAGTAGATGAGGGCGAGCTGGCGGTGCGTTCTTCGAACTATGCTCTCTATGGGGACCTTTCTGCCAGGGTCATGTCTATATTGGCAGAAACAGCTCCAAAGCTGGAAATATATTCAATAGACGAGGCTTTTATGAATATGGACGGAGTCTCAGTTGAAAAGCTTCCGGTGATATGCCGCTGCCTTATCAAGAAAATCAGGCAGTGGACAGGAATCCCTGTCAGCGTTGGCGTCGCCAGCACCAAGACCCTAGGAAAGGTTGCGAACCACTTTGCAAAGCGATACAAGGGTTACAAAGGCTTCTGCATGATAGACACGCCTGAAAAGATGAGGAAAGCACTGAAAATCACTCCGATAGGCGATGTCTGGGGAATAGGCCGGAGATTGGCTCCGAAGCTAGAGGCCGTTGGGGTGAAGACAGCTTTGGACTTCATTGAAAGGCCGGTCGAATGGGTGCAGGCTAGAATGGGAATCGCAGGCGAGCGAACCTGGCACGAGTTGCAAGGCATTCGGATGGTGGAGGATGAAAAGAGCGAGGCGCGCAAGACTATATGCGCGTCAAGATCTTTTGCGAATATGATAACTGATTTCGAGGAAATCAGCCAGAGGGTTTCCGATTTCGCTGGCAAATGCGCAGAAAAACTCCGCCAAGAAGGCACTGCAGCATATTCCGTAGGAGTCTTCCTTCTAACCAACCGATTCCGGGAAGATCTCGCGCAGTACAATCCTCAGGCTTGCATTCGGTTGGCGGTTCCGGCCAGCAGCACGCTGGAAATAGTCGGAGCCGCAAAAAAGGCTCTTCGCATGATATTCAAAGCTGGATATGAATATAAGAAAGCCGGAGTCATCGTCATGGACATCGTTAATTCTAACGAAATCCAGCAGTCCATCTTCGATTTCGACATCAAAGAAAGGGAGCGTGACGATAAGATTTCCAGGGTGATGGACATGGTCAATAAAAGCGGGAAAAATGTCCTGAGGCTGGCAGCCCAGCGTCCAGGACATTTTGCAGACGGCATCCGTCGCGATTATTGCTCGAAGCTATATTCTACAGACTGGAATCAGCTTCTCGAAGTAAAATAGCCAAACAACATCTGTCATCCCAGCGAGATCCCGCAGCATGCCCACTTATTTATTCCAACCTTCTTTTCTCCGCCCATAACCCTTGCGCCTCTTCCGCCGCTCCCACTTCCGCTGTGATCCTTCCTCCGCGACGTGACGCGAAAACTGCATCCTGTGCGTTCTGCGTGTCAAGTCACCTGAGCACGGTCAAGCCGTCTGCCCCGGAACTTCCAACTTCCATTCGATGCGTGTCCACTCCTGTCGGTTGATGGCTTGTGAACAGACATCGCTTGATTTGCGCATCTGATATTCTGCGACCGAATCGCAGGCGCATTTCCTTGGCAACATAATTCTTCTCCCATGACGTCAGCCAATGCACGGAATACCGCCTGTATTTTAGAACATATTCATAATCAATAACCGCACAGACTTCTTCGTCCAGAAGCTTATCATTAGGCACTCCTCCATATTCATTATGCTTCATCCTTTCAATTGCAGAACCATCAGACCCATATTCAATATTTTGCAATGAAATAGCCTCCGCTCCATTGTTATCCTCATTCTGCTCTTTCGCCCAGTCTTCGTCCGAATGCCTTCGCATATAGAACAGAAACCTGCTTGCTGACATGAAAGAGAATTCCACTCTCTTTATCTGGGTGAAAGACTCACGCATGAACATCCCAGTGGAATCCATAATGTAGTTATCTGGAAACTCGGTATGTCTAGGAAGATAGGATTTAATCTCGGAACGAGATGTGATGGAGTGTGAAACAGGTTCTCTCCCAAAATCTTTGTTGAAAAGATGAGACACGGTTGATTGCTTGTATCCAAAAGCCAAGTTGCATATTCCATGGTGAAGGCCGTTACGCAATATATAGCTCCATGCAGTAAGAATGTGCCGTTCGCCGGAAAGTTCGAGGAAAAACACACTGAGATCGGCCCTGCTCAAGTTCCAAGAATATTTTCTATTGTAATATCTTGTATATCTCCTCATTAAACTACCAGCGAATTTCGGAACATTTTCTGTGATAATCGACATGTGAACATGATTAGACATGACAGAGTCGGTCAGAAGATCCGAATTAGTGCTGAAAATTGTAATTGCCAAGCAATTGACGAAATGCCTGTAATCTTCGGGATGCCGGAACAGAACGCCTGCCCGCGAAGAGATGCATAAATGGTAGATGCTTTTCATAGTTTTCCTCCTCCTCAAATCTTCTGCAATTTAGTGAAAAGTGAATATGCCAGCAAATGTTTCATGCATTTTTTGGCTTAGCATCTAACCTCTCCCCTCCGTCCACGACCAAATCGTCACGGCTTGACACGAAAACCGCATTCTGCGCATTCTGTTTGTCAAGTCACGGGCAAAAGCGCTTAGAACGGCCGTAAACCGCCGCGACTTGACACGAAAACCGCATTGTGTGCGATCTGGGTGTCAAGTCGCGAGAGTAAGTAAGTGTAAGTGTAAAAAGCCGCTATTTCACTACCTTCTCTTTCCTGCCGAGCATCTTGCGGACGAGGAGAGGCTCATTGGTAGTAATGCAGTCTACGCCGATGTTGATCATCTTTTGGATGTCCTCTTCCTTGTTCACGGTCCAGCTGTTCACGCTCATGCCATGATTGCGAGCCTGCTTGATCCAGTCAGGATGTTTCTCGAACACCTTGAACTGATAGTCTACCCCATTGATTCCGAGAGGGTAGAGCTCGTCGGGACTCATGTCTTGCTCCAGATACTGCACGGTGAAGCCTGGGCAGAGGCCAGCCAGTCTCTTGCAGATGTTAAGGCTGAAAGAAATGAATATCACTCTGTCCGGCGAGTAAAGGTTGTGCCTCTTGAGCGCCTCCACGGCTTGGTCCGTCATGTAATCCTCGTGGGCCTTGTCGCCTTGTTTCTTTAACTCCATGACCAGCACTGTTTTATCGCTCTTTTCTCCCTGCGTGAGATATTCATCAAGAGTTGGAACTTTCTCTCCGTTCTTAAGCCTGCTGCCCGCAAAGTCAGAATAATTAGCGTCCCAGATTCTAACCCCGTCGATGTCCGGATCGTGATGGACCAGCAGCACGCAGTCGTTTGTCATATGAACATCGAATTCCGATCCCCATAATCCTTGCTCCTGAGCAGTCTTCAGAGAAGCAATTGAATTCTCGGCATGTTTTGCTTCTTCGCATTTCCAGTATCCCCTGTGAGCGGTCACTGCGATTTTCTGCGTGGAGCATGATGCAGCCATGGCCAATACGGTGGCTGCAGCTAAAATTGAAGTGAATTTAGTCATATTCGATAAGTATTTATTGTCAACACTTACAAAGATAATCATTATCTTTGCCTAATTGAAGCAGAAAATATTACAATTTCAAAATAAAATGGTTAGAGTTGATTTAAAAGGCTGCAGCTCCTTCGTAAACGCTGCGGATTATAAGGAATATGTCGGCAAGGCACTTGCTGCATACGATGTGCTTGACAAAGAGAATGGGCTTGGAAATGACTTCCTCGGGTGGAAGCACCTGCCAAGCCAGACTCCGGAATCATTGATTAAGGATTGCGAGGCTATCCGCGACGAGTGGAAAGCAAAAGGCGTGAATCTGGTGGTAGTGATAGGAATCGGAGGCTCGTACCTTGGCGCCCGCTGCGCAATCGAGGCGCTGTCGCACAATTTCGCAAAACAACTGAGCGGCGCTAAGGAATATCCTGAAGTCGTTTTCGCAGGGAACAACCTTTCCGAGGAATATCTGGCCGAGCTCATGGACCTGGTTGCCCAGAGGAATGTCGCTACCGTAGTCATCTCCAAGTCTGGCACCACTACCGAACCTGCCGTCGCTTTCAGAATCGTCAAGGAATATATTGAAAAGAATTACGAGGATTCCGCAAGCAGGATAGTTGCCATAACCGATGCTCACAAGGGCGCTCTAAAGACCCTCGCCACTCAGGAAGGCTACAAGACATTCGTCGTTCCTGACAATGTAGGTGGCCGTTACTCCGTGCTCACCCCTGTAGGAATCCTGCCAATAGTGCTGGCTGGTTTCGACATCCGCGCCATGCTTGCTGGCGCAGCTGATATGGAAAAGGCTCTCGCAGTGAAGAGTGAGACAAACCCTGCGGTTGAATATGCCGCGATGCGGAATCTGTTATATTCAAAATTAGGAAAGAAGATTGAAATCCTCGTTTCGTACAACCCTAAGTTCCAATATCTTGGAGAATGGTGGAAACAGCTTTACGGAGAGTCCGAAGGCAAGGACAAGAAAGGAATATTCCCTGCGTCGGTCAATTTCACTACCGACCTCCATTCAATGGGCCAGTTCATTCAGGATGGCGACAGGGTCATGTTCGAGACAGTCGTGAACATCGAGAAATCTAACAGAAGCGTCATCATCGGTTCTGATCCTCAGAACCTTGACCAGCTGAATTACCTCGCCGGACAGCACGTGGAGCATTGCAATGCCATGGCTCAGCTGGGAACGAAGCTGGCTCACATCGACGGCGGAGTGCCTCAGGTTGAGGTTTCAATAGAAGAGATCAATGAATATAACCTTGGCGGGCTGTTCTACTTCTTCGAATTCGCTTGCGGCGTGAGCGGCTACTTGCTAGGCGTGAATCCGTTCAACCAGCCTGGTGTTGAGGCTTACAAGAAGAATATGTTCGCTCTTCTTGAGAAGCCTGGCTACGAAGAGCAGACCAAGGCCATCAGAGAAAGGCTTTAATGAAGTGCGAAGATCGCTTTAGGGAGACGTACAGGCAGGAGCCTGAGGGTCTCTCTTTTTGTCCTTACAGGGTGTGTCCCATCGGGGCGCACTCGGATCACCAACTTGGAAAGATTACCGGTTTCGCCATAGACAGGGGCATTCACATCGCCTATTCGCCCAAGCAGAACGGAGTCATAGAATTGGCCTCGCTCCAGTTTCCCAAGCGCGCTCAATGGCATGTGCGAGCCGTGCCTGAGTCCAAGCAAGACGACTGGGCAGATTATCTGCGCGGCGCTACGTTGGAACTCAGCTATCGTTATCCGCTCAGCGTTGGCCTGCGTGGGGTGATCGAGGGTACTCTGCCTATCGGAGGCTTGTCTTCTTCTGCCGCAGTGATAATATCCTTCATGCAGGCCCTCTGCAAGGTGAATAATATTCATTTGGATGATCATGACCTGATAATGATGGCAAAGTCGGCAGAGAACAAGTACGTGGGGGTGTCTTGCGGCAAACTGGATCAGAGCTGCGAGGTGCTGTCGCGAAAAGGGCATCTGCTGTATCTGGACACCAAGGATGATTCATACGAGCTGATTCCTGCTTCGCCAACGATGAAGCCATATAAGATTGCGATATTCTTCAGCGGCGTGGAGCGCAGCCTTGCCGGGAGCAAATTCAACATGAGGGTGGACGAGTGCAGGAGCGCTGCCTATGCCTTGAAGGCCTATTCGGGAATGGAATATGGAAAATTCGAGGACACATACCTCAGGGACGTGCCAGTCGAGGTATTCAATGAATTTGGCGACCGCCTGCCAAGGAATTGGTGGAAGCGTGCCGAGCATTGGTACACTGAATATGACAGGGTTCAGCGCGGGGCTGAGGCTTGGAGGAGGGGAGACATCGAGGAATATGGCAGATTGTCGTTCGAGAGCGGACGTTCTTCTATCGAGAACTGGGAGACCGGCTCTCCGGAACTTAAAAAGATATATGAGATAATGACGCGCACGGATGGCATTTATGGCGGGCGTTTCAGCGGCGCCGGCTTCAAAGGCTGCTGCATGGCTCTAATTGATCCGGCATATGAAGAGAGCATATTCAGGAAGGTAGAAGATGAATATCTCGATGCTTTCCCTGCCCTCCGTGGCCGCTACAGCGCCTACCTATGCCACTCCGCCGACGGCGTAAGAGTGTAATACATGAAGTGTTTGATTTTGGCTGCGGGGTATGCGACAAGGCTGTACCCGCTCACGGAGAATTTCCCAAAACCGCTGCTCGATGTCGGAGGCAAGACAATTTTGGACTGGCTGCTCGATGACGTGGAGGCATCTGGAAAGATTGATGAATATGCTGTTGTCACCAACCATAAATTTGCCTGTCATTTTGAAAAGTGGGCATCAGGGCGTAGCGAGAAAATCACTGTCGTGGACGATGGCACCACGACAAACGAGACCCGCCTAGGCGCGGTGCGAGATATTCAGTATGCCTTGGAGAAGACTGGCTTCGATGACGACATCATTATCATGGCAGGGGATAACTTGCTGAATTTCAGCCTCATTAAATTCATTGAATATGCCATTGCGGCAGGGACTTCTTGCATCATGCGCTACTACGAGCCATCCGAGGCCAAGCTGCATAAATGCGGAGTCGTGGAGGTCAACGAGCACGATTTGATATTGTCAATGGAAGAAAAGCCAGCAGAGCCGCGCTCCCACTGGTGCTGTCCTCCGTTCTATTTCTATCGCATGCAGGATGTCGCACGTATTCCCGAAGGCATGGCCGCAGGCTGCGGAGTCGATGCCCCAGGCAGTTTCGTCGCCTGGCTTGCCACCAAAGTCCCAATCCGTGCCATGGAAATGCCAGGACACCGCTACGACATCGGCACCCTCGATTCCTACAAAGCCGTCCAAGCTACCTATCAAGGTATTCACTAACCCGCTGCGGGTTCACCTAGCAAGCCCTCGGCGGGTCCACCTAGCAAGCCCACGGCTCCTTGCTGTGCACGACCAGGCATGGGCGGATACTGCTCTGCGGGTCCATCTAGCAAGCCCGCCGGTTCACCAGGCAGACCCGCCTGCCTACCTAACGCCGTAAGAGACCATCTTCATCAGACCTACCACGCACCGCGTAAGCAAGTTATGTTTGTAAGTATTTGATGTTCAAGGTTTCCAAATGGACTTTGCTTACGCCTGCCAAAAATAGCGGGCGTGAGCAAGCTGACTTGCAAGTTGCTGAATATCAATGCCGATCTTGGCCACCTTGCTCACGCTCAACATTGGTGGTAAAGCCACCGTACCGGTAGACGACATTCCGGTCAAGCAGGGTCAAACGACAGATTTGCTTGGCACTGGATCCGAATCGATTTCGCAGCATAGTCACTGATCTGCACTTATCGTTATATTTCATATCGTCAAAACCTGAGACACCAAGTTCGGCAAAATATTCATGTAAAGATTCGAGTATCTCGTTATCGCTGTACGCCACCTTTTCAGGCTCTCCTTCCATTGCAGCTGCATTTTGCTCAGTCTTCCAATCCTTTAACAGCCAGTATAATTCAGTGGCTCTGCCGAAAGCATTCTCAACTGACGATATGTCCACGTATGATTCAGGTAAAATGATTCCGTCGCAAATCTTGTAATGCGATGGTAGTGCCTTCCTAGTTAGAAGTGTCCGCCTGGTTTGCGAGGAATTGAGTTGACCTACTGTTATTGCAGGTCTTGTGAGTATGCGGCGATTGAAATAAAGATATGTGGTATTCCAATAATAGGTGTACGGATCACAAATTCTTGCTGCCTGTGGGTTTCGTAAGATGTAGGCGACTTCAGTCTTGAACATTTCTGTGCTGGTTACTTTCACGAGTGTCGGTTTCAGTTCCTGAAATGGGGAAGAACGGCGTAATGTGTTAACTAAATGCTTACCTATCCGTGATTTCCATTCATTGTAAAACCTTATGACCTGATTCCTGGTGCCAAATAGGAGAAAATGCGCATGGTTACTCATCAAAGTGAAGCAGTATATGACAACCCCTGTGCTCAATTGTGCTATCGGAATGCTATTCATTCCGAATTTGTAATCATCAAAAGTCTTGAAAATCAAGTTGTTCATCAACTCTCCCGAGCACAGGTGCCAGCATGATTTTTGAATGTCATCCATATAGTTTGAAGTTTAGACCTATGGATTGCCCCATAGACAATCACAAATCTATCTAAATTTCTGATTATATGCAATGCGCTAGGGATGTAAGCAAGTCCTATTCGTAAATATATGATACTAAGGAGCTACCAAAGGGCTCATGCTTACGCCTGCCAGAAACTGGGACCGTGAGCAAGCGCCCTTGTAAGTTATTGAATATTAATGCCTATCTTGCCCACCTTGCTCACGCGATTGTGAGGAGGCGCAGCACGCTATGTCGTTAAAGTCTTTGGCCAGGCCGCCGGCGCTGGTCTCCTTGTACACAGAAGGAAGGTCTTTTCCAGTCTGCTTCATCACTTCCACGACGTGGTCGAACGATACGCGGTGACGGCCGTCGGAAAAAGCAGCGTAAAGGTTAGCGTCCAGTGCCCTGGTTGCCGCAAAAGCATTTCGCTCTATGCAAGGAATCTGTACCAGCCCGCAAATCGGGTCGCAGGTCATACCTAAATGATGCTCCAGAGCCATCTCGGCAGCATATTCAATCTGAGCAGGAGTTCCGCCGAAAAGCTGGCAGGCAGCGGCTGCAGTCATCGCGCAGGCTACCCCGACTTCTCCCTGACAACCCACTTCAGCACCTGAAATAGAAGCGTTCTGCTTCACCACGTTGCCGACTATTCCGCCCGTCGCTATGGCATGCAGAACCTTTATGTCACTGAAATTATGTCCTTTAGCCAGGTGGTAAAGCACCCCTGGCATCACTCCGCTGGATCCGCAGGTCGGTGCAGTGACTATCGTCCCGCCAGAAGCGTTCTCCTCGCTAACTGCGAGGGCATAGGCATAAACCAGTCCCCTTGTCTGAAGCGTCTGCTTGTAGCCTGTGGCTTTAATGTAATATGTAGCTGCCTTACGAGCCAAGTTCAAAGGTCCTGGGAGCCGGCCCTCGTGGTTTACCCCATTCTCCACGGACTGCTTCATCGCTATCCAAATATCCTCCAGATAGTCCCAAATCTCCGAACCCTCGCACAAGTCGACATATTCCCAATAATTCCTGCCATTGTCGTCGCACCAGTTCATTATCTGGGAGAGGTTGTTCATATCGTAAACTTCTTTCGTAGAGAAACGGTCCGGCCCTTTTCCTTCCGAGAGCGCGCCACCACCTATGCTGTAGACAGTCCAGTCATCAAGCGTGTGTCCCTCCCCATCGAAAGCCTTGAATTCCATGCCGTTAGGGTGATATGGCAGGAATATGCCAGCCTTCCATACTATTTCCACTGGAGCCGTTGGTTCCAGCACCTCTTTAATGGCAATGTCGGTCATGTGGCCCCTTCCGGTCGCCGCTAGGCTGCCATAGAGAGTCACCTCGAACTTTGCTGCGTCCTTGTGCCTTTCGAGAAAATCTTTCGCCGCCCTCTGCGGCCCCATAGTGTGGCTGCTCGACGGCCCCTTGCCTATTCTATAAAGTTCTTTAAGAGATTTCATGGATAAAATGAATTAGCCCAGCAAAAATAAATATTATCCGATGAATATTGGCTGATTATCCATACAAAAACACACTTTAAGAATATTTCTATTCGGATTTTCCCCTCAGAGCCGGCATTCCAAAATTGAATATTCGGATGAAGAGTCGGGAATTGACTTTACGGTCATCAAGTTTATGCCCCTCTCCTTTGAAAGTCTTGGACCCAATGCTAATAGGACGATATGACAGGAATATAACTGCCTCATAAGTAGAGCCTAACTTCCAAGTCTCTTTTTTTGTGGATTCTTGAGCTTGATTTTTCGAGAATAATTATTTCTGATTTTAAATAGATTCTTAGAGAATAAAACGTTATATTAGCAAAGAAAATTACCACATACCTAGAACTAAAATTTAGAACCATGAGAAAAGGTCCCGTTTTCATCAGCGGATTCTTTCTTGGAATCATCTGCACCGCCCTAGTTTTGTTTTTCATCGGTAGGGAGGCATCATCGACGGTCAATCCTGAGACAGGAGTCTCCTATCCTCAGGGGGTCACACTCTCAGACCACCCAATAGAGTTCACCGAGTCTTTCGACTTCAAAGTGCTACAAGTGCTTGACAAAGGGGCTTTGGCACTATGCAGAAGCAGAGACGGAGATCCACAATTAGGTGTAAGCCCTTCTTATCTTGGAACAACTATTTTCATTGTAAGCGATGGCCAGAACATGTTCTATGATAAGCAGATAATAGCAGTTCCAGAAGGCAAAAATGCATATCAGATAGGAACGTATCAGTATATGGCGCAGTCTGAGACAATGAAAACGGTTCCAGTCATCGAATTCATGTAGGAGAAGAAAGTGTGAAATATAAAAAGGATCATACAAGTTGCATTGTGACCACATTTGTATCCTGACATGTCTATGCTATTTTCCCTTGGATAAAAAAAATCAAAAATTTTTTTGCTTGTGTAGCGATTTGGCATAAGCTACAAATATCTTTGTGCTTAGAACAAAAATTAATATGCTAAAACGATAAATTTTACGTTATGCGATTCAGATTAACTTTACATATTGACCGCAGCCAGGGCGACCTTCTGCCGTTCAATTATCAGCATGAGCAATCGGCAGTAATTTACCATATTCTGTCGCAGGCAGATGAGCAGTATGCCACCTGGCTTCACGATAATGGCTATCAGACCGATAACGGTAAACGCTTCAAGCTCTTTGCCTATTCTCGATTCTCATTAGGGAGCTATGCAATCGACAAGCGAAGCAGCTGCTTGATAATCATGAGCGACTGGGCATCGTGGACTATAAGTTTCTTGCCAGAGAAGAGCACCCAGAAGTTTATTCAGGGGTTATTTGCCAATCAGCACTTTATAATAGGCGACAAGTTCCACAAAGTGGCATTCGATGTAATGGGCGTTGAGACTCTCCCGGCAATTGAAGTCACTCCTCTGATGTCGTTCCGTGCGACATCACCAGTCTGCGTGAAAGAGCATATCGGTGATCAGATACGCTATATGTCACCCAAGGATTCAAATTATGGCGAGGCCATTTTAAAAGGGCTGCTGGCGCGTTATGAAACCTTGAACGGTGCACCATTTACCGGAGATGTCTCGAACTTTCACTTTACTCTCATCGACACTAAGGTTAAGTCCGCCCTTATTGCCATTAAGTCAGGTACCCCTCAGCAGACCTTCGTGAAAGGGTATCTCTACTCCTTCAAAATGACCGGGCCAGAGGAACTCTTACGCCTGGCGGCAGAAGGAGGAATAGGCGAAGAGTGCTCTCAAGGCTTCGGATATATAATTCCACTTTAATAACAAGGAAAATGATTAGAGAAATAATAAATTTTACAAAGAATCTGATTGAAGATATCCCAGATATCCTCACATGGAATGCGTATCCGGATAAGGGGTTGCATGCATTCATAGATATCGATCAAGATGGCCATTGGTCCAATACCGATTTAAAGAGCGATATTGATTATGTCTATTATGACGGGAACAATAATGATAGCCCTCTACTCCAGAATGCGTATCATTATCAAGATGCATCTGGGTACATTACAATGAATAAGGTAAAAGCATTTGACTCGAAGCAGAAAATTCATTCTTGCTCTCCCTTTGCGATAGCCTTTAATTTTAATGACAAAGTTCCCGGCGTAAAACTTACGAAAAAATCCACTCCTGAAGAGAAGGAAAAATACTATACTAAGTTGCATACAATGCGTTTCGATGTGGTTAAAAGCCGTTTAGCAGACTATAAGAGCAACGCTCTTAAAATGTATGGGATAGGCACTAAAGACAATGTAATCTTATATATAGAAGGCTTCTTTTCCGCTTTCATAGAAATCATTAAAGCTCTTCAGACTAAAAATGAATATAAGTCTCTGAAGGAAAAAGATTATGTTCACATTTACCTTCGTAGCGTCCCTCTGGAAGAGCAAGAGAGACTACATAATTACTATATCAGCAACAATATATACAGTGGAGAAGTCACTAAAGACAATAAGATGGGTTCCGTTGATTTTCTGACGACGTACAACAGCAAAAAGATATTTTTGCGCCACCAAACGAGTTTTCTTATGAATGGCGTAAGCCAAAGGTTCTCCATTGAGGATGCTTTCAATTTGCTGAAATTTTGTAAACTGATCGATCATAACGTCCTTCCTTCGCCATTGCCTATAGTGGTTGATCAGCGAGAGCTGAATAAATCAATTGTTAAGATTTTTAATGAAGATGAAGAACATCTATCTTTCCGGAATATAATAAAACAGCTATTCGAGCAGAAAAACCTGAAATATCTATCTGATTTTTATCTTGTGAACATGATAAAGACAAAAGATGGCTATCAGCTCAATGACTGCGACTTTGTATCAACGTTCCATTATTATTTGGATAACCCCATCATTATTGCCAATTTGATGGAATCTGCCCACAAGGAAGACAAGACTATAGTGCTTGATGATGATAAAAAGATTGACACAATCTTTGGTTTTGAGAGTATTGCCGTAAGAATGATGTTTGATAACAGGCTCGTTTATATCAACGATGATATTTATCAAACCCACTATTTCGATGAACTCTCTTCTAAGGATACAAACGATTCCATAAAGGGCATTCTCTCATTGGCAAAGAAATATCGTTCGGCGATATATGATTTCATATACAAGTCAAAAGCGAATGCTCTCAATTCAAGAATAATTGATGACATTATGCTTCACTCTATATTGTTTGAAATTCATGGAGATGAGATTAATGGCCGTTGCGAATGGAATCAAACTATAAAGCGGAAGCTAAATCTTTGGTTTTGTCTTTATGACTATTTTACCGATACGCCAATAGAAAATATTAATATAATAAAAAATTTAGAACGAAGAAACAATATGAAAACCACAATTAAAGAACACTAGTGATGCGTTAACTTTCGCATCTGTGTTTGTAACTAATTAATATATTATAATTTAACTAAGTTCTTTGACAACCGCGATTTGAAATGAGTTCGTAGCTTTGCGGCATAATCCGTAGAGTATG
>JALCSU010000015.1 GCA_022653735.1 Bacteroidales bacterium
CATTGTTGCTCTGGCCGGAGAAAGAAGAGGATGAGTCAAAGAATGTCAGAGGGGTGACAATCAGTAATTTAAGGAAGATCTTGCGGGAGATCGAAGGGGTCAGCTTCGTCTTCTCTGAGGGGAAATTCAGCCTGCAGGCGTCGGATGCCTTCTATTGTGACTACTTGGAGATGCTGGATATCATCAACGCCGAGGAGCCGGACATGGACAAGTTTATAGGTCTGCTTTCGCGGGGAGCGTTCCTGAAGTCGGAATCCGATCCTTTCTACGATAAGTTCAAAAGTTCCGTGGAGCAGCGCATAGCTCCAATAATGCAGGTAGAGATTGCCAGGCGCTTCGAACTGAGGCAGTATCTAACATGCGTCACTTGCGCAGAGATACTCTTCGGAATAGACCCATTCAACGACGAAGCATTATATTATGCCGTCAGAGCATACAAGAATATTCAGCGAGAGGATGCGGCCGCTGAAATCTATCATTCTTTCGCAGTTAGGTACAAGAATGATTACGGGCAGGAATACCCTAAGTCTTTCGATGAAATAAAATGAAAATCATTATGAGGACGCACATGCGGATTTCCTTTATTCACATGCTCATGTTCATGGTTCGTTCCAGTCTGAGCAAAAAAGAAGCCAACTCATTTTGAGTTAGCTCCTTGCATAATTTTATTTTCGAAGATATTATTTACTCAGGGCGGTAATCAGCTGTTTAGCCTGTGCGCCGAACTTAGGGTCATTTTGCACTTTCTTGTAATATTCAAGAGCTTTGGCCTTGTTGTTAGCGCCCTGATAAAGAGCTCCAACAGTGAAAGTTATTGCGGAGGCATTGCTTGCCGTTGGTTTCAGATCTAGATATTTCGTGAAATTTTCGATGGCGTCGTTATTCTTCCCAAGTTTCTGAGAAGCTTGTCCGGCAATCAGAAAAGCGTTGGCATTCTCAACGTAGCTATTTGCCTTCTCGGCAGCTTTAACTGCGTCAGCATATTTCTGAGATTTCAGGAGTGAACTGGCTTCCCTAAGGTAAATGTTGGAGGCCTGTTCCTTTGCCTCTGCTTCCTGTCCATTCCAAGCTGCATGCTGCAGCATGTCGATTGCTTCGTCCGACTTGCCAAGCTGGCCATAAAGCTGAGCCACGGTAATCGCAGTTTTGCCGTTGGTTGTATCTGCCTTATAAGAATCTACGAATGCGGCAGCTGCTCCGGCATAGTCTTTTAATTTGAGAGCTTCGGCCCCCTTCTTTGCGTACATATCTGGAATGAGAGCTTTAGCCTCGGCTAGAACATCGTTATTTTCATATTCGGTAGCAATTTTTATTGCGTCATCGATTTTCGTTTTAGCCTCGTCGTATTTGCTATCCTGGATCAAGTCCTTAGCAATCTGAAGAGCAACGCCTGGGATGGCGGCCTTGCAGTTAGCGACTAGCTCGTCGGCATCCGGACCAATGGTTTTCCCCATTTCCAAAGCCTTCTGGAAGTTTTCCAATGCGGAAGCGTAATCTTTAGTGGTTAATGCAGTGGCTCCATTATTGTAGAGTTCAGTAGCTTGAGACATGTCCTGAGCCGACAATAGCGCACCGCTGAGGGTAAGCGTAGCGATAATCAAAAATAACTTTTTCATCGTTTTGTTTAATTTATGTTCAACTTATTATCTTTCATAAATTCGCACGAACACAAATGTAATAAAAAATTGCTGGTTTTGTCCTTATTTGCGTAAATTTGCTTATGAAGTTTGTTAGCATGCATAATTTCAAAGTGTTCATAGCCCTAGTCCTGCTGTGTGTTTCAACATTGATGCCAGGACAAAATCTTCCGCCTTTGCAAAAAGATGGAAATATAACTACTGGGCAATTGCAGAATGGAATTTCTTACTATCTGGTCAATAATCCGAAACTTAAAGGAGTTGCCGATTTCGCCCTAGTCCTTAATGGCAGGCCTGATACGGCAGATGCGCGGAAAGGTCTCGTATCCTTGCATCATTTCAATAAGACGATGCCATATAAATTTCTTGCGAGGAAAGGAATAGGCTGCAGGCCAGAAGGCTATATTTCTTACCCTGATGGAGCGACGCTTTACAGGTTCGATGATGTTCCGATCATTGACCAGGCTTCTTCTGACTCCACTCTGCTGATGATTTTCGACATCATTTACGATCATTCGTTTCCATGCGCCATAATCATATCAGGGGACATCAATGTCGGCAACTTGGTAAACAGAATGACCGTTTTCTCGATGTCCGTTCCAAAAAGGAATCCCACCAAAAATAAGGAAAAATATTCATGGAAGCCTTCTGATGCCATGAAATTCAGTTTCTCTCCATCCGAAACCACGGCTGTCACCTTAGACCTCCGGTCCCCAAGGACGCCGGAAGGAATGATGAATACTATTCAGCCATTCCTTACGAGCATTTACGTGAATAGCTTGGAATTAATAATCAAGAGCCGCTTAGTGGAAACGGCCGAGGCGAGGGATATACCTGTTGTTTCCCTATCTTCTGAATATGTCAACAGCTCCATGACCTCGGAAGACGAGCACCTGAAGATTCGCTTCTGCACGGCCAAGGGGCAGATGATTCAAGCGTCGCTCTGCATGGCTTCAATAGTCGCAGAGCTGGCAAAGAACGGGGTTACCAAAGCTGAGTATAAGACCGCAATGGGTGTGATACATGGCTACCTGTCTGAGGCTCAGGACAATTCTGATCTGGTTGAGAAGTGCGTCGCCTCGTACTTGCATGGCTCTGACCTTGCGACCATGGCATCTAAGCTTAACTATATCAGTTCTAGGAACTTGGACTCGGATGTCGAACTGGAGCTTTTCAATAATTATGCGAAGGCTCTCTTGGATAATCCCGAAAATCTTAACATTTCTTGGTCAGGGAGCGAGGGCGAGTGTGATGACTGGACCAGAGAAACGGCTTTCGGGCTTACCTGGAATGCTGTTTCAGCAGCGGAGAATATTCAATACCCTTGGATAGTCAGCGATGGCGACACGTTGATGATCGGGAAGAAAAGATCTAAGACGAAGCTTAAGTCTTCCAGCCCACACGCTGTTTCTGGCGGAGAAATGTGGACTTTCGAGAACGGCATGAAGGTAATATTCAAGCAGCAGCCTTCACCAATCAAGGAATTCAGCTTCTCGATGTTGATTAATGGTGGATTCTCCACGGTTAAGGATCTTGCAATCGGGGAGGGGGCGTTCTTCTCAGACATGCTATGGCTTTACGACATTGCTGGAATGTCAGGCTATAATTTCCAGAAAGTACTGAACGCTAATAACGTGAACTTGAAATCGTCCGTGACCCTCTCGGACATGAGGCTTTATGGCTCGGCACCCTCAAACAAATTCCTGCTCGTCATTAAAGCTCTGACTTCCGTCGCTAACGACAGAGCCTTGAATACGGCTGCTTTCGAGTCCTACAAACGTTTAGAGAAGCCACAGAGGGCAGTATTGGACAGCTTGATGTACCCTGGTTATATATATTCATTGAAAAAAACACCCGCTGGCTTAGTTGACAAAACCCAGATGGATGCAGACGAATATTTTGGGAAGCAGTTCATAAAGGCTAATGACGGTGTGCTGGTCATTGTCGGTGATTTGTCCAAAGATAGGGTTCGGAAAATTCTAGAAAGTTATCTTGGCACTTTCAGGGTAAGCAAAGTCGTGCCAGGAAGGCCGGCTATCCAGTATAAATACCGTCAGGGAGACGTGACATTCTCATCTTCAGGGGACGACAAAATGATAGACATAGGCATTGCGACAGCCCTCCCTTTCACTACGGAAAACAACATAGCCTTCTTAGCTGCCGCCCTGCAACTGCATCAGACATTGTCAGGCAAGATGGCAGAGAATGGCTTTTACGTTGAGATGACTCCGAATCTGAAACTATATCCCATGGAGTCCGTCGAACTGATTTTCAATTGCCAGCCTGTTCCCGAATGCGGGCTCCCGTTCGGCGTGGACAGCGGGTCTGAAAACCCTATTAGGGCTATGAATGTCGCCAAGAAGGTTATCAGCGATGTATTGGCGAAACCTATCACTGATGGCGAGCTGAAAGCCTATAAAACTTTGCTTTCCAACCGGTATTCCGCCAGCATCGAAGTTCCAAGCCGTTTCATAGATGCCATACTGCTCAGATATGCTTATGGCAAAGACATTCTGACTGATTATGGGAATAGAATAAACGGCATTACTGCCGAGAGAGTGAATCAAGTGAAAAAAGCCCTTTTGGAGGGGATGAGAATTGAATATGTCGTCAAATAAAGAGTTCGGAACGATCATCCAGATAGGGGACATTCTGGTTTCGGAAGATGTGGTCACTGAACATTTTGCCTGCGATTACTCCAAATGTAAAGGAATATGCTGCGTCATAGGCGATAGCGGCGCGCCTCTGGAAGAGGCGGAGCTGGACAAGATTGAAGAGAATTACGAGTCGTTCTCTCCCCTGATGTCGGAGAAAGGTCGCGCTCAGGTTGCCAGGAACAGCTTTTTCATAATTGATAGGGATAACGACATAGTGACCCCCATCGTGGATGGTTCTGGCGAGTGTGCCTACACGACCTTCGATGAGGCAGGAAACTGTTTCTGTTCGATGGAAAAATGCTTCTTCAAGGGAACCTGCAAGTTCCGCAAGCCACAGTCCTGCTGGCTGTATCCTATACGCGTGACGAAGCTGAGCAGTGGCGGCTTGGCTCTGAACGTGCATCATTGGGGGCTCTGCAAAGACGCTTATGAGAAAGGGAAACGCGAAGGAATCCGCGTGTACGAGTTCCTTCGCGAGCCTTTGATCGCAATATTCGGGGAAGAGTTCTATTCTGCCTTGTCTGCGGCAGCGATTAGGCTCAATGCAGCCTCGTAATCCGAGGCTACCACCTTCACTTCCACCGGATTTACGTAATTTAATGACGTGTAGGAAGAATTCTCCCCGAAAACTTCCGCAGGGATTCCGTTCTCCCTTAACATTCCCGCCGTGATGTGGGCGCTCATCGGGTCGCTGAACTTAGCGACAGTCTTAAATTCATCTTCCATGATATTCATGTGTTTTCGTCATCGGACCTGAATTTGTATTCCAGGCCGCTGGCGAGCCGATTTACTTCCTTTGATATTCCTTCAAGCGTGAAACCGCCAAGCTTACGTGTCAGAGTCACCTTATCCTCACCCATCTTGATAATCCTCGTGTAGGCGCTCCTGGAACGGAAGATCATATTCTCTCCATCCTCGTTTTCCAAATCATAGCCGCGGTCGTTCATATATTCAATCACACCCTGCCGTATCTCTGAATATTCTCCAGCTATGTCAGCATCCCTTTTGCAATAACCGAATTTCGGGTAAATAGCGGAAAGGACAGCAAACAGGACGGCAATTTCGAGCACAGACTTCCAGCCGCCGCGGAACATCAGCTCCGGGTTGGAAGGAATCACCTTCAGCCATGCCAGAACAACCATGATCAGTGCCAGCAGTACTGAAATAGTTATGAAATATTTAATTGCTCTAAGGAAATACCTCATAGTCGGAATCTTTTTGACAAATATAATCATTTTCGCAATAGCACAACTTTTGCTACTTTTGTGTAGTTGTTGAAATTTAAAACATAGAAACTATGGCAGACATTGATCCAATAGAAGAACGCAGACAGCGTGAAGATCAGGAAAGAAAAAATCAGGGCTTAAAGAAAACCATGTACATAATGATTGGCGTGGCCGCAGTCCTTTTCATCCTGCTCGCTTACATCTGGATTTCAAAA
The DNA here is from genome assembly GCA_022653735.1 of Bacteroidales bacterium. Lineage (GTDB taxonomy): Bacteria > Bacteroidota > Bacteroidia > Bacteroidales > UBA932 > Cryptobacteroides. The sequence goes on from JALCSU010000015.1 coordinate 5,736, forward strand.
TCGATGCTCGTTAAGGATTTGAACGTTGAGAAACAGGACCTTACTCAGCAAGTCGAGGCTTTGAAGAGCGACTACGATAATTTGCAGTCCGATTATGAAACTATCAATTCTCAGCTGGATTCTTCCCGCGAGGAAGTGAATCAGCTAGTTGAGAGAATCAAGAAGACAGACGCTACCAACAGAGCTCAAATTCGCAAATACCAGAAGGAATTGGGTACGTTGCGCAGCATAATGAAGAGCTATATTGTCCAGATTGATTCGCTGAACACATTGAACCACAAGCTTACGGCAGATGCGGCCGCTGCTCGTAAAGAAGCTGCTCAGAGTAAGGCCGAAAATGCGGAGCTGAAGGGTCAGGTCGAGGACCTCTCCGGGAAAGTGGCGACTGGTTCTGTCATCAAGGCAAGAGGCCTGAGCGTCGCTGCATACAATTCTTCCGACAAGGTCACCGACAGGAGCAGCAGGGTTACCAGGTTGCTAGCCTCTATCACCTTGGTAGAGAACGATCTGGCGCCGAAAGGCCCGGTGAGAGTTTATCTTAGGGTTAAGGATCCTCAGGGCGTGCTTCTTACGAACGATGTTCAGACTTCGTTCAACTATAATGGCGAGACTATGGTTGCTTCTGCTTCGCGTGAGGTAGATTATGAAGGCAAAGAAGTTGACCTTAGCATTTATCTGAACGGCATTCCTTCCTATAGCTCTGGCATCTACACTGTCGAGGCTTACACGTCGCAGGCCTTCCTTGGCAAGACCGAACTGTTGCTGAGGTAACGCCGTGATTTACGTCCACGTCCCTTTCTGCAAGAGATTCTGCACCTACTGCGACTTTTATTCGGAGGTGAGAAATTCATTCGATGAATATGCAAGGGCGCTGCTCTTGGAGGTAGAGAGGCGGAAGGACGAGATTTCAAAAAATATAACCGCATATCCTGATGCGGACACGCTTTACGTCGGCGGAGGCACACCTTCTGTGCTTCCGCTGAACGTTTTGTCACGAATCGTTGAAAAGATCTGCTTACTCAGGCCGGGGTTTGCGATGGGCATGCCGCTATCTGCTGCCCCATGGAAGGAATTCACGATTGAAGTAAACCCAGAGGATATCGTGGAGAAAGGCAATGAATATGTTGCCGGCCTGCTTGGGCTCGGAATAACGAGAGTGAGCATGGGCATCCAGAGTTTTGATGACGGAATCCTGCGCTGGATGAACCGCAGGCACGATTCGGCTAGGGCAGTGAAAGCGTACGAGATCCTGCGTGAATCTGATGCTGAGTGGAGGCGAGGCCATCCTGAAGCAAGACCTCTTCGAATCAGCATAGATTTAATATTCGGTATATTCCAGCTCAGCGACGAGGTCTGGAACGACACCATTTCGAAGGCCTTGTCTTTAAGCGGTTCTGGTGGCCGTCCAGACCATATCTCTGCTTACCAGCTCTCGATTGAAGATGGAAGCGCCCTGGCTGGGCTTTTGGCTTCTGGCAAGTATGAAGAGGCATCTGATGAACAGTGCAGGCGGCAGTATGATATTCTTTGTCAGAGACTCAGAGAGGCTGGATATATTCATTATGAAATTTCCAATTTCGCTCTTCCGGGCTGCGAGGCTGTTCACAACAGTCATTACTGGGACCGCACGCCTTATGTCGGGCTGGGCCCGGGAGCTCACTCATTCAGCATATTTCCAGATGGCTCTCAGGTGCGTTCGTGGAATGAGCAGAGGCTCCCTGACGGCGCTGCTTCGACATATTCATATAGCAGGGAGACGCTCACTGCCGAAGATGTCAGGGTGGAGGAATTGATGCTGGGACTTCGGACTCATAGAGGAATCGAGGTGGAAAAATTATATTCATTGGCGGATAAATCGATAATATACAGGCTATTAACCGAGGGCGGCATGGAACTTGACGCTGGCAGAGTGCGCATTGCGGAGAATCATCTGTTCACGTCGGATGAAATCATTCGAATGCTCGTTTAATTTTATTATATTAGTAACGCATTTTAAATCGATTAGCTATGAAAGGGGAATCATTATTCGCATTATTCGCCGGAGTGGCAGCAGGTCTGACGCTCGGGCTTCTATTTGCGCCGGAATCTGGCAAAGAGACTCGCGATAAAGTTAGGAAGGCCGCTGAAGATGGCGTAGATCAGGTAAAGAAAGCATACGGAGATGTCAAGGAACAGGCATCTGACAAGGCGTTTGAGATGAAGGCTCGCGCCAGGCTGGCTCGCAGGGATTTCAAGGATTTGAAAGAAACATTGAAGGCTCAGGCAGGGGACTTGAAAGAAGATGCTAGAGCTAAGATTTTGGAGCAGCTCGAGAAACTTGAGGCATCTCTCAGGAACGATGTCGGCGGGCTGGACAGCGTCGATGAGCAAAGCCCTGAAAATGCCTGAACATGAGCGATTTCGCTAAACAAGTCGAAGACCTGGGGCAGCGTGCAAAGGATTATGCTGACCTCCAGATCACAGATGTAAAGCTGCGCACCGTAAAGGGACTGTCCATCGCTCTAGGAAAGCTTGTATATATTCAGGTGCTCATTCTAATTCTAGCGGTGCTTCTGATTGCGCTGGCAGTGGGGGGACTCTTTCTGCTGGGTGACTTGGTTGGCAGCACGACAGCCGCCGCTTTCATCATCGTCGGAATATTCCTAATAGCCTTCATCGTGCTCCTGCTGTTTCGGAAAAGGCTGTTCCGGGACACGTTCGTGCCGCTTTTCGTGAAACTATTCTTTGATGGAGGAAGTGGAGATGCAGATTAAGGACATAAAGACGATGGACGAGCTGGAGGCTTGCCAGAAGATCATAAGGCGGCAGATAGGGGATGAAGGAAACGCGATAGCTTCTTCTTTCAGGAACATGAAGGAAGAATATTCGCCAAGGAATATAATGGCACGCAGTCTTGGGGCTGTGTCGGAAGTATTCCCTTTCCGACAGTTGATGCTGAATTTGGTGACTTATCTCATTAAAGTCATTAAAAGATATTAAATGAATATTTTTTCTCAACGGATAGAACTGGTCCGCTCCATGCTTCGTGCCAAGGACTGGGATGCCATTGTCATTACTGGTTCTGATCCCCATGGCAGTGAATATCAGGCCCCGCGCTGGCATCAGATAGAGTGGGTCTCTGGCTACTCTGGCGAGGGAGATTTAGTGATTACCCTTGACAGTGCAGGTCTTTGGACAGATTCTCGTTATTTCATTCAGGCAGAACGGCAGCTGCCTGGAACGGGCATTGATCTGCATAAGACACGGGTGCCGGATCAGGTGCTCATTCCGCAATGGCTCGCTGAGCAATTCGAGGGCTACGATGATGCCGTGGTGGCAGTGGACGGCTTGTCGCAGAGTGCTTCTTCGGTGCTTGACATCGTTAAGACTTTCGGAGGAGAGGTCACGATCGTGAATGCCCCCGATTTCATGAATGCTTTCTGGAAAGACAGGCCTGCGGTGCCAGCCGCTCCGGTTTCCGTGCTGGATGTGAAATACGCTGGCTGGTCTAGGGAACAAAAGATTTCTTGGCTTCGTAAATGGCTTGGAGAGAAAGGCTTTGATGCCATCTTGCTTACAGCTCTAGACGAGATTGCATGGATGCTGAATGTGCGTGGGAGCGACATAGCCTACAACCCTGTAGTGATGTCCTATCTACTGGTTAGCACGGACGATGTAAGATGGTTCGTTAGAAAACCTTCGCTGAATGCAGGCGGGCAGGGCACCGAAGGGGCATTTGACGAAGTCCAGGAAAGCGGAATAATCATTGATGATTATTCCGATGTCGGCCTGGCTCTGTCAGATCTGATGAACGATGACTATTTTGGCAAGCTGTACGTAGACGTTTCCTCATTGAACTACGACCTTTATAATGTTCTGAAAGATAGCGGGCAGAGTAGTAAAGTCATGTCGGGGAAATCACCTGTTGCTCTTCGCAAGGCCGTTAAGAACGAGGTAGAGATAGAGTGCATGCGGAAGGCTCATCTGGAGGACGGGCTGGCGATGGAGAGGTTCCTTTACTGGCTGGACAAGATGATGGAGAGCGGGGACACGGTTTCTGAATATGCTGCCTCGGAGAAGCTGCACGAGTTTCGCCGTGCCATTCCGGGCTTCCGCGGGGAAAGTTTCGAGACCATTTCCGCTTATGAGGCGAATGCCGCTCTCCCGCATTACGTCACCCCTTCTGAGAGTTCTGCGGAGATGTTCTCGGAGGGTCTTTATCTTTGCGATTCCGGTGGACAGTACCTCTATGGCACTACTGACATCACTCGGACCGTGCCACTTGGCTCCTGCACCGCCTTGGAGCGGGAAGACTACACGCTTGTGCTAAAAGCCCACATCGACTTGGCTATGGCAGTATTTCCTTATGGTACAGCTGGCTGTCAGATAGACGCCTTAGCGCGAGAACCGCTTTGGCGGTCGCTCCGGAATTTCGGTCATGGGACTGGCCACGGAGTGGGATTCTACCTGAACGTGCATGAGGGGCCGCAGGACATCCGCCAGAATTTCAACAGTCAGCCACTACTGCCTGGCATGATAACTTCCGATGAGCCTGGGATATACAGGGAAGGGCAGTTCGGCATCCGTCACGAGAACCTTCTGCTGACGGTTGATGCCGGTACCAATGAATTCGGACATTGGCTCAGGTTCGAGCCGCTCACCCTCTGCCATTTCGACACTTCAGTAATCCTTAAGGACCTGATGGACAAAGCTGAGATCGACTGGCTAAATGAATATAACGCCGGCGTGTTCACGGCTCTCTCCTCGCACCTTCCACGCGAGATCGCTCACTGGCTTCGTGACAAGACCAAGCCGATATAAATTTCTGGTAGTAGAATCCTTGCTCTTGAATGATGGCAAGAAGATAGTTATGGACCGTTATCGGTCAGTTCTTTCCCACGAAACCTTTGTCAATGGGAAGAACCCGTTAATTTTAATACCTCGTCAACAGTCAACCCTAATCTGTCGGCAACTTCATCGATAGTCATTCCTGAGGCGATCAGGCAATTCAATATTTCGGCACGACCTTTCTGCATGCCTTCTTTCATGCCCTTGGCCATGCCTTCTTCCATGCCCTTGGCCATGCCTTCTCTCAGCCCTTTTTCGAGGCCTTCCTTAACGCCTTTTTCGACCTGTTCGCCGACATACTCGTCTATGTCCCATTGAGTAAGCATATCTTTCTCGTATTTAATTACTTCATGTGGAGCGAATTTAGCAATTTCCGCCTTCTCAAACAACAGCTCGAAGAACTTCCCCTGAAGATATTCCGGCCTGTTCCGGAAGGTCCTCATGTTGTGAAGCGCGAAGCAAAGCTTGTCCAGGGCCGTCGCCCTCGGGTCAGCCGGATCATGGTATTTCGGAAGCTCCAGGGTGATGAATTTCAGCCTGTCCGTGAAAGGACGCCCGCCGTCAACGTCCAGCAAGGCATACTCGTGTCTGATGGCATCGGATTGCGCATTGTCGTCGTAGTCCATTAGCGCTATGACGTAAGACTGCGGGAAGGAATAGTCCCACTTATCGGACTCTCGGTTCATCAGTCCTATGCCGAACTGCTCCTGGACAATGTATGTTGAATAAGCGAGGAGCCTGTCATGGAAGTTCCTGACCTTGAGCGCCTGCATCTCTACGGCGAACCGCGTGCCTGTCGTCTCGTCGTAGCACTCCACGTCCACGCGGATGCCGTGTCCTTCCGGAAATCCATTCTGGTGCTCCTGAGGAGAGTATTTGATGGAAGAAATATTCCTCTCCGGGATCAGTTCCTGGAGAAGGAAGATCATCAGGTCGGGGAATCGCTCATCGCCGAAAAGTTTCTTGAACACGGTGTCGGTGATGATGTCGGCGTATTTTTGGAGGAGGACCATCTCATGGACCTGCCTCCTGCGGAACGAGTCCGGATAGCTAAGCTTTGTCATAATTAAGTTTTTTCGGCAAGATAGGCCTAGGAAACGTAAAAATCTTCAAGAAAAAGAAATTCCGTGCATTAAAACAGAAATTATTTTTCTTTATGCCACGTAAAAAAATTCAGATCCTCAAAATTTTTATGCGCATGATGCCTCCTGCAATCGCCATTCGCATCTGCTGAGGCACGCTATCCGCAATGCCTTAAGAAGCTGGGGTGAGGATGCTGGCTGCGACGATGTTGGAGATGATGGCGCCAGCTATGCTTTCTTACATCTCCACACGTACGTGATGTAAAGTGACTATTTCACGGCATACATGACGGCGCCGATTTTCTTATCATTGCACCATAAATGTACTTTGGTGCCATAATCATCGGTGAGAAAAGAGATTATTTCCCAGGTCTGGTCTGGAACTTCAGTGACCTTGCCTCCGGTGCAGTAGGTCAGGTTTCCTATGAATGTCAGACCCTCGACAAGCTCAAAACCAGAACCTTCTCCAGCGCGAAGCATGAAATATTCGCTCATGTCGTCGTTGCCGACCCTGAACATTCCACGTTTTCTATTGAAGCTCAGCTGGCAACGGGCAGCATCGTAGGACATTATCACGTTGCCGTCCGACATAAGGCAGATGTCCGTCTGGTTTTTGAAGGCCTTTGGCGCCCCGCTGCCATCCTTCGTGCACCCCGCCGCGACGATGGCAAGGATGAATATCAATATATTGAATATTGTTTTTTTCATTTTACAGTCACTGTTTTAATTATTTTCTCAGTCGTGCCATCTTCGTAAGTTATGGCTGCCTTCAAGATGCCGCTCTCTGTCAAAGTCCAGTAGCAATCGTCTTCGAGGCTTATCGCCGTGCCATTCAAGGTCCATTTTACCGTGCCCTTTTCCTGCAGGTTCGCCACCCTTAGAGGTAGCCTTGATCCAGAGCTATAAGAGCCATCGGAATTCCTGCCGGAAACAGGCAAGATGATATAAGGCTGGGTATCTGGCATCACATCCTTAGTCGACAAGACGCCGCTATATTCTTTGCTTTTGTTGCCAGAAGAATCGGTGAAATATATATTCAATGAATATTCCGTAGCATGGCTCAGGTAATCCGCAAGATAAGCGTACTTGCCTTTTTCGTATGGCTTTACTTCCACCGCCTCGCTTGTGGAATCTTTTTTCGCTACGACGATGTAAGCCGAGCCGTCATAGGTCGTGTCGCTGCAGCTCCAGTTGATTATGACAGCGTCCTGATAAATGTCTGTGGCATTCACTACTGGTTCCATGTCAAGTTCGCTGCCACTCTCTATCAAAGTCAGGCTTGCCGTCTCGCCATTCAAAGCAATGTTGCCAATCTTGTATTTTGGCTCTTTCCCATTCCACATTGAATATTTCGAATTCGAGTCTTTATTGAGGAAAGTTGTCGTGCCAACAGGGAAATACGGTAGGGCATCGGTAGAGTTTCTGTAGGTGATCATATCTGCGCAAGGGTGTGCTGGGTTTGCGTTCACTACATTAGCGGTCCAACGTTGCGCGGCAGTAAGATTCCCTTCAGCATCGTTCTCGGACATATCCACATGATAGGCTCCGATGCCATAATTCATTTCTTTCAGATATGCGTTCCAGCCATCCGCAGTCCTATATTCAATCAGGAATACTTCATTCGGCGTGTCAGTTTCCATAATCAGGTACGGATGTCCGCTGCCGTTGACGGGCTGCAATGTGATTCCACCTTCGGTTGAAACTGTAGTGGAGCTTCCCAGGCCAAGTACATAATAATCCATCGCATCATAACCTATCGGGCAGTCGCCATCGTAGCAGTAGCATCCTGTGGCCATCACGGAGGTCGCCATCCACGCAGGCTCGTAGTCTCCTCCACTTTCACTATCATCTGTGTCATAGATGTCCATCAGACCCAGATTATGGCTGAGCTCGTGACAGAATACTCCAATGTCCGAAATTTTTGATTCTGTCCCACGGCATTCGCAGCAGATATTGTAACCAGTTATTTTTACCCCATCCAGGGTTAAATCCGCTCCTTCATATTCCAGATTCCATTGGTGGGACCAGATGCAGTCTTCTCCACCGCCTGACTCTTCTCCATTGCCGGCCATGATCAAGCTTACCGCATCTACTTTTCCATCCCCGTCAGCATCGTATTGCGAGAAATCTACGCCTGCCTGGTCAGCCAGCTCGCATGCCTCCATCAATGCTTTGTACGCATTCGCATCGTCATTGCCCCCATAATATGCACGTTTCTTAGAGAGTCTTACGATGGTAGGCGCCACGTCAAATTGAAAATCGTAGAATTCACCTAGCTGGTCATTGAAATAGTCGCTGACGCTGCCGTAATTGTTATAGCCTTCCTGGGTGAACAGGTTAACGCATTGTTGCCTCGTATGGGAGTATGCCACGTCGGCATATTCACCGAGGATGACAAGCACTTTCATCTGCTTCTTCGTGTCCTCCTGTGGATTGATGCTCTGCATCTCTAGCGTCCTCTGCTGGAGAGCCGTCTGCCGAATTTGCTGCTTCTTAAGAGCCATCTGGCGAATGATTTGTCGAGGAATATATTGGCTGGCATTCAGGATGCTCGATGGCGCTTTCTTGTCACCGACAGCATAACCTGAATTGCTCAACGTTCCATCCGGCTCGTACAAGGCGTAGCAGATAGTGCCGTCAATGCTCCTCGTGACAGCATGGCCGCTTATGTCGGTCATGTAATGCCCGAATTCATCGCCGTGAATCCTTATCTGAATCTTCGTCCCATCAGGCTGAGTAACAGTTATAGGCCACGGATATGCCGGCCTCGCATCCGCCCTCTGCCACAGTGGCAGCAGGAGCATCATTGCCAGGATTAATTTTGCTGCCGCAGATCGGCCTTTCGCAACGATGAAGCAGCCTATCATATTTCTAGTGTCAGTCATTTCTTTCTAATAAATAGAATGAATATATTTTCGTAAAATTATCCCAAATTTGGCTATTTTTCAAATATTTCAGGTTATGCATAAACCAAGGATCAGAGAAAAACAAAAAAAGTTGCGTACCTTGTTGATATGCAACTTTTTCTCTGCGGAATAGCTAGCCGCTGACGCTAGGCTCTGTGGAAATCTTCAGGATGAGCTATTTATTCAGCGCATCTGTTGACTTGATGTATTTCTGCAGTTCTTCATCGGAGATGTCGTAGTTGCGCATCTCGCCCGAGAAGTACTGGTCATATGCGCTCATGTCTACCATCCCATGGCCGGAGAGGTTGAACAAAATCGTCTTTCCCTCGCCGGTTTCTTTGCATTTCAGGGCTTCCTTGATTGTTGCGGCGATGGCATGGCAGGATTCCGGAGCAGGGATGATGCCTTCTGTCCTTGCGAACATCACTCCAGCCTTGAATGAGTCCAGCTGTTCGATGTCAACGGCTTCCATGTATCCGTCTTTCATAAGCTGGGACATGATGACACCTGCGCCATGATAGCGAAGGCCGCCGGCGTGAATGGAGGCTGGTTTGAAATCGTGACCTAGGGTGTACATGGGCAGCAGCGGAGTGAGTCCGGCCTCATCGCCGAAGTCATATTCAAATTTACCTCTTGTCAGCTTAGGGCATGATGCTGGTTCAGCAGCGATGAAGCGAGTCTTCTTCCCTTCCTGAATATTATGCCTCATGAATGGGTAGGTTATGCCGCTGAAATTCGAGCCTCCGCCGAAGCAAGCTATCACTATGTCTGGATATTCCCCGGCAAGCTCCATCTGCTTTTCCGCCTCCAGACCGATGACCGTCTGGTGCAGGCACACATGGTTCAGCACAGAGCCTAAGGTGTATTTGCAGTTCGGTGTCGATACAGCCAGCTCTATGGCTTCGGATATAGCGCAGCCCAGCGAGCCTTGGTCATTGGGATTAGCCGTGATTATGTCCTTTCCGGCCCTGGTTGACATCGATGGCGAAGGAGTTATCGTGGCTCCAAAGGTCTCCATGATGGAACGCCTGTAGGGTTTTTGTTCGTAGCTGACCTTAACCATGTACACGGCGCACTCCAGGCCGAATTTCTTGGCGGCATACGAAAGAGCTCCGCCCCATTGGCCTGCGCCAGTTTCCGTCGTGATGTTGGTGATGCCTTGCTGCTTGGCATAATAAGCCTGCGCAAGGGCGGAGTTCAGTTTATGAGAGCCCGCAGGAGATACGCTTTCATTCTTGAAATATATATGCGCCGGAGTGCCTATGGCGGCCTCTAAATCATAAGCTCTGACCAGAGGAGTGCATCTGTAGACGGCATATTGCTCCCTGACAGGCTCTGGAATAGGAATCCATTCATCTTTTTGGTTCAGTTCCTGATTTGCGCATTCCTCGCAGAAAATAGGGTAGAGGTCCTGTGGTTTCAGCGCTTCGTGGGTAACTGGATTTAAGATTGGCAAGGGTTTGTTGGGCATTACTGCCTGCATATTGAACCATGCAGTGGGGATTTCGCTCTCTGGGAGCAAGAATTTCTTCTGTTTCATTCGTTGATTAGTTAATTATGGTTGAAATATACGAAAAAAGGCCGGCTCTGTGGCCGACCTGATAATTTTCTTCAAGGATTACTCGATTACATTAGTGCTTGTGCTTGGAAAAATCCATTAAGCGCCACTATTATGAAAGCGAGAACAATCAGCGTTGCGACCACTATGCCGATTACCTTCAACCTCTTGAACCAGACTCCGTTATCCCATCCAACGGTGTGGAACATGCTCCAGAATCCATGTGTCAGGTGGAACCAGATAGCCACGAACCAGATGATGTAGAGTAGGAGAATCCACCATCGTCCGAAATAATTCACCAGAAGGAGATAAGGGTCAACGCGTTCAGCTCCCATGAAATCCTGGAGCTGCATGTTTGCCCAGAAGTGGGTGAGATGGATGAAGAGGATGCCTAGGATTATGATTCCCAGCACGAACATGTTCTGGGATGCCCAAGAATCGGCGGCTCCTTTGCGGCCTGCTTCATAACGTTTGAGACCTCCGCGGGCTTGCACGTTCTTCCAAGAAATCCATACTCCATAGATTATGTGAACGATGAAGCCTAACGCAAGGACTGGGACCATAATGGTTACGATTGGGAGCGACATGAAATCGCATCCCAATGCGAACAGGCCGTCGGGGTCTCCGAATCTGCCTGTGAAGCTGTCAATCACGGAAAAGAAGTTGATGGTGACATGCAATCCGAGGAAGATGATTAGAAATGCTCCGCTCACTGCTTGGATGAACTTTCTTCCGATAGAATAATGAAATGCGTTAGCCATTACAGTAATAATTTGTAGTAGCGGGAGTGGGGCATGATCCCACGACCTCCGGATTATGAATCCGACGCTCTAACCAGCTGAGCTACCCCGCCTTATTTGAGGGGGCTCTGCCCCCTACTATCCCCTGCGGCCTTTCCGCCTTTCCGTATTTGCTTGGCTGTGCGCCTCGCAAATACCCGGCCCGGCCGGTCGCATGACCGCGACTTGGAGCTTCGTTCTCCAAAAGGCCTTTCATCAAAAAGGCACGGACGGTTGTCCGGCAAACGCCCGTGCCTGAAGTTGAGATAGAAGGATTCGAACCCTCACTGACAGAGCCAGAATCTGTAGTGCTACCATTACACCATATCTCAATGAGACGACCGCAGTCGACCTGCAATCGGTTTGCAAAAATATAGATTAATCCTGAAATGTCAAAATTTGTTTAAGAATTCTTCATTTATATTTCATTGCCATGCACTCGGTCTCTATTAGCCAGCCTGGGCGGCAGACGTGAGCAAGGACGATGAGGTGAGGAAAATCTGGATATTCAACGTCGAAGAAATTTTTCAATATTTGGTAATCGGCGAGGTCGCGTAAATATACCACCGCCTCCTGAACATCGCCTAGGCAGCATCCTCCTTCTTTCAGCAGAGCCTCGATATTGCCCATCATTCGTTTCGCCTGGCCCAGAACATCTTTCTCAAATACTATTCTGCCTTTGTTGTCTATGCTTGCTGTGCCAGAGATGAAGACCTTGCGGCATGAAGACATGTCAATAAACGTTCCTCGCTCGAAACTTACGCCGTATTCGCTTGTCCGGTTCAATCTGTCGAGGGCGTAGAGATAATGGATTCTCGACGAATCGACTCCTGATACAGCTAAGGCCTCCATAGTTACCAGTGCATGCATATTTGCAGTTCTGCCGCCAATGCCTGTGCTTGCGATGAAATGCGTGTCAGAGGTCAGCCCCTGTTCAGAAAAAACCTTGTTCCTTGCCACGACCATTCCGTGATAGTTATTATCAATGTCATTTACGTAGAGCCATGTGCGCAGGCAATTCTGAGCCAGAGTCATATTGTTATCTTCTAGTTGTCTGATATATCTGCGCATTATCTTGTCAGTCTGTTCTTCAGGTGTTCCTTCGGGGTCGGTCATGCATGTGGACCAGTAGAAACAGCCATAACCAGATGTGACTTGAAAAAGTCCGTCCTCAAGCTTCTTTGTCTGAGCATTTGTCATATAGATGGCCCATAACGCTATTTTCGTTCCATTCGCAGGTGCCTGCTGAATCATGGAGGCAGGGTATTCATGTCCTATGATAGCATCCTGCACCGCCTCGGCCTGATTGGCTATGTCGCTCAGGTAGAACCTCTGGAAAACTGGCTTTACGTATTCTGTCTCCGCCACTTGTCTCCAGGCATCAAGAATCGCGGAAAGCTGGTGCTTGAAATCTAGTAAAGGGTCATTGATGTTAGAGAGGATGTGAATTTCTTTATCGTTGTTGGAATTGGAATATACCTTTTCCTGCATTTCCACGACGCCAAGAGTAAATTTCTTCATCATTACTTTTTTGTATTAATACGGTCATTTTTTATGATTTCGTTAATTAGTTTACGTGGATAGCCGTAGATGAGGGCGAGGAAGCAGAGGACGATGTTTAGGATGGTTATGCGCAGGAAGTCCCAGAATGGGCGGAAGTGGGTGATGCGCTGGGACTGGGGTGGATAGTATACTTGAATGGGAATTTCCTGGATATCAACACCTTTCCAGCATTGGGATACCAGCAGTTCCAGTTCGGCTTCATAACGGCTCGTGAGCAAAGCCATGGAGCCAAGCTTGCGTAGCTGATAGAGGCGGAAGCCGCATTGGGTGTCAGAGAGCCTCTTTCCGGTCTGGACTTTGAACCAAAAATTCGAGAACCTGTTCGCAAAAGTGTTCCCGCCTGGCATATTTTCGTGCCGTAAATCTCTGCATCCTACGAGCATGGAATCTGGGTGCGTGTCAAGAGCGGCGACGAATGCCAGGATGTCCTCTGGATAGTGTTGCCCGTCGGAGTCCAAAGTGATTGCCCGCTCGAAGCCGAGCGATGCGGCAGCACGGAACCCCGTCTTCAGCGCCTGCCCCTTGCCTCGATTCCGGTCATGCCTGACGACCTTGGCGGGAAGACCTTGCAGAGCGAAAGCAGAGCCGTCTGTGCTGCCGTCGTCCACTACGATGATGTCGCAGCAAAATTTCAATGCCCTTTCAGTGACATCGCGCACCGTCCCCGCATTGTCGTAGCAAGGAATGATTACGCAGCATTTGAGCCGCTTTAAGATGTTCATGGAGTCGGTAGGCAACATGTATGTTGAATCAGACGATGGCATATTCAAGAAACATTTTGCTTCGGATGCTGTCATTGGCGGAAATTTCCAATGTGGCAGTGGCTGTGTTGTCGGAGGCTTTAATATTTGTAAATGAATATATTACCTCGTCATTCGGGTAGATGGGCGCAATGAATTTAAGATTCGAGATTCCTCGCAGCGATAGAGAGCCAAGTTTTTTTTCGAGCAGTTCGGTCGCCACCCTCACTTGGATGGCGCCAGGGGTGATGGGGTATCCTGGGAAATGGGCTTTGAATATGTCGTTGTCTGGGAGGAGCTGGAGGCGGAAACTTAGATCCTGAATCGAGTTCAGGATGATGCGTGGATGCTGGACTTCTTTCAGCATCTGATAGAAACATCCTTCAAGCTTCATTGTGGCACAGAGAAATATTCCGGATTTATCTCCTTGTTATACTGGGCGTTGCAGATGTGAATCACTGTCTGGCCGTTATTCTCGATGAGATCCACCTGAACGACTTTCAAGTCCTTGTCGAAATGCATTCTGACCGACTTGTACATCTGCCGGAGATCCCGCTTCTGAGGCACCAATTCAGCGACATACTTGCCCTCGTCAGAGAACATCTTAACCTTGAAATCATCCGTGCCCGAAAGCGCCTCTCCCGTGAGGCTGCCCCGAATCATGCCAGCAATGCGTTTGTAGATCCTGTTCGACGAAGCATCTATCTTCTGGATGCCATCGCCCGATTTTAGGACAGTGTTGGCACCGTCTGAAATGAAGAGAAATGCGGCCGGAGACGTATATTCCCAGCGCAGCCTGCCTTCCTGATAGTACATCTTGCCCTTGGAAATCAGAGTCTCGCTCAGCATGGAATTGCTTCGCTCCTGAGTGAAATCTGCCTGGAGGCTCTTTATCTCGGCACAAGCAGAGATGATTTCCCGGGTAGCCTTCTGCGTATCGTCAGGGCTCATCAGAGTGAGGTCCGCCGCCAGGCATGTCACCCCGGCGAAGAGAGCGGCGAGAGCCAGCAATATATTCTTTAACATATTCATTATCTTGCAATTAAAACGCAGCCACTGATTATTAGGAAAACCCCTATCCAGCGAGTGAGGGGGATATTTTCGTGAAATATGAATATTGCAGCGAGCATGCCGAAGACATAGCTCAGGCTTATCATAGGGTATGCCATGCTGAAAGGGAATTTCTTAAGAATATACATCCACAGCACCGTGCCACCTACATAGCAAAGGCCACATCCGAGGAACCACCAGTTGACGAGAAGGTGACCGAAGAACCTCCAGGTCCACTCGAATTTCCCCATCTGCTCAAGGGCAAACTTCAGCAACACCTGGCCGCCAGAGAGCAACAGGCTCTGCGCAACCGCCAGTCCAATTAGTTCCCACATGGCTTCTTAAGATGCACCAACCCGATGTCGGCTCCTAAATCATTAACAATCAATATATCTGAACATTTCCCATTCGCTATCAGTTCCGCTCCCGCGACGCAGGCGAGGCCAGAGACGGAGAAGTTCTTCCCGAACAAATTCAGATAATCAGGGCTTCTCATAACATATTCCGCGCCATAGCCGTCCACGATTTCGTCCAACCGTACTGCTTTCCCATCGGTACCCTTGGCTGGGGTGCGGAAAATCTGTACGTCGGCAATCTCGCAGAGAGCATTTTCTGGGGAAGAGGAGAGCATCAGCGCAGCCGAGCCTTCAGAAGCGATGTCCTTTGGGCTCAGCCAGCCAGACTTTAGCAGAAATTCATGGGCCACGTCCGTGATTTCATCGTGAGAACCCACCAGAGCGGTGTCGATTTCGCCAGACTGCAACTGCAGGAAAGCATCCAGCAAGGCACTCTCGAATGAGATTTCATCCTGTGAATATGTGCAATTGTAGCCAGTGCAATGAATATTTATTGCCACCAGCGAACCAATAGTGTTATGGGTGGACTGCATGAACTGCGTCGGAGGCAGCATTTCTTCACCTTCCTTGCACATTCTCTCCAGGAATATCTCGGTATTCTCCACGCAGCCAAGCCCCGTTCCTGTCATGATTGCATCGGGGTTCCCTATTCCGGAATCCCTCATTGCCTGCAATGACGTGGCTAAGGCTCTTTTCATGAGGCTGCCCATGCGCCTGGACTGAATAGGAGTGAAGTACGGGCTCCAGTCCGGGTCTATGCAATGATGCGAGCCTTGGGAATATTCCAGCGGTTCCCTCATCCAGTCGTCGCAGAGCGGCTTCTGGATGGAAATCTGGCTGGCTGCCCGTATGTAGGCTTTCTGTCTCATATTCTTGAAAACAATAGGCTCGTATCGTTGCCGCCGAAGGCGAATGAATTGCAAAGGACATGCTCTAGCTGCACCTTGCGAGCGGTGGAGGCGCAACCGGAACCCGGATTTGTGGGTGTATCCACGTAAGGGATTATTCCTCCCTCGAACGGGGTCTTCCATCCGAGATTGACGGGGATGAAGCCGTTCTGCATAGCCAGAAGGCATATCACCGATTCTATTCCGCCCGATGCGCTCGTGGTGTGCCCAGTGAAAGACTTCGTGGAAGAAACCGGAGGCATGCCCTCCCCGAACGTTCGCTTCAGCGCACGGCTCTCGCTCTCATCATTATTCACCGTTCCAGTGCCGTGAGCGTTCACGTAATCGATGTCCCGAGGCTCCAGCCCTGCCATGGCAATCGCTTCATTCATAGCCTTGTAAGCTCCGTCGCCATCCGGTGATGACGCCGTCTGGTGGAAGGCATCGCAGGCATTGCCGTAGCCATCCAGGAAAGCGAGCGGTTCCATCCCTCTGGCTTGGGCATGAGCCTGGCTTTCCAGAACCAGGAATCCGGCTCCCTCGCCGAGATTGAGGCCTGCCCTGCTGGCATCGAACGGCCTGCAAGGCTCTGAATCAAGAATCATCAGCGAATTGAAGCCGTTCAGGTGGTATTTCGTGAGGCATTCCGCCCCACCAGCAACCACGACATCCGCCCTGCCGGAACGGATGAACCTTGCTGCCAGAATCAGCGAATTGGCTGCCGAGGAACAAGCCGTGGAAGTGGTTGTCAGTGAATCGAATATCCCGAAATAACCGGCAATGTCCCTGGTGGAACTGCCGCAGGTGTGGAGTTTCAAATATTCATTGAACTTATCGCTCCTAAGCACATTCAGAAATATTCTCTCAGTGACATCCATGTCTCCCACCGTCGTCCCAGACACCAAGGCAATTTTCTGTTCTTTTGAGGATGCCTGGCCCAGTGCTTCGCGGACGGCATAAATTCCAAGCAGGGAAGTGCGGGCGATTTGTTTGTCGGAGGGGATGCCGAGGATGGATTTGAGCTCGTCATCGGACATGCTTACCTCTCCGCAAGGAAGAGCATGCGACGTGCGCAAATGGTGCAGAGGACCGATGCCGCTACGGCACGCAAGCAGCGAGCGCAAAGTCTCCTCTTTGCCAGCGCCTATCGCAGAAATGATTCCTGCACCGGTTATCGCAATCCTGTCACCCATCGTTCTATTTTGTCCTGTGCGCAGCCACATAGTCGGCGATGCACTTCACCGACTTGAATATCTCCTTTCCTTCTGCAGGACCTTTCAGCTTTATGCCGTAATTTTTCTCGAGCAAGAGCATGAGCTCCAGAGCATCGATGGAATCCAGTCCAAGCCCTTCCTTGAAAAGAGGGGCGTTCTCATCAATCTCGTCGGGAGACATTCCTTTGAGGTTCAGCGCCTCGATAATCTTGTTCTTGATCTCCAAAACCAAATCTTCCATATTCATTATTTCTCTATTATTTTCAAGTCGCATTCAAAATGCTCTTCATCAGGGCATTCCAGCCATCCTGTGATGGCAGAGCCAGTCGCATCGTCTTGGAAAGCCATATCTACCATCGAATCCATCACGTTCTCATCCTTATGCTCCAGAACGTAGAATGAAGTCTCCCCATAGTACCTGTTGCGGATGGCAATTTCCCCTGTCACTATGTTCGGCAGCGTGTATACGAACAGGGACGGGCTGGGGTAATATTCGTCAGGACTCTGAATTGACTGCTGGTACAGCATGTCGTCGCAAAGGGAAGCCGTCTTGCCGAACAGTATCACCGCCATGTCTTCCCTGTCTTCCCTGTCTTTCTTCCTATCTTCGAACCTGCCCAGAAGCATCTCAGAGGCAATGAAGCCAAGCTTCGCCATCGGATCCATCTTGTAGAATTTCGGATAGTCAGCGACATATTCATCGTACAGCTTCTCTATCAGAGCCTGCCCCGACGCATCAAATATAAGTTTATTTTCGTCAAGAACCACGCTTCCCGTGGTGATGACGACTCTGCGCAACACTTTCATTTTCTTCCTCCCTTTATGAATAATGCCGCGGCGTTGCAGCCTCCGAATCCTGACAGGAGCTTGATGAAGGCTCGTTTTTCGGTTTGCCTATGCTTCGAGGAAATATTCACCGGACAAGAGACTCCGTTTTTTGAATATCCCCTCGTGCCAAGAACCGTATGGTCGTCGATGGATGCCATTGAGAGTATGGTCTCAAGTATTCCTGCCGCTCCCATCGTGTGCCCGAAATACCCTTTCAAACTGTTCACTGGCACGTTCTGCAGTCTTGCGCGAGTAAGGGCCAGGGATTCCATTTCGTCATTGTAGGCGGTCGAGGTACCGTGAACCGACACAAGCGCAAGATCTTCTGTGGGAAAATCTCCCATTGCGGCTTTCAAGGCTCTATAGCTACCCTCGCCGGTTCTGGAAGGGCCCGAGATGTGGTTCGCGTCGTTGCGAATGGCTCCGCTTTCCAATACCCAGTCATCTGCCGATGGCTTTTTGTAACTGAATATGATGGTGGCTGCGGCTTCGCCTAGGTTGAGTCCGCAGCGGTCTGCGTCGAACGGCCGGCAATTTTCCTGCGACAATGCCTTGAAGGATTGGAAACCGGAGATGATGAAACGGCTCTGCACGTCGCTGCCTGCGACTATAGCGTGCTCGAATTTGCCGGAACGTAGGCAGCGCAATGCGGTTATCTGTGCGCAAAGTCCTGATATGCAGGCGTTCGACACTACTATAGGAGGGACCTCATTGCCGAAGTAGCGAGCGATTTTTCCGGCGGATGCCCCCAACGGCTCTCTTTCATCAAAACCATGCTCTAATAGCTCCACATTGCCCTTCGTAGAAGAGATTATGAATATGACTTTGTCTGACGCTGGGTCGATTCCGGTGCCGTTCAACGCCTTCGCAATGGAAAGAATCAGCCGTTTTTCGAACCGTGTGCATGGATCCTGAATTGAATTCAGGATAACAGGAGCGTTGCCGATGGCATCCGGCTGGAAGTTCGGACCGAGAGGCATTTTCAGCCGCTCAGGATAACTTCCGGAGGAGGCCATGCGGTTCCATTCCGCATCGATGATTTCATCGTCTATCAGGGAGGCGAAATATGCCTCAGGAAGGGCTTTCGTGGCCGGATAAAGCCTGAGTGCGGAGCGGCCAGCCTTGACAGCTTCGTAATTTTCGGCTGTCGTAGTGCCAAGCGGGGAAATTACATTGTCCGCCACCTTGACCACGGCATTCGGAATATTCATTGGCCTGGCCTCGTCCAAGGCAATTGTCATCGCGCCGTTCGCAACTTCATCGCATCCGGAACGCACCGAAGCGTCAACCATCAGCACCGAACCGAACTCACTAGTCACGCATATCTTCGTCACAAGCACCTCGCCAAAGTGAACGGAGCGCAAAATGTTGAATGATTTCACTGCGCAGACATAGCCGATATTCACTGGCTTATTTAGTATATACTTGTTAATGAATCCGATACGCAATGCGCAAGATTGTGCCACATTCTCTATCAGACCCTCGGCTTCCAAGAGATCCCCATCCATGAAAGTATTGTCACCACCAACCTTGAACCACGTGACGGTTTCCTCCATCGAGAATGTCTGCAGTCCGCTGACCATCACGAATGGCCTGCGCTGCGGCAAGATCTCGTAGATATCCACCGAGGCGAAATCGAAATTATGCAGCTGTTCCTCTGTCATTCCAGAACTCGTAATAATTGAACCACTGATTCGGCTGTTTCCGGAGCACCTTTCCCAGATTATCGCAATAGGACTGCGCCATCACCGCAACCTTATCCCCAATGGAAGCATCCGCAGAGCCGCTTTTCACTCTATCAATGAATATCTTGTAGCGGTGCAGCGATTTCTTGACCACGAACACCGTTATCGCTGGCACGTCACCCATCGCAGAAATCGCAAACGGACCGAAAGGCAATTCCGCAGGCGAGCCTAACAGATTGGCATCCACCGTCTTGTTCGAACCGAAAACCCTGTCAGCATGCAGGCTCAGGATTTCCCCGTCCTCCAAAGCATTGCGAATCACGAACAGATACTCCATGTCCTCATCGGTTGGAATAAGGCGTATGTTATTGGAAGTAAGTACCCTGGAACGATTCCGAGAAATCGTCTCTGCCTCCCCGCCGTAGGCCAGAACGTTCATTCGCTTTGGAGCCACTAGTGAGTAACCGCAAATCTCGCTATTCCCCACATGGGCTGTCAGCATCAGGAAACCTTTGTCGGAGGAAGCCAGATCCTTGAATATATTCATGTTCTCGACCTCGACCTTGAATTTCACTCCAGCGTACGAGGCGAATTTATCCATGACTATGGCTCCGAATACGTAGTGGTTTGCTATCGTATGCAGCGAGGCTGCCAGCGGCGAATATCCAAGATGTTTCCTGAAATAATGATAAATGGCCTTGCGGGCCTTTCCATGAGCGATTAAGTAATATGGAATGGCGAAAGACATGAAAAAGTACATGACGGGAAGCGGAACGACTTTGAACATTGAAATCAATGCTCTGTGCATCCACGGAGCGCCGTCCGTCTTTCCTTGCCACTGTCTTTGCGCTGTCTGCTCCATTATCTAGGCCTGAATTTTCTGCTGAATGAAATCGTACAAGTTCCCAAGAGTCTGGAGCCTGCCGAGGTCAGAAGCTTCCACTTTCACCCCGAACTCATTCTTAATCAGGACGATGATATCTACCAGATCCAGGCTGTCTATTCCCAGATCTTTCTTCAGAAGAGCATCATCGCTTATCTTCGCCTCATCTATCTCTAATTCCCCCACGAGGAAAGCATCTATCTTAGCCTTTATCTCCTGTCTAGTCATAACTAATTTATCTTCTGCATATTAATATATTGTGTCCCTGGCCTATCCCGTCAACGATTTTCTCTATCCTGAGACCTGCTTTCTCAATGAGGGCGATTAAGTCCTGCGAATAGTACATCTTGCTGTTTCCATTGGCCATGGCAGTGAAATAGAGGCTGGTCATGGTTAGGCAGAAGGCAGCAGGCTCATATTTCTGCCTGTCCCAAAGCAGTTCCATTATGCAAAGCCTTGAGTCTGCGCCCATGACGGCTGAAGCCTTCTTCAAGATGTTCACGATCTCCTCTGGAGAGAAGCAGTCTAGGAACTGGCTCATCCAGACTACGTCATATTCATTGGAAGAAGGGATATCTTCGTTGGATAAGATATTCATTCCCAGCCATTTGATTCTTTCTGCCCCCATCTTTCCAGCTGTTGCTTCTCGCATCAGAGCAATCTGCTGCGGTAGGTCCAGAATAGTGACTTCCACGCTAGGGTCTTGCTTTACGCACTTCAACGCCCATTTCCCTGTGTTGCCGCCAATGTCGAGAAGGCTCCTCACAGGCCTGTCAAATATTACTTTCAGGGCCAAGTCGAACGCTTCGCTGGAATAGAAATGGTCGAAAGCGAACCAGCTTTTGCGAGCAGGCTCTGGCAAGGTTGAAAGGCCCTCGTAAATCGTATCCCAGCTCCCAAGCGTCTTCAACCCTTCTGGCTTCCCATTCCTGAAAGACTCGTCCAAGTAGAAGAAGCCTCTGTAATTCACGTCATTGTTGAAGTCGAAATTCACCTTCGTGGCAGCATCGGTCAGCAGAAACCACCCAATCTTGGAAATCCTCAGTTTGTCGGTCTCGGGACTTGTCAATATGGTGCCGATGCAGAGCGAAGCTTCCGTGAGGCATTTTACGATGTATGGCCTCAGGTTCAGCTTCTGGGCTATCTCAGCCTGAGTCAACCCTTCGTCGTTGTCCCTCAGCAGCTGCAATATGCCATATTCAAGCATCAATCTGGTGGCTTGGAACACCACTGGTCCGAAAGCTATGAATTCAGCCATCCGCTGCGACTCGCGAGTGGAATACTGGTCTTCGGAGTATCTCTTTTCAAGTTCTGGGAAAAGTTTCATATTCAGTCAAGTGCTAAAGGTTTCTCCCTGAGGTATTCCTCGACCTTCGCTATCTGCTCGTAGAAAGGCTTGTCTTCCACGAACTTCGGAGCTATGTCCCTGATCTCGGAATATATCTTCTTGCTGGTCGGAGCCAGTTTGTCTGCTATAGAGAGGCAGTCTACCGCCTGGGCAAGGGCAATGAAATGAATGGAAAACACTTGGTAGGCATTGTCTATCACTCTTTTAGTCAGCAATGCTGAGTTCGTGCCCATGCTCACGATGTCCTGATTGTCATTGTTGTTCGGGATGCTGTGCACGTAGTTCGGCATGGCGAGCGTCTGGCACTCGGCGGTCGTGGATGTGGCCGTGAACTGGCAGGCCTGCATGCCGTAATTCAGCCCGAGCGTCCCCATATTCAGGAATGGAGGAAGGATGCCGTTTATGCGGTCGTGGAACAAGTAATTGAGCTGCCTTTCCGCCGTCATCGCCAGTCGCACTGTGGCTATCTTCACCTTGTCTTCCTCAAGAGAAATATAATCCCCGTGGAAGTTGCCTCCATGATAGACATTTTTGGAAACAGGGTCAACGATGGGGTTGTCGCAGGCTGAATTCACTTCCTCTTCAAGCACCCTGCTGGCATTGGCGTAGGTCTCGTAAATCGGCCCCAGAATTTGCGGCGAGCATCTTAATGAATAGTACGCCTGCACTTTGTGATTGAATGTTCTTGTGCCCTCGTGCCCACTGTCATAGAGCTCATGCTCGCGTTTCTCAAGGCAGCGGCTGCCTTCGGCGAGCCTGCGCATTCTGGCAGCGATAATCTGCTGGCCTTCATGCCTGCGCACTTCGTTCAGTTCTTCGGACATCAGGTCGTCAAACGAGGATGCGATTTCGTTCATCATTACGGATGCCAGCGTGGCCCAGTCCAGCAGAATGTCCGCGTAGTGCTGGTTTACCAGGCCGATTCCCGTCATGAAAGAGGTGCCATTGGAAATGGAAAGACCTTCGCGAATATGTATCCGGAATGGCTCCAGGCCGTTTTCTGCCAGCACTTCGGCTGATGGCCTCCACTCGCCATGATAGTGGACCTTGCCTTCTCCGATCATGCACAGGGCCATGTGGGCGAGCTGCACAAGATCTCCGCTGGCACCAACGCTCCCATGCTGTGGGATGAAAGGATATATGCCTCTGTTAATCATCTCGACGAGCAGTCTCACGAGATCTGGATGCACTCCGGAGCGAGCCTGGAGAAACGTCCCCAAACGGGCTATCATTGAGGCTTTAACATAAATATCTGGCAGAGGCTCTCCGGCCCCAGTGGAATGGCTTCTGATTATGTTGTATTGAAGGTCGGTGAGATATTTGTCGTCCACTCGCCATTGCGCCATCGGACCGAATCCGGTGTTGATGCCGTAAATTATTTTCTTTGCGGCGAAATCTTTCAGGAAATCGTAGCATTCCTGAACTTTATCCATAGGCAGCTCGGCAAGGTCTATTCTCGTGCCATTGAACAGGCAGTCTTCGATGCTCTTCAGGCTGATTGTAAATATTTGTGGCATAATGTTACGAAACAACCTGCAAATTTAAGAATTTTAGCAGAGTATTTCTGTTAATTCAGTCGTAAAGTGTCGGAAAAAGAATCTATTGAGCCTGCTTCCATGTTTCCAGAAAGGCTGGGAAGGATTTGGCGATGCAATCGGTGTCATCTATTTCGATAGGAGAGTCAGCTGCAAGAGAAGCGACTTTCAGAGCCATCGCCATCCTGTGGTCGTGGAATGAAGAATATTTCCCGCCTTGCAGAAGGCAATCGTTAGTCAGGCGGTATTCTAGTGAGTATCCGGATATGGTCATTCTGTCACCAAAGGACTCTGCTTCTACTCCCATCTTGCTCAATGTCTTCAGAATAGCCTCGCCTCGGTCGCTTTCTTTGCTAGCTAATCGTTTGAAACCGAATATGGTGCTCCTGCCGTTGCACAGAGCCGCTAGAATTGCGACTATCGGGAAAAGGTCCGGGCAGTTGTTGAGGTCGGTGCCGAAAGCCCGTAGGGGAGTCTTCTGCACTGTTAATACAGCCGTTGTCTCCTGGCCTTCATCTGGCTCACGCTCTTCCGTCTCTGAAAGCCTGGCCCCAGCTTCTGTTAGTATATCAATTATGGAAATGTCAGCCTGCAGGGAATGCATGTCCAGGCCACTCAAGGAGGCCTTCCCAAACAGGACGCCTGCCACTAGGAAATTCGCGGCGGCGCTCCAGTCGCCTTCGATGGAAAAGTCGGCTGCTTTATAGCGCTGCCCGCCTTTTATCTTGAAAGTTATGCCAGTGCAATGCGCCCAGTCCTTAGTTTCAGCGAACTCTTCGTCTCCTTCCATCTCGCTGCTGATGTGGATTCCGAACTTCTTCAGCACGTCCAGAGTGATGAACATGTACGGGATGCTCTTAGGGTCGCGCACATGAACTTCCGAATCTGCCTTGCAAAGCGGCAGAGCCATGAGCAGCCCGGAAATCAGTTGCGAGCCATCTATTCCAGAAATATCAGCTTTTCCAGGCAACAGGGAACCTTTGACCGCCAGAGGCACTTTCAGGTCGCCCTTCGCACCAGAGAGAGGAGAGAGCAGCACTCCGAATGGAGCCATGATTTCAGCAGCCCCTTTCAAAGGACGCTTCAACAGCGTTCCAGCCCCATTAATTTCAACGTTCCCATCGAAAATGGCAGCGGAAATAGGAATCATGAGACGAGTGAGCAGGCCAGATTCATTTACGGATATGCTGCCTTCCACTTGCCTATCGTATCCTCCTAGTCCTTTAATACTCAGCTTATTACCATTGCGCTCAACGGTAGCTCCTATGTTTTGTGCGACATTCAGCGCTGCCTCGCTGTCCCCGCAAGGAGAATATCCATTAATATGAGATGTGCCTTCTGCCAGAGCGGCAGCGATAATCGCTCTTTGCGCGAAACTCTTAGAGGCAGGCATTGCGAGCGGAAGGTCTTCTGAAGTATAGCCGAAAGACTTCCTGGAACCGTACAAAGCAGAAAGCATTTCTGAATATGCCCACTGCCCCTCTGCCGCAGCCTCATTTTCAGAAAGCGCCGCATATGTGAAAGGAGCCCCATAACGCAGGCAGCTCATTCTGGAATCCCTGCCATTCGCACCCATCGCAAAGGCAATCAGTTCCCCTGGGCCGACCCAGTTATAAAGTGACATAAGTCGTTCTGAATCCTCTTTCGAATTAGCTTTAGCGACAATTTTCGCTATCTCGCCTCCGTAGCGCTTGCATTTTTCCAAAGTGATAGTCAGCTCCTCGCTATCAGGCGTGCCATCAAAGAAATGGCAAGAGCGAATCATCGTGGTGCCATATTCATTGCACAATTTGCGCAGCCGCTTGCCCATTTCCTTTGGCGCTTCAATCTCCACGTCTACGAACGCCGCCCCATTTTTTATTGCCGCAGCGAGCTTTTCCTCAGCCTCTTCCCATGTGCCGGAACCGTCTCCGGCTACCCTGCATGTTGCGACAAGGGGAGTGTCAGCCATGAAAAGCGATGCAATGTCATCTGAAGAAAGGTCGCAGCGGTCAAGACGGATTTCGGCCATCTGGATAGCCGGGTTGCTGCTTTCAAGGAGACATTGGATGTCTTGGAGGCCATGGTGCTGGATGCTGACGCAAATCATTATTTATGAATATGTTATATTAATATATCTGAACGGTGCCAGGTTATTTCTTATTTAGGGCTTCGACTGCGGCCTCCACGCTGAGGTCACGAATTTCCACTCTACCTATTGCTAACGGCAGGACGAAATGGATTATGCCCCCGTCGGCTTTCTTGTCCTTTCTCATCGCATCCGCAAGAGCCTCCACTGTGAATGGGCACTCGGTCGGCAATCCGCAAGACTTGAAATCCCTCTCAAGCCTGCTTGAAAGCCCACCTTCTGCAAGCCCTAGCGATTCGGCCAGATGAGCTGCCAGAATTATCCCAATCGCGACAGCATGGCCGTGGGCAATGCTCTCATTAGAATTTTTCTCTATTGCATGGGCGAAAGTGTGTCCTAGGTTCAGCAGGCGTCGTTCTCCATGTTCGTTTGGATCTTTGCCGGCGATGTCGGCCTTGATTTTGGCTGCCGCACCTATCAGATTTCCCCAACCGGGATTTCTCTCGGAGTCGCTTTTCGCCCAGCGTGACAGTGCCTGCACTGCCTTTTCGTAATTCCCATCTTTGTTTCTGATGATGAATGTCTTGAGCAGTTCGGCGGCTCCGCTCGTGATTTCTTTATCTGACAGAGTTTCGAGCACCTCTGGGCAGATGAACGTCATTTCCGGCTGGCGGATGACCCCCAGCATGTTCTTGTACGAATCCAGGTTCACCCCGTTTTTGCCGCCGATTGCCGCATCCACTTGGGATAGGAGCGTGGTAGGCAGGAAACCGAACCGCACGCCTCTCTTGTAGATGGATGCCGCAAAGCCAGTTATATCAGTGGTGATGCCTCCTCCAATGCCCAGCACGAAAGCTTTCCTGTCAGCGCCCTGCCCAAACAGCCAGCGGCATATTCCCAGAACCGTGTCGAAAACCTTCTTGTCTTCGGCAGCCTCGATTTCCAGGATGCTCTTCGCTGCCACGCCCAGCTTCTGGCATATTCCGCTGACGTTCCGGTCGCAGACTATGAATGTCTCGCCGAAGGCTTCCAAGTGGCTTCGGACTTCGGCGAGATGGCATTCGATTATGTTTATGTTCGTCAAGGGAAAGGTCTAATCAAATTTATACAGGTTCAGGCCGGTCTCATCATCGAATTGACGGTCAATCTTGCAATGAAAGCGTGTCACCACCAGCTCGCAGGCTCCGTTCAAGGTGGCGCTGAGAAGATGGCCTCCTACGACTGTGTAGTCCGCTCTGCCGAAATTGGCATGTACGTGAAGGTAAACCTTGCCGTCCTTCTCGGAAATATTCCCGACCAGGCTGGAAGCCTCCATCTGCTCCTCGAAAGTCTTGTCCACGTATTTCTTTGTCACAGGGTTCAAAAAACGCAGCGTCGCTTTATTTACGGCTCCGATGCCATAAACCTCCCCGGCAAGTATCCCTTGCTCCTGGCAGAATGTGGCCAGGGCGGACATGATTTCCTGATGGTTGTCGATGCTAATGATGTATTTATCGCCGTCCTGAATGAATTTATACATGATTATTTGAGTTTTCTGTTTTTGTAAGATTCGATGCAGGATGGAATTATCCTCTGATAGTCCCTGCTTTTGTACAGTGGCGAGGATATTATGAAATCCGCCGTGCTTCTGTTCGTGGCAAAAGGAATATTATAAAGCGATGCCAGTCGGGTGAGCCCCATCACATCGTTCTGGTGCCCCTGCATTATCAGATTGTCGCAGAAGAAGACGAGCATGTCTATCTTGCCCTCCGCAATCATGGCCCCAATCTCGAAATCCCCGCCAAGAGGACCGCTCAGAAGGCATATTACGGGCGGAATGTCCTCGCCACGAAGAGCGGCGAGAGCCTCCCTCACAAGCCTTCCTGTAGTACCGGTGCAGTAGAGGTTGCACTCGCTAAGCGAGCCTGCATTGTACTTCACCCAGCTCACGAGTTCATCTTTCCTGGAGTCGTGAGCCACAAGAGCAATGTTTTTTATCATATCTTTGCTTTTAACGAAGCAAAGATAACATTTAAACCTGATTAAAAGAATATGCCAGGTCTACGGCCTGCGAACTCTGCAATATGTCTTCCGCAAGATTGCCATCCACGTAAACGGCGGCAGGTAGCAATTGCATCACGACTTTGGAAGAGTAGAATTGTGCGAATGAGTAATATTGCAGGAACGATATCGTCACGCTGTGCTGCTTCCCGCCATATTCCAGAGGAAAAGTCACATAGTTGATCAAGACGCTCATAGGATTCACTAGCCTAGGAACGAATTTCCCGCTGGCATTGACTATGTCGGCAGCCTCCAAGGCTTCCTTCAGCTCGGCATTGCCATCGCTTTTTATTTTCTTGGCGAGGTACGTTACCGGGAAACCGGAGAATGTCACCGTAGTGTCCAGTCCGAAGGCCGCTTCTGTCATGATGGTGTCCTGCTGAAGGAATTTTTGAGTATCGGCATTGTAGTCGGTAGCTGATATCAATTTCCCTTGGTAGTATCCATTGAACCCGTTGATGATGGAATTGATTTCCTCTGGAGTCAGGTCGCGGTCATTGTTGTCGTCATTGCATGACATTAGTGAAAAGGCTGCAATCAGGCAGACCATAATGTATTTGATGTAGTTTTTCATGATAATATGTAATTAATGTTATTTCGCAATGAAACTAAATGCGCTCTTTCCGGAACCTTGCACGACCATTAAGAAAATATTACAATCATTCCGTGAAACTTCCAAGGCATGTCATGCGAACGCCCTTGTCTGGTTCCAGGCGCAGACGATTGGAGCTTGCCGGAATGAGCACCGTCTGACCTTGGCGCACCAGTTCTTCGTGAATGCTGCCATCTGCCTCAATATCAATGATTTTCCCAGAGCCTTTGACGCAGATTACGATGAGGAAGCAGTCCAGGGAAGAAAGATCTTTTTCGAATCCTTCATCCAGGTCGTAGAGGTTCGTGGTGAAGTAGCTGCATTTCACAAGTGGCGTTTCGGCGTTGATGGTTTCTGAATATTTTGTTTCGTAAGAAGGATAAACCTTATAGTCAATGGCTTCCTTGGCCTGCTCGATGTGCAGCTCTCGAGGCTTTCCGTCAAGGCCCAGCCTTCCGTAGTCGTAAATCCTGTAGGTCAGGTCTGAGGTTTCCTGAATCTCGGCAACGAAAGCGCCTTTGCAGATTGCGTGGATTCGCCCTGCTGGCAAATAGAAAACATTGCCTGGCTTAATCTCGTGCCTGGCTAGCACGTCTGTTATGGTGTGGTTCCGGACCCTTTCCTCGTATTCATCAGGGGTTATTTCCTTCGTGAGCCCGCTCAGTAGGGCGGCTCCCTCGTCAGCTCCGATGACATACCACATTTCCGTCTTTCCAAGCATTCCTGGGTGGGTTTTTGCCGCAAGCTCATCATTCGGGTGAACTTGTATGGAGAGATCTTCTTTCGCATCTATGAACTTTATTAACAGAGGGAATTCATCGCCGAATTTCTGCCGGACTTTGCTCCCAACGAGCTCGGCGCCATATTCATGAATCACTTCCTGAAGGCTTCTGCCTTTGAGAGGCCCGTTTGTTATGATGGAGACATGCCCTTCCACGCCGGAAATTTCCCAGCTCTCGCCAATCTTTTCTTGGCTGGTCTTGATGCCTTTGAAAGGGGCGATTTTCTCTCCGCCCCAGACCATGGTTCTCAGGAAAGGTTCGAATTTAAGAGGGTACATATTCGTTTTATATTTCTAAGCTTTTATTTTTCTAACTGTTCAAGGGCGAAGGCGTAGGCGCCGAGGGAAATGGCCTTGCTCGCTCCTATCTTAGAGCACATCACTCCAGTGCGTTTCTGCGGGTCGTAGGTTACTTCCTCGTCAGAGCCATAGACCTTGATTTTGCGAGCGTCACCCTTTGCGAACTGCTGGAACTCAGCATCATCATCTAGGTCATAGACTTTCATTTGC
Source organism: Bacteroidales bacterium (assembly GCA_022653735.1). Taxonomy (GTDB): domain Bacteria; phylum Bacteroidota; class Bacteroidia; order Bacteroidales; family UBA932; genus Cryptobacteroides. Next base: position 34,968 of record JALCSU010000015.1, read on the forward strand.
ACCCTGTTCAGCTCTTCGCCAGTCAGCTGATGCATCTTGGAACGCATAACTTTCAATATGCCCGGCATGATGAAATCCCTGTTGTGCATGACCCCGCCGCCAATCACTATCAGGCCGTCCGTCAAAGTCACTGCCGTGGCCATTGCGTCTCCGATGACTTCTCCACATTTCTCGAAAGCTCCGATGGCGGCATTCTTGTCGCCTGGCATCTCTCCTTTAGCTATCGCTCCTATTTCCTTTGGGTCGAGTCCATGGCTCATATTTCCCGAAAGCTCGCCATAGACTCTCTTCACGGCCCTTATGGAAGCACCATCTTCCAGCATTATGTCTGGCCAGTCAGGATGTTTCAGGCAGAAGGTCTCCACGCAGGAGTTGTCCCCTCTGTTCAGTTGTCCGTTCACGACTATTCCTATTCCCAGGCCCGTGCCAAGGGTGTATCCGATGAGGTTTTGGTAGCGTTTGGCGCTCCCTGCCTTTGCCAGCCTCTCGTTCACTTCCGGCAGAGCGCCACCTATCGATTCGCCGTATGCATAAAGGTCGCCATCGTTGTTGATGTACACAGGAATCCCGAACTGGTGCTGGAGAAATGGCCCCAGAGCCACTCCGTCCCTGAAAGAAGGGAAATTCGGCAGGAAGCCTCCGATTATTCCGTGAGGATAGTCTGCTGGTCCTGGGAAGCAAAAGCTGATGGCGACCGGCTTCTGGTCTCCCAGATTTGCTATTACTCTCTTAAATCCTTCAACCATTCCGTTCAGGCAGAGCGCAAGGTCTTGTGCATTCGATGGCTGAGTGATTGTCTCTCCAATGAAAGAGCCGCCTTTCATGGCTCCAAAAACCATATTCGTGCCTCCTGCATCCAGGGTGAGCACAATTCTTTCGTCGTTGTAAATGTTTGGCATATTCTTGGCGCTATTTTTTATTCATATCGCACAAAGATAGTTATTTATCGTATTCATTCAGATGAATTTTCGTACCTTTGCTCGATATTTTAAGGGAAACAGAATAATTTATGCGAAAAGAAAACAAGCGCCGTCATGGAGGAAAAGACGGCAGGCAGGCTCTGAAAAAAAGCCGTGACAAACAATTCGGTGACCGCAGGGCGAACAGGAACAAGAAATATCCTGTGGTTCAAGGCACGGTGAGGATGACGAGGGAAGGCTATGTGTTCGTCGAGGTTCCAGAAGAGCCGGACAATGATGTGTTCGTGAAGGCTTCCAAGACAAGGGGTGCATTGAATGGCGATGTAGTGAAAGTCGCCGTAACCAGAGAGAAGCCTGCGGGAAAAGGTAGGGATCCCCAGAGCAAGAGGCGTGAGGGAGAGGTTGTCGAGATAGTGGAGCGCAGCAAGAAGCCTTTCGTGGGAATATTGCACACCATCGGAGCGCAGGCCTGGGTGCTGATGCAGTCCAGGGTGATGCCTTACGACATCAAGGTAGATTTCGGCTCGCTGCCTAAGGAGGCCAAGAAAGGCATGAAGGTAGCGGTCGTGATAGACAAATGGGATAGGGGGGAGACCAATCCTAGAGGCCACATCGTGGATGTGCTAGGAGAACCGGGAGCAAATGACACCGAGATGCATGCGATTCTCGCTGAATATGGACTGCCGTACAGGTTTGAACCAGAGGTGGAAAAGGCAGCAGAGTCTATTTCAGATAAGATTACAGAGAAAGATCTTCAGGGCCGGCGGGATTTCCGCGACACGCTTACGTTCACTATCGACCCGGCTGATGCCAAGGATTTCGATGACGCCATATCTTTCAAGAAGCTATCCGACGGCAATTACGAGATTGGCGTGCATATCGCCGATGTGTCATATTACGTAAGGCCAGGCACGATTCTGGACAAGGAGGCTCAGGAACGTGGCACTTCGGTTTATCTGGTGGACAGGACCGTTCCAATGCTGCCGGAGAAGCTCTCGAACAGAATGTGTTCGCTTCGTCCGAATGAGGACAAGCTCACCTTCTCGGCTGTCTTCGAGGTAACTCCTAAGGCAGAGGTCGTGAGCCGCTGGTTCGGCAGGACAGTGATTCGCTCGGACTACCGGTTTGCCTACGAGACCGCTCAGCAAATAATCGATAATGGACGGGAGTCCATGAATATGGAGCTGCGAGGTGGCACAGATGGAAAAACCGTGCCTGTAGCGGATCCCGTGCTGGATCACACTCCTGAGGCTGCTGCTCGAATGGAAAAAGAGGAGAGGAAGGCTGCGGCGAGGGGAGAGGCTGCCATGGGTCAAGGAATATATGAGGGCTGCGTGATTCCGCTAGAGATAAAAGAGGCTATCTTGGATCTGTGGTCCGTGGCCGCCATTCTTCGCAAGCGTCGCTTCGATTCTGGCGCCATCAGCTTCGAAAGGCCGGAGATGAAAGTGGTGGTGGATGCGGCAGGGAGGCCTGTCGACGTGCACGAGGTGATAACGAAAGAGGCCAACTGGCTGATTGAGGAATATATGCTGTTAGCTAACCGTTCGGTGGCCGAGTACATTGCCACTAGCGGGCGTTTCGACGGCAAGCAGGACAAAAATGCGAAAACATTCGTCTACCGTATTCACGGAGAGCCTAATTCGGAGAAAATCACAGGGTTGGGCGAGTTTGCCCATAGCTTCGGCTATAAATTAGGTGCCACAGACAATGGCCGGGACATCGCAAAGTCCCTGAATGCCCTGCTGGCAGAGTCGAAAGGCAAGCCAGAGTGCGATGCATTCCAGATGCTAGCCCTACGCTCTATGGCGAAGGCGATATATTCAACTGACAACATCGGCCACTACGGCCTGAACTTCAAGTTCTACACTCATTTCACCTCTCCTATCAGGCGCTATCCTGACACGATGGTGCACAGACTGCTGGCGATGTACCTTGACAACGCTGAAAGCCAAAACAAGGAATATTACGAACAGCAGTGCCAGCATGCTTCGGAGCGCGAGCAAATCGCAGCAAATGCAGAGCGTGACAGCACAAAGTACAAGCTCATAGAATTCATGCAGGACAAGGTGGGCCGTGAGTACAGTGGAATCATTTCCGGACTCACTGACTGGGGAATGTACGTGGAGATAGAGCCTACTATGATCGAGGGTATGGTCGCTCTTAGGGACATCAAGTCCGATTTCTACGAATTTGATGAAGAAAAATATCAATTAGCCGGCAAGCGTACTCACAAGATATACCGCCTAGGTGACCCTGTGAAGATTCGTGTCAAAGCCACTAATCTGGAGCAGCGTCTCCTGGATTACGAGCTCGTCGATGATATTGCTGCAAAAGGTGGGACTGCTGCTCTTGGCCATGATGGGAATTCTGTTTCGGAAGGGCTTTCCGAGAATTCTCCGAAGACACGCTCAAGAGCATCTTACAAAAAGGGAAAGAAATGAAAACAAAATATTTATTGACTGCGTCGGCTGCCTTGCTGATCGGCGCAACAGTTTTCGCTCAGTCGCAGAATTTCAAGCTGGGCAAGTGGACGGAAATTCAAAATGCTGTTTTGCAGGAGCTTAGCCGCTCTTACGTGGACACGCTGCCGGTGGACAGGATTGAAAGGGCTGGCATTGACGCTATGCTCAGCAGCTTGGATCCTTACACGGTCTACATTCCGGAAGAGGAGAACGAAGATTTGCAGATGATGATCAACAAGACCTACGGTGGCATCGGGGCTGTTATTTTCAAGCCGGATGTCAATGGGAACGTGATCATCAATGAGCCATATGCTGGGTCTCCGGCAGTGAAGGCGGGCCTTCGTTGCGGGGATGAAATCTTGACTATAGACGGAGTTTCGACGCATGGACTGACCAGCCAGCAGAGTTCGGAGAGGATGCGCGGCAAGCCTGGTACTCAGGTGAAGTTCAAGGTGGTGAAAGTTTATGCCAAAGATACTGTGGACGTGGTGGTCACTAGGGAGAGGATTCACCTTCCTGACGTGGAATATGCCGGAATGCTTTCCGATGGCAAGACTGGCTACATCTACCAGAGCGGCTTCACGGAGAATGTCTCTCTTGCTGTCAAGGAAGCCTTTCTGAAGCTGAAAGGCCAGGGCATGGAGAAGCTGGTCCTGGATCTTCGTGGGAATGGAGGCGGGCTCATGAACGAGGCTGTGAGCATCGTTTCGCTGTTCGTTCCGAAGGGTTCTCTGGTGGTTTCCTGCAAGGGCTTGGCTCCAGGGACCGATCGGGAGTACAGAACTTCTACGGAACCTCTAGATACAAGAATTCCGATAATCGTCCTTGTGGATTCCGGCACGGCCTCTTCTTCGGAGATAGTTTCCGGAGCATTGCAGGACTTGGACCGTGCGACCATCATGGGCGAGAGGACTTATGGGAAAGGCCTCGTCCAGAGCATAAGGCCTCTGCCATACAACGGACAGCTGAAGGTCACGACTGCAAAGTATTACACACCGTCGGGCCGCTGCGTGCAGGCGATAGATTACACTCATCGCAATGAGGATGGCAGCGTAGGACATATTCCTGATTCACTGACGCATGAGTTCAAGACTGCTCATGGCCGGACGGTGCGCGACGGTGGCGGCATCACTCCTGATGACACTTTGAAGAGCAAGGAATATAGTCGCCTGGTGTATTCATTGGTAATGAATGGAATAATTAATGAATATGCCATCAAATATGTCACTGAGCATAAGAACGCAGCGGAGGATTTCTACCTTTCCGATAAGGAATATGCCGACTTCGTGGCTTTCGCCAAGGATAAGAAGTTCGATTACAGGTCTTCGGCTCAGACATATTTCGACCAGATGAAGAAGGAGCTGCAGAAAGACGGTCTGGCGGATGGGGCGAAGGCTCAGATTGATGCGCTCCAGAAGGCGATAGATATGGATAAAGAGACTTTCCTGAACCTGAAGAAGTCGGAGATTGTTCCGTTCATCGAGGAGGAGATCGCAGTTCGTTATTATTACCAGGAGGCTGGCATTAAGATTCGCATTCGCTACGACGACGAACTTCGCGATGCCCTTACCAAGCCGCTGATCAGCATTGACTGACAGTCCTGTCATCCTGTGCTTGTCTCAGGATCTATTAAATAGAACAATATGCGCCAAATCGTATTCGCGACACACAACAAAGGGAAGCTACGCGAGGCTTCCGAGATTCTTGGCTATGGGTTTTCTTTGGTGACTCCGTCGGAGATTGGCTTAACGGAAGATATTCCGGAAACTGGCAAGACGCTGGAGGAGAATTCTATGCAGAAGGCTCGCTACATTTTCGAGCATAAGAGCTGCGATTGCTTTTCGGACGATACTGGGCTGGAGGTTGAGGCTCTTGGCGGGGCTCCTGGAGTTTATACGGCTCGTTTCGCTGGCCCTGATAAGGACTTTAACAAGAACATGGATAAGGTCCTCTCTGAGCTCGCTCATCAAGAGTCTATTCATCCAGGCATTTCTCGCCGTGCTCGTTTCCGTAGCGTGGTGACTTTGATTCTGGATGGTCAGGCGCATCAATTCGAAGGTGTCCTGAACGGCACGATCGCTCGCGCCAAGAGTGGTCACGGTGGCTTTGGCTACGATCCTATATTCATTCCTGATGAATATCCTGACCGCACTCTAGCCGACATTTCGGAAGAGCAGAAGAATGACATCTCGCACCGAGGCAAGGCTCTCAGTGCCATGGCGGCCTACATCGCCGGCATCAGCTAGGCGCCAGCCCACGGTGGCATATTCGTAATACCATCTTCCTCGACCACTGCGGTGGCATATTCATAAAACCTTTTGCTAAAGGGCTCCATTTTATTAAGCAATGAATACCAAGGCAGAGCTTATAGTCCTGAACCACACCAAATTTGGTGAAAACACCATAATCCTCCATACTCTCAGCAATGAATATGGCAGGCGTGGGTTTCTGGTGCGAGTCGGCGCTAAGAGTTCCATGGCGCTTTTCCTGCCCATGAATATCCTAGAGGCTGAGATTTCCGAAAGCCCTAAGTCGCAGCTTTGGAGAGCCTCGAATTTTGTTTGCCTTTCACCGCTGAATGGCATCCGTGGAGATATTCGCAAGAACACTATGACGGTTTTCATGAGCGAGGTTCTTTACAGAGCCATTCTGGAGGACACCAATGAGGGTGGCCTGGCTTCTTGGCTGAAACAAGAAATCCTTACTCTGGATGCTTTAGAAAGTGACTTTTCCAATTTTCATCTGCTGTTCCTGCTGGACCTTTGTGCTGCCCTCGGCTTCAGCCCCTCTCTTCCTGGCTTAGCTCCTTTCGCCGGCACCCAGCTCAGCAACATCGAGGCTTTGCTACAGGCTTATTTGCCGTCCCCTGCCGATTCACTTCGCTTCCAGTCCGATTCACTTCGCCTTCCGTCCGAGGCGACTCCGCCGGCAGAATACGGGAATCGGCTAGTTTCTGCCCTCCTGCTTCCTTTAAAGGGCACTGATCGCAACGAGATTGCGGAAGCTATCATTCGTTACATTTCCTACCACACTGAAACCAACCTAAATATTCGCTCTCTTGCCATTCTACGGGAAATATTCGGGTAGTATCGTGTTTATCGGATTTTGCCGACTGCGGGATATTCAGTATATTCACAACTTCAAATTATTTGGTTTATGATTATCAGCGGAAAAGATCTTTCGACTTCTTTGAAGGCAAAAATGGCGGAGCAGGTCGCCACATTTCCTGAAAAATATGGCCGTGTGCCGCATCTGGTGGTTATTCTCGTGGGGAATGACCCTGGTAGCCAGACTTATGTGAAGAACAAGGCTAAGGCTTGCGATGTGGTTGGGATCAAGAATACTACCATTAGGATGCCTGAAGAAACGCCTGAGGCAGAATTGCTTAGCAAAATCGCTGAGCTGAATGCGGATGATTCTGTCGATGGGATTCTGGTGCAGTTGCCGCTTCCTAAGCAGATTAGCGAGCCGAAGGTCATTGAAGCTATTGCTCAGTCTAAGGATGTGGATGGCTTCCATCCGCTGAACACTGCTGCTCTTTGGCAGAAGCGTCCGAATTCGAATTACACTGTTCCTTGCACTCCTAAGGGTATCATTAAGTTGCTTGAGGCTGCTGGGTGCGAGATTTCTGGTAAGAATGCTGTGGTGATTGGTCGTAGCCAGATAGTTGGCTTGCCGATCTCGAAGTTGCTTTTGGATAGGAATGCTACCGTGACCATTTGCCATTCAAGGACTCGTAATCTTCCGGAGATTACGAGGCAGGCTGATATTCTCGTGGTTGCGATTGGTCGTCCGAAATTCGTGACGGAGGATATGGTTAAAGATGGTGCTGCCGTGATTGATGTTGGCATGGATAGGGATGCGGATGGTAAGCTTTGCGGGGATGTCGATTTCGACTCGGTTGAGCCAAAAGCTTCCGTGATCACCCCAGTTCCCGGAGGCGTCGGCCCAATGACCATCTGCTGCCTCATGGAAAACACCATTGAATGTTTCCTCCGAAGAGTTAAGGCTTGAGTGCCAGATCCATTTGAGCGTTTCCTCCGAAGAGTTAAGGCTTGAATCCCGAGGCGTCATTCCTGACTGAATGGCACACCGGTGTGCAAAAAGCCCTCATCGCGCACCGCCCGCAGGTCTCCAAGCCTAAAGGTGTGCAAAAAGCCCTCATCGCACACAGACCGCATGTCTCCGAGCCTGATGGTGTGTAGAAGGCCCTTATCGCGCACCGCCCGCATCCTCCGGAAGTTATCCTGAGCGGCTTGAAAAATGCCGCTCAGTCCGAACTTCCGTCGGATGCCTTTGCCTCGATGCTAATTTTCGCCCTACTGCATTTGCGGCGCGAGGTGATGTGCCTTAGAAGTGGCTGTAGTTGCTGTGGGCATGTAAACACCGGGGATGGCAAGTGGGGTGTTTACATGCTCACCCGTTTTCCACGGCATCGTGAGGCATTTGGGCTCGCGCTGCAAAAGCATCCAGACGGAATTCTGAATGTTGGTTGCAAAATCAATATCAGTAGTTTGGGCTGTGTCTTTTAGAATACCGTCAGGATTAGTATGGCATAGTGTTGACGAAAGCAGCATCCTCCGGAAGTCGTCCAGCAAGGCCGAAGAATGCCATCCAGTCCGAACTGTCGGTTTGGGGGCGCTTGCGTTTCTGGATGGAGCTTTTGGTTAGTGGCTTGCGTCATATTCCTTGTCCCATGTGCAATAATATTCCATCTTGGGGTCTTCGAAGAGGGAAAGTTGTATATAGTTTTCTGAGGAAAATCGGGAGACTCCGACGCCGACTTGGCGGATTGGAGTGTATCCATCCCAGATTTGTGGGATGAGGGCGCGAGCTTCGTTCAGCAATACTGCAGTGACATCGCTGGGCGTGGGGAGCGTGCATTGTTTCTGGGCCACGGTGAAATCGGTATATTTCACGAAAACTGAAACGCATGAGGCGTGGAATCCAGACATCCGAAGGCGGTGCGCCACCACTACCATAGCCTTGAATAGTTCCTTGTCTAGGGAGGCTGAGTCGGTGATGTCCTTTGCGAAAGTCCTTTCTGCGCTGATGCTCTTTGCTGGTTGCGACTCTGTCTGAACTGGCGAATCGTCCCTGCCGTTGGCATATTCATGCATCTGGATTGCGACAGTTTTCCCGAATAACTGCGCTAGCATTTCTGGTGCCGCCTTTGCTAAAGCACCGATCGTTCTGATGCCGTAGGAATATAGCTTATCGGCAGTTTTCTTTCCTACCCAGAGAAGATCCTGTACTTCCAGAGGCCACATTTTCTGAGGAATTTCTTCGTGCCAGAGTGTGTGTACCTTGTCGGGCTTCTGAAAATCGGATGCCATCTTCGCCAGTAGTTTGTTGGGGCCGATGCCGACATTCACGGTGAAGCCTAGGCTGGTGGAGATTCTGTCCTTGAGTTCTGTGGCGACCTCCACAGGAGCGCGTTCACTGAGGCGTCCGCTCATGTCTATGAAGCATTCGTCTATGGAAAATTGCTGAAGGATGGGTGAGTAGCTGCGGCAAATCTCAATGAAGGCTCTTGAACATTGTTTGTACCAGTCCCAATCTCCGCGGACGATTCGGAGGGTTGGGCAGGTCCTTAGCGCCATCGATACTGGCTGGGCGGTTTTGATTCCGAGCTTCTTTGCTGGAATTGAGGCAGCGGCGATGATGCTTCGGCGGTCGGAGGGATCGCCGGAAATGACTGCTGGAATAAGGCGTATGTCATCTTGTCCTTCTCTCAGCATCTTGACGGCTGTCCAGCTGAGAAAGGCGGAATTGACATCTATGTGGAATATGATTCTTTCCGGTTCCATCGTCTAGGTAAAGCTACGTCAATTGGATGATCCAGTAATATGTTGATAGTCAGTGGCTATAGCGTCTGTTGTAAGGGTGGCATGCCATGCTGAAGCTTCTTCAATCAATATTGGTAATTTCAGGCGAGCAGCCGTACCAGATCCTCCAAATATGTTTGATCGATTTCATCGAAAGTGGAGAGCTGGTCGCTGTCGATGTCCAGCACTGCTATTATTTCTGCTCCGCTGAAGACAGGGACGACGATTTCGGACTTAGATTCTTCGCTGCAGGCAATGTGTCCAGGGAATTTTTTCACATCCGGCACTACTATGGTCTTCTGAGCTTTCCAAGCTGAGCCGCACACTCCTTTGCCATATTCAATTCTCATGCAGGCAAGTGGCCCCTGGAATGGTCCTACTATGAGTTGTCGCATTGCGTTGTCTACGAGGTAGAAGCCCGTCCACCAGAAGTGAAATTCGCTTTGAATGAGGGCGCAGAAGTTGGCCATCTTGGCGATGATGTTAGTCTCTCCTTTCGCTATAGATCTGGCGCTAAGTAGCATCCTCTCGTATTTCTGTTTTTTAGTCTCCATCGTGAGTACAAATATACGAAAACCTTGCGATGTGGGGATAATATGGGTGATTTGCGGCAGGACACATCTTGATTATTGGCTATCTTGCCATAGAGTTGCACGCGCTTCGGAATATGTGAGTAATTTGCGGCAGGGCACATCTTGATGCTGGGATTGGCGGTGCGAGAAATGCTCTCTTCGAATATTCCATGCTCTGTAATCCTCATGAATATCTATCCTCCGGTTGTTGACTTGACTAGGAATACCCACCATCGGCATCCTCCGGAAGTTATTCTGAGCGACTGTGGAAGGCAACCAGTCTTAACCTCCGTCGGATGCTTTTACCGATGCTGCTTTTCGCCCTGCTGCATTCGCGGCGCGAGGCGATGTGCCTTAGAAGTGGCTGTAGTTGTAGTTGTCATGTAAACACCTGGTAAGCGTCTCCGGGATGCCGTGTAGCCGGGGCATAAAGAAAGCAGGGTCATACGCCCTGCTCTAGTTTTGTCCAGCGGTCCGGGAGGAGGTTGCGGAAGGCATCCGGCGGTGCTCCGTTGGGCATCGCTGCCACTGTGTTCAGCACATCGGAGAGATACTCGAAGAAGTTGATGCGGTGTAGGCGGCAGGAACAGGCCAGGGAGTAGAAGATGGCGCCG